>JBDZUX010000028.1:0-37687 GCA_040255405.1 Lysobacteraceae bacterium
AGGCTGCCATTGCTGCGGAAGCTCGCGCCCGCAAAATCCTCGCGCTGCAGGTCGCCTTGCCAGCCGGGATTGCCATACCACGTGCCGACCTTTGCGCGCCCGTCGAGCAGGTCGTCGAAACGGCCGGAAAGCGCGTCGCTGGTCGCGGCGATGCCGTCGAACAGCATCGCCGCGGTGGCGGCATGCAGTTGTCCCGAAAGGCTGTGCAACGTCGCACGCGCGGATGCGGGCGTCGCCGAATGCTGGATCGCACCGGCGCCCTGCAGGACGCCCGGCATGACAGGTTGGCCGGCCGCAAGCTTCGAGTTCAAGGCTTCGAATCCGCTCTGCACCCGAACGGCCGCGGCCGAGGATGCCGGGTCGGCGATGGCCATGGCCTGAGCCGCCTGCGTGATGTCGAGGCTGGTCGTATCCAGCCACACACTGTCGGCGGTGTACTGGATCGTGGAGCTGAGGAACACGCCCGGCGAGGTGGTCAATTGCGCGAAGGTGCCGCTGACACCGTCGAACGCAGTCAGTATGGTCTCGTGACTGCTGGTGGTGTAGCCGGAGACCGCGCCAAGCACGTTCAACGTGCCGTCGATCCGGGCCGTCCCCGCAATGCTGAACAATGTCCCGAGATTGACCGACAAGATGCCGGTGTTGGCCTGCGTGTAATCGCCGGCCACTTCTGTCGTGCCACTGCGGACGATGACCGTGCCGGCATTGACGAGCGATCCGCTCACGCCGGGCACGTTGTCCAGGGTACCGGTGTTGCCCACGGTGACATCGCCGGGCAACGCGGTGGCCGATTGCAAGTTTCCACCCAGTATCTGCGTGCCGCCCGCGTAGCTGTCGTTGCCGGTCAGGATCAGCGTGCCGGTGCCGTTCTTGATCAAGCCTCCGGCGCCCGAGATGTCGTTGCTCCAGGTCGAGGTCAGGGTGTCGAACGCCACCGACACGTCACCCCAGTTGAACTGCGCCGGGCCCTGCACCGCACGGCCGACGTTGAGTGCACCGTAGCCGAAGGTCGGATTGGGCTGCGAACCGCCGAGCGGGTCGGCGGTGCCCAGGAGCGTTTGCCGCACCAGGTCGTTGTCGAAATACGGAAATGCCTGCCACACCAGCGCTGCGGCGCCCGTGACCATCGGCGCCGCCAGCGAGGTGCCCCCCACGATGTAGTAATCCGGGTCGACGGTGGCGGCCGTCGTATCCTTGTCCAGCACGATCACGTCGCCGGGCGCCGCGAGGCAGAAAGCCTTCGCTGCGCCACAAATATTGGAATAGCCGGCGAGGTGCGCCGGATCGTTGCTGTCGAGCGCCACCACGGTCAGCCAGCCCTTGGCGAGATCCGGCGCGAAATTCGGCAACTGGGCGAAAGTGCTCGGCTGCGCGCCCGAGCCATTGCCGGCCGCGAACACCACGAGGCCGCGTTGCTGATTGACGAACGCGCTGTAGGCGTTGTCGAACGCCTGGTTCACAGTCGGGTCGGTGGTATCCCACGTGAGGCCGCCCCACGAGTTGTTCTGCACCTTGACCCCGGCGCTGATCAACTGCTGGTTGACCTGCTGGAAAAACTGCGCGTCGGCCGCCGTGATCCGGGCCGGCGGCTGGCCACTGTCGGATGGTGCGTCATCGGAAATGATGCGCACCGACACCAGCTCCGCACCCGGTGCGATGCCGCCCGGAAACTTCGCGAACTGCGCGCCCGCCGCGATCCCGGAGACCCAGGTGCCATGCCCCACCACGTCATCGATGCTGGTGTTGTTGGAGCCGGCATCGACGTCGATGAACTCCTGCAGCACGCGCCCCGCGACAGTCGGGTTGCTGCGCATGATGCCGCTGTCCACGATGCCGATGGTGACCCCCGCGCCGGTATAGCCGGCGGCATGCGCGGCGTAGGTATTGGTGAGCGACAGCTGCGCGTCGGTGGGCGGCGGCGGCGCGGTCGTGGTGGGCGGCGGCGGCGGGGGCGGCACGACGGCCGGCGTGCGCACCGCCCCATTGCCACCCCCTCCTCCGCAGGCGGACAGCGCCGCAGCCAGCAAACCCGGCGCCAGCCACCCGGCATGGCGGCGCACATGCAACGAAATCGGGCCGATCATGTGGCTGTTCCCCAATCAAAATTCCGGCAACCACACCATTCTGCCGCGGTGCGCGCGCCGGGGCACGCGCCCGGTTTGCGGCAGCGCAGCATACGCCGCATAATTCCTTGGCTGGCAGCGACGCCGCAGCGTCCCTCCTGGCGGGCGCCGCCCGACGGCCCGGCCCGGTTCGCACCCGCAACCATCCTCAAACCGAAGCCGCTTCACGGCTCGTGCTGATTCAAACGCAACATCTTCTCTGGAGTCCAGATCATGTCCGACATCGTCATCGCCGCCGCCAAACGCACGCCGATCGGCGCGTTCCTCGGCCAGTTCACCGGTTTCCCATCTCCCAAGCTGGGCGCCGCCGCCATCAGCGCCGCGTTGCAGCAATCAGGTATCGCGCCGGGCGACGTCGGCGAAGTACTGATGGGTTGCGTGTTGCCGGCCAACCTCGGCCAGGCGCCGGCGCGCCAGGCGGCATTGGCGGCAGGACTGCCCCCTTCCTCCGGTTGCACCACCCTCAACAAGGTCTGCGGTTCGGGCATGAAGGCCATCATGCTGGGCCACGACCTGATCAAGGCCGGTTCCGCCAGCGTGGTCGTCGCCGGCGGCATGGAGTCGATGACCAACGCGCCGCACATGGCGGCGGTGCGCACCGGCATCCGTTACGGCGACGGCACGATGGTCGATCACATGGCGTGGGACGGCCTGACCAATCCCTACGACGGCAAGGCGATGGGCGTGTTCGCCGAGAACTGCGCCGACAAGTACCACTTCACGCGCGAGGCGCAGGATGCGTTCGCGACCGAATCCGTACGCCGGGCACAGGCAGCCGTGAAGTCCGGTGCATTCGCCGACGAGATTGCCACCGTCACCGTGCCTTCGCGCAAGGGCGACGTCGAAGTTTCGGTCGATGAAACTCCCGGCAAGGTCGATCCCGCGAAGATTCCGACGCTGAAACCTGCCTTCCGCAAGGAGAACGGCACCGTCACTGCGGCCAGTTCGTCCAGCATTTCCGACGGCGCCGCTGCGGTCGTGCTGCTGTCCGCGGACGATGCCAAGGCGCGCGGCGTGAAGCCGCTGGCGCGCATCGTGGCGCACGCCACGCATTCGCAGGAACCGCAGTGGTTCACCACCGCACCGGTCGGTGCGATCGAAAAGGTATTGCAGAAGGCCGGCTGGAAAGTCGACGACGTCGATTTGTTCGAAGTCAATGAAGCCTTCGCGGTGGTGGCAATGGCCGCGATGAAGGACCTTTCCATCCCCCACGAAAAGCTCAACCTGCATGGCGGCGCCTGCGCGCTGGGGCATCCGATCGGCTGTACCGGCGCACGCCTCGTGGTGACCTTGCTGCACGCCTTGAAGCATGCCGGCAAGAAGCGCGGCGTGGCGTCCTTGTGCATCGGCGGCGGCGAAGCCACTGCGATCGCGATCGAGCTGGTTTGACGGCAGCGGGTAGCCGCTGGTTTTTACGCCGGACGCGGTAAGCCGCGACTGAACGTTATTTGCCCGTAAAAAGTCAGATGCTGGCGTTATTCAGCCAGACGCGGTTTAATAGCGCGGCCACTCCCGTGGCTTTCCACGGCCCAATCCAGGAGATATCCAATGAAGTTCACTCGTACCGTTCTTGCGACTGCACTCGCCGGCTCGATGGCACTTGCCCTGAGTGCCTGCGGCAACTCGTCGCAGCAGGCGCAGAATGCCGCCGACCAGGCCCAGCAGAACGCCGCTGAAGCGTCGTCCGCTGCTGCCGCCGCCGCATCCGCCGCCGAGGCGAATCCGAACACCGTAACCGAGCAGAGCGCCGAGCAGGCCGGTGCTGCGGCATCCGCGGCCAGCGCGGCAGCCGACCAGGCCCAGCAGGCCGCCAATGCTGCTTCGGCGGGTACCGCCGGTGCGGCGGCCGGTTCCTCCAGCGCGATGGACCACATGCAGCAAGCCGCCGAGAACGCGAAGGAAGCGGCCGGCAACATGAAGAAGGCTGCCAAGGACGCCGCCGAGAATGCGAAAGACGCAGCCAGCGGCTCCAGCGGCCACTGAGCGCTCCGGCTTCAGCAGTGATTCGACCGGCCGCCTCGCGCGGCCGGTTTTTTTTCGCGCAGGCTTCTTCGTGGCCGCAGTTCGCGGGTTGCCTGCGCGACGCCAAATCGCACACGCGATTTTCGGCGCGCATGCCGCACCCGATAGAATGCCGGGTTGGTGCGCCCGCGCACGCCATGGAGCCGACCGTGCCTGTCATTTCCACCGCCATCGACAGCAAAAGCGAAATCTTTCGTGGCAATGCCGAAAACCTGCGCAAGCTCACCGATGACCTGAAGGCCGAACTGGCGCGCACCGCCGAAGGCGGTGGCGCCAGGGCCCGCGAAAAGCACGTCGCGCGCGGCAAGCTGCTGCCGCGCGAGCGCATCCGCGCCCTGCTCGACCCGGGCTCGCCATTCCTCGAACTCTCGCCGCTGGCGGCCCACGGCATGTACGAAGGCGCCGCGCCCGCCGCCGGCATCATCACAGGCATCGGCCGTATCAACGGTACCGAAGTGGTGGTGGTCGCCAACGACGCCACGGTCAAGGGCGGCACGTATTTTCCGATCACGGTGAAGAAGCACCTGCGCGCACAGGAAGTGGCGCTGGAGAACCGGCTGCCGTGCATCTATCTCGTCGATTCCGGCGGCGCATTCCTGCCGTTGCAGGATGAGGTGTTTCCCGACAAGGAACACTTCGGCCGCATTTTCTACAACCAGGCCCGGATGAGCGCGCTCAACATCCCGCAGATCGCGGTGGTGATGGGCAGTTGCACCGCCGGTGGCGCGTACGTGCCGGCGATGAGCGACGAAGCCATCATCGTCAAGGACGAAGGCACGATCTTCCTCGGCGGCCCGCCACTGGTGAAGGCGGCGACCGGCGAAGTGGTGGATGCCGAGACCCTGGGCGGCGCGGACGTCCATACGTCCATTTCCGGCGTGGCCGACCACTTCGCGGAAAACGACGCGCATGCGCTGTCGATCGCGCGCGACATCGTATCCAACCTCAACCGCAGGAAGCAGATGCCGCTGGCGCTGGCCGAGCCGCGTGAGCCTGCCTATCCGGCGGAAGAGCTCTACGGCGTGGTTCCGGAAGACACGCGCCGGCCGTTCGACATCCGCGAAGTGATCGCGCGGATCGTCGATGGTTCGGAGTTCCACGAGTTCAAGGCGCGCTACGGCAAGACGCTGGTCACGGGCTTCGCGCACATCCACGGTTACCCGATCGGCATCGTCGCCAACAACGGCATCCTGTTCTCCGAGTCCGCACTCAAGGGCACGCATTTCATCGAGCTGTGCAACCAGCGCAACGTGCCGCTGGTGTTCCTGCAGAACATCACCGGCTTCATGGTCGGCAAGAAATACGAACAGGCCGGCATCGCCAAGGACGGCGCCAAGATGGTCACTGCCGTCGCCTGCTCGCACGTGCCGAAATTCACCGTGGTGATCGGCGGCAGCTTTGGCGCCGGCAACTACGCGATGTGCGGCCGCGCCTACGGCGCGCGCTTCCTGTGGATGTGGCCGAACGCGCGCATCAGCGTGATGGGCGGCGAGCAGGCGGCATCGGTGCTGGCGACGGTCAAGCGCGACGGCATCGAAGCGCGCGGGGGCGAATGGTCGGCCGAAGAGGAAGACGCTTTCAAGACCCCCATCCGCGAACAATACGAGCGCCAGGGCCACCCCTATTACGCCAGCGCGAGGCTGTGGGACGACGGCATCATCGACCCGGCCGATACCCGCCGGGTGCTGGGCCTGGCGATCTCCGCAACGATGAACGCGCCGATCGAACCCGAGCGTTACGGCGTGTTCCGGATGTGACGCGCCTCGCTCAGAAGAATTCGTATTCGAGCTGGAAGCGGACCGTCGTATCCGGCGTGCCACGCGTCAGGCCGCCGAGCACCGCAAAGTCGTAGCGCAGGCTTTTCGCGTTGCCGAGATTGAGCGTCCCGAAGAAGGCCGGCCCCAAGCTCAACTCGCCGGAATGCAGGTGCGCGGGATCCCCGAGCGAACCGAATGCCTGCACCCCCGGCTGGAATCCGGCGCTCAAATTGTATTTCCACTGTGCCTGGTACTTGATTTCCTCGCGCCCGTCGCTTTCCCCGCCTTCCTCGTCCTCGCGCGCGGCGCTCAAACGGCGCTCGAAGTACACGTTGAGATTGATCTGGTTTCGGTAGATCTCGGTCTGGAACATCGGTCCCAGCACCAGGGTGTTGGTATTTTCCAGGCGGTTGTGTTCGAGCTCGGCGAATATGCCGGCGTCGAGCCAGTGTTCGCCATGTTCCGTCAGCTGGAAAATGTTCTCGAATTCGTATTCCTCGACGCGCGCCGCCTGCCCCGGCGTCTGCGAATACTCGGCCTCGAACTCGACCGCCCAGCGCGGTGCAAGGCCGTAACCGAACGCGAGTTTCGCTGCGCGCTCGCCCTCCTCGCCCCGCCCCCAGTTGAACATGCCGCCTTTCAGTTCCAGTTCCCACTCGCGATAGTCGACGATGGGCGAGTAGATCGTCGATGCCGGACCCGCCACCGCCGCGACCGGCGTGGCCAACACGCCGGCGAGGCCGAGCAGGCCGACCGAGCAGAGCGCCAGCGGTTTCCGTTGGTTCTTTTTCATTCGATTCCCCATGGCTCAAGTTGCGCAAATCCAAAACTCGCTGCAGTCCCCTTCCGGCTCCGCCCGCGCGCACGCTCCCACACGCCGTCACGCTTGCGCGTGCGGCTGCCATCCATGCCGCCCTACCTGGGGGCTGCGGGTGCGTAGCGCAGGTTGTCCAGCAACGGTGTCTTCGGCCGCTGGATGTGCAGGAATTCGACCCCGGCTTTCGCGTGACAGGCATTGCACGACGCGGAAAGCCGATCAAAGGCGCTGGCGAACGCGGCCTGGTCCTTCTTCACCAGCGCTTCCTGCACGTCGCGGATCGCCGGATCCATGATCGCCGGCATGATTTCCGAGAGCTTCTCGGGCTGCAGCTCCGGCGCGTCGCCATTGGTTTCCTCGATGCCGCGCAGGGCCTCGCCCAGTTCACTCACCATGTAATACGCGAGGTTCCAGTTGCCGGCCTTGCCGGCCCACCACAGGCGGTCGTGGCGGATCTGCAGTTCCAGCATCTGCTGGCCCAGTTCCGGCGCCGGGACGCGCTGCTCGAGCCGGGCGATCTCGGCCTTGAGCGCGTTGATCTTCCCCGCTTCCGGACCGGAAGCCGAAGCAGGCGCGGCTGCCATCACGGCCAGCGAAACGCACGCCGCGGCCAAGCAGGAACCCGTCATTGCCAAGGCAAGCAGGAGGCTTTTCATCGAAGGCACCGTTCCGGAATCTTCATGCGCCGGGTGTGGCCGCGGCGCGATTGGAGACGCCTTCCGGGGCGCGGTTCGCCCGCTCGCGCTGCGCGGTCATGCGCGAGGAAACCACGCCCATGCCCGCCGCCAGGATCGCGAATGTCACGGCCCAGAACACCAGCTGCATGCCGGCCGGGCGCGCTTCGTAACCGGTCAGGACGTGCACCGCCTGCCCCACGATGGACCCGTTGGTGAGCAGCCACGAGGTGTCCCATACCTGGTTGCCCCAGGCAGGCAGCACATTGGCCTGGATAAGGGACCCAGCCGCGCTGGAGGCCAGTCCCGCGGCCAGCACCACCAGCATCCAGTTGGTCGCGCTGAAAAAATACCGAAGCGGAATGCGCAGCAGTCCAAAGTAAAGCGCGAAGCCGACCGCGACCCCGCCTGCAAGCCCAAGCGGCACGCCGGCGAAGAAGCCCAGCTTGCCCGCGCCGCCTGCGGCCATGCCGAACAGGAACAGCACGATCTCGGAACCTTCCCGCAAAACCGCCAGCGCGACCACCGCCAGCAGGATCGCGATCGAGCTCGAACCCGCCTTCACCGAATCGGTGACGCGATGCATCTGCTGCACCATTTGCTTGCCGTGGCTGGACATCCAGGTGACGTGCCAGCCCAGCATCACCACCGCGGTCAGCAACACTGCCGCGTTGAAGACTTCCTGCCCGATGCCGCCCAACGAACCCTCGATGAAACCCATGCACACGGCCACGATCAACGCGCCAGCGACGCCCGCAGCGATGCCGCCGCCGACGAATGCGGCGCGGCGGGGCACGCCGCGTGTCGCCGCCGCCACGATCGTGACGATCAACGCAGCTTCGAGGACTTCGCGGAATACGAGTAGCGCTATGCCCAGCATGTCAGGATCACTCCACGACCAGCACGCCGGTGGTCGCCTGGTGGAAATCGTCGAAGAACTTGTACGTGCCCTTTTCGAGCGGCCCGATGAAGACGGTCGCCGTGGCATTCGGCAGCACGATCTTTTCGCGATTGAAATCGGCGCTTTCGAACTCCATCGGCGCCGGGCCACGGTTGGTCACCAATACCTTGAACTTGGTGTTGGCCGGCACCTTCAGGGTCGCCGGTTCGAACTGGTGGTTCTGCAACGCCAGTTTGTACTCGGGCACCGTTTGCGCGCCGGCACCGATCACAAAAGTGCCCGCGAAAACAACCGCCATTGCCAGGATCAGTTTGCGCATCACATGCATTCCGGAGTCCGTGCCAGGCACGTCATTGATGGCAAATGCTAATCGTTCGCATTTATAAAAGCAACGGGCGGGATACCCCCGGCCGGACAAAGCCGGGACTGCCGCCGGCGTAGTTGCACACGGCGTAGGGCCCGCGTGGAACCGCTATCCTTTCCGTTTTGGCCTGGAGTGCGACGATGGTCGACGCCATCCTGCTCGAGCGCAGGAACACCACGGCGACCCTGACGCTGAACCGCCCGCAGGTCCACAACGCCTTCGATGACGGCTTGATCGCCGCAACCACCGCAGCGCTGGAATCCCTGGCGAACGATGGCGGTATCCGCGCGCTGGTCCTGACCGGTGCGGGCGCGACTTTTTCGGCCGGCGCCGACCTCAACTGGATGCGCCGGATGGCGCAGGCCGGCGCCGAAGAAAACCGCGACGACGCACTGCGGCTCGCGAAACTGCTGCGCGCGCTGCAGTTCTTTCCTAAGCCCACGCTGGCGCGCGTCAACGGGTCGGCCTACGGCGGCGGCGTGGGGCTGGTCGCCTGCTGCGACATCGCGATCGGCATCGAAGGCGCGAAGTTCGCGCTGAGCGAAGTGAAGCTCGGCCTCGTGCCCGCGACGATCGCGCCCTATGTCGTGCAGGCCATCGGTCCGCGCCACGCGCGACGGCTATTCGTCGGCGCGGAGATTTTCGACGCCGCCGAAGCGGCGCGCATCGGCTTGCTGCATCGCTGCGTGGACGCCAACCACCTGGACGAAGCGGTCGATCGTCAGTTGCACTTCCTCGCCAAGGGCGGTCCGCTGGCACAGCACGAAGCCAAACTCCTGGCGCTGCGCACCGCCGGCATGACGGTCGAATCCGCCGCACGCATCGACACCGAAAATGCCGAACTGATCGCGCGCCTGCGCGTCTCGCCGGAAGGACAGCAGGGTTTGGCCGCATTCCTCGAAAAACGTCCGCCGTCGTGGCTGAAGGAGTAAAGCGATGCTCGATCACATCGGAATTCCCGTCTCCAATTTCCTCGCGAGCAGGAAGTTTTACGAAGCGGCACTGGAGCCGCTCGGCCTCGGCATCGTGATGGAATTGACCGCCGAACAGACGGGCGGCAGTTCGCACGCGGGATTCGGCGACAACGGCAAGCCGTATTTCTGGATCGGCGATGGCGAGGGGATGGTGCGTGGCCGCTTCCACATCGCGTTCGGGGCAAAAACACGCGCCGACGTGGACGCATTCCACCGCGCTGCGCTCACGATGGGCGGGCGCGACAACGGCAAGCCGGGCCTGCGTCCGCACTACCACGAGCACTATTACGCGGCGTTCGTGCTGGACCCGGATGGCCACAACATCGAAGCGGTCTGCCACACGCCTGGATGAAACCACCGTCGACCGGGAGAAACACATGCAACGACCCGTGATCAATCTTGTCGACCTCGAGGTGCAATCCGTCAGCGCGGATCGCGCCCCGCGGGGTACCAATGCCGGCAACTACGACATCCGCGACGCCGCAATCGGCAGCCGCATTGGCGCGCGCAAGCTCGGCTACAACCTCACGGTGGTCGCGCCTGGCAAGCGCAACTGTCCGTTCCACAGCCATCGCGCGGAAGAGGAAATGTTCTTCATCCTCGAAGGCACCGGCGAATTGCGTTACGGCGACCAACGCATTCCGCTGCGCGCGGGCGACTTCATCGCCTGCCCCACCGGCGGCCCGGAAACCGCGCACCAGATCATCAACACCGGCGATACGGAAATGCGCTACCTCTGCGTCAGCACGATGGCGCCCATCGAAATCTGCGAGTATCCCGATTCCGGCAAGTTCGGTGTTTTCGAAGATCTGCCGGACGATGAAAACGGACGCCACGCGCGCATCCGCCACCTGGCACGACACGAGGACGCGCGCGATTACTGGGAGGGTGAATAAGTGTTCGAGCGCGTCCTGATCGCCAATCGCGGCGAAATCGCCTGCCGCGTGATCCGCACCTGCCGCCGGCTGGGCATCCACACGATCGCGGTGTATTCGGAAGCGGACAGGAACGCGCAACACGTCCGACTTGCCGATGAGGCATGGCCGATCGGCGGCCCACGCCCGGACGAGTCATACCTTCGCGGCGACGCGATCATCGAGGTCGCGAAGAAAACCGGTGCGCAGGCGATCCATCCGGGCTACGGTTTTCTGTCGGAGAACACCGCGTTCTCGCGCGCCTGCATCGATGCCGGCATCGTGTTCATTGGCCCCGACCCCGCCAGCATCGAAGCGATGGGCTCGAAAGCCGCCGCCAAGCACCTGATGGCGAAACACGACGTGCCGCTGGTGCCGGGCTACGACGGCGACAACCAGGACAGCGCGTTTCTCGCCAAACAGGCGCACAAGATCGGCTATCCGCTGATCATCAAACCTTCTGTCGGCGGTGGCGGCAAGGGCATGCAGATCGTGCGCAGCGATGCGGAGTTTCCGGACGCGCTGGCTGCAGCGCAACGCGTCGCCGAGGCGTCGTTCGGCGATGCCTCGATGCTGCTGGAACGCTACATCGAGCATCCGCGCCATATCGAATTCCAGGTGTTCGGCGACCGGCACGGCAACGTCATCCACATCGATGAACGCGAGTGTTCCGCGCAGCGTCGTTATCAGAAAGTACTGGAAGAAACGCCCTCGCCTTTCCTCGACGCCGACCGCCGCGCCGCGATGGGCGCTGCGGCCGTCGCGGCCGCGAAAGCCGTCGACTATGTCGGCGCCGGCACCGTGGAATTCATCGTCGGTCCGAAAGGCGACTTCCATTTCATGGAGATGAACACCCGCCTGCAGGTCGAGCATCCGGTCACCGAGATGACGCACGGCATCGACCTGGTGGAATGGCAATTGCGCATCGCCGACGGCCAGCCCTTGCCGTGGACCCAAGAGCAGGTCCGCTCACGCGGCCACGCGATCGAAGTGCGGCTGTACGCCGAAGACCCCGACCACGGGTTCCTGCCCGGTTCCGGCAAGCTCACCCGCCTGCAATTGCCGGAAGCGTCCGCACACGTGCGCCTCGACGGCGGCGTCATCGAAGGCGACACGGTGACGATCTTCTACGACCCGATGATCGCGAAACTGATCGTGTGGGATGCCGATCGTCCGTCGGCGCTGCAACGCATGCGCGAAGCACTGGCCGCATGCGAGATCACCGGCCCGAAATCGAACGTCGCGTTCCTCGAAAGGCTGGTACGCCACCCGGCCGTCATCGAACACCGCATCGACACGGGCTATCTCGACCGGCACCTCGACGAATTCGTCGCCGGTGATGCCGAGCCGGATCCGCGCACCCTGTTCGCCGCCGCGGTGGCAGCGCTGCTGCACGACGAAGGCCATGCCGTGCGCGACGCCGCCGATCCGCACTCGCCATGGAACCGCGCCGATGCCTGGCGCGTCGGCCACGCGGGCAAGCGCCTCGTCGCGCTTGCGGCGAACGGCCAGCGTTCCGAAGTCGAAGCCTGGGGCCACGCCGGCGCTTACCGCCTGCAAGCCGGCGAGGTGCGCTGCACGGTCGAAGGCGCCCGCCGGGATGGCCGCACCTTGAGCGCACGATTCGATGGTGCCGCCACGCGGGTCGAAGTTCGCGCCGACGCGTCGCGCGTCCTGTTGCACGACGCCAACGGCAGTCGTTGGCGCTTCGAACGCGTGCCCGCCTTCGCCTGGGAAGCGAGTGACGACGCCGCGGGCAACCAGGTCACGGCGCCGATGCCGGGGCGGATCGTACTGGTCAGGGCCGAGCCCGGCGCGGCCGTGGAAGCCGGGCAGGAATTGCTGGTGCTGGAAGCCATGAAGATGGAGCTGTCGCTGAAGGCACCGCGTGCGGGCACCATCGAAGACGTCGGCGCCGCCGCCGGCGACTTCGTCGAAGCCGACGCCGTGTTGATCAGGTTCAAGGACGAATGACCCGAGCCGCGCCGGTCCCGTGCGCCTTGCAATCAGCACGCTTTGGCATCATTTCGCTTTGTATCGCGTCAATCATCCGGAACCGGACAGCGCATGTTTCCCAATCACGTTCGCATCGTGGAAGTCGGCGCCCGTGACGGCCTTCAGAACGAGAAGACCGTCATCCCGACGCCGGTCAAGATCGACTTGATCGACCGGCTGTCCGCGTGCGGACTGGAAACGATCGAGGCCACCAGTTTCGTCAGCCCGAAATGGGTGCCGCAACTCGCCGATGCCGAAGCGGTGTATGCCGGCATCACCCGCAAGCCGGGCGTCGACTACCCTGCGCTGGTGCCGAACATGCAAGGCTATGACCGCGCGCGCGCGGCAGGCGTCACCAGCATCGCGGTGTTCACCGCGGCCAGCGAAGCGTTCAACCAGAAGAACATCAACGCGTCGATCGACGAATCGATCGAGCGCTTCCGCCCGGTGATGGAGCGCGCGCGCGCCGAGGGCGTGCGCGTGCGCGGCTATGTGTCCACGGTGCTCGGCTGCCCGTACCAGGGCGAAGTGCCCGTCAGCGATGTGGTGCGCGTCTCGAAGCGCCTGTACGAGCTCGGCTGCGACGAGATTTCGCTGGGCGATACCATCGGGGTGGGTACGCCGGTGAAGGCGCGCGCGATGCTGCACGCGGTCTCGCACGAGGTGCCGATGAAGGCGCTGGCCGTGCACTTCCACGACACCTACGACCAGGCGCTGGCGAACATCCTGGTGTGCCTCGAAGAAGGCGTGCGCGTGGTGGACAGTTCCGTATCCGGCACTGGCGGCTGTCCGTACGCGAAAGGCGCCACCGGCAACGTCGCCAGCGAGGACGTCGCCTACATGCTGCAGGGCATGGGTATCGAAACCGGCGTCGATCTCGACAAGCTGGTGGCAACAGGCTGGTGGCTGGCCAGGCAGCTCGGCAAGCCGACTTCCAGCCGGGTCACGCGTGCAAGGATGGGCGAATGAAGGTCGCGTACAAAAACCAGGGTCAGAGTGCACTTTTGACAGAAGCTGCCCCCATGGCAAATGGTCTTTGCGAAAAAAGTGCACTCTGACCCCCTTCTGTGCCACCTTTTCCGCGCACCTTGCCCGCCTCACTCCGCCCTTTCCCTCCAACGCGGTGAAACCGCTTCGAAGGGAGAGGGAGACAACGCGTCCACGAAGGCTCCCGATGTCCACTCCATTCACGATACGCCCCATTGCACCGCGCGACGACGCCGCTGTCGCCGCGATCATCCGCAGCGTCATGCCCGAATTCGGCGCGGGCGGCGACGGCTTTGCGATCCACGATGCGGAAGTCGGGGCGATGCATGCCGCGTACACTCGGCCACGCTGCGCCTATTTCGTGCTCGAAATCGATGGCAAGGTCGTCGGTGGCGGCGGCGTGGCCCCGCTGGAACACGGCGAGCCCGACGTGTGTGAATTGCGCAAGATGTATTTCCTGCCCGCGTCCCGCGGTCGCGGCGCGGGACAGGCGATGATCACGCGCTGTCTCGACGCCGCGCGCGAATTCGGCTTCAAGCGCTGCTACCTCGAGACCCTGACCGGCATGGACGCGGCGCAGGCGCTCTATCGCAAGCAAGGTTTCACGTCGCTGTGCGCACCGATGGGCCACACCGGCCACCACGGCTGCGACCGCTGGTTCATTCGGACGTTGTAGGAAAGCGCCGGCGCGCGACCGGTTTTCGCGGGAATGGTCGCCGGCATGGCCGGCTCCTCCCGTAGAATGCGGGGTTTCGATTCACGGAGAACCCCATGCAACTCGCCCAAGTCAGGGCCGTCGTCACCGGCGGCGCATCCGGGCTCGGCCACGCCGTCGCGCAACACATCGTCGCGCACGGCGGCAAGGTCGCGCTGTTCGACGTCAACGAGGAAAAAGGCCAGGCCGCCTCGAAAGAGCTGGGCAACGCCGCGCAATTCCTCAGGACCGACGTCACCAGCGAAGAAAACGTGGTTGCCAACACCGCCGCTGCACGCGATTTCATGGGCGGACTCAACATGGTGATGAACTGCGCCGGCATTTTGGGCGCAGGCCGAGTGCTGGGCAGGGAAGGTCCGATGCCGCTCAAGAATTTCGCCGGCACCGTGATGGTGAACCTGGTCGGCAGCTTCAATGTCGCCAAGGCCGGCGCCGCGTTGATGCAGGCCAACGACCCGGGCGAAGACGGCGAACGCGGCGTGATCGTCAACACCGCGTCGGTTGCCGCCTACGAGGGGCAGATCGGCCAGGCCGCGTACTCGGCGTCCAAGGGCGGCGTGGTCGGCATGACCCTGCCGATGGCGCGCGAATTGTCGCGCTTCGGCATCCGCGTGATGACCATCGCACCGGGCATCTTCTGGACGCCGATGGTGGACGGCATGTCGCCGCAGGTGCAGGAATCCCTGTCGGCTTCGATCCCCTATCCCTCACGGCTCGGCAAGCCGGCGGAATTCGCGGAAACCGTGGCGTTCATCCTCGGCAACCGCTACCTCAACGGCAGCGTGATCCGGCTGGATGGCGCGGTGCGGCTGCAACCGAAATAGCCGGGATCGGGGCCGGTAGCGGGGCGCATTGCCGAACGGCTCTCGCCTCCCGGCCCCGATCAAGATCACACGTTCACCCCACCCCCATCCCCCGTCCCCGCTCATGAAAGCTTCCGACGTCAAGAAAGGCAACGTGGTCGAACACGAAGGCACCGTGTACCAGGTGCGCGACCTCGAACGCAGCTCTCCGACCGCACGCGGCGGCAACGTGACTTTCCGATTCACGTTGTACTCGATTCCCGGCGGTCGCAAGTTCGACCTCAGCCTGCGCGCCGACGACGACCTCAAGGAAATGGAACTGACCCGCCGCGCAGTGAATTATTCCTACAAGGATGGCGACGCATTCGTATTCCTCGATGCCGAGGATTACACGCCCTACATGCTCGACCCGGACGTGATCGGCGACAGCGCGGGCTACATCGTCGAAGGCGTGGAAGGCTATTACGTGCAATTGATCGACGACGCGCCGGTCGCGCTGCAGGTTCCCACCAGCGTCACCATGACGATCATCGACACCGCACCGGAACTGAAGGGTGCGTCGGCCACCAAGCGCACCAAGCCCGCCAAGCTCGACACCGGCATCGAGATCCAGGTGCCGGAATACATCACCACCGGCGAAAAGGTGTGGGTGAACACGCTGACCGGGGAATTCGCGGGTCGAGCGTGAGGCGCACGCGACAGTCCGGGGCTGTTGCGCCGAATGCGGGGATGAGGCAACGGATGCCGAACGGACTGCGTGCCATGGACGGCTGCTTGCCTCTGCCACTGACGGATTTGCGGAATCCCGAAACATGCCTTCCGGCGCTTGTGGCGGAATAAAAGCGCAAGTATGGTACGGGGCGCTTGTGCCACCGCACAGGCTCGCGCCGCTTCGAGGGGAAGCGTCAGCGGATATCTCCGGGGCGCAGGGTGTGCCCGCCCACGGTTCCCCTGCCGCGGATCTGATGTGACTGGGAGTGCAAATGATTTTCTGGCGTGTGAAGCCCCTTGACCAGATTCTCGCGACAGCCGAAAAGAAATCGCTGAAGCGCCAATTGGGCCCGGTGCAACTGACGTTGCTGGGCATCGGCGCCGTGATCGGCACCGGCATTTTCGTGCTGACCGCCGAAGCGGCCCAGAAAGCCGGCCCCGGCATGATGATTTCGTTCGTGATCGCGGCGGCCGTCTGCGGCCTGGCCGCCCTCGCCTACGCCGAGCTCTCCGCCATGGTTCCGGTGTCCGGTTCCGCGTACACGTACTCCTACGGCGTGATGGGCGAACTGATCGCATGGATCGTCGGTTGGGCGCTGGTGCTGGAATACGCGATCGGTGCAACCGCGGTGTGCGTAGGCTGGGCCGGGTATGTCAACGGTCTGCTCAACAGCGGCGTGTTCGGATTGGTCGAACCGGGCACCCTGTCGCTGCCGTTGTGGCTGCAGACGGGACCGACACTGGGCGGCGGGTTCAACTTGCTGGCCTTCCTGATCGGCGTCGCGGTGACCGGGCTGCTGGTCATCGGTACTTCCAAGAGCGCGCGCGTGAACGCCGTGCTGGTGGCGATCAAGATCATCGCACTGACCGTGTTCATCGTGATCGCGGTGCCCGCGGTCAAGAACGCGAACCTGCACCCGTTCCTGCCGACCGGCTGGGGCAGTCCAATCGGCAGCAACGGCATCGGCGTATTGGGTGCGGCGGCCTCCATCTTCTTCGCCTACGTCGGCTTCGATGCGGTTTCCACTGCTGCCGAAGAGACCCGCAACCCCAACCGTAACGTTCCGATCGGGCTGATCGCCGCGTTGGTGATCTGCACCATTTTCTACCTGCTGGTGGGCTACGGCGCGGCCGGTTCGGTCGGCGCACAGCCGCTCACGAGCGCGACCGGCGCCTTCCTGGATCCGGGTACGCCCTCGTTCGCGGCAGCGTGCGGCAATTCGGATGCGCTGGTGTGCAGTCGTGAACCACTGGCGCAAGTGATGAGCACGCTCGGACATCCGAGAGTCGCCGTCATGATCGAGCTCGCGGCCATCGTGGCGCTGCCATCGGTGATCCTGATGATGATGTTCGGCCAGACCCGCATCTTCTTCACGATGTCGCGCGACGGCCTGCTGCCCAGCGTGTTCTCGAAGGTGCATCCGCGCTTCTTCACGCCGCACGTGATCACCTACGTCACCGGCATCGTGGTGTCGCTGTGCGCGGCGCTGTTTCCGGTCGGCAAGTTGGCCGACACGTCGAATGCCGGCACGCTGCTCGCGTTCGCGATGGTGTCGATCGGCGTGATGATCCTCCGCAAGCGCCAGCCGGATCGCAAGCGCCCGTTCCGCACCCCGCTGGTATGGATCGTGTGCCCGCTGGCCGTGGCCGGATGCCTGTTGCTGTTCGTCAATCTCAGCATCGTGGCAAAGGTGGTGTTCGTGGCGTGGGCCGTCATCGGCCTGGTCTTCTATCGCCTTTACGGCTACAAGCGCAGCCAGATGTCACCGGAAAAGATCACCCACGCGCTGGATGACGTGGTGTGATGGCGCAACTCTTCAGGGCGGGCTTTCCGGCTCGCCCCGGTTTTTCGCAAGCATTCAATCCTGCCGCGCATGGCGCGCCGCTCCGGCGCGTGCGACGGGGGGCGCCGTGACCATCCTCGGACAGTTGCTGGTGCGCAAGCCGGTCGGCGAAGGCGCGGCCGCAAACGACCTCAGCGGCGGCATCCAGTTGCGCCGCACGTTGGGCCCATGGGGGCTCACCGCGCTCGGCATCGGCGCGGTCATCGGCGGCGGCATCTTCGTCATTACCGGACAAGCCGCGGCCGAACACGCCGGCCCCGCGGTATTGCTGTCATTCGTGATCGCGGCAGCCGTCTGCAGCTTCACCGCGCTGTGCTACGCCGAATTCGCGACGCTGATCCCGATGTCGGGCAGCTCGTATTCCTACGCGTACGCCACGCTCGGGGAATTCGCGGCGTGGTTCATAGGCTGGAACATGGTGCTGGAGTACGGCGTATCGGCGTCGGCAGTGGCGGTGAGCTGGACCGGCTATTTCAAGAGCCTGCTCGCGCACATGGGCTTGCACCTGCCGGACGTATTGACACAGGCCCCGATTGCGTTCGTGGACAAGCACCTCGTCGTCACCGGTGCGCTGTTCAACCTGCCGGCGGTGATCCTTGTGCTGTTGCTGACGTGGCTCTGCTACGTCGGCATCCGCGAGTCCAGTGGCGTGAACAGCGCCATCGTGGTCCTGAAGGTCACGCTGATCGTGATCGTGATCGTGGCCGGCTGGCGCTACGTCAATCCGGATCTGTGGCATCCGTTCATCCCGCCCGCCGAGGGCCCGGAGAAATACGGCTGGGGCGGCATCATGCGTGCGGCCACATTGGTGTTCTTCGCGTACATCGGTTTCGAGGCCACCTCCACCGCCGCGCAGGAAGCCAAGAATCCGCAGCGCGACCTGCCGATCGGAACGCTCGCCTCGCTGGCCATCTGCACCGTCCTGTACGTGGCGATGGCGGCCGTATTGACGGGCCTTGTCTCATTCAAGCAACTGGGCACTGCCGAACCGGTGGTGACCGCCGTGGCCGCGCACCCGGAGCTCAACTGGCTACGCTGGCTGGTTGAGATCGGCGCCCTGCTCGGGCTGGGATCGGTGGTGCTGGTGATGATCATCGCGCAACCACGCATCTTCATGATCATGGGTCGCGACGGCATGCTGCCACCGGTATTCGCAAGGCTCCATCCGCGCTACCGTACGCCGCACATCAACACCCTCATCACCGGCACCGGCATTGCATTGCTGGCGGCCATCTTCCCCCTGGATGTGCTTGGCGACCTGGTGTCGATGGGGACGCTGCTTGCGTTCGTCGCGGTATGCTCGGGCGTGCTGATCCTGCGCCGCACACGTCCCGAGCTGCCACGGACGTTCCGTGTGCCGTGGGCGCCCGTCACGTGCACGCTCGGTGTGCTGAGCTGCCTGATGTTGTTGTATTGGGAGAACTGGTACAACTGGACGCTGATGGGGCTGTGGACGCTGTTCGGTTTCGCGATCTACTTCGGCTACGGTTACCGGCACAGCCTGTTGCGCAAATGATGGGATGCACACCCGCGAATGGGGGCTTCGCTTTTCCACCGCCCACCGCTGGCTGGTACGTACCCGTCCGGGCGGGTATTCCGTACGCTCGCGTACTGTGGACAACTCTCGAATCAACGGAATATTAACGCTCCAAGCCATTGTTACCATTGAACAAAATTTTTAATCCGGAAATCAGCACTGTCAACCTTGGCCCCTGCCAGTCCCCGCGCTATGATGCGTGCTCCGAGGGAATTCCCCATTGGCAGTGGACCCCGGACCGTTGCCCGGTGCGGCAAGCGTAGTCAGCTCCTCCGCTTGCCGTATCCGGGCAGCAACTTTCCTTCCTGCCGTCCCTCGCTTGTCTGGATCGCGCGAAGTCCCGCGAATGGTCGGCACGCGCCCCGCGTACTTGTCCTCCCACCGCGGCACGTTGAACGTACGGCCTTCACGGAAGCATGAAGGCCTGACGCGTTAATCTGCAGGCACGCATGCACCACCAAGCCGGGCGTCGCGTCAGCCCGCGCCGGCGGTGCGCATCCCCTGCCGGCTACGGATGGCTTCATGGCAGCCCACTCCGGATCGAAAATCGTCATCCATGCCGCACTGGCGGGCAACTTCGCGATTGCCCTGACCAAGTTCGTGGCCGCCATGCTGACCGGCAGTTCGGCGATGCTGTCCGAAGGTGTGCATTCCCTCGTCGACACCGGCAACCAGGCATTGTTGCTCTATGGACTCAAGCGATCGCAGCGACCCCCGAACCGAACCCACCCGTTTGGCCATGGACGCGAACTTTATTTCTGGAGCTTCATCGTTGCCGTGCTGCTGTTCTCGCTGGGCGCGGGCGTGTCGTTCTATGAAGGGCTTACGCACATCCTCCACCCCGAACCGGCGACCGACCTCCTGACCGCCTATGTCGTGCTGGGCGTGGCGGCGGTGTTCGAGGGGACTTCCTGGTTCGTCGCACTCAGGGAATTTCGCCGGACCAAGGGCAACCGCGACTACTTCGACGCGATCCACGAAAGCAAGGACCCGAGCGTGTTCACTGTGCTGTTCGAGGACAGCGCTGCCCTGCTGGGGATCCTCGTTGCATTCCTCGGCATTTCCGGCGCCTCGTTCCTGTCGATGCCGGTGCTGGACGGCGTCGCCTCGATCGGCATTTCGGTGATCCTCACCACTGCGGCGATCTTCCTGGCCCGCGAAAGCAAGGGCTTGCTGATGGGCGAACCCGCGGCGCCCGAAATGGAACGGCTGATCCTTCAGATCGCCCGCAACGACGAGGCGGTCGACCACGCCAACGGCGTGGTCACGGTACACCTCGGGCCGCAAGAAGTATTTGTCGGGCTGAGCATCGATTTCCGCGACGCCCTGAGCGGGCACGAAGTGGAACTGTCCGTGGAACGTCTGGAACGCGCGATCCTGGACAAGCTGCCGGAAGTCGTGTCGCTGTTCATCAAGCCGCAGAAACAACAGAATTGGGCGATCAACGGCGTAAGGGTTTCCCCGCAAGCCCGAGCATGATGGCTCAGGCCCCGCCCGTCGATCGCAAAGCCGGTCGACGGGCGGCCAGTCCGATCACCCTTTGGCCTGGAAACCCGCACACCAACCTTTGGCCGCAACATCGAAGCCCGGGAAGATCGCGCACGGGCCGTAAGCCTCACCCGCCTTGCCCTGGAAGTGCACGCATTTCGCGCAATCCTGCCCAGGCTGGTGCGGAGCCGGCGCCTTGGTTTCGTCTTCGACGTAGTGCAGGGCCTTCGCCGTCGCATTGTTCGAAGCACTCAGGTGCGGCAGCGCCGCCCACACGCGACGCGGCAACGAACCCAGCAACACCCATGCAGCAGCAGCGCCGCCCGCGAGTTTGAGGAACCGGCGGCGCGGTGATGCGGTTTCTTCGCTCATCTGGATACTCCTCCGATAGGGGATTGGCAGGCACTGTGTGCAATGGTACGCCGCCGCGTCGCTCCGGACACGAAATTTCGCTGCGGCTGCGTGTTACATTCAGCCACCTGAAAGCATCTTCCGTTCGCGCATGGCGCCCGTTCCCGCCCGACTTACCGATTCACTGCAAACCTGCGCCGTCGCAATCGCGCACGTGGGCGCCGAACTCGCGGCGCACGGATGGACGCCCGCCACCAGCAGCAACTTTTCGATGCGGATGGACGATGCCACCATCGCGGTCACGATTTCCGGCCGCGACAAGGGCGCGCTCACGCCCGACGACGTGATGGCGGTCGGACTCGACGGCAAACCGCTCGACCCCGCGCTGCGCCCGTCGGCCGAAACCGCCCTGCACCTCCAGATCTACCGTCGACAGCCGGAAACCGGCGCGGTACTGCACACCCATTCGCACAACCAGACGGTCGCCTCGCGCCTGTTCGCGCAGCGCGGCGTGATTGCCCTGCACGGATGGGAACTGCAGAAAGCCATCACCGGCTACACCACGCACGAGAGCCGCCTGGACGTACCCGTGTTCCCGAACTCGCAGAACATGACGGACATCGAAGCGCGGGTCGACGCCTGGCTGGACGCCGGCAAGCCCCTGTACGCCTACCTCATCGAGGGCCACGGGCTTTACACTTGGGGGCGCGGCATGCCGGAAGCGCGGCGCCATCTCGAAGCGCTGGAATTCCTGCTGGCCTGCGAACTCGATTTGAAGCGCCTCGGAGGCATCCCATGAGTCGCCTGCGCGTGTACGACCAGCGTGAACCCACCCGTCCGATCGGCACCCTGTTCGACCACGCCATGATCGCGCATGCGCTGGACGAGGTCGGCGTGCGCTTTGAGCGTTGGGCCGCCAACAAGCCCGTCGAACCGGGCGCGAGCCAGGACGACGTGATCGCCGCCTACCACGACGACATCGAACGCCTGAAAAGGGAACAAGGCTACACGGCGGTGGACGTGATTTCGCTGACGGCCGACCATCCGCAAAAGGACGCGCTGCGGCAGAAGTTCCTGTCCGAACACACCCACTCCGAAGACGAGGTACGTTTTTTCGTGGCGGGCCAGGGCCAATTCACCCTGCATATCGGCGAACGCATCTACGACGTGCTGTGCGAAAAAGGCGACCTGATCGGGGTACCCGACGGCACCCGGCATTGGTTCGACATGGGGCCGAATCCGAACTTCGTCGCGATCCGCCTGTTCACCAACCCGGAAGGCTGGGTGGCCAAATTCACCGGCGAGGACATCGCCGAACGGTTTCCGCGCCTTGAGAATTGACAGCGGCGCCGCGTATGCAGACGAACCCATCGGTGCCCCTTGCATCCACTGCGTTCATTTGCGGGCTGGCGCCTCTTGCCGTTTGACCAGGTACTCCGGGATAGCACATGTCCTACCTGCAAAAATCGCTGGCGCCGGGTGAAACCATCGTGGCGGTGTTCCAACTGCACTGGTCCATGTGGATTCGTTTCTGGGTCGTGATCGCGCTCGGGATCATCGCCGTCGCCGCCCTGTTGGTTGCACAGCTTGCGTGGGGTGCGCTCGCGGCCGCGGTGCTCGCCCTCCTGATCGCGGGCTATCAATGGCTATGGCTGCACGGCATCGAACAGGCCGTCACCAACCGCCGCGTGGTCCGCAAGTTCGGCATCGTTTCGCGTGATACCACCGAACTCCGCCTGGCCTCGATCGAGACCGTCGACCTTCGGCAATCGTTCTGGGGCCGGGTGTTCGGCTACGGGGATGTCGAAATCACCGGTCGCGGGGAAACCGCCATGACCCTCGATCGCATCGCGCATCCGATCGAGGTGAAGCGCGACATCGAAAGCGCCTATTCCGCGCATATCGAAGCGCCCCCGGGCGGCGCCACTGCATGAACGGCACGACCGCACGCGGCGTACGCGCCGTCCTCACCGACATCGAAGGTACGACCAGCTCGATCGCTTTCGTCAAGGACGTATTGTTCCCGTACGCGCGCGCGCGCCTTCCGCGCTTCATCGAAAGCCACCAGGACGATCCCGAGGTGATCCGATGGCTCGATGCCACCGCGCGCGAAGCCGGCATCGACGATCCACGCTCGCGGCGCCTGGTCGACACGCTGCTGCGCTGGGTCGACGAAGACCGCAAGGCCACCCCCCTGAAGGCGCTGCAGGGCATGATCTGGAAGGCCGGTTACGAGGCCGGCGATTACCGCGCGCACGTGTACGCCGAGGTGCCGGCGAAACTGCGCGAATGGAAGGCACGCGGGTTGCGGTTGTTCGTCTATTCCTCCGGATCGGTCGCCGCGCAAAAGCTGTTCTTCGGACATAGCGAGGCCGGCGACCTCGCCGCGCTTTTCGATGGCTGGTTCGACACGGAAGTCGGCGGCAAGCGCGAGCGCGGTTCGTACCTGCGCATCGCCAGCGCCATTGGCCTGCCGTCGCCCGAAATCGTGTTCCTGTCGGACATCGGCGCCGAACTCGACGCCGCGCGCGGCACCGGCATGCAGACGATACGGCTGTGCCGTCCGCCCGAGTCTTGCCCGGAGTCCGGCACGCATCCTTGCGTTCCCGATTTCGACGCGATCACGCTGGCATGAAACGCGCCGGCTGGGTGCTGCTTCCGCTCCTGACGTTCCTCGCTGGTGCCGGGGCCATGGCCGGCTGGCACGCCAGGCAGACGCAGCGCGCAGAAACCCATCAAGCACGTGCGAACGGCGGCGCGCGCATGTCGGCGCCGCCACCCGCAAACGCGGCGGGCAACGGTGCCCCCGCGGGCGTGTTGCCGCAGGCAGCATGGCCGCAAGACGCCCCCACGCCCGAGCAGGTGTTGTACGCGCAACCCGCGCTGGTGCGTCGCGAAGCGGCGAAACTGCAGCCGCGCACGCCGGGCGAGGTGAATCTCTACGCCATCGTGTTCGCGGGCGATGGCAGCCAGGACGTGTTCCGCAACGAAGCCGAATATTTCGACAGGCTGTTCTCGCAACGCCTCGGCGCCGCGGGCCACGTGATGGTGCTGGAAAACAACCCAGCGTCGTTGACCACGCGCCCGCTGGCGAGCTGGACCAACCTCGAAAGCGCGCTGGATGCGGTCGCGTCGAGGATGGATACGAGCCAGGACATCCTGCTGCTGTATTTCACGACCCACGGCAGCGAAGACCACACGCTGCTGGTCGACATGGACCCGCTGCCGCTGGACCAGATCAGCGCCGGCGACTTGCCGGACATCCTCGCCGAGCACGACTTCAAATACAAAGTGGTGATCGTCAACGCATGCTATTCGGGCGGTTTCATTCCACCGTTGCGAGATCCCGACACCCTCGTCATCACCGCTGCGCGAAGCGATCGTTCATCGTTCGGCTGCGGTGAACAATCCGAGCTGACCTGGTTTGGGCACGCATTCCTGGTCAACGCGTTGAACGAAACCGACAACCTGCAACAGGCGTTCCGGCTTGCACGCACGCAGGTTGCAGGATGGGAACAGCGCGAGCGTTTCGAACCATCCGAGCCGCGGATCTGGGTCGGGCGCGACATCACACCGCAACTGGCGAAATGGCGGCAGCGCTTCGTTCCTGGCCCCGCGGTGCCGTTCGAGCCCGCCGCCGCGGCGCCGTCACCTGCTGCAACCGCGGGAAACACGCCATGAACGTCCGGGCGGACGCGCCGACGCTGGTGATTCTGGCCGCCGGCCTCGGCCGCCGCTACGGCGATGCCAAGCAGGTCGCGGGCGCCGGCCCGTGCGGCGAATGGCTGCTCGAATATGCAATCCACGACGCCATCGCGGCCGGCTTCGGGCAAATCGTGATGGTCATCCGCGAATCCTTGCGCGAAACCCTCCAGCAGCGCCTGGCGCCGCACCTGCAAGGCCGCGCCGCCTTGCAGTTCGTGACCCAGACCGTCGACGCGGTCCCCGAAGGCTGCACCGTCCCGGCGGGCCGGACCAGGCCGCTCGGTACCGGTCACGCGTTGTGGTGCTGCGCGCCGCTGCTGCGCGGCCCGTTCGCGGTGATCAATGCCGACGACTATTACGGGGGCGAGGCGTTCCACCTGCTGGCCGGCCACCTGCGCCGCGCCGCGCAGCCGGCCATGATCGGCTATCGGCTCGATGCCACCCTCTCCGACCATGGTGGCGTCAATCGCGGCGTGTGCGAGGTCGACACCGAAGGGCACCTCGTGGCGGTCACTGAATTCACCGACATCACCGCCCGCGACGGTGCGCTCACTGGCAGCGCGCCGGGCGGGACGCGCACGCGACTGCCGCCCGACGCGATCGTGTCGCTGAATTGTTGGGGCCTGCTGCCGGACCTGCTTCCCGGGCTCGAACGCGGGTTGCGCGAATTTCTGCCGCATGCGGACGCCGAAGACGAATATTTCCTGCCGCATGCAATCGCGACGCACCTCGCGATGCACCATCAGAACCTTTCGGTGTTGCCCACCCACGACGCCTGGCTGGGTCTGACCTACCCCGATGATCGCGCGCGCGTCGCCTCCGCGATGGCGGCCCTGCACCAGTCAGGCACGTACCCGACCCCACTGTGGGCGCGCGAGTGAATGGCGCCGTTCGGCTCGATCCCGCCACGCGCAATGCATTGGCGGCGGCCTGGGGATTGAGCCCCCACGCGCAGTTCGCGCCGCTCGGCAGCGGCCTGATCAACCGCACCCTGCTGGTCACCGATGACGGCCGCCGCCGCGTGCTGCAATGCCTCAACACGCAAGTGTTCCGCAATCCGGCACAGGTCATGCGCAATTGCCACATGGTCACCACGCATCTCGGCCGCGAGCGTGCGGCAGGCCGCTACGACTATGCGGTGCTGGAACTGGTGCCCACGCGCGCGGGCGAACCGGCCGCCATCCTGCCCGACGGGACGTGGTGGCGCATGGTCGGCCATGTACCGGGCACCCGCACCCACGACACCGCCTGCAACACGTCGTTGGTGTTCGAAGCGGGGCGCGGCTTCGGCGCGTTCACCGCCGCGCTGTCCGGGCTCGATGTGGACGACGTGGGCGAAGTGATACCGCGGTTCCACGATCCGGTCGCGCGTTTCGAGGCGTTTCTTGCGGCGATGCAAGCCGATCGCGCCGGCCGTGTCGCCACCACGCAAGCCGAATGCGAATCCGCGCTGGGCTATCGTGACGTGCTGGACCACTGGCGAGGCCTGCTGGACGCAGGGCTGCCATGGCGCGTCACGCACAATGATTGCAAATTGAACAACCTGCTGTTCGACGCGGATGATCGGGCGAGGTGCGTGATCGACCTGGACACCGTGATGCCCGGCAGCCTGTTGTTCGATTTCGGTGACATGGCGCGCACCATGGTGAGTCCCGTGCCGGAAGACTCGACCGACCTTGCGCGCGTGGGTATGCGGCACGACTACTTCGCGGCGCTTGCAGAAGGTTACATCAAGGGCTGCGGCGCGCTGCTGACGCCGCTCGAGCGCGACAACCTGGTGTTCGCCGCACGGCTCGTCACGGGCGTCATGGCCTTGCGGTTCCTCACCGACTGGCTGGATGGCGACCGCTACTACCGCGTCGATCGTCCTGCCCACAACCTCGATCGCGCGCGCAACCAGTTCGCGCTGTTTGCCGCTCTCTCCGCGCAAGCCGAATCGATGCAGGCTCTGGTGCAGTCAGGCTGATCCACCGGTCGAACCGTGGCGACGCTCCAGTGTCGCGCCCACGTCGGCCAGCGACAAACCGCGTGCCCGCAACAGAACCATCAGGTGATAGACCAGGTCGGCGGCCTCCCCAAGCAGCGCGGCGTCATCCTGGACCACCGCGGCCAGCGCCGTCTCGACGCCCTCCTCGCCGACCTTCTGCGCGATACGGGGCACGCCTGCTTCGAACAGTCCGGTGGTGTAGCTGCCGGCCGGGCGCTCGGCGCCACGGCATTCGATCAGTCCATCCAGTTCGGCGAGAAATGCCAATGGGAACTTCGCATCTTCGCCGAAACAACTCGCGTTGCCGAGATGGCAGGTCGGGCCGCGCGGTGCGGCTTCGACCAACAGGGCGTCGCGATCGCAGTCTACGCGGATCGATTTCACTTCCAGGACGTGGCCCGACGTTTCACCCTTCTGCCACAACCGTCGCTTGCTTCGGCTCCAGAACGTGACGAATCCCGAAGCCCGGGTTGCGGCCACTGCTTCCGCATTCATGTATCCGAGCATCAGTACCTCGCCGGTCGCGACGTGTTGCACGATCGCCGGCACGAGGCCGCCGCCCTTGTCAAAGTCCAGGTCTTGCAGGTCGATATCGTTCATGGGTACCGCCGATCAGATCCGCACCGCGACGCCCTCGCGTTGCAGCCACATTTTCAAGGCTGGAATGCCGATCACTCCGGCATGGAACACACCGGCCGCCAATGCGCCATCCACGTCCGCCAGATCGAAAACGTCTCGAAAATGCTCCCGCACGCCGGCGCCGCCCGAAGCCACCAACGGCACGCGGCACAGGGTGCGCGCCGCGCGCAACTGCTCGATGTCGTAACCGGCGCGGACGCCATCGCTGCCCATGCAGTTCAAGACGATTTCGCCGGCGCCGCGGCATTGCGCTTCGTCGATCCAGTCCAGCGTGCGCCGTGCAAGGCTTCGCGTTCGCGCCGGATCGCCGGTGTACTGGCGCACCCGCCATTCGCCATCGTCGTCACGCAGTGAGTCGATGCCCACCACGACGCATTGCACGCCGAACGCCTCGGCCAACTCGTCGATCAAGGCGGCCCGTTCGAGCGCGGGCGAATTGACGGAAATCTTGTCCGCACCCGCGTGCAACATCGCGCGCGCGTCCTCGACGCCGCCAATGCCGCCGGCCACGCAGAATGGGATGTCGATTTCGCGCGCCACCCGCTCCACCCAGCCGCGATCGACCGTCCGGTGTTCGGGACTCGCGGCGATGTCGTAGAGCACAAGCTCATCGGCGCCGGCGTCGCGGTAGCGCAGCGCCAGCTCGACGATGTCGCCCACGACGACGTGGTCGCGGAAGCCGACCCCCTTCACGACCTTGCCGTCCTTCACGTCGAGGCAGGCAATGATGCGACGACTCAGCATGTCAGCGCCTCCGCCAGCGTGAAACGGCGCTCCAGCAGCGCGCGGCCGAGGATCACGCCGACGACGCCGGTCGCGCGTACCGCGCGGATGTCGTCGAGCGAACTTGCGCCGCCGGACGCCTGCACCGCGAAACCAGGCGCGAGACCCAGCAAATCGCGATACAGATCCAGGCTGAAACCGCCCAGGGTGCCGTCGCGGGCGATGTCCGTGCATAGCACGTGCCGCGCACCCGCGCGCGCGCAACGTGCGGCGAGCGTGGCGAAATCGACGCCGGACTCCTCGGTCCAGCCGTGCACCGGCAATCGCCACGCGCCGGCATCCCGGCGCACGTCCAGTGCCAGCGCCAGGCGCTCCGATCCGAATCGCTCGATCCACCGCGTGGTGGTTTCGGGATCCCGCACGGCAAGGCTGCCGACCACCACCCGCGCCACCCCGGCCGAATACAGGCGCTGCAGGTCATCGACGCTGCGCACACCGCCCCCGACCTGGAGCTTGAGCGTCCCGGCCCGGGCGATGCTTTCGATTGCGGCCAGGTTTTCCATCCGGCCCGAGCGTGCGCCGTCGAGGTCCACCACGTGCAGCCAGCGCGCGCCTTGTCCGGCATAGTCGTGCGCGAGCTCGAGCGGATCGATAGGGAAAGCCGTTTCGCGCGCGTAATCGCCCTGCCGCAAGCGCACCACGCCGCCGCCGCGCAAGTCGATCGCGGGGATCACCTGGAAGCTCATGCGGCAAGGAATCCACGCAGCACCATGGCGCCAAGCTGCGCCGAGCGCTCCGGGTGGTATTGCACGCCGGTGAAATTGCCGCGGCCGATGGCGGCGGAAAAAGTCGTGCCGTGGTCGCAAGTCGCCAGTGTTGCGGCGCACGGCGGCACCGCATAACCGTGCACGAAGTACGCCCAATCTTCCGCGTGCGACAACCATGCGTGCGGTGCAACGATGCGCACCCGGTTCCAGCCCATGTGCGGCACCCGCGACCCCGCACCTTGCCGGATCCTACGGACCGTGGCATCGACGATGCCGAGGCAATCGGTATCGCCCTCTTCCGATCGCGTGCACAGCAACTGCATGCCAAGGCATACGCCGAGCACCGGCTGGGTCAGGCCGCGCAGCACGTCGACGAGATGCAGTTCGCGCAGCCGCGCCATCGCCGCGGCAGCCGCGCCGACCCCCGGCAGGATCACCTTGTCGGCAGCGCGGATCACCGCGGCATCCGCGGTCAGCTCGGCGTCAACGCCCAACCGCTGCAGGGCGTAACGCATCGAGCCGATGTTGGCGCCGCCCGAATCCACCAGCACCACGCTCATGCCAGTACGCCCTTGGTGCTGGGCAGCGCCGCGCCCTCGCGCCGGAGGGCCTGGCGCAGCGCACGCGCGACGACCTTGAAGCAGGCCTCCACCATGTGGTGCGCGTTGTCGCCGCGTACCGCGAGGTGCAGGTTCGCGCCCAGCGCATCGCACAGCGAGCGGAAGAAGTGAGGCACCATCTCGGTCGCGAATCCGCCCACGCGTTCCCGCGGAAACCCGCCTTCGAAGACAAAATACGCCCGCCCGGAAAGATCGAGCCGCGCCTCCGCCGCGCTTTCATCCATCGGCAGCGCGAAACCATAACGGGCGATGCCGCGCTTGTTTCCCAACGCGCGTCGCAGGGCCCCGCCGATCGCCAACCCGCAGTCCTCGACGGTGTGGTGCTCGTCGACACCGAGATCGCCCGTGCAGCGCAGGCGCAGCGCAAAGCCGCCATGCTTGCCGAGTTGTTCCAGCATGTGGTCGAAAAAGCCGATGCCGGTCGCGATGTCGGGTTCGCCCGCGCGATCGAGATCGACCCGCACCGCCACGCGGGTTTCGCGGGTGGCGCGCTCCACCTCGGCCGTGCGCGGGCCGTCCAGCAAGCGGTGCGCGATTTCGCTCCAGTCGAGACCATCCGGGCCGACGCGGAAGCCGCGCACGCCGAGGTTGGCGGCCAGCTGCATGTCGGTTTCGCGATCGCCGACGACCGCCGAATCGGTGCGGCTCCAGCCGTCGTCGGCAAGGTAGTGACGCAGCATGCCGATACCGGGCTTGCGCGTGTCGAGGTGTTCGCGTTCGAAACTGCGGTCGATCAACACTTCGTGGAAGTGGATGCCTTGCGAGGCAAGGATGCGCAACAACAAATCCTGCGGGCCACGGAAATCCGCCTCCGGGAAACCGTCGGTGCCAAGGCCATCCTGATTGCTGACCATCACCAAGGCGTAGCCCGCCGCGACACAGCGTTGCAACGCGGCGACAACGCCCGGCACGAGGTCGAATTTCTCGAAGCGGTCGAGTTGTTCACCGGCTGGCTCGACCACCAGGCAGCCGTCGCGATCGAGGAACAACAGTCTGCGACTCATGCTGGTTGCTCCACGCGCATGGCGCCACGTCCCGCGGCGGCCGCGCCGCGGCACGCATCCAGGGTCCGCAGCACGCGATCGTTCTCCGCGGGGGTGCCGAGCGTGATGCGCAGCGCATCGCCGAGCGACGGGTAGCGGCGCACATCGCGCACCACGATGCCGGCCCGCGACAGCGCCCCAATCACCGCCTCCGGATCATGGAAGCGCACGGTGAGGAAATTGGCCTGGGATGGCAGCACCTCGCGCACGCAGGCGAGTTGCGCCATGGCGGTACCCACGCGCGCACGCTCGCGAACGGTCAAGGCAACGCGCTCGCGCATCATGCATTCGCCCGCGGCGGACACCGCGCGCAAGGCCGCTTCCACGCATGGCGCCGGCAACGGATAGGGTGGCATCAGCTTGCGCAACAGGGCGACCACCCGCGCATCGGCAAGCAACGCACCGACGCGCGCGCCGGCCAATGCCCAGGCCTTCGACAGGGTTCGCAGCACCACCAGGTTCGCGGGCGTTCCTGCGCAACCCGCGACGCTACCGCAACCGGCGTCCGGCTCCACGAACTCGACGTACGCCTCGTCGACCACCAGCAGCGCGCGTTCACGCAGCGCCTCCGCCATGCGCAGGATCGTGGCGCGCGGCACCGACGCGCCGGTCGGGTTGTTGGGCGCGCAAACGAACACCAATTTCACCGCCGGCGTCACCTTCGCCAGCAGCGCATCGGCATCGACTGTAAAATCGTCGCGCAGCGGCGACTCGATCACACCAGCGCCTTGGACGCGTGCGCTTGTCGCGTACATGCCGAAGGTCGGCGGCGAAACCAGGATGGCGTCGCGCCTCGCCGCGCAGAACGCGCGCACCAGCAGGTCGATGCCTTCGTCACTGCCGCGTCCGGCCAGCACGCGCGACGGCTCGACCCCGTACAGTTCCGCAAGCCGGTCCAGCAGTGCCGCCGGTTGCGGATCGGGGTAGCGATTCCAGCCGTTGTCGTGGCCGAACGGTGGCCACGGCGATTCATTGGCGTTGAGCAGGACGCCGCAGCCACGGGCTTCCATGCGGGCGGATGAATACGCTTGCAGCGCCCGGATTTCCGGGCGAGCGAGATCCAGGGGGTTCATGCCACGGCATCCTCCGCCGGCGCATCGGCTTCCATGGCATCCAGCCGCACCTCGACCGCGCGGCGGTGCGCATCCAGTCGTTCGGCGGCAGCCAGCCTTGCCGCGCACGGGCCGATCGCGCGCAACCCCGCGGCCGTGCATTCCTGGACGGTGACCCGCTTCTGGAAACTCGCCACCGACAAGCCGCCGACGCTGCGCGCCCAACCATAGGTAGGCAGCACGTGGTTGCTGCCGCTGCAATAGTCACCCAGCGACTCCGGCGTCCACGGACCGAGGAACACCGATCCGGCGTGGCGAATCGCATCCAGCCAGCGGCGCGGCTCGCGCACCTGCACGATCAGGTGCTCCGGTGCATAGAGGTTGCCCACCACGAACGCCTGCGCGATCGAGGGGACCCGGATCAGGCGGCCGTGCACCAGCGATTGCCGCGCGGTTGCGGCGCGCGGCAAGCTCGCGCACTGGCATTCCACTTCGCCTGCGACCGCATCCAGCAGCGCAGCCGAATCGCTGATCAGCGACACCTGCGAGTCGGGCCCGTGTTCGGCCTGCGACAACAAGTCGGCGGCGACGAACGCGGGGTTGGCGGATGCATCGGCGATCACCAGGACTTCGGAAGGCCCCGCCGGCATGTCGATGGCGGTACCCGACGGATCGGACGCAACCTGCAGCTTGGCTTCGGTGACGAAGGCATTGCCGGGTCCGAACAACTTGTCGCAGCGCGGAACGGATTGCGTGCCCCAGGCCATTGCCGCGATCGCCTGCGCGCCGCCGAGTTTGAACACGCGGCGCACGCCGCACGCGCGCGCCGCGTGCAGCACGGCCGGATCGCAGCCGCCATCCGCCCGCGGCGGCGAACACAGCACCACTTCCTCGCAGCCAGCCAACCGGGCGGGAATCGCCAGCATCAACACGGTCGAGGGCAGCGGGGCACTGCCCGCCGGTACATACAGGCCGGCGCGCTCGATCGCGCGCGACACGCGATCCACCCGCACGCCAGGCGCAGTTTCCAGTGTCACCGTGTCCGACATGCAGGCGCGATGGAATGCCTCGATGCGCCCCGCCGCTTCCGCGATCGCGCATTTCAATGACTCGTCGAGGGCCGCGCTGGCCGCTTCGAATTCGGCCCCGGTCGCCTCGAATGCCGCGAGATCAACCCGGTCGAATCGCGCCGAGTAGCGTCGCAATGCTTCATCGCCATGCCCACGCACCCCGGCCAGGATTTCCGCGACGGTCACGCGCAGTTCCGCACCGCGCGCTTGTGGCGGCCGAGCCAATGCCTCGGCGCGTCCGGCCTCGTCCAGCACGGCCCATTCGATGCGCCTCATGCCAAGGCCCTCTCGACCGGCAGGACGAACAGCTCGCGCGCACCGGCGCGCTGGATCGCCTCCAGTTGGCGCCAACCGAGTTCGTCCGGGCACAGCGCCTGCAGCATCACCTGCCCCGGTTGGCCTTCCATCTGCAGCACGGTCGGACACGGCGCGCCGGGCAAGGCCGCGATCACTGCATCCACGCAGTCCCGCGCGGCCTGCAGCAACAGCAGGCGTGAACCGCGCACGCGGGTGACGCCGTCGATCCGGCGCAGCAGCAATTCGACCACGTCGCCGCGATCGCCGGCGGGCCGGGCGGCGCCGACCAGTACCGCCTCGCTGTCCAGCACCCGGTCGACCTCGCGAAGCTGGTTGGCGACCAGCGTCGCCCCGCTCTGCACGAGATCGCAAATGGCATCGGCGGTCCCGAGGCGCGGCGCGATTTCCACCGAGCCCGCCAAGGTCACCACTTCCGCTGTCACGCCGTACCGGCGCAGCCAATCACGCAGCAGGTTGGGATACGAAGTCGCCAGCCGCAGCCCCGCGAGCGAAGCCGGGCCGTCGTAAACGCATTCCTGCGGTACCGCAATGGCCAAGCGGCAATGGCCGAAGCCGAGCCCCCGCAAGGTTTGCAATCCGCGGTTGCCATCGCCCTGGCAGGAAAATTCGTCCAGCACGTTGCGGCCGACGATGCCGAGCTCGCACACGCCCTGCGCGATCAGGCCGGGGATGTCGTCGTCGCGCACCAGCAGCAGGTCGATGGGTTCGCCTTCGCCGAAACAGAACAGGCCGTCCCGGCTGCGCCGGAAGCGCAGGCCGCAGCGGTCCAGCAGGTCGAACGCGGGTTCGCTCAGGCGCCCGGATTTCTGGACAGCGATGCGCAGGCGTTCGCGCGCCCTCATGCCCGCCGATCCTTCCGCGTGCGCCCGCGCGCGGCGACCCGCGCCGCGGCCGTGCGGTAGCCGCCGCTGCCCCGGGTAAGGAAGCGCGCGACCCGCCCGATGGTGGTGATGCTGACCGCGGTGTGCTCGTGGATCTCGCGATAGGGCGTGCCCTTCAATACGTGCGGCACCACCGTCCAGCGGTCGACCAGTGCTTCCAGTTCCGCCGGGGTGCACAGGTCGTGCAGCAACGCGCGCATCTCGCCGACGTCGCGCATGGCCAGCAACGCCTTGCACAGGCCGGTTTCCGCCGAGTCGGCGGATGCTTCGGGATTCAATGCCCTGCGTTTCATGGCGATCCACCGTCGTAACATTGATGTCGTTCACATAATGTATTAACGCGTTAATACATTGGATAACAGGATAGCGACGCAACCGCCGGCGCGCAAGCGGTCGCGTGCGCGGATCAAGCCTTGCTTGAAAAGGAGCGCGTGGTCAGGCCCTGAACGCGCGCTCGCGCACCAGCCGGCAGGCCGCGGCGATGTCGTGCTGCATGGCGCGGTCGCGGTGCATGAAATCGATCGATTCACGCAATCTGGCGTGAGCCGCGCGCACCGCCCCACCGGGCCGGAACGCCTCGGCGCCGCCCAGTTGGGTGGCCAATAACCGGGCTTCCGTCTCGAACTGCGCCCGCTGGGCATGTCCTTGTGGCGGCGGATTGTCGATCTTGGCCGCCAATGCCTGCCAGCCGCCGGCCACCGCCAGCCGCCGCGCGGCATTCAGCATGTCGTTGCGGTAGTCCAGAGCCTGCGCGGCCGTGTACAGCTCCAAGGCCAGCACGTCCGACAAATCACGGGTCATGTCCAGCACCTGGCGCGCTTCGTTGGCGCCCATCGAAACATGGTCCTCGGCGTTGGCGCTGGTCGGAATCGAATACGCGCTGGCCGGATGCGCGCGCGTGGCCAGGTCGTTCACCAGCGCCGCCGCGGTGTACTGCACGATCATGAACCCGGAATCGGTGCCGTCTTCGTTGCCGGTCAGGAACGCCGGCAAGCCGTCGTTGGTGGCGGGATCGACCAGCTTGTTGAGCCGCCTTTCGGAAATCGACGCCAGCACCGGGATCGCCGCTTTCACGTAGCTCATCGCCAACGCCAACGGCATGCCGTGGAAATGGCCAGCCGAAATCACCTGCTCCTCGATGTGCCGGGCGCCTGCGGCGTCCGGGAAGATCAGAGGGTTGTCGGTGACCGCGTTCAATTCGATGTCGATCACGCGGCACGCCTGCGCCCAGGCGTCGCGCACTGCGCCGTGCACCTGCGGCATGCAGCGCAGGCAGTAGGCATCCTGCGGCTGGTGCTTCTTGCCGCCGCGGAATGGAAGGAAGCGCCGGTAGAACGCCTCGCGTCCGTGGCGCTGGTCGACCGGCACCCATTCCCAACGGATATCGAATGACAGCGCCTGCGCTTCCGGCGTGGCCCACGCCCGCGCGGTCCAGGTGCGAAAACGTGGAACGAGATGATACGGAATGTCGATCAACGTCGAGCCTGCCAGCAACTCGCGGACGTGCCGGGCCGCTGCGACCTGGCCCGGATGCGGGCGCAGCGCGTGCACTTCTTCGCGCAGTGCGCCGCTGCGGCCCGCGAAGGCATCCAGCGTCATCGCCGCGGCGAGATCCGCAACGCCCAGCAGGTATTCCATGACGTCCAGCGCCAGCACCGCGGTGGCCAGCATTTGCGCGGTGCCGTTGTTGAGCGCAAGGCCTTCCTTGAAGGACAGCTTCACCGGCTGCAGACCGGCCCGTCGCAGCGCCTCGGCGCCGGACATGCGTTCGCCATCGACGAAAGCCTCGCCGCCGCCCAGCAGCACGATCGCCAGATGCGACAGCGGCGCGAGATCCCCGCTTGCCCCCACCGAACCCTTCGCGGGCACCACCGGCACGATGCCGCTGTTCAGCAACGCGGCCAACGCCTGCAGGGTTTCAATGCGGATGCCGGAGTGCCCGCGCATCAGTGTGTTGATCCGGATCACCAGCATCGCCCGCACCACATCGGCAGGCAACGGCTCGCCCACGCAAACGGCATGGGTGATGATGAGGTTGTGCTGCAATTCCTCGGGCAGCGTTTCGTCCCGCGGGTCGGGATTGCCGCCGGGCAGTTCGTCGCGCGCGCGATGCGCGCCCAGCAGCTTGTCCGCGTTGCTCCCGAACCCGGTGGTGACGCCGTAGATCGGCTCGCCGCAGCGTACCTTGTCGGCGATGAAGTCAGCCGCGCGCTGCACCTTTTCGATCTGCGCCGGATCCAGTCCGACCGTCGCGCCGTGTCGCGCGACCGCGACCACGTCCGTGCGCGTGAGATGGCCCCCGTCCAGCCGAATCGTCGTCATGCCCCTTGCACCTTCTCTTGCGCCAGTTCCACCCGCAGCGACTTCACCAGTTCGGCGCGGGATACCTCGAACTGGTCGCCGCGTCGAAGATCCTTCACCGCCACCGCACCACGCGCAAGCTCGTCTTCGCCCGCCACCACAGCAAAGCGGATACCGGCACGGTCGGCATATTTCAGCTGCTTGCCCAGCTTGCCGCCTTCCAGTGCAACCTCGGTGGCGATGCCCGCATCGCGCAATTCCTTCGCGATCGCGAGGCAAACCGCCAGTTGCGCGGCATCCATCTGCGTGACCAGCACCTGCACGCTGCTTTCCGCGGTTTTCAACAATCCGGCTTCGCGGAGTTGCCAGAACAGGCGCGTCAGGCCGATCGAAATGCCGACGCCCGGCAATGTCGATTTGGTGTAATTCGCCGCAAGGTTGTCGTAGCGCCCGCCGGAGCAAATCGAACCGATATCCGGATGGTCGTTCAGGGTCGTCTCGTACACCGTGCCGGTGTAGTAATCCAGCCCGCGCGCGATCGACAGGTTCAACGCGTACGCCGATTCCGGCACACCAAACGCGGCCACCGTATCCAGCACTTCGCGCAGTTCCTCCCGACCCTGCTCGAAGGTTTCCGTGCCGCTGCCGAGTGCAGCAAGCTTCGCGTGCGCGTCAGCGAGCGACGTGGAACGCACTTCGACGAATTGCATGATCCGCTCCGCAGCTTCGGCAGGGAGCTCGAACTGCCCGCCGGTCAACACGCCACGCACGTAATCCGCGCCGCGCTTGTCCAGCTTGTCCACCTCGCGCAGCACCAGCATCTGCTTTTCGCCGTCGCCAATACCGAGGCCCTCGAAGAAGCCGCGCATCAGCTTGCGGTTGTTGAGCTGGATGGTGAACGCGCCGATGTCGAGCGCGCGGAACACCGCGTGGATCACCGCCGGAATCTCGGCGTCGTAGCGGATCGACAAGCCGTCCTTGCCGATCACGTCGATGTCGCACTGGTAGAACTCGCGGAAGCGACCGCGCTGGGCCCGTTCACCGCGATACACCCGCTGCATCTGGTAACGCCGGAACGGAAACGCCAGCTCGCGCTCGTGTTCGGCCACGTAACGCGCCAGCGGCACGGTCAGGTCGAAGCGCAGCGCGTGCTCGGGCCGGCCCGATTGATCCGGCACGCGGTCGAGCGCGCCCGTCGACTGCACGAAATACACCTGCCGCTCGGTTTCGCCGCCGCTCTTGGTCAAGAGGATGTCGGCGAATTCGATCGCCGGGGTCTCGATCGGCAGGAATCCGTACACCTCGAACCCCTGCCGGATCGTGTCCAGCATCCGCTGGAACGCAATCTGTTCGCGCGGCAGCAATTCCAGCGTGCCGGGCATGGTGCGGGGCGTGGTCAGCGCCATGGTGGGGTCTCTTGCCAAAACCGCAAGATTACCAGCGCCCGGCCATGTCTTGCGCGCGCGGAGCCCCGCCAAGTATCATTTGCGGCTCGCTGTGGGGCTCTTTCCCCGTGCGAACCGTCGGGGTGTAGCTCAGCCTGGTAGAGCGCTACGTTCGGGACGTAGAAGTCGCAGGTTCAAATCCTGTCTCCCCGACCAATG
>JBDZUX010000029.1:0-37339 GCA_040255405.1 Lysobacteraceae bacterium
GGCGCTGCGCGTGAAGCTCGCGGAAAGTTGAGGTATCCCGCGCGCCGCGCCGCGCGGATGGACTGGACATCGGCTGGGGCCTCGGCGGCATCATGTATTGGGAACAGACCCTCGATCCCGATGACGAACTGCTGGATGCCGTTTGGCGCGGGCCGCAGAAGAGGTAGCCCGCGACCCGCAGGTTGAGCTTGCGGGCCTTGCACGCGAGCGGCAGTGAGTGGGTCGCCAGCACGATCGCGAAGAACGCAATGAACGTCAGCGGGTTGGAGACCACGCAGGCCTTCCGGCCCCGGGGTCGAATGCGACGCAGGACCGCGCCCGTGCCGTACCAGCCGCTCGGCTGGCACGTCGTGGAGCTGTCCCGGAGGCAGGTGTTGCGGCCACGCGAACCCGCTACCGTGGCACGATGCTTGCCGTCCAGCGTCCCCCGTGCGACGAAGGCGTCATCCGCAGCCGGCCGTGTGTCGCTCCGCCGCGACGTGCGCATCCGGGCCGCGCGCTGGCGGCCAGCGTGCTCGGCTCCAGCATCGCCTTCATCGACGGTTCGGTAGTCAACGTCGCCCTGCCCGCGCTGCAGCGCGAGATGGCCGCGGGGCTGGCCGCGATGCAATGGGTGGTCAACGCCTACCTGTTGATGCTCGGCGCGCTGGTGCTGGTGGGCGGCGTGTTGGGTGACCGCCTCGGCCAGCGCACGGTATTCACGTGGGGCCTTGTCGTGTTCACGCTGGCCTCGGTAGTCTGCGGCCTGGCGCCGGACGCCGGCACCCTGATCGCGGCGCGCGCCGTGCAGGGCATCGGCGCCGCGCTGCTGGTGCCGAGCAGCCTGGCGATCATCGCCGCGGTGTATCCGGAAGCGGAGCGCGGCAAGGCGATCGGCATCTGGGCCGCGGCGGGGGCGATCACCACCGCGATCGGTCCGGTGCTTGGCGGCTGGCTGGTCGATGCGGTGTCGTGGCGCGCGATCTTCTTCATCAACGTGCCGCTGGCGATCGCCGCCGTGATGCTGGCGCACAGTGCCGTGCCGAACCAGCACAACGGCGGCGCCGAACGCCTCGATTGGCCGGGTGCGCTATTGGCGATCGCCGGGCTGGCCCTGCTGACCTGGGCGCTGATCGCGTGGCCGGACCGCGCGTCGAACGCCATCATGATCGGCACCGCGCTGGCGCTCGGCATCGCAGCGCTGATGCTTTTCGTGCTGGTCGAGGCGCGCAGCCGCGCGCCGATGGTGCCGCTCGGGATGTTCCGTTCGCGCGACTTCTTCGGCGCCAACCTGGTGACGTTGCTGCTGTACTTCGCGCTCGGCGGTGCGCTGTTCTTCCTGCCGTTCAACCTGATCCGCGCACACGGTTATTCCGCGACGGCGGCCGGCGCCAGCCTGCTGCCGTTCTCGATCCTGATGGGCGCGCTGTCTCCGACCGCGGGCGCGCTGGCGACACGCTTCGGCGCGCGCCTGATGCTGACCGTGGGTCCGGCGCTGGCGGCGCTCGGCCTGGCGTTGTTGGCCGGTGGCGCCGCCATCGCCGACTACTGGCGCGGCACGTTTCCGGCCATCGCGGTACTCGGCCTTGGCATGACCATCGCCGTGGCGCCGCTGACTTCGACCGTGATGGGCGCCGTGCCCGCTGCCCAAGCCGGCGTCGCGTCGGGGATCAACAACGCCGTCGCGCGCTTGGCCAGCCTGCTGGCCGTGGCGGTGCTGGGACTGTTGTTCCGCGCGTCGGCCGATGCGGTGACACCGGCCGGAACGATTGCCGGCTTCCGCGCCGTCGCGGCGGGCGCCGCCCTCGGCGCGCTCGCGGCGGCAGTGTGCGCATTGGCGATCATCCAGTCGCCGGCGCGAGGGAAAAATCGGCGCGCTCGGGCCGGGCGTTCACCCCACCAACCGTGAGGGCGCCCGGCCTGTCGTGCATGCCGCGCTTATTGCGCCGGCTTCCTGAAGCGGTAAACGAACTGGCTGGTGTGGCCGCGGATGGACGGATCGAATACCTTGATGTCCAACGGATCCTTGGGGTTCATCAGCGCATCGCTGGCACCATCGAACACGAAGCCGGCCGACTCGACTTCCTGCTTCACCACTTCGGGATCGATCCGGTGCAGCGTGTTGGTGTCGCTGATCCCGGAACCGGCCGGCGCGACGTGGTCGATCACGATGAACACGCCGCCCGGTTTAAGCGCGTCGAACACTTCCTTGTCGAACTTCTTCATGTCCACCGGGCCCATGAACGGATCGTGGTAGTCATGGTAGTTCTGCGAGGTGAACACGACATCCACCTTCTGCGGCACGCTCAATGCCGCCGCCGGCTGCTTGAGCAGGCTCACGTTCTTGTAGGTGCCCTTCACCAGCCCCTGCCAGTTTGCGAAACTCTTGGTGGAATACTTCGCCATCTCGTCGGGCCACACCGTGTAAACGTGGCCGTTAGGCCCCACGATCCGGCTGAACACGCGCGTCCAGTAACCCGAACCGGGATCGAGTTCCAGCACCTTGTCGCCGGGTTTCACACCCGTGAACGTCATCACCGCCGCAATCTTGCGGCGCGCATCGTCTTTGCTGTCGGCGGTGCGTGCCGGATCATCGACGGCCTTGGTGACATAAGCGGGAACGGTGGCAGCCGATGTGGCCGACGGCGCGCCGGATTGCGCGTTTGCCGCAAGCGGCAGCGCCAGCGCTGCAAGCAACACGACACTCGGATTTCGCATCACGTTCTCCTTTCGGGGGCGGGCCAATCATTGTGCACCCAAAACCGCCGGACGTGACACGGCGGCGCTTCCGCGCATGCAATGGGCCATGCGGGCCAGGCGAGCGCGCTTGCTCCGCTGGCGAATTCCCGCAATTTCCCGCAATGCCGGCCCCGCGTCTTGGCGCGGCATGGTTACGCAGGCCATCAACCTGACGTCTGCGATCCCCTGCCGCGAAGTCCGAGCAGCCACTCCATGGCACGCGTCTCGCTGAGGAAACCGCGGAATGCGAGCCCATGGTTCAGCGCGACGCTGGTGCCGAAATTGTCCGGATCGACGAACTCCGGCCGGATCACCAGCGCGAGCCGGATCGCGCCGCGTCCCGCCGTCGCCCATTCGGCCATGATCCGGTGGCGCTCCGCCAACGTCGGTGGCCCCGAAGCAATCGCGGTGATATCGACCAGCAGCTTGTCGATACCGGACTGCTTGGTGCGCTGGATGGCATCGCCGACCAGCGATACGCCCTGGTCCAGTCCCTCGCTCCCGCCGAGGCGGAAGATGGCGACGTCTTCGAGCACTTCGTAAGACGCATCAACCATCGGATACCTGTCGACGCGCGCGAGAGTCGCGGCACGAAATGTTGGCATCGGCCGCGCGGGAACGATGCCCCCGACAACCGCACCGCGCGACGCGGGCCGCTCAGGCAGCGACCACGAACCGGTTGCGTCCGGCCAGTTTTGCCTGATACAGCGCCGTGTCGGCCCGCTCGATCCATGCCCGCGCGGTGCCGGGGCCGGCCGGGCCGCGCGCGAGTCCGATGCTCAACGTGCAATGCAGTCCCGGCGCCTGCGCGATTTTCAGTTCCGCGACGCCGGAACGAATCCGGTCCGCCACCACCTCGGCGGCGGCCACGTCGGTCCCGCACAGCACGGCACCGAACTCGTCGCCGCCATAGCGCCCGGCCAGGTCGCCCTGGCGCAGGCTGACGCGAATGATTTCGCCAACCTGCCGGATCACCTCATCGCCGATCGTGTGGCCGAACTGGTCGTTGATGCGCTTGAAGCGATCGATGTCGATCAGCAACATCACGGCGTTGTGGCTGCAATGCCGCGTCAACGCCGCGTTCACCGCCTCTTCCCAATGACGGCGATTCAGCAGGCCACTCAGCACGTCGATGCTGCCCAGCCGCTGCAACTGGCGGTTCTGCGTAAGCACCCGCCGCGACAACCGATGGGTCATGAAACCAAGCGTCACCGGAAACACCACCAACAACGGCAGCGACGCCACGATTTCCACCATGTCCGTGGCGGGTGCGAATGCCATCCCGTTGGCGACCGCGGCCACGCCGCACGCGAACACCAGCAGGGCGATGCCCCGCGCGAGGTAGGCAAAACCGTCGATCGAAATCAGCGTGATCGCAAACATCGTCAGCAGCAAGGCGCCCGGCAGCAGGTTGAATTGCATCAACGCGATCCACACGCCACCCATTGCGGCATCGCAAAGGAAGAAGCGGCGGTCTTCGGCGACCGGATCGGCGCTCCGGCGCAGGACCAGCCAGGCGGCGTGCGGCCACACCAGGGTGTACAGGGCCAGCAACCACCACATCTGCGCAGGTACGCCGTTGCGGTAAAACACCGTGCCGACCGCAATTCCGCCGAGCCCCAGACCGAGCACGCGCAAGCTGCGCGAGCGTGCGAGCTCGCGCTGCATCTCCGCGGGCGTTTTCACATCGATGGCGGGCAGTACGTCGATGGACATGGGACGTGGCAACCTGCATGGCTTGCTTCCGTTTGAGCAAAACCGGTGCCACGCCCTCGCCCGTGCCGACGTGCGTCACGGTTTTTCACCGAATCGGCGCCCGGAGCGTGACGCACTGCGCATCCGGAAACACATGTTCACGCCGCCGGCGCGCGATGCTCAGGCTTTCAGGCGCCAACCCGTCCGGAAAATCCACCACACCCCGGCGAGGCACATGGCAAGGAAAGCCAGCGTCGCGACCACGCTGATGCCGACGTTCACGTCGGCCAGTCCGTAAAAGCTCCAGCGGAACCCGGAGACCAGGTACACCACCGGATTGAACAACGTGACTTTCTGCCAGAACGGCGGCAGCATGTGGATGGAATAGAAGCTCCCGCCGAGGAAGGTCAGCGGCGTGATGATCATCAGCGGCACCACCTGCAGCTTCTCGAAGTTGTCGGCCCAGATCCCGATGATGAAGCCGAACAGGCTGAAGGCGATCGTGGTCATCACCAGGAACAGCACCATCACTGCGGGATGGGCGATCGAATACGGCACGAACAACCTTGCAGTGCCGAGGATGATCAGCCCCACGATGATGGCCTTGGTCGCGGCCGCACCGACGTAGCCGGTGACGATTTCAAGGTACGACAGTGGCGCGGAGTGCACCTCGTAGATCGTGCCGACGAACTTCGGGAAATAGATGCCGAACGAGGCGTTCGACACGCTCTGCATCAGCAGCGACAGCATCACGAGCCCCGGGATGATGAAGGCTGCGTAGCTCACGCCCTCGACGCTGGTGATGCGCGAACCGATCGCCGAACCGAACACCACGAAGTACAACGACGTGGACACCACCGGCGACAGCACGCTCTGCATCAGCGTGCGTCCGGTGCGCGCCATTTCGAAACGGTAGATCGCGCGGATGCCGTGCAGGTTCATGCGCCCTCCTTGACCAGTTGCACGAAGATCTGCTCCAGCGTGTCCTGGTGCGTACTCAGGTCCTTGAAGCCGATGCCGGCGGCAGCCAGGTCGCGCAGCAGCGCGGTGATGCCGGTGCGCTCGCCCTGGGTGTCGTAGGTGTAGATGATTTCGTCGTGGTTGCCGTTGAACTCCAACGCATATGCCGTCAAGCCTTCGGGCAACGCCGCAAGCGGCTCGTGCAGTTGCAGCCGCAACTGCTTCTTGCCGAGCTTCTGCATCAACGCGGTTTTTTCCTCGACCACGACCAGCTCACCCTTGTTAATCACGCCCACCCGATCGGCCATGTCCTCGGCCTCTTCGATGTAGTGCGTGGTCAGGATGATCGTGACGCCCGATTCGCGAAGCCGCCGCACCATCGCCCACATGTCGCGGCGAAGTTCCACGTCCACGCCCGCGGTCGGTTCATCGAGGAACAACACCATCGGCTGGTGCGACAGGGCCTTGGCGATCATCACGCGCCGCTTCATGCCGCCCGACAACATCAGGATCCTGGCGTCGCGCTTGTCCCACAGCGACAGGTCCTTCAACAATCGTTCGAGATAGGCGTCGTCCGGCGCCTTGCCGAACAGCCCGCGGCTGAAGCGCACCGTGTTCCACACCGATTCGAACGCATCGGTCTTCAACTCCTGCGGCACCAGCCCGATGATCGTGCGGGTCTTGCGCCAGTCGCGGATGATGTCGTGGCCATCCACCGTCACGGATCCGCTGCCGGGGTTGACGATGCCGCAGATGATGCTGATCAGCGTGGTCTTGCCGGCGCCGTTGGGACCCAGCAGCGCGAAGATCTCGCCGCGGCGCACCGTCAGGTCGATGCCCTTCAACGCCTTGAAGCCGCCTTCGTAAGTCTTGTCGAGGCCGCGCACCTCGATCACCGCGTCGCGTGCCGTCGAATCACTCTGCATGGGCGTGGCCATAAATAAACCGGCGGGTATTGTATTTATGACCTGCGGCGCGGCACAAGCTGCAGGGACGATGACATCATCAAATCAATAGCCTCGTACCCCCTCTATCCCGTCATGCCGGGGCCGCCCGCGCTGTTTGCGGGCGGAACCCGGAATCGGTTTTCGCAGCACCACACCGATTCCGGGTTCGCCTGCGATGAAGCCGCAGCCTCCCGGGAATGACGACAATCCCGGGGCATTCAGTCGGCTCGCTCATTGTTTGTTGCCGCGCGAATACACCCGCCCGTCCTTCACCACGAAATCGACCTTCGTGGTGTTGTGGATGTCGCGCGAAGGATCGGCGTCCAGCACCACCAGATCCGCCAGCTTGCCCGGCGTGATGGTGCCGCGTTTCGCCGCTTGCCCCAGTGCCGCGGCACCGACTTCGGTCGCGGCTTCGATGGCCTGCAACGGCGTGAACCCTGCGTGCCCGACCAGCAGCGCCATTTCCCCATGCACCGACGGCATCTGGCCGAGATCGGGGCCATCCTTGCCATAAGGCAAACCCGCGCTGTCGGTGCCTGCATCGATCAGCACGCCACGCTGGTGCGCCAATTTCGTCACCGCGTAGCTCCACGGCATGATCCCCCCGCCCACGCTTTGCGGATGGCGTTGCGTCTCGTTCCCGAACACCAGTAGCGTCGCATCGAGGATCGTGCCGCGCTTCTTCATCGCATCGAACAGCGCAAGGATCGGCGGCGCATCGGGCCTCACGTGTTCGAAATCACCCATCGCGCGCATCTCGTAGTCGTCCGGCACGCCCGGCGCGGCCTCCCACACGAGATACGGACTGTGCGAAATCGTGTCGGCACCTGCGTCCACCGCGTCGCTCGGCCTGGCCGGGAAGATCGTCGCGTGCGTCCACACGCGCAGGCCCTGCCGGTGCGCTTCCGCGGCGATCGCCTTGACCAGCGCCGCAGGCAGGTTGGCGTACAGCTTGATGCCGGTCGCGCCGGTGCCCTTGGCTTCCGCGACCGCCAATGGAATATTGGTCTTTGCGGTGATCGCCTGCATCCACGGCGCGAAGCCCAGCGGCTCGCCCTTCGAGGCATCCTGTGCACGAAAATCTTCCTTGAAGAACGTCGGCCCCGCCATCAACGCCACGTAGAAAATGTCGGGCGAGGCGAACCCATCCGAATTCGCCTGGCTCGCGAGGAACTGCAGCAGGCGATCGTCACCCGCCATGTCGCGGATGCCAGTGACACCACCCAACAGCAAGGCGTGCAGGAACGCCTTGTAGCGCGCGATGTCCGGTTCGGCGTCGGTGATGTGCACATGCGCGTCGATCAGTCCGGGGATTACGTACTTCCCGGAGAGGTTGCGCACTTCGGCACCGTCGGGCGCCGGGCGACTGCCGCTCGGGTACACCGCCGCGATCTGCTCGTCCTCGATCTCGATAGTCATGTCGCGCTGCACGGCAGAACCGGTGCCATCGATCAGGCCGGCGTGGGTCAGCAACAGCGGCTTCGGCGCAGCGGCCAGCGCCGGCCACGCGAACAGGCACAAAAGCAGCGACAGGATGCGTTTCATGCGATTCCCCGGGCGATCCTGCCAAGGATAATCGGAACCCGCTTCGGGCGGCATCTTGATTTGAGCAACTCGATGGTTGCATATCGACGCAGGCGGCCTTAACCTGCAACCTGAGGGTTGCACTTATCCCCGACGGAGGCCCGATGAACGCCAGCACCGATCGCATCGAAAAGCAGGTTTTGCTGAAAGCCCCCCGCGAACGCGTGTGGCGCGCACTCAGCGAGGCCGACTCGTTCGGTACTTGGTTTGGCGTCCGCTTCGACGGACCGTTCGTCGAGGGCGAGCGATTGACCGGAAAGATCACACCCACGCAGGTGGATAACGAAATCGCGGCGATGCAGGCGCCCTACGAGGGCACGCCCTTCGAATGGATCGTCGAAAGGATCGAGCCGATGCGAAGCATTGCCTTCCGCTGGCATCCGTTCGGCATCGACAAGACCGTCGACTACTCGCACGAGCCGATGACGCTGATCGTATTCGAACTGCGCGACGCTCCGGAGGGCATCTTGCTGACTGTCACCGAATCCGGTTTCGACAAGCTGCCGCCGGAGCGCCGCGCCAAGGCGTTCCCCGCCAACGAAGGCGGCTGGGTGCACCAGATGAAACTGATCGAGAAGTACCTCGCCCGCCATTGACGCAACACCATGCGCAAACCACGCACGCCCGACTTCCGGAAAACTGCGCCGATGTTCGCGGCCCTGGGCGACGCCACCCGCCTGCGCCTGATCGCCGCGCTCTGCGCTGGCGGCGCGTTGTCGATCGCGCAGCTCACGGCCGGCACCGCGATCACCCGCCAAGCCGTCACCAAGCATCTGGAGGTGTTGGCCGACGCGGGTCTCGTGCACGACACCCGTCAAGGTCGCGAAAGATTGTGGGAATTGCAGCCATCGCGCATCGACGAAGCACGACGTTCGCTGGACACGATCGCGGCGCAATGGGACCAGGCGTTACGGCGCCTGAAGGCGTTCGTGGAAACGTAGCACCGCATCGCCGTCATGCCGGCGCAAGCCGGTCTGCGTATGCAGGATTGCCAACGCGAACGCCCCCGATCAAGTCCTGGACAGGCTGCGGCGGCGCGCGGCGCGAGCAATCACGGGATCACGACAAAAACCGAAGTGGCATCAACGCAATTGGCTATCCTTGCTGCCGCGCCGGTTGTAGCCACTGAACACCCCTTCCTGGTGGTCGCGTTCGGCCTGGCACTTCACGCACAGGCGTACGCCCGGCACGGCCTTGCGCCGCGCCTCGGGAATGGGCGCCTCGCATTCTTCGCAGTGGGCCCGGCTTGGTCCCTTGTACTGCTTGCTGCGCGCTCGCGCCACCGCGTCGGCGACCGTCGCGTCGATCTGTTCCTGTACCGCGTCGTCGTTGACGAAACCCTTGGCCATGCCTCCAACGTAAGGCCGAAGATGTCGCGGCGCAAGGTTCCGCCCGGCCGCCATTCAGCGACGGAAGCCGTGGCCACGCAGTCCCCGGCCCGTGGTCTTGGCCGCATACAGTGCGCGATCAGCGGCTACCATCGATTTTGCGACACGGTCCGCGCGGAACACCGCGCGGTGCTGGCGCCGATGCTGACGGTCACATGCGTTCCAACCGGTGACGCAGGATGCGACATCCGCCGTTTGCGCATGCTGTCGATTCCGGCCGGGGCCGTTCGTCGCACGAATGAACGCATCACCGGAGCACCCCATGCAGCTTTACGGCCATCCCTTTTCGTCCTACACCCAGAAGGCGCTGATCGCGCTGTACGAAAACGACACGCCGTTCGAATTCCTGAAGCTGTCGCCCGACACGCCCGAGGTGTACGCCGAGTTCGCGCGGCGCTGGCCGATCCGGAAATTCCCGCTGCTGGTGGACGACGACCGCCAAGTGACGGAGGCCACCTGCATCATCGAACATCTCGACGTCCATCATCCGGGGCCGGCGCGATTGATTCCCGCCGACGCCGACGCGGCCGTCGACGTTCGCGTGCTCGACCGCTTTTTCGACAATTACGTTTCCACCCCGCAGCAGAGGGTCGTGTACAACCAGTTGCGCCCCGGAGCCGATCGCGACCCGAACGGTGTCAAGGAAGCGCGCGCGCTGCTGGACACCGCCTACGCGTGGCTGGACGGCCACATGGCCGCGCGCGAATGGGCCGCGGGCGACACCTTCACGCTGGCCGATTGCGCCGCCGCGCCGGCACTGTTCTACGCCGATTGGACGCACGCGATCGGCGAACGGTTCCTCAACGTGCACGCCTATCGCGCAAGGCTGCTGCAACGACCGTCGTTCGCGCGCTGCGTCGACGGCGGGCGCCCGCACCGGCACCTGTTTCCACTGGGCGCACCCGACCGCGATTGACGCGGTCGCCCCTGTTGCCGAAAAGAAGGAGCATCCCATGAATCCACTCGTTCCCGCCGCCGAACTTGCCGCGCGCAACACCCTGCGCTTTCCCAATGAAAGCACCGACTATCGCCGCGCACGGCAGGCATTGCTTGCCGAAGAAATCGAACTGCGCCGCCACATCGAACGCGTGGCAGAACAACGCCGCGCGCTGCCGCCGGGCGGCGAGGTCGCCGGCGACTACCGTTTCGTCGGCGAGCAGGGCGAAACCGATCTCGCCGGGCTGTTTGGTGACAAGCCGACGCTGGTGGCCTACAGCTGGATGTTCGGTCCGCAACGCGAACGGCCCTGCCCGATGTGCACTTCGTTGCTGGGTGCATGGGACGGCGAGGCGCGCGACGTCGAACAGAACGCGGCGTTGGCCATCATCGCGCGATCGCCGATCGAGCGGCTGGCGGCGTTCAAGCGCGAACGCGGCTGGCGCCATCTGAAACTCTATTCGGACGCCAACGGCAATTTCAGCCGCGCCTACTTCGCCATTGCACCAGACGGCAGCGACATCCCCGCCTTCAACGTGTTCACCCGCCGCGACGGTGTGATCCGTCATTTCTGGAGCGGCGAAATGGGTTCCGAGAGCGCCGATCCCGGTCAGGACCCGCGTGGAGCACCCGACCTGATGCCCCTGTGGACCATCCTCGACAGCACGCCGGAAGGTCGGCATCCGACCTGGTATCCCAGACTCGACTACGGCAAATAAACGTCGGGTTTGAGCCCATCGGCGCGGCATGGCACGATCGCGATGGATCCCCATCCCGCACGGCCGTGCCGCGTGCGCGGCCGCGTCGCGACCTGCTGCAGGCACAGGAACGGCGCTGACCAGCTCACCAGAGAGGCAATCAACCCATGGCAACCAAGAAGGCCACCAGGACAAGCAAGTCATCCGGCTTCACCGCCGAAGAGCGCGCCGCGATGAAGGAACGCGCGCAGGAGCTGAAGAACGCCAGGCGCGGCGCCGACGGCGAGAAGGACGTGCTGGCCGCGATCGCCAAAACGGCGGACTCCGAGCGCAGGCTGTGCGAAAGACTGCACAAGCTGATCCGGGACGCCGCGCCGCAGCTGCTGCCGAAAACCTGGTACGGCATGCCCGCCTACGCCAACACCGACGAGAAAGTCGTCGTGTTCTTCAGGCCCGCGTCCAAGTTCAAGGACCGCTACCTGACCCTCGGCTTCAACGATGCCGCGAAGCTCGACGACGGCGCGATGTGGCCGACGTCGTATGCCGTCGTCAAGCTGACCGCCGCCGAAGAAAAGCGGATCGCAGCGCTGGTGAGGAAGGCGACCGGTTAGAGAACCGGCCTTCCACATCCTGCCATCATTCCGGGCCCGGCCGAAGGCCGGAACCCTGAATCCGTGTCGATTTTCGTACCCGCGGGCACGATCGAAATGAATTGACTCGCGGCATCCATCTCGCCCGCGCTTCGGGCCGCCGCAGCCAGCCCCGGACTTGATCCGGGGACGTCCGCAATCGCAGTTCCTGCAAACGCAATCGTGAAGCGATGTCCGGGGCCGGCAACGGGTGCTTTCATCTTGCCCGAAAGTCACTGGGTCCCGGCTTTACTCGCGCCATCCATGGCGCTCACCCTTCGGGCCAGCTTCGCTGTTCGGGCGCGCTCCTGCACGCCGCGTCGCCGGGATGACGAGCAAAGGGAGCCTGTCGGAACCCGTCACCCTGCGGGCGACGCTGCCGCGGCAAAAAATTCCGACTGCGCGTCGAAAGCCCGCCCGTACGCGGGCCGCGCTTCTCCGCGGGCGACATAAGCGGCCAGCGTCGGGAACGCATCCAGTATGCCCGATGGCTTCAGCCGCAGCAGCGTGTGCACCATCATCAGGTCGCCCGCACTGAACGCACCGTCCAGCCAATCGGCATCGCCGAGCCGCGCGGCAAGCTGTCGCAGCCGGTAGTGAATACGATCCCTGATGAGCGGCAGGCGCTCCCCGGCCCAGGGTTTGTCGCCCTCCACCAGCCGCGCGGTCGCGAGTTCGAGAATCGGCGGTTCCACGGTGTTGAGCGCGGCGAACATCCAGGTGATCGCGCGCGCGCGGGCATTCCCGTCGTCCGGCAACAAGCCGACATGTTGCTCCGCGATGTGGAACACGATCGCACCCGACTCGAACAGGACGAGATCGCCCTCTTCCCATGTCGGAATCTGACCGAACGGATGCAGCGCGAGATGTGCGGGCTGCTTCATCGCTTCGAACGAAACCAACCGGACGTCGCAAGGCTGCCCGACTTCTTCCAGCGCCCAGCGGACGCGCATGTCTCTCGCCAGCCCCTGGCCGCGGTCGGGCGATCGTTCGAAGGCCGTGATGACCGGAATCATTGGAGGTCTTCGGCGACTGCGCCTTCGGATCGGCCAGCGAGCTCGGTGTCCGGGCAGTTCTCGTAGACCTGCCGCAATTCGCACTCCACTTCCCAATCATCGCCGTGCACGTCGAGAAACCGCTTGACCAGTTGCAAGGCTTGCTCGACGGAGTCCGCCTGCAGCATTGCGTAGCCGCCGATCACTTCCTTTGATTCAGTGAACGGACCATCCGAGACCGTCTGCTTGCCACGGGAAAGCCGGACTTTCTTGCCTTGTGACGTTGGATACAAACCGGCCGTGTCCAGCAACGTGCCGTTCGCGGTCATCTCGGCAATCAGTTGCGTCATGTCCGCCATCAATCTTTCGTCGGGCTTCCGGCCCGAAGCTTCGTTGACCCGGACCAGGGAAAGGAATCGCATCGTCGTGTCTCCTCGTTGGCGGGGGAGCCGCAACGATCGGATGCCGGCCTTGTCGCGCTCCTGCCAGGGCGACGAGCGGACGTTGGATAAATCGACAACTGCCAGGCTGCCTCCTGCTCGTCATCCTTGTTCTGCTCGATGACAGTCGCGCCGGTCACAGGGCGGCGATGTAGAACGACGATTTCGCGAAGGCTCAACCCGCCTTCGGTGGCTCAATCAGCCAACGAACCCTGCTGCGCCTCGAAGGCCTTGCGCGTGGCGGGATCGAGCGCCTCGATCCGTCGCTTTGACTGCATGAAAGCCCGCTCACCCTCGGGCAACCGACAGTTGCGGGAAACGGCGTCCGCGCCCTCGGAAGTCATCGCGGTCACGTCCTGCACGTTGACTACCACCCCCAGCGTGTCGCCCAGCGGAGCAAGCGCATCACAGGCGCGATCGACCATCGCCATGTTGCGGTACTGCGCGCCACCGACCATCACCAGAAGATTGGCGTGGTCGATCCAGACCACCGAGCGCACGCCGGTCAGCGGTCGAATGGCCGCGCGCGCCGCTTCGCGATCGATGGGACGGGACGCATCGGGCACATGCGCGTCGTGCAAGATATCGCTGGCCAGTCCCTGCGCATTTTGCGCGATGGCCTTCTGGTTTCCCGCCAATGCTGCGGCATGCGCCGCAACCACGTGCTTGGCCACGGAAATCGGCGTGACCTGCTGATCCTGTTGCGCCTGTGCACGGGGTGCAGCACCGTTCGTCTGCGACTGGCAACCGGCGGTGCAGCCCAAGGCCAGCGCGACCAACACGCGCGCGCCCACTTCAATCCGATTGAAATTCGTCATCCGCATCCCCCTTCCCACTCTGATCATTTTGCGAGGTTTTGCCGCTTGCGGCGCACAATATGGCAGGGCTTTGCGGCCGGCGGCAGGAAGTCGGCGCCGATGACGCCAGGGAAGCGCCGCGTCCGCGGTCGACCTTTGCCCGGCCGGGCGCGATATTGGCTCGCTCGGCAGCGGCGCCACGCAGCGGCGCAGTGAAGCGCCTTCGCACACCTGTTCAGGGATTACCAGAGAAGCACTCCACAATTCCGTGTACGGACTGGGTTTTCTGTTCATTTTCCCATTCCCATCCGACTGGATTGGCGGTACGCTCGGCCCTCCCCTGACCAAACCGGAGCCCTGTCATGGCCCTGTGGAAAGAACCCGCGAAGTCCCCGTCGTCCCCGCTGCCGAACCCGCCCGACGTGGCGCGCTTCGACATGCCCGATCCGATCGAACCACCCGCGCCTGCCGCGAAGGTGGCGAGTTTCAGCCCCGAATCCGCGGCTGCGCCTGCGAAGTCCGCATCCGAATCGCACATCGCGCCCGACCTCGTGATCGAAGGCAAGATCGAAGGCGCCGGCCACGTACGCATCGCCGGCCGCTTCAAGGGCGACATCAACGTGCGCGGCGATCTCACCATCGAACATGGCGCCAAGGTCAACGGCAGCGTGCGCGCGGAACGCGTGACCATCGCGGGCGAGCTGACCGGCAACATCGAAACCGCGGCACACGTGGAATTGCTGCAGACCGGCGCGCTGACCGGCGACGTGAAATCCACCACCTTCAGCGTCGCCAAGGGTTCGCGGATGCGCGGCCAGGCCGAGTTCGGCTGGGACGACAAGGGCGGCTCGCCGGATGCGCACAAGAGCAACGGCAACGGCCACGTCAACGGCAACGGTAAATGACCCCCCCGCAGGTGGGTGCGGCAGGCGCCACGCGCACCTGCCCGCACTGCCGCGAGACGATCCTGGAAAGCTCGCAGGTTTGTCCCGCGTGCAACCACAAGCTGCGTTACGGCGGCCCGGCCGGTGATCTGGCCGCGCCCGCCACGCTGACGCCGCTGCGCGTCGAAGGCAGTTTCCGGAATCCTTCCGACAACGGCGCGTGGGAGTACTCGATGGTACTCACCATCCGTAACGAGCGCGGCGAGGAAATCGCACGGCGCCTGGTTGGCGTCGGCGCGATGCAGCCGGGTGAACAGCGGACGTTCGCGGTGAGCGTGGAAATGAACCCTGCCACCGGAAAGCGCACGCGGCATTAGGCAAACTTGACCTTCGCTCGTCATCCCGGCGACGTGGCGTGCAGGAGCGCGCCCGAACAGCGAAGCTGGCCCGAAGGGTGAGCGCCATGGATGGCGCGAGTAAAGCCGGGATCCAGCGACTTTCTTGCAACGAAGAAGCCCAAAGTCGCCGGCAAACTCGGCGTTTCCGGCGGCTCGCCGTGCGGGCCATCGCCTTCGCCGATGTTCGCCCCGGTATCCTGCCTGCGCAATCCGGATATCGCTTCGCGACTGCGCGGGCGCGTGTGCTGCCGGCCCGGCATGCTTGCCGGGTGCCGCCGGCCATTCAACTGAAAACCTTGCAGGAGCGCGCCTGCGCGCGAACGGTCGCCTGCAGGCAGGCTCCCGCTGAAAGCCAAGCGATCGCCGGCACGACCGTGCCGACCTTTGCAGGATGCAAACGCGGGCGCCATGGATGGCGCCACGCACGATGGGTCGTCCCGGGATTTTCTCGTCCTGCGATCAGCCCCCGCTCGGCGAAGGCACCAGCGGCAACTCGATGTAACTTGCATTCCCCGGCGTGCGGTAGATCTTCTGCGTGGCCTTCACGTAATCCGCGGGTTTCGCGAAGAAGATGTTCGGCACGAACCTCTGCGGATTGCGATCGTAGAGCGGGAACCAGCTCGACTGGACCTGCACCATAATCCGGTGGCCCGGCAGGAATACGTGGTTCGCCGTGGGCAGGTACCACTGATACGGCAACGGCGTGTCGGCCTTGATCGGTTCGGGCTTGGCGAAACCCTGGCGATAGCGTCCGCGCAGGATGTCGGCGGAAACCATCAACTGGTAACCGCCGAGTTCGGGCTGGGCCGCCACCTGGCCCGGGTACACGTCGATCAGCTTCACGACCCAGTCGCTGTCGGTGCCGCTGGTGGATGCAACCAGATGCACTTGCGGGCGACCGCTGATCTTCACCGGCCGGGTCAGCACTGCCGACTCGTAAGTCAGCACGTCCGTGCGTCCCGACATTTCCCGCTGGTCGTCCACCAGCCATTGGGACCAGGTCTGTGGCGGGGCGTAGCCGACCGGCTGGATCGGCCGGGCGCGGAACGGCACGGGCTTAGCCGGGTCGGACACGTATTCGTCGTAACCCGCGCCGCCGGCCTGGGGCGCGTCGAAGCCGAGCCTGTGGCCGGCTTCCAGATACAGCGGCGTCGCCTTGATGCTGCATCCGGTGGGGCATCCCGACGGCCACGCGTCGAGACGTTCCCATCGATTGCTGCCGGTCACGTATGCCGTCACCGGCGCCACGTCGTCCTTCGGCGCACCGTCCTTCAGATAATGCGCGAGGAACGGACGCAGGATGTGTTCACGGAAATAGCGACCGGTGTCGCTGCCGAACTTGATGGCGCCAAGCGCACTGGCGTCCTCGATTTCCTGGCCGTGGTGCCACGGACCCATCACGAGGTACACCATGTCGTTGTTCGTGTCCTTCGGCTCGATCGCGCGATACACGGCCATCGCGCCATAGATGTCTTCCTGGTCCCACAGGCTGTGGACCAGCATCACCGGCACCTTGAGCGGCTGTTTGGCGAGGATCCTGTCCATCGCCTGCTCCTGCCAGAACGAATCGTAGGCCGGATGCGCGACAAGCTTGCGCCAGAACCCGACCTGGTCCATGCCGTAGGCCTTGCCGAGCGCGCCGGCCGAGACGTAGTGCATGTACAAGTCATAGTCATCGTGATAGTTCGACCACCACTTCACGTCGTTGCTGCGGGTGGCTTCCTGCTCGTAGATGTACGGGATGTTCTGCTGGCGGAACGCACCGTTGTGGAACCAGTCGTCGCCCATCCAGCCGTCCACCATCGGGTTCATCGGCACCGACACCTTGAGGGCCGGATGCGGATTGACCAGCGCCATCAGCGGTTCGAAGCCGTCGTAGGAAATGCCGATGATGCCGACCTTGCCGTTGCTTTCCGGCACGTGCTTCACCAGCCAGTCGATGGTGTCGTAGCAGTCGGTGGAATCGTCCACCGGCGTGGGATTCAGCGGACCGTGCAGCGGCCGGTTCATCACGTAATCGCCACCGGAACCATACTTGCCGCGTACGTCCTGGATCACGCGAATGTATTTGTCTTCCACGACGACATCGGCGGCACTGTCGTAGCCCTGCAGCGCAACCTCCAGATTGCCGCTGAGCTGGCCGTACTGCATGTGGCCGGCCTGGACGTCCGCGCTGTACGGCGTGCGCGTCAACAGGATGCCTGCATGCGCTACCCCCCTGGGAACCAGGATCACCGTATGCAATTTCACCCCGTCGCGCATCGGGATTTCCACGTCGCGCCGGATGTAATCCTGGTTCGCGGTCACCGGGTTGAAGTGCGCCGGCGTCTCGCTCGGATAATCGGGGTACTGCGGCGGCGGCGCCGAAATGACCGACACGGAAACGACCAGCAACAGCACAGCCAGTGTTGACGCAAGGCCGCGGAACGGACGCGCGACAGGCAACGTTTTCATGACACCCCCAGGCGCCGACGAGTCCTGCCATCCTAAACCCGCGGGGCAATCGATGTCGAAGACCTTTTCAGGTGTCATCATGATTGCTGGCTTCGCGCCCAGGTTTGCAATACCGGCGCACATGCAATACGGTGGAAAGACAGCGTCGCCGCGCACGCGCCTTCGGCGCCGCAAGGGGATCCACGGTTCAGTGCCGCTGTGTGCTGCCACGCCTCCTGTCGCGACGCTTCCTTCCTTTTCGATTCCGAGGAGAAGCATGCGACCGCAGCGCTACCACATCCGTTTTCCTGCCGACAACCTCACCCGCGCCAGCCAGGCCGAGGCGTACTTCACGATCATGGAGGATGGCAAGGAGCGCCGCATCGCCTTTCACGACTACGCCGACATCTACGACCACCCGGGTTTGTACGAGCAGCTGTTCTATCAGCGGCTGAAGTGCACATCGCCAGCCAAGCTCACGGAGCTTTTGCGCGATGCGGCGACGAAAGCCGGCGATGACCCCAGCCAGATGCGGGTGCTGGACGTCGGCGCCGGCAACGGCATGGTCGGCGAACTTTTGGTGCAGCACGGCGCGGCGCGCGTGGTGGGCATCGACAACATCCATGAAGCCGAACGCGCCGCCGACCGTGACCGGCCGGGCGCCTACGACGCCTATTACGTCACCGATCTCACCAAACTTTCACCGGACCTGCTCGCGGAATTGAAGGGCTGGAATTTCGATGCCATGACCACCGTCGCCGCGCTCGGCTTCGGCGACATCCCGGTGGCGGCCTTCGCGGCGGCCTACAACCTCGTGCGCGACGACGGCTGGGTCGCGTTCAACATCAAGGAAACCTTCCTCGACACCGCCGACACCAGCGGTTTCTCGCGGCTGGTCAAGCACATGGTGCACGATGATTACCTGAAGCTGCACCGGTTGGAACGCTATCGCCACCGCCTTTCGATCGAAGGCAACATGCTGTATTACTACGCCGTGGTCGGACGCAAGCGGCGCGATATCGACGATGCCTGCCTCGCCGGAATCCAGCACGAAACCCACTGATTCGGCGTTCGCGCTGGTCCACGCGACCCGCATGTTCGGCTCCACGCGCGCAGTCGATGACGCCAGCATCGCGTTCGCGCGCGGCCGCACCAGCATCCTGATCGGCAGCAGCGGCTCCGGCAAGTCGACGCTCCTGCGGATGCTGGTCGGATTGGAATGGCCGACCGCCGGCGAGGTGTTGTGCGACGGCGAACCGTTGCGGCGAGAGACCTTGCTGGACGTGCGCCGTCGCGTCGGTTACGTGATCCAGGAGGGCGGCCTGTTTCCGCACCTGACGATACTCGGCAATCTCGCGTTGCTGCCGCGCCACCTCGGCTGGAAACCGTCCCGCGTGCAGGAACGCGCGCGCGGACTGGCCAGGTTGGCGCACCTGCACGAAGACCTGTTCGGCCGCTTTCCCGCCGAACTGTCCGGCGGCCAGCGCCAACGCGTCGCACTGATGCGCGCGTTGATGCTCGACCCGCCCACCCTGCTGCTGGACGAGCCATTGGGCGCGCTCGACCCGCTGGTGCGCCACGGGCTGCAGGACGAATTGCGCGAAATCTTCCGCAGCCTCGGCAAGACCGTGATCATGGTGACGCACGATCTGGCCGAAGCCGCATTCTTCAGCGACCGGTTGATCCTGATGCGGCGCGGCCGCGTGCTGCAGGACGGCAGCCTCGACGATTTCCGGCGCGACCCCGCCGACCCGTTCGTGCACGAGTTCCTCGCCGCGCATCGCTCGCTGCCGGACGCGGCATGAACGAAATATCAAACCATCCTTTTGTTGCTCGTCATTCCCGCGCAAGCGGGAATCCATTTTGCCGTCTCTGGAATAGCGTCCAAGCCGGCTTGATGTCTTTCGCGGTTCTGCTGGCGCTGTTGCCGCTGATCGCCTTCGCGCAGCAGCCCACGGTCGTGATCGGCTCCAAGAATTTCACGGAGTCGGTGGTACTGGGCGAGATCGCGCGGCTTTCCGCGCGGGAACACGGCATCGCGGCCGAGCATCGCCGCAGCCTCGGCGGCACGCGCATCCTGTGGCGCGCACTGCAGGGTGGCGACATCGATGCGTATCCGGAATACACCGGCACCATTACCCATGAGTTGCTGCGCGACGTGCCACCCGGCGCAAGCATCGGCGTGCTGCGCGCGCGTCTCAGGGAACTCGGCATCGGCATCACCGATCCCTTGGGCTTCAACAACACCTATGCGATCGGGATGCGCGCGGACCAGGCGCGCAAGCTGCACATCGGCAGCATCTCGGATCTCGCCCGACATCCGGATCTGAAACTTGCATTCTCCAACGAATTCATGAACCGCGCCGACGGCTGGCCGGGTTTGAAACAGGCTTACCACCTGCCGATGGACGCGCGCGGCATGGAGCACGCGCTGGCTTATCGCGCGCTCGCCGCGGGCGCGATCGACGCGATCGACCTCTACAGCACCGATGCGGAAATCGCGTACTACCACCTGCTCGTGCTCAAGGACGACCTGCATTACTTTCCACGCTACGACGCGGTGTACCTGTACCGGCTGGATCTGGACCGGCGCGCGCCCGGATTCGTGGCTGCATTGAACGATCTTGCGGGAAGCATCGACGCGCCGCGGATGCGCGCGATGAACAAGGCCGTCAAGATCGACGGGACGAGCGAATCCCTCGCGGCCGCGGATTTCCTGGGCATCGAGCTGGAACCCGGCAACGGCAGCGCGTTCTGGCAACGGATCGGGCGCTACACCCTGCAGCATCTCGCGCTGGTCGGCATTTCGCTCATCCTGGCGATCGTGCTGGCGGTGCCGCTGGGCGTGCTTGCGGCGCGCCGTCGCCGCCTGGGCCAGGTCGTGCTGGGCCTGACCGGCATCCTGCAGACCGTACCGTCGCTGGCGCTGTTCGTCTTCATGATCCCGCTGTTCGGCATCGGCGCCGAACCTGCGATCGCGGCGCTGTTCCTGTACAGCCTGCTGCCGATCGTGCGCAACACCCACGCGGGCTTGACGGGCATCCAGCCCTCGCTGCTGGAGTCGGCCGCGGCACTGGGCTTGCCGCCACGGGTGCGGCTGTGGCGCGTGGAATTGCCGCTGGCGCTGCGCTCGATCCTGGCGGGTGTCAAGATTGCCGCGGTGATCAACGTCGGGACCGCCACGCTGGGTGCATTGATCGGCGCAGGCGGTTACGGCCAGCCGATCCTCACCGGCATCCGCCTCGACAGCATCCCGCTGATCATGGAAGGCGCCGTTCCCGCCGCGCTGCTCGCGCTGGTGATGCAGGGCGTGTTCGAATTGATCGAGCGCGCCTTGACGCCGCGCGGACTGCGGCTGCGTGCGATGGCCTGAGCGGGGCTCGCTTCAGGCGATCGGCTGCATCGCCCGCAGTGCCGCGTCCACCGTGAAGACGTGGGGATCGTCGGCGCCGAGTTCACGCAACGCCTCGGCAAGCTTGCTGACATAGTCGCTGTTGCGGCCGCTCGGTCCCACGGCGCCCGCGACGTGGCGCGCGATTTCCGTTTCATCCGCGGGCCCCAGCCATGCCGCGTTCTTTTCATTGGCGATGTACACAATGCCTTCCGCGGATTCATCGCCGGTGAAGTGCAGCGTCATCGCGAATCGGAGGTAGCCATTCTTCTCGCGATGATCGAGATGTTCGAAGGTCGCCGGCGTGACGCGGTAAGCCATGCCCGCGCACACCGCATCGCGCTCGGGTACCAGCGTGGCGACGCGTCCCGGGTGTTCGACGGTGCCGCGATGGTCGTGCGAGCCCTGCCACAGGCGCCGGGTCCAGCCGCGGATCGTCGCGGGCCTGCGTTCGATGTACGGGAAATCGACCTTGTAGATCAGCGAGCCGTAGCCGAACAGCCACACGCTGTCGACGCCGCTGAAATCCTGGCGCAGGCGATTGACCGCGCTGGTGTCGTGGGTTGCGTGCTCGGGCGGGTTGAACGTGCTTTGCATCTGCGACGCGGCGGCGTGGGAACCGGTGCATGGTATCCGGGCGCCGCGTCCGCATCCGCGGGCGTACCATGTCGGATCGTCATCAGGACATGCATCATGGGCAGCCATACCGCGGAACGCGCGATGCTCGGGGACCAGCCGATCGTGGTGCTGGCCGACGCAGCGGGCCACCGCGTGCGCATCGCCTTCCACGGTGCTGCACTGTTGAGCCTGGAGGTTCCGCGCAACGGCGGCGTCTTCGACATCGCCTGGGGCTATCGCGACGCCGCCGAAATCAAGGCACGCAAAGGCTCGCATTTTGCGATCCTCGCACCGTTCGGCGGACGCGTTGGCGACGCGCGTTACCGTTTCGACGGGCGCGATTACGACCTCGAACCGGCTGTCGCGGGCCCGGCGCGCGAATTCCGGCACGGCTTCGTGCGCGGCGCGGATTTCGCCATCCCGGAATTGCTGGCCGATGAGGCATCCGCGCGCTGTACCCTCACGACATCCGCGATCCGTCCGCGCCCCGGCTATCCGTTTTCGATCGATCTTGCAGTGGCCTTCACGCTCGACGCGACCGGCCTGACGCTGGAAGCGCGCATGCGCAACGTCGGCGACCGCCCCGCGCCATGTTTCGTTGGCTGGCACGCCTACTTTCGCGCGGGCGGGGGGATGGCCGACGACTGGACGCTTGAAATTCCGGCACGCACCACGATCCGCACCGACGACAAGTTGATCGCACTGCCGGGTGACGCCGCGTACGTCCCACTCGACGACGCACCCGCGCTCGACTTTCGCAATCCACGCGCCATCGGCGATACGGTCCTCGACAACGGCTACACCGATCTCGTACCCGATGGCGGCGGACGCATCCGCACGCGGCTGTCCGATCCCGCCGACGATTTCACCGTGACGGTGTGGCAGGAAAGCGGCGTGATGCACGCCTTCACCGGCGACACGCTGGGCGCCGGCGCGCGCAGCGCGGTGGCGCTCGAACCGATGGCGTTCATGGCGGACGCCTTCAATCGTCCCGAATGTGCCGGCGGCATCCGACTGCAACCGGGCGCGGAACGCGCGTTCCGCTGCGGCGTGGAAATCCCGGCGCGCTGAGCGCACCCTCAACTGCGAACCGGCGGGACCAGCTTAAGTTTTGCGCCCGGCGTCTGGCGTTTGGGCCGCAACATCCGCTCCAGCGCGGGCGGTTGCAGCGGATACGAATAAAGATAGCCCTGGCCTTCGGCGCAGCCGGCACGCTGCAGGAAGTCGTGCTGACCCTCGGTTTCGATGCCTTCGGCGATCGCGGTGAGGCCGAGGCTGCCGGCCATCGCCAGCATCGCGCCGATGATCGCCACGTCGTTCGGATCATCGGGCAAGCCGGTGATGAACGAGCGATCGATCTTCATGTACGCCACCGCCGGCAACTTCAGGTAGGCCATCGACGCGTAGCCGGTGCCGAAGTCATCGATTGCGACGCCGATGCCGAGCGCGTGCAGCGCGCGCATGGTGCGTTCGGTTTCCTCGCCCAGCCGCAACATCGCGCCTTCGGTGATCTCCAGCACGATGCGTTCGGGCGCCACGGCATTCGTCTGCAACGCGCGGCGCACGCTTTCGACGAAGCCGGGATGACCGAGCCAACGTGCCGACACGTTCAGTGCGACCCGCACCGACGGCATGCCGGCTTCGTCCCAGGCGTGGATCTGGGCGCACACCGCGTGCATCACCCACTCGTCGATGCGATGGATCAGCCCGATGCTCTCGGCGATCGGGATGAATTCGCCGGGCAGGATTTCGCCGCGTTCGGGATGCTGCCACCGCAGCAGCGCCTCGACGGCCACGATGCGGCCCGAGCGCATTTCCACGCTGGGCTGGTAGACCAGCCGGAACTCTTCCTCCTGCAGCGCCTGGCGCAACTCCGTGGCCAGCAACATGCGCTGGCGCGCGTTGGCCTGCATCATCGGAAGGTAGAAGCGCCAGGTGTTGCGCTCCTCGGTCTTGGCCGCGTACATCGCGGCATCGGCGCTGGCGATCAGGGTCCTGGCATCCTCGCCGTCCAGCGGGTAGCCGGCGATGCCGATGCTGGCACTCACGACGATCTCGTAACTGTCCACGTGAAACGGTTCCGACAGCACCGACAAAAGCCGGTCCGCCAGCCGCGTCGCGTCCTCGCGCAAGGCCAGCCGCGACAACAATACGGTGAATTCGTCGCCACCGATGCGGCCGGCGATGTCGCCGTCGCGCAATTCGTGGCGGATGCGCTCGGCCACCAGCCTGAGCAACCGGTCGCCGACGGCGTGGCTGTAGCTGTCGTTGACGAACTTGAATGCGTCGAGGTCGATGAACATCACTGCCACCGCGGTGCGATGCCGCGCCGCGTACTCGATGGCCTTCTCGCAGTGGCTCTGGAATTTCGAGCGGTTGACCAACCCCGTCAACGCGTCGTGTGCGGCGAGATGCTCAAGCCGGTGGCGATCGGCCTTCGCCACCGAGATGTCACTGAACACCGCGACGTAGTGCAGCACGCCCTGGTCGACGTCGCGGATCGTGCTGATGCTGAGCCGTTCGGGATAGCTGGTACCGTCCTTGCGGGTGCTGCGCACCTCGCCGGACCAGTGGCGGGCCGCGGCGATCTGTTCCCACATCGTCCGTGGCAACGGCGTGCCGTCCGGCATGCTGCGTGAATCATCCAGCCGGGTGCCGATCAGGTTGTCGGCGGTATGGCCGGTGATCAGCGTGGCCGCCGCGTTGACCGACACCACGCGCCGCTCGGCATCGGCGATGACCACGCCTTCGGCGATGCTGGCGAGCGCTTCGGCGGCCGTGCGGCGTGCGCGTTCACTCTCGACCCGTTCGGAAATGTCGCGGATGATGGCCTGGCGCACCGTCTGCTCGCCCCATTCCGCAGTGCTGGTCTGGACTTCGACCGGCTTGAGCTGGCCGTTCACCGCGCGCAATTCTCCATTGCCGGCCACGCCCTTTTGCAGCGGATCCTTCTGGAACAACTCGGCATAGTGATTGCCGACCAGCTCGCGGGGCGCGCGTCCCGTCCACGCGCTGGCGGTGCGATTCACATCGAGCACGCGGCCGCTCTGCTCATCCACCATCAGGATGGCGTCCGGCGCACTGTCGAACAGCAGCCGGTAACGCTCCTCGCTGCCGCGGATGCCGGCCAGCACGCGACGCACCATCAGCAACCAGACCGCCAAAGCCGCTGCGACCAGCACGACCACACCGGCGAACAAAAGCCGGCCGGTCATCACGGAGGCGTCGGCAATCGCCACCGAAAACTCGTCGCTGCGAGGACGAATGAACCCGTTGAGCGAGTTGATGCGATTGCGTTGACGGACGATTTCTTCCGGAGAGATGGTGCCGGAAGCATACGCGCGATGGAGTTCACCACCCACGACCTTCAATTCCGCAACCGCCGCATCGGTCGAACGCCACAGGGCCAGCGAATTCCTGACGTAGGGTGCCTGCGCGAAATAATCCCACAAGAAAACGATGTTGGTGAGCGCCACGGGCATGGCGTGACCACGACGCAATTCGTCCTTGACGGTCGAATATCCGAACTGCCCCGAAGAGATCATGTCGCGAGCCGAGCGAAGCGCGTCCATCGTGGCCATGCTGGACTGCAAATCGACATACGCCGCGGGATTACCGGTACTGGCGTAGTCAAGCAGATCGACGACGGCCTGCTTCTGCGCCTTCGACCAGATGCTTTCACCATTGAGCAAGCCGACGAACGCCGTCTGGAACTGGTTGGAAGACCACGTCAGGAGCAGGATGAACATCACGAACCCGATTGACGCGCACGCCAAAGGTACCAAACGCTTTGTCAGCGAGTCTGGGCGGAGATGAATGGTGCCGCGGCGCATACGGATCAGGGGGCCGTCGCTCAACGAGCTATGTAGTCCTCCTAGCAAGCACTTTTCGTACCACCGCAGTCGGGAGGAGCCGGAAAGGTTCCGGTTTGTTGGACTGGTTCACGGTTTGACCGCGACCTCGGCTGCGCCATGGCCGGCGCGGCCGAGGCCACTTGTACCGCAGGATCATGCGGCGGCCGCAGATTCGTACCCCACTTCCATGATTTGGCTCTTGGCCACGCACCGGTCGGCAAGGATCCGCATGGCCACATAGCTGCGCTTCACGCACTCGGCGATGTGCGCGACGTCGGTGGCTTTGGGTGTGGCGCCGAGGATTGCGCAGACGATTTCCAGCGCCTCCCAGGGGTGCTCATCGTCATAGGCCGCGTGCAACTGCAACCAGCGAAGCGTGCCGCGGCGGGTCGACTCGGGGAAGCGGGCAGTGTATGCCTCACTCTCGTAGAGCGTGTGCGACCATTCGCCGGTCGCGCCTTCGATCGCGTAGTTGACGGCGGCAAGACTCGCTGCAAGCGATCCCTGGGTGCTTATCTCTTCGCACCAGTCGGCGAGAATCCGCGTGCCGGGCGGCAATTGGCCATCGATGAGCTGTTGGCGAGGCACGTTGTGCCCTTCCGACCAATTCAACCAGTACTCCGCATGGTTTTGTTCGACGCGGATGTTGCGGACCAGCCACCTGCGTGCGAGATTGTCGCCTTCACTGCGTCCGTATCGCGTCTTCAACAGGCTTCTCGCCATGAAGCCGGGAAAGCCTTCAATGACCGGCCAGATTCCGACCATGAATTTGACCATGCAGTCGTGAGTCGCTTCACCGTCACGAATCAAACCCCACAACTCGTGCTCCACGAAAGTTTTCTTGACGACATCGCACTCACCAACCATGTCCTGCGTCCATTGCGGATAGCTGCTCAATTCGGTCAACGGACCGGTACGCTCGAAACGCTCACTCATGATGATCTCCTCGGGTCAGGTCGAGTTTTCGGCACAGCAAATCGATCGATGAAACGAAGACGGAGGCGGCTTCGCTGCTGCGCTTTGTTTGGCGGTCGATCGGCGGGCCGGATATCGCAAGATACGCGCGAGTATGTCGCCCTGCCATCCCTCACAAAACTGCATGCGAAGGTGCAGGTAACCTGCTGACACATCTCACCATGTTTCCCCACGAACCCCGGCTAACCGGTTCGCCGCGCGCCTACTTTACGCCTTGTGCGCAGGAAGTCCATCAAAAATCGTGTGGTTCCATGCCACATTCCATATTTGACCCTAGAAAAGCATGATTAGTCATTGTTTTTGCTATGGTATGCTGCGAATGGCGCCGGCCGGAAGCGCGAACAGCCACCGGCTGGCGGACCACTCCCAATCCGCCACCGAGATGCCGTTCGCACGGGCGTGGCGCACTATCGGATCACGCGCGCCCATGGCGGTGCACGTCGGCCTCAGGAGAAATGTTCCCTGCGCTTGGGAGCGCGATGCTCCGAGTCCGTGACGCGACAAGAGCCGGGAATTCGGGCGCCAGCTCGTTCCCCGCACCCCTCGACCGGACAGCACGCCGCCCCCGCTGCACCCACCTGCAGATGGTCACCTCAAGCAACAGGCCGCTGTGCGCCGGCGCGCGCCACGTCAGCGAATCCGGGTGATGTTTCCGTTCGGGTCCACCTGCACCAGGTCACCGACCCGCAGGCTGCTGGCATCGGCCACCTGCACGTTCATGTAACTGCCGTTGCCCATCCGGATGTGCACGAGGTAGTTGCGCGTGCCGCCGCGGTTGCCGATCGCATGGCCGGCGAACCCGCCGCCCACCGCGCCGGCGACAGTCGCGGCGTCGCGACCCTTGCCCTTGCCGACCTGATTGCCGAGCACGCCCCCGGCGATTGCACCGAGCACCGCACCGGCCGTGCCGTGGCCACCGCCCTGGCTGATGTTCTGATCGATGCGTTCGACCGTGCCGCACTGGTCGCAACGGACATAGATCCCATCGGAGCGAACCAGCACGCCGTTGTCGTTCTGCGCGCACGCAATGCCGAGCCCGGCAAGGCTCAGTGCAATGGCGACGAGGAACGCGGACAGGAACTTGATCTTCATGGCGCCTCCCGATGGAATTGCGCCCTGGATGACGCAATCCGCGATGGACACGATTCGAGATTACGCCAATCGCCGGCAGGCCGCACCCGCGCGGTTTGCCTTCCGTTAAGCCACCCAGCATGAACGATCCAAACCCGCGCTCTACCAGCGCCGGATCACCTTCAGGCGTGTGCCAGCGCGTAGTCGATCGCCGCGCGTGTCGCCGCGACCTGGGCCGCGTTGCACTGCTCCGGCGTGGCGCGCGGACTGTCGGGATACACCTCGGTGGTGGTACGCCAGCGCGCTGCGGTGATGCCTGCACACAGGCCCCACTTCACCAGTGGATATTCGATGACGCCGGGCGCCACCACCGGCGAACCGATGATGGTGCCATCGCTATCGGCCGGCGCGATGTGGGTCACCTCGGCGACCGCCGCGATCACCGCCTGCTGGAACCCGGGTTCCGGATTGGCGCTGTCGGCACACAGATAGAACCCGTCCGGGATCGTGCCCGGCGCGTGCGGCACGCCATCGCGGGCGGACAGCGCGGGACGAAATTCCGACTCGTCCGTGTCGGTGGTTTCGTGCAGGTCGATGTGCATCAGCACGCGCTCGCGGAACGGTGCAACCAGTCGCATCAGCGCCGCCGATTCCGGAGCGGGGCTGTCGGCGATGAAGTTGCGGTTCGGATCGAGCGCGTACGGATCCCAGCGATGGATGCGCTCGTAACCCCACGGGCTGACGCACGGCACGACGACGGTGTTGGCGCGCCCCGCGTAGGCTTCCGCGTGGCGATCCGCGAACTGCAGCGCGCCGTGCACGCCGCTGGTTTCGTAGCCGTGCACGCCGCCCGTGACCAGCATGACCGGCAAGGCATCGTTCCAGTCGCGGCTTTTCAGCGCAAACAGCGGATAGCGGTCGGGCGTGTAATCGAGTTCGCCATATTGCATCACGTCGAAGCGCGTGCGCAGCCGCTCGACCACTTTCAGGACGTCATCCGCGTAACTGCGCTGCTTGCGCTGCCGCGAAAGCCACTCGGCTTTCTCAGCGTCCCCCCAGGGTTTGCCGGGCGTACCGATCGGATAAAAGGCTTCCATCGTCATCGCAATGCCTGCTTCGGGAACCAGCCAGGCACTCTAACATCCCGCCCGCCCGCGCTGGCGCCGGAATCGTCGTGCGCGCTGCACGCGAGAGCCACGATCGACGCGGAAGAAGGGACCGTCCGCGAGGCCGCTTGGCGGCGCAGGCGTGATGGGTGAAGCATGCGCGATTGAGATACGTGCAAGCGCCTCCAAATCGGTGTGAGTCCACGACACCCGGATGGCCATGACCGTTCCTGCCCGCTTCCGCATCGATTTCGTTTCCGACGTCGCCTGTCCGTGGTGTGCGATCGGCCTCGCAAGCCTGAAATCGGCGTTGACGAAGCTCGAGGGCAGCGTCGAGGCCGAGATCCACCTGCAGCCGTTCGAACTCAATCCGCAAACACCGTTCGAGGGCGAGGATGCCGGCGAACACATCCGGCACAAGTACGGCATCGACGATGCGCAGCTCGATGCCAACCGCAAGGCGATCCGCGAGCGCGCCGCGCCGCTGGGCGTCGCGATCAACACCCAGGCGGGCAGCCGCGTCTGGAACACCTTCGACGCGCATCGCCTGTTGCACTGGGCCGAACAGCAGGGCCGTACCAGGGCCATCGCGCTCAAGCAGGCGCTGTTTCGCGCCTACTTCACCGACAACGAAAACGTCGCCGATCGCGACGTGCTGGTGCGCATCGCCGCGGAAACCGGCCTGGACGGCGATGCCGCGCGCCGCATCCTGGACGCCAACGAGTATGCCGACGAAGTACGCGCACTGGAGGACCGTTGGCAGCAGGCCGGCATCCACTCCGTGCCCGCGACCATCGTCAATGGTCAATACCTGATTTCCGGTGGCCAGCCGCCGGAGGTGTTCGAAAGCGCGCTGCGCGAGATCGCGGCCAAGGCGCCCTCCGCCTGATCCGGAAATGCGCGGCGCCTGCCTACCACGGCTGCAGCAAGAACAACCGCACCACGCCCCAGATCGCGAGTGCCAGCAACAGCAGCCACGCGATCAGCGACACCGTGAATGGATGATGCCGCGCCTCGGCGTCGCGCAGGTAGGCAAGCACATACCACGTACGCGCCGCGATCCACACCAGCCCAATGATGCCGGCCCAGGTGGGGTTGCCCCATTGCGCGGCCAGCCACAGTGTCGGAAGGAACACCACCGTGTGTTCCAGCGTATTCATCTGGACGCGAAAGGCGCGTTCGAAACCCGGGTGACCGGTCGTCGCTGGCGCCTTCAAGCCGTAACGGCCGCGCGCACCCGCCACCACCAGGCCGGTGGCGAACAGCAGCAACACGTTCAACAGGACGACCAACACGGGCAAATGGATCACGTCGAATTCCCTGCGCAAAGGGTGCGTTTCGAAGTGTGGTTCGGCCCGCCGAAAGTGTCCAGCCGGCCCCTACAGCGAGCGGGCGCCCTTCGGCGCCCGCTCGCTTGCCACTCACCCATCCGGGCATCGCGTCATTGGACGCTGATGCTGCCGTGCATCAGCGCGGCGTGACCCGGGAAGCTGCAGAAGAACACGTACGGCCCGCCGTCCTTGATCTTGCTGACCGGGAAGCTCACCGACGCGGTTTCACCGCCGCCGATCAGTTTGGTGTGTGCGATGACGCGGGAGTCGCCCGGCTTGACATAACCATTGTCGAGGCCGGCGGACGCACTTTCCTGATCCACCGCATCCATGTCGGATTCCTTGGTGATGACCACGTCGTGGCCCATCGACGCCGCCGGCAGCTTGCCGGTGTGCTTCAAGGTGATCTTGAAGTCCGAGCACGACGAGGGCACGACGATCGATCCGACGTTGTACTGGATTGCATCGTTGGCTTCGATTTCCGTGCTGCAGTCGTTGACGGTCGCCGCAGGTTTGCCGTTGCCCGCCATGGAGCCCGCTGCCATCGCCGAGGTGCCGGCCGTTGCGGGTGCCGCAGCCTCGCCCGCGGTCATGGGCGCAGCCGGGGCGGTCGTCATCGGCATCGCCGGGGCGGTTGTCGCGGGCATCGGAGCCGTGGCGCCTGGCGCAGGTGCGTTTTCGGATTGATTGTTGCCGCCGCCGCAGGCCGAAAGCGCCAGCGTGCAGGCAACGACGAGCGCGGGCATCTTCAGGTTCATCGTCCGGTCTCCTTGGCCAAAGAAAGCATTATCCGTGCGAAATGTTCCACGCCATGTGAAGGCGGACGCGGTGCGCCGTCACGAACCGATTACTCCTGCCGGCCGCATGCAATCTTCTTGACATCGAGTCGACCGGCGCGTGGTTAGCCTGTGGCTGCTGGTCGCGCTTGACCGGCTTGCGTTGGCCGTACGGGCGAGCGGCAACCGATGCGCGCCGGTGCGATTTCCGCGCCCCATCGGGGTGCTTCGATGGCCGATCGCGGAGTGACGATGTGAGTTCGATGCGGCGCGAACGTTCGAGAGACCCGGCCGACGCCGTCCCGCAGGGGCTGAGCATCGGCGCGGCGTTCACGTGGCGCCTGCTCGTGATCGCCGCGGCGCTCGCGGGCATCGGATACCTCGCGCACCTGCTCGCGGACATCGTGATTCCCTTCCTGATCGGCGTCATCGTGGCGGCCGTGCTGGTGCCGTTGTCGGACTTGCTGCAACGTCATCGTTGGCCGAAGTGGCTCGCCATCCTCGTTGCGCTGCTGATCGGGATCGCGGTGGTCGTCGGCTTGCTGCTGCTGGTCACGGAACGGGTGGTGACCGCGCTGCCCACGCTGCAACAACAGATCGGCGCGCTCGGCAATTCGCTCAACAGCCTGCTGGCCACGCATCCGCTCGGGCTGACACCGGAAAAGATCAACGGCTACATCTCGGATGTCGTCCAGTGGCTGCAGCACAACGCGTCGCAGGTCGCGTTGCGTGCGGCCAGTGCGGGCAAACGCGTGGTGGGGATCCTGGAAGGCATCTTCATCATCATCTTCGTGATCCTGTTCGCGATGATCGACGGCGCCGGGATCTGGGCATGGACCACGCGATTGTTTCCCCGCCGCGCCCGCGCGCGCATCGATTTCGCCGGTCGCGCGGGATGGCGCACCCTCAAGGAATTTGCCCGCATCCAGATCTTCGTGGCCGCACTCGAAGCTGTCGCGATCGGATTCGGCGCCTGGATCATCGGGGTGCCGCTGGCGACGCCGATCGCGGCCATCGTGTTCTTCGGCGCGCTGGTGCCCATCATCGGCTCGATCGTGGCCGGCGCGGCGGCGGTGCTGATCGCGCTGGTGTTCAACGGCTGGGCCAACGCATTGATCATGTTGGGGATCGTGTTGCTCGTGAACCAGATCGAAGGCAACGTCCTGCACCCGCTGATCACCGGCGGCGCCGTCAAGGTGCATCCGCTTGGCATCGTGCTGGGCGTGATGGCGGGCGCGGCGATCGGCGGTATCGCCGGCGCATTCTTCGCGGTGCCTTTCATCGCGACCGCCAATGCGATGATCCGCGCAGCGGCGAGCTATGCTTCCGACACCATCGCCGGCCCATCGTCCACCGGCGCCAATGGAAAGGATGTCCCATGAATGATGCCGTGCACATCGTCTGCCCGCACTGCGCAGCGGTGAACCGCGTGCCGCGTGAACGTTCGGACGCGCTACCCAACTGCGGCAAATGCCACAAGCCCCTGTTCGAGGGCAAACCGGTCGAAGTGGGTGAAGCCGCGTTCGACAAGCACCTTTCGCGCAACGGCGTTCCCGTGTTGGTCGATTTCTGGGCACCGTGGTGCGGACCGTGCAAGATGATGGCGCCCCACTACGCGCAAGCCGCAGCGCAACTGGAACCGCGCGTGCGCGTGCTGAAAGTCGATACCGAAGCCGAACAGGCGCTGGGCGCGCGCTACGGCATCCGCAGCATTCCCACGCTGGCGTTGTTTCGCGACGGACGCGAGATTGCCCGACAGGCCGGCGCCATGAATGCCGCCGGCATCGTGCAGTGGGCGCGAAGCCACGGCGCGTGAGCGCGCCGCGCCACGGCGCGCGCCGCCGTCACGGGCGCGCAGCCGGTTCCGGCGGGGGACCACCCGGCCGCATGCGCAGGAACCGCACGAAACGCGGCAGCCCGCTGTTCGTCAACCCGTTGAACCGGTAGGTCACCCAGCTACCCACCGCAGGCGGATGCCTGCGCTGCGCATCGGAAAATCCCGAGCCGATCGCGAAACGACGCCCATCCGGCGTGCGCACTTCGATCGAGCCCATCATGCCCTTGAGCCGGCCCTCGCCCGGCCGGATCGCGACGACCCTGGCTTCGGCATCTTCATACGGCTTCAGCTTGAGCAGCCCGACATTGCGCCCGGATCGGTAAGGCGCATCGCCGCGGTGCAGCACCAGCCCCTCGCCGCCCTTGTCGAGCACCCGCTTCAATGCCGCGCGCAGCGCGGTTTCATCGCGAACGTGAAATTGGCGGACCGCAATCACCCATGGATCGCCGATTGCCGCGACCGTTTTCCGGATCGCCGGCACCCGCGCGTCGAAGTTGCCGCCGCGCGCGGGCAGGTCGAAGACCCGGTAGCTTATTGCGTGCCACGCCGGATCGTCCGGGCCGGCGGTGCGCACGATGGTGGACGCAGTCGCAAACTTCCCGTAACCCGCCCACAACTCGCCGTCCATCGGCGTCTTTGGCCAATGCTTCGTGAACCACGCCGGCACGCGCACGACCGTGCCGCCGCGGGTCAGCAATTCGTGGCCATTCCAGTAGCCGCGCACGCCATCGAACTTCTCGCTGACCCAGTAGCGGGACAGCTCGACACCGCCGTGGTAGACGTCGACCAGTTCGACCGGAGGCGGCGGCGCGGCGCACACCACGCCCGGCCACACCGCCACCCACAGCACGACGGCCGGTCCGATCCATCGAATCATTGCGCGCACGCTGGCCGCTCCCCTGATCGCCAGCGCCATTGTCGGCGTGCGCAAACGGGCACGGAGTCGGCGATCACCCCTGTGGCAGGGCGATCGTTCCGAAAACCCTGTGGGAAATTTCCTACCCCGTGCACATGTGCAGCGCGCGACACACCCGCGTCACGCGCTGCACAATGCAAAAGCTGCGATCAGCCGGTTCGCGCCGCGCGCCTGCGCGTTTCCACCGAGCGACGCCAGGCGAGCAAGCCAAGCAACGACGCGCCCAGCATCCACACGGAGTCGGGCTCCGGTACCGCCGCGTGGACGCCATTGAACTGGAAGTCGCTGACCCAGTTGCCGGCGGGATCGTCGTTGGGAAGCATCACCGCGAATCCGTACGTGAGCCCTCCCGGCGACATGACTCCATCGCTCCATAGATCCACGAAGCCACCGTTGGCGAGCGTGAACATCACGCCATAGACATCCAGGAAGCCACCGGAAAAGGGATAGTCCCAACAAGTTCGCGGCGATCCATCGGGATAAAAAAGATCGTCGTAGGTGATTGCGGTGTCCTGGCCCGGAGGGTTCAGGACCGACAGCGCGCTGTAGCTCGCCGGGAAAGGCACGGGCGGGAACGGCAGCGGGTCATCGCCGGGGTCGGGCACCGTGTCGTTGGGCGTCGCGAAGTTGCGCGCCAGCACGCCGGTAATCGCCACGTGGTCGAGGCCGAGGGTCGTATCCGAAAAGGTCCCGTTGGCGTCGGTGATGACCTGGGCGCCAGCCGGGTCACCAGCCGTGGAATCCGATTCGACCGTGAGCGAGACGTGGCCACTGCCGCCGGCACCGTTGAATCCGATCTGCACCGGGGTGGCGAACGCGCATGGCGACGACGCCAACAAGCCGGCCACTGCAAGGGCCATCCCGAGCCCGGTTTTTTTCGCAAAGAAGATCTTCTCCATATTCATGGCTGCACCCTCTCCTGAGACGTCGAGCATGGCAGACTGCCCGTTCGGTTCTCCCCGGCTGCCGTGGCAACAAAAAGCATGCAGCGTGCCAGCGGATCAAATTGTTGATTTTGATCTATGTCATGCGTATTGCGGCCGCTCCAGCGCACGCCCTGTGTAAAGAATTTCGGCGGCCCATCTGTCACCGGTTTGGCTGCAGCGCCCATGCAAGCGCGCGGTTCAAGCACACCGGCGAGAATCATGTTTTGTGTAAGGAAACCCGGCACCGCGGCGCGCCTGCCCGGCACCGAGGCGTGCCTGCCGCTTGGCGCCCGGCGAATGTGCATCGACAGATGCGATCGACATGAGGTCGCCGTCCGCGATGGCCGTGTGACGTGGAGCCGGCACCAAGGTAGGATCGGGCGCCCCTGCATCGGTCCTGCACCCATGCCCCGCCCCATACGCCGTCCGGAGAAAGGCCAACCCATCGAAGGCCGGTCGCTGCTCGAAGACGTGAGCCTGCCCGCAGCCGTGGTTCTCGATACTGCGCTGGCCCACAACATCGCATGGATGCAGCGCTTTGCCGATGACCATGGCGCGTGGCTGGCGCCGCATGGCAAGACCACGATGACGCCCGCGCTGTTCCGCCGCCAGCTCGACGCGGGCGCGTGGGGCATCACCTTGGCTACGGCCGTCCAGTGCGCCGCCGCGTTCGAACACGGCGCGACACGCCTGCTGATGGCCAACCAGCTGGTCGGTACGCCCAACATCGCGATCGTCGCCGACCTTGTCGAACGCGGCGCGGATTATTGCTGCCTCGTCGACAGCATCGCCAACGTCCAGGCGTTGAATGAACACTTCGAGCGACGCCACCTCACCTTGCAGGTGCTGGCTGAACTCGGCGTGCCGGGCGGCCGCTGCGGGGTGCGCAACGACATTCAATTGAAGGCGCTGGTCGACGCCATCGCCGCGGCGCCGGCGCTGGCGCTCTGCGGCATCGAGGGCTACGAAGGCCTGATCGGCGGCGAGCACACCGTCGACAGGGTCCGCAGCTACGGCCGGCGAATGGTCGATACCGTGCGCGCGCTCAGGAGCGCGGGCGCTTTTGCGGAACGCACGCCCATCGTCACCGCCGCGGGTTCGCAATGGTTCGACCTGATCGCGGAAGCATTCGACCGGTCGGATCTGCGCGACCACTGCACGCCGATCCTGAGACCCGGTTGCTACGTCGTGCACGACCACCGCTCGTATCGCGACGCAATGGCGGAAGTAAAGGCGCGTCACCCGGAACTTGAGGGTAAGCTCGAACCGGCGCTGGCCGTGTTCGCATACGTGCAGTCGTTGCCGGAACCCGGCATGGCCGTGGTGGCGATGGGCAAGCGCGACATTTCCGTCGATCCCGACCTGCCGATCCCGCTGCACCTGCATCGTTCCGGCCAACCTGCGCAACCCCTGACCGGATGCAGCGTCCGCAAGGTCATGGACCAGCACGCGATGATGGCCGTTCCCGATGGTCTCGATCTTCGCATCGGCGACGTCGTCTCCTTCGGTGCCTCGCATCCCTGCCTCACTTTCGACAAATGGCGACAGGTGTTGCTCGTCGATGAAGAACTGCAGGTGCTGGAGACGATGCCGACGCTTTTCTAGCGGCGGGTGGCCCTCGCAATCCGGGCGAGGCGCGGCGAGGCACGGGGTTTGCACGGGCCGGGCATCGCAACAGCCTTCACGTCGATACCCCTTACAAAGCCTGATGTACTCCAGCGAGTCGCTTTCGCAAGCATTCACGCCTGTCTGGCGCTTTTCAAACGGCCGGAACACGGAGATTGGCGTCGAGATGTCTTACAAAAACTCGCCGCGTCAGGCGCCCGCAAATCGGCAAACAAAGCAAAAACAATCGCCTGCACGATTGGCACGTGAAATGCTGCCGCACGTTGCCGAAAGGCAGGCACAGGGGGCTTCGATTCCATGTTCTTTCCGGGAGGTTGAAGCGATGAATGCGAAAACAGGCGTCTCGTTCGGGACGCGGCTTTTGACCGCCGGCGCGATGCTGGCGATGTTTGCACTGGCGCCGCAGGCCCGCGCAGACGTGGTCAGGATCCACTTCAGCGGAGCCATAGGCAGCGGCTACGCCGACCTGACGACCGGACCCGCCAGGATCGATGATGTGGTCAACCCCGGCAACGTACCCGTGGCAATCACCGGTGCCAACGGCACTTTCAACGGTTCGGCCATCACGGGCGTGCGCGCCATCGACCACACCACGGCACCCGGCGAAGTGCTTCCCTGGAGCTACAGTCTGTTCGCGATCCCGGGCGTCGGGGACCACAACGGCGTTTCCTACGACAACCTGTTCTACCCGACCGGCTCGCCGCTGATTTGCTTCGTGGATGGCTCGCTCGTTTATCCGTTCTCCGGTGGTCTTTTCGATCTCATGGGCGTGATGTTCGCGCTCGACAACGGTGACTATCTGGACCTGTGGAGCTTCGGCAATACGGCACCGAACTTCTTTTTCGACGGATGGCCAGGCGGACTCACCTACGGGATGAAACTCATCCAGTCCGATGGCAACGGCGGTTACTTCGTCGACCCCAATGCAGCTCCGTTCGCCACCGTATCCGTGCCGGAGCCGAATTTCCTGTGGCTGCTCGGCGCTGCCGTACTCGGCTTGTTCGCGTGGCGCCGATCGTCAGAGGTGCGCCGGAAAACTTCCCGGATCGATTGATCCCCGCCTTTCGCCAGCCAGCGCTGCGCAGAATCGTCTGCGCAGCGTGCTGAGCCGTTTCATCCATTGGCAGGTCGAGCAACCCGGCGAATCGGAACCGATTGGCCGCGTTCGCGCGTGTGCAGTCAACGGCTGAATCCGCAACGGGTGGTCGTTTTCAGCGAGTCGAGCAAACAATGGTAGGCTCGGGAGTCACACGCGGCGTATCGCACCATCTGCGGAACGCCGCTTCTTTTCATGACTTCACCGGGGACGCCATGACCAAGCACCTTCGCCTGCTCGCCTGCCTGCTCGCCACCCTGCCCTGCATCGCCCTCGCCGCGCCGCAATCGCCGAAGGACAAGGCGTTGGCG
>JBDZUX010000070.1:0-3946 GCA_040255405.1 Lysobacteraceae bacterium
GTGTGTGGAAGTCCGCCGACTACGGCAACAGTTGGCATCCGATCTTCGATGACGAGCCGACCAGTTCGATCGGCGCGATCGCGGTTTCGGTTTCCGATCCGAACGTGATCTACGTCGGCACCGGCGAAAGCACCATCCGGCCCGACCAGGCGACCGGCATGGGCATGTACAAGTCCACCGACGCCGGCAAAACGTGGAACTTCATCGGTCTCAAGGAGACCCAGGACATCGCGATGATCGCGGTCGATCCGAAGAATCCGGATCGCGTGTTCGTGGCCGCGATGGGACACGTCTATGGCCCGAACGCCGAGCGGGGTATCTTCCGCTCGCTCGATGGCGGCAAGACCTGGAAGAAGGTCTTGTACACGAACGAGTACGTGAGCGGCGACGACGTCAAGATCGATCCGGCGAACCCGGACATCGTGTATGCGACGATGTGGCAACAGCAGCAGGCGCCGTGGGAGAACGGCGCGTTCGCAGGCACCGAGGGCGGCATCTACAAATCGACCGACGGGGGCAATACCTGGACCAGGCTCACCAAGGGGTTGCCGAAAGTGCAGCAGGCGCTGGTGGCGATCGCGCCGAGCCAACCGGATCGCTTGTACGCATCCGTGGCGTCGGGCGAGGAAGGCGATGTCGCGCTCTATCGTTCCGATGACGCCGGCGCGAGCTGGTACAAGATGACGAAGGATTCGCGTCCGGCCGCGCGCATCGGCGGCGGCGACCTGCCGCCGCTCAGCGTCGATCCGAAGAACCCCGACATCGTCTACAGCGACACGCCGGTGATCTGGAAGTCCGTCGATGGTGGCAAGACCTGGACGGGATTCCGCGGCGCGCCGGGCGGCGACGATTACCAGCAGACGTGGATCAACCCCAACAATTCGGACATCATGGCGGTCAACACCGACCAGGGCGCGATCGTCACGGTCAACGGCGGCAAGACCTGGAGCAGTTGGTACAACCAGCCGACCGCCGCGATGTACAAGGTCGGCATCGACAACACTTTTCCGTATCGGGTCTGCGGCGGCCAGCAGGACTCTGGCTCGGCGTGCGTGTCGTCGCGCGGCAACGATGGCGAACTGACCGCGCACGACTGGCATCCTGTCGGCATCGAGGAATACGGCGGCGCGGCGATCGATCCGCTGCACCCGAACCTGGTTTACGGCGGATCCCGCAGCGGCGTCACGCGTTACGACCGCGACACCGGACAGATCGCGGACGTGGGTCCGATGGCGTCGCGCGATCCGGGTTACCGTACCGTCCGGACGATGCCGATCATGTTCTCGCCGACCGATCCGCATCGGTTGTACTTCGCTTCCAACACCGTGTGGCAGAGCGACGACGGCGGGCAGAACTGGAAACAGATCAGTCCCGACCTGACGCGCAAGACATGGGCCGTGCCTGCAAGCGTGGGCAAGTACGCGAACAGCAAGGACGCGAAGCCAACCGATCGTGGCGTGGTGTATGCGCTGGCGCCTTCATCGTTGAACGGGAACCTGATCTGGGCGGGCACCGACGATGGCTTGATCTGGGTGACCCGCGATGGCGGTCAGCACTGGGACAACGTCACGCCGCCGCAGTTGAAGCCGTGGTGGCGGGTGTTCGGGCTGGAAGCCAGCCACTTCGATCCGAACGTCGCCTATGCCGCGATCAACACCATGTGGCTGGACGACATGCGGCCGCACCTGTTCCGCACCGAGGACGGCGGCAAGCACTGGACCGAGATCGACAACGGCATCAGGCCCGACGCCGCGACCAATGCGATCCGCGAAGACACCGAACGCAAGGGCCTGTTGTTCGCCGGCAGCGAAACGCAAACGTGGGTGTCGTTCGACAACGGCGACCACTGGCAATCGCTGCGGCTCAACATGCCTGCCGTTTCGGTGCGCGACCTGCAGGTGCACGGTGACGATCTGGTCGCGGCGACGCATGGGCGCGGTTTCCAGGTGCTCGACGACATCACGCCGCTGCGGCAGATCGACGCCCGGGTCGCCAAGGCGCCGGTCACGCTCTACAAGCCGCAGACGGCGATACGCGTGCGCTGGGGCATGAACCCACCGACGCCGTGGCGGATGCCCGCGCTGCCGAATCCGCCGGCGGGCGCAATCATCGATTACAACCTGGCACGCAACGTCAGCGGCCCGGTGACGCTGGACATCCAGACGTCCGACGGCAAGCTCGTGCGCCACTATTCGAGTGCCGACCCGCAAAAACCACTGGACCCCAAGAAGCTCCAGGTACCCGATTGGTGGCCGCGTCCGCCGATGAACCTTTCGACCAAGGCCGGCATGCACCGCTTCGTGTGGGACATGCACTGGCAACCCATGCCGGGCGCGCTGCAGTTCCTCGACGCCAACCAGGCGGTGAAGCACGAGACGCCGGTGATGGCGAGTTCGCCGTGGGTGATGCCGGGCAACTACACGGTCAAGTTGACGGTGGGCGGCAAGACCTACACCCAGCCGCTGGCGGTGAAGATGGACCCGCGGGTGAAAACCTCGACCGCCGACCTGCAGCGGCAATTCGACAAATCCATGCAGGCGTATCGGGAAGCCATGGCCGCAAGCCGGGCGCTCGGGCAGGTGCGTGATCTCGAGAAACAGATTGCGAAGCGCGGGGACGGCAGCAAGCCGACCGGCAAGCTCGCCGACTACGACAAGCAGCTCGAAGCCCTGTCGGGCCCCAAGGCCGATTCGCCGTTCGCCTTCTTCTTCCACCGCGGACCGCCCAACCTCGGCAGCGTGGGCGGCGACCTCCAGATGCTGATGGACCGCATGCAGGGCGCCGACCAGGCGCCGACCGCGGCCGACCTCGCGGCGCTCGACAAGACCAGCGCCGAATTGAAGTCGCTGATGGATCGGTGGAATACATTGAAAGGACAATCGCTCACGGATGTGAACCGTGTATTGCAGGAAAGCGGGCAACCGCCGCTGGTGGTGGCGAGAGCCATCGCGCCGCTCGACTGGAACGCCGGCTGGATCACCACCAACCGCGACCAGGAAGAGCAGTGAAGGCGTAGAGATCGCAGGTTGGGCCGACGCCGGCTTCATCGGCGGAAGCCCCACATCGGCACGACGCACCTCAACAACACAGTCGTCGTTCCGGGGCGGCCTGCGGCTTCATCGCAGGCCGAACCCGGAATCCATCTTGAACTTGCCCTGCAGGCACGAAAATCAACTTGGAATCCGGGTTTCGGCCGCAAACAGCGCGGCCGGCCCCGGAATGACGACGTGATAGTTGAATGATTCTCGGAAAGCCGGCCATCGGTGAGCGGGTACCGGCATTGACTCGGCCTTCACGTCAGCGCCCTGACTTCCGGCACTCCCCCCGGGTTGCGTCGGAGGATTACGGTCGACGGGTTTTTCCCCTTGACCGGAGGCAGCCGTGAAAGTACGAGCCGTTGCAGCGCTGTTGTTGCTGACCATCGCCGGAACCGCGCTGGCTGCGGCGGACAAGCCGACCGGGCCGTTCGCCAACCTGAAATTCCGCAACCTCGGCCCCGCGGTTTCGGGCGGACGCGTCAGCACGGTCACCGGGGTTCCCGGCAAGCCGAACATCTATTACGTCGGCACCGCGGGTGGCGGCGTGTGGAAGACCACCGACAACGGCATCAAGTGGGACAACGTGTTCAAGCACGGCGACGCGGCGTCCATCGGCGCGGTCGCGCTGGCGCCGTCGAACCCGAAGGACGTCTGGGTCGGCACCGGCGAAGCCAACCCGCGCAACGACGTGCTGATCGGTCGTGGCGTGTACTTCTCGCCGGACGGCGGCAAGACCTGGCAGGTCAAGGGACTGAAGGACGCCGGCCTGATCTCCAGCATCGTCGTCAATCCGAAGGACCCGAACACCGTCTATGTCGGTGTGCTCGGCAATCCGTGGAAGCCGAGCGAAACGCGCGGCGTGTTCATGACCACCGACGGCGGCAAGAACTGGAAGAAGGTGCTGTACG
>JBDZUX010000070.1:4046-6733 GCA_040255405.1 Lysobacteraceae bacterium
CGCGGCGTGTTCATGACCACCGACGGCGGCAAGAACTGGAAGAAGGTGCTGTACGTCAACGCCACCACCGGCGCCAGCGACATCCAGATGGACCCGTCCAACCCGAACGTGTTGCTCGCGGGGATGTGGACCGTGCAGCGCAAGCCGTGGACGCTGCTCAACGGCAGCACCGACGGCGGCATCTTCAAGTCGACCGACGGCGGTCGCACCTGGAACAAGGTCGGCGGCGGCCTGCCGACCACCGATCCGACCGACCGCGTCAAGATCGGCTTCGCCCCGTCCTCACCGGACACCGTGTACGCCACGATGCCGACGCAAAAGTGCATCCTGTGGGGCAGCACCGATTCCGGCAGCAACTGGAAATGCATCAGCAACAACCACGAGCTCGCGGTGCGGATGTTCTATTTCAGCTCGTTCGCGGTTTCGCCCGACAACCCGAAGACGATCTACTTCAGTTCGTTCAACCTGATGAAGTCTACCGACGGCGGCAAGACCGCCAAGGTGATCGATCGCGACGTGCACGTGGACCACCACGCGATCTGGATCGATCCGAAGGACGCCGATCGCATCATCCAGGGCAACGACGGCGGTGCGTTCGTCAGCGTCAACGCCGGCAAGACCTGGCGCGCGTTCAACAACCTGCCGATCGAGGAGTTCTACACCGTCGCGATTTCCAACACCGTGCCGTTCGGCGTGTGCGGCGGCATCCAGGACGACAACGCCGCGTGCGGGCCGTCCAACAGCCTTTCGCGCGACGGTATCTGGGGCGCGGATTGGTGGAATCCGTCGGGCGGCGACGGCACCTACGTGGTGCCCGCGCCTTCGGACCCGTCGATCGTCTATGCGGCCTCGCAGACGGGCTTCACGTCGCGGATCGACATGAAGAACTGGACGCGCAAGTTCATCCGTCCGGTCATGACCAGCATGGGCGACACGCCCATTTCGCAACTGAAGTACCGCTTCAACTGGGCGTCGCCGATCGCAGTGTCGGCGAGCGATCCGGACACCATCTATCTCGGCGCCAACGTGGTGTTCAAGTCCACCGACGGCGGCGCGAACTGGCAGCCGATTTCGAAGGACCTCACCCGCGACCTCAAGGAACACCAGCCGGTCGCGGGCGGCCCGGTGTTCCATGACATCTCCAGCGCCGAGAACACCGACACCATCCTCTCGATCTCGCTCGCGCCGACCGACGGCAAGGTGATCTGGGTCGGCACCGACGATGGCCTGGTGTGGGTCAGCAAGGATGGCGGCGCGAACTGGACCAACGTTTCCGCGGGCCTGCCGCAGGCGGTCAAGTTCGGGCGCATCTACCAGATCGGCGTGTCGCCGTTCGACGCCGGTACCGCCTACATCACGGTGGACGGCCACATGCTGGGCGACGAACACCCGTACGTGCTGAAGACCAGCGACTACGGCGCGCACTGGACGAGCATCAGCAACGGCCTGCCGGATGATTATTCCGCGGTCGTGGTGCGCGAGGATCCGAATCGCAAGGGCCTGCTCGCCCTCGGCACGATGCGCGGCCTGTACCTGTCGTTCGACGACGGTGCGCACTGGCACGCGATGACCGGCAACCTGCCGACGATGGCGGTGTGGGACATCAAGTTCACCAAGTCGCCGCACGATATCGTGCTGGCGACGCACGGCCGCGGGCTGTGGATCCTCGACAACATCGAGGCGCTGGAACAGTGGCAGCCGAAGCTGGCCGACGCCGCGTTCCACATGTTTCCGAGCGCGCAGGGCACCGAATGGATCGAATTCGGTGGCCACCATATCAGCCCGCAGCCAGGCGAGTTCACCACACCGAATCCGTCGAGCGGACCGACCATCGTCTATTCGCTGGCGAAGGCGATCGACGTGCCGAAGGCATGCGCCAAGGAAGAGAAGCAGGACAAGAACGGCGACGACGCGGCGCAGCCTGCGGCACATCCGCAGAAACGCGGCGACACCAGGCAGACGAGCGCGAAGAAGAAAGAACACAAACCTTCGTTCGAGCAATGCAATCCGGTTGTCGTCACCGTCACCGACAGCGCCGGCAAGCCGGTGGCGAGCTTCCACGCGCCCGGCAAGGCCGGCATCAACGTGGCGTCGTGGAACATGCGCTACGCCGGCGTCGAGATGCCGAAGGCATTGCGCGCCGAGGAACGTCCGGACGCGAGCGACGCGCCCAAGGGTCCGCTCGCCTTGCCGGGTTCGTATCAGGTGAAGGTGCAGGCGAACGGCCACAGTGCCACGCAAACCATTCAAGTGGTCGCCGATCCGCGCGTCCATCCGCCCATGGACGTGCAGCGCGCCGCGTTCGAAACCGCAATGCGACTGCGCGGCGAAGCCGCCGCGGACGTGGCGATGATCGGCCGCAGCTACGCGATGATGCAGACGCTCGACAAGCTGCTGGATTCGACCAGGGATGCCGCGGCGGGCAGCGCCAAGGCCAACCTGCACGCGAGCGCGGAAACGCTGAAAGCAACGCTCAGCGATTTCTCGAAGGACTTCTGGCTCCCGAACATCCAGTACAAGGTTCTGGAAGACGACCTGCACGAACTGTCGCCGTGGGGCATGACCTTCTTCGGGGTGTATCGCGGCGTGTCGCGCATGGGGCCAAACCAGGCGCCCAACGCAACCCAGCGCGAATACATCGCCGAGCAGGAAGCCGGCCTGCAACCGAAGCTCGACACCTTCAACGG
>JBDZUX010000030.1:0-10663 GCA_040255405.1 Lysobacteraceae bacterium
GAACGCCGCCTGCGCCAGCGAAGTTATTGAGCTTCATGCCACCGCGCGGCGACGTTGCAACGCCCCCTGCGCAAAGCCTTCGAGCAGGGCGCGGGCGGCCCCGGTTTCGCGCACGCCGGCGCGCAGCGCATCGGGATCGGCGCCTTCTTCGCGCAGCGCATCCGCGCGCGCATCGATGTAGGCCCGCATGCAGGCCGCGGTGAACTCCGGATGGAACTGGCTCGACAACGCATGCGCCCCGTAACGCAGCAGCTGGTGAGGATCGCGTTCGGAACGCGCCAACACCTCGGCGCCGGGCGGCGGTGCCAGCACCGACTGCCGGTGGGTGGTATGGGCCGGGAATGACATCGGCAGGGTTTCCGGCCAACCCGCATCGCCGTGTGTCCTGCGCGTCATGGCGTGCGTGCCCATTTCGCGGCCCGCCGGCAGCCAGCCGACTTCGCCGCCCAGCGCGTAGGCCATCAACTGATGCCCGTAACACACCCCGAACAGCGGCGTTTGCGCACCCATCGCGGCGCGAATCCAGTCGGCGGTGCGTTCGCTCCACTCGGCGCGCTCGGTCACCATCGCGGCGGAGCCGGTGATCACCGCACCGGGTACGTCGCCCGGACGCGGCAGGGCTTCGCCTTCGTCGACCCGCACCACCCGCAGCTGCAGCGGCTGCAGGCGCATCGCCTCGCGAAACCAATCGGCGAACCCGCCGAATTGCACACGAACGGAATCCGGAGCTTCGCCGGTCTGGATCAACAACAAGGGTTGCATCGCCCTGCCTCGCATTGCATTTCACGCAGCATAACGCCTGCGGGATGCAGCGGCATGACCAAAGTCCCTTGCGCAAACGGGTCGCTTCGCGCATCAATGACCGGCCACGCCGCCGCTGCGAAGTTGTTCTGGCGGATCACTCATCCCCGCAGGAGTACCCCTTTTCGTGAAATGGCTGATGATTTCGCTGGCGGCGCTGGCATTTGCCGGCCCCGCAGGTGCCGCGACCGCCGACTCCACCCCCGCTTTCAACCCGCACCGCCTTTCCGCCGAGGTAAAGACCTTGTCCTCGAATGCCTTCGAGGGCCGCGGACCCGCCACTACCGGCGAAACCAGGACCATCGATTACGTGGTCGCGCAAATGAAGGCGGCCGGCCTCGAACCAGGTGGCGACCTCGTGGACGGCAAGCGCAGCTGGACCCAGGACGTGCCGCTGGCACGCTTCCAGATCGCGGGCACGCCGGCCATCGAACTGGACGTTGGCGGCAAGCCGCAGAAACTCACGCAGGGCGAAGAGATCGCGCTGCGCGCCGCGCAGGACGGCTCCAAACGCGTCGACATCGAGCACGCGCCGCTGGTGTTCGTCGGTTACGGCGTGACCGCACCCGAGCGCAACTGGGACGACTTCAAGGGGGTGGACTTGAAGGGCAAGATCGCGGTGGCGCTGGTCAACGATCCCGACTACGAAACCGGCAAGGGCGATTTCGGCGGCAAGGCCATGACCTACTACGGCCGCTGGACCTACAAGTACGAGGAAGCCGCGCGCCGTGGTGCGCTCGGTCTTCTGATCGTGCACGAAACCAAGCCGGCGTCGTACGGCTGGCCGACCGTGCGCAACTCCAACACCAATGCGCAGTTCGACATCGTGCGCGACGATCCCGCGGCTGCACACCCGAAAGTGGAAGGCTGGATCCAGCGCGATCTCGCGGTGTCGTTGTTCAAGCGCGCAGGCCTCGATTTCGAAGCCATGAAGAAGCAGGCGCAATCGCGCGAGTTCAAGCCGGTGGTGCTGAAGGGCGAAACGTTCTCCGCGCACTACGACGTCGCGGTCGACAAGATCACCTCGCACAACGTGGTGGGCCGCATCACGGGCAGCACGTACCCGGATGAAACCATCATCTACAGCGCGCACTGGGATCATCTCGGCATCGGCGCACCCGACGCCACCGGCGATCGCATCTACAACGGCGCCGTCGACAACGCCACCGGCACCGCCGCGCTGATCGAGATGGGCCGTGCCTTCGCGCACGCGCCGCAGCCCGAGCGCAGCGTGGTGTTTCTGGCGGTGACCGCCGAAGAAAAGGGCCTGCTGGGCTCCGAGTACTACGCCAGCCATCCGCTGTATCCGCTGGCAAAGACGGTGGCGAACATCAACACCGACGCGCTGAGCCCCGGCGGCGAGGCGCGTGATTTCTCGATTTCCGGCAGCGCCAAGCTTGGTCTCCTGGATGACCTGATCGCGGTCGCCAAGCGCCACGATTTGAGCTTCACGCCCGACAGTCATCCGGAAGCGGGCTACTTCTTCCGCTCCGACCACTTCTCGTTCGCCAAGCGCGGCGTGCCGGCGCTGTCGTTCGGTTCCGGCGAGGATCTGGTGCAAGGCGGCAAGCAGGCCGGTGAAGCCGAAGGTCGCGAATACGGCGTCAAGCATTACCACCAGCCGTCCGACGAATGGCAGGCAAGCTGGACCTTCGCGGGCATGGCGCACGACCTGCCCGTGCTGTACGACCTCGGGATGCAACTCGCCAACTCGCGCGCATGGCCGAACTGGTCGAAGGATTCGGAATTCCGCGCCGCACGCGACAAGACTGCGGACGAACGCAGTTGATGTGAGGGCATCAGCATGGCGTGCCGCAGGGACGCGCATCGGAAATGGTGCGCGTCCCCTTTTTTGTTCGTCATTCCGGCGAGAAATGCCGACGCGAAAGGCGGGTTGTCGCCTGCCCTGCAGAGTGGCGAAGGCTGTGCTCAGCCAAACGGCAATTGCGCGATGGGATGGTGCGGAAAGCTGTAAACAAAAACAAAGTCGCCAGGTTCCGGCTTGCGCAGGAATGACGAGCCAGAAAAAAACAGTGCCGTCAGAACGGAAGCGCGAGTGAGCTGTCGCACGCGAGGATTTGCGCGCGGAATGCATCCTGGATGCGCGTCAACGCGGTGGCGTTGTCGGCGTCGAAGCGCAGCACCAGTACGGGCGTGGTGTTGGACGCGCGCACCAGGCCCCAGCCATCGGACCAATCCGCACGCAGGCCATCGATGCTGGTGATGCGCGCGCCGTCGAATTGCGCGCGCTCGCGGAAGCGGGCGATGAAGGGATGGTTCTGGCCTTCCTGCATGGAGATGTGCAGTTCGGGCGTGGATACGCCTTTGGGCAGCGTCGCGAAAATTTCTTCGGGGCTTCGGCCTGCCGGATCGTCGGCCAGGATTTCCAGCAGGCGCGCGGCGGCGTACACGCCGTCGTCGAAGCCGTACCAGCGCTCGCGGAAGAAGAAGTGCCCGCTCATTTCGCCGGCCAGTTGCGCCCCGGTATCGCGCATCTTGGCCTTGATCAGCGAATGCCCGGTCTTCCACATCAGCGGGCTGCCGCCGGCTTTCAGGATCAGCGGCTGCAGGTGCCCGGTGCATTTCACGTCGTACAGGATCGTCGCGCCCGGATTGCGGGTGAGCACGTCCTGCGCGAACAGCATCAGCACGCGATCGGGGAAGATGATTTCGCCATCCCGGGTGACGACACCGAGTCGATCGCCGTCGCCGTCGAAGGCCAACCCGATGTCGGCGCCGGTCTTCTGCACCGTCAGGATCAGGTCGGCGAGGTTCTTCGGCTCCGAGGGATCGGGATGGTGGTTCGGGAAGGTGCCGTCGACTTCGCAATAAAGCGGAATCGGTTCGCAACCGATTGCCTGCACCACGCCCGGCGCGGTGTCGCCGGTGATGCCGTTGCCGCAATCGACCACCACTTTCAACGCGCGCCCGGTCTGGATGTCGGAGGCAATCCGCTCGACGTACTCGGGCAGGATTTCGTACTGACGCAAGGAACCGTTGCCTTCGGCGAGTCGTCCATCGACGATACGCTGGTACAGGTCCTGGATCGCGTCTTCCGCCAGCGTTTCCCCGCCGATCACGATCTTGAATCCGTTGTAGTCGGGCGGGTTGTGGCTACCGGTCACCGACACGCACGAGCCGGTGTTGAGCTGGTAGGCGGCGAAATAACTCACCGGCGTCGGTACCGCGCCGATGTCGATCACGTCCACGCCGGTTGCGCGCAAGCCGTCGATCATCGCACCGGAAAGTTCCGGTCCCGACAGCCGTCCGTCGCGGCCGACCACGATTTCGGAAAGCTCCTTGTCGCGCACGGCGCTGCCGATCGCGCGGCCGAGCTGGTAGGCGACGCCTTCGCTCAGCGTCTGCCCGACCACGCCACGAATGTCGTAGGCACGGAAGATGCCGCGATCCGGAATGGCGTCCTCGTGCGGGGTGGCGGCTGGCGCGACGGCGGCGGTTGCAGCGGTCTTCACGGATGCCTCGGGTTTTTTGGGTGGCGGGGCGGCGGCGATCACGTCGGACAGCACCGGCTCGTCATGGACCGGCGCGCCGCCCATGCGCGTGCGCAAACGCGGGCGCGACCACAACACGACGACGCCAGCGAAAAACGCGGCCACCGCCAGAACCAGCGCGACAAGGAACGACTCCGTCACCGGCAACCAGTACACGGGCGGCGTCGACGTGATGCGAAACAGGCTGTGGGCGACGACCGCACCGGGACCGTCGCCGACCGGCGCGCCGCTTTCGCCGACCTTGTCCAGCATGATGTCGCCGGCCCTGTTGCTCTGTCGCAGCTCCAGCCGCCCGGCGCCGATCCGCGCGGAGTGCAACGCGATGCGCGCCGGGGTGTCGTGGAAATCGACGGTCGCGTACGCCAGTACCGCGCCATCCACGCCCGTGATCGGACCGGCGAAACTCAACGTTTTCGATTTCGGCGACTGCGCGGGGCCGACCTCCGCGCCGTTGATCACGGACATCAGTTGCGCGGCCCGCGCGTAGCCCAATTGCTGCAGGTTGCCGCGCAATACTTCATTCAGCTGCGGGCTGTAGAGCGTCACGGCCTCGGCATCCTTGACTTCGGCCTTGATGCGTTGCGCAACGGCCTCGCGTGTCTGCGCGTCGCCATGCGCCCCGAGCAGCGCGACCAGCGCCGGTTGCGTCAATGCCTTCACCACCTGCGCACGCTTGTCGGCGACGATCAAGCCGACCTTCTGCGCCACGTCCTGCCGTGCCTGCACCAGGGTTTGCGCGGCGTCGGTCTGGCGCTTCGCCAGCCACGCCTGCCAACCCATGAACAACCCGAACAGCACCAGCAGCGTACCCACCGCCAAGGCCAGGTCGGCGACCAGCGCGGCAAGGCCGCGGCGCAGGCTCAGGCGCGCGCGTACCGCGCGCGCCGCGGACTTCACGTTCGGCGTCGTTTTTTTCGCGATTGTCGATCCGTTGTCCATTGAGCCCGTCACGCCACCCCCGTGGAACCGAAGCCCCCGGCGCCGCGTTCACTCGGTGCGAATTCCTCGACCACCCTCCAGACCACGCGCGCAACAGGCGTCACCAACAACTGCGCGATGCGGTCGCCCGGCTGGATGGTAAACGCCACATTGCCCCGGTTCCAGCACGAAATCATCAGCGGTCCCTGGTAATCGGCGTCGATCAGGCCGGTAAGGTTGCCCAGCACCAGGCCGTGTTTGTGGCCCAGGCCCGAACGCGGCAGGATCAGCGCACACCAGCCGGGGTCGGCGATATGGATGGCCAGCCCGGTCGGAACCAGGGCGCTGTCGCCGGGATCCAGCGTGACGGCGCCCGCCGGTGCTGCGCGCAGGTCCATCGCGGCGCTGCCGTCGGTGGCATACGTCGGCAGCGGGATGGAATCGCCGAGACGCGGATCGAGACGCTTCAGTTCCACCGGTATCGCGGTGCGTTTTTGCGCATTCATGTGGATTTCCGCGCGTGGTAGCGGGTGGCGATACGCGCGACCAGGGTTTTCGCAAGCTGTGATTTGGACGCGCGCGGCAGGCTTTCGCCCCCGCCCGGCCAGATCAGTTCCAGCGCGTTGTCGTCGGCACCGATCCCGAGTTTTTCGTCGACCTGATTGGCCGCCAGCATGTCGAGTCTCTTGCGCTTGAGCTTCTCCCGCGCGTGTTCCGAGACATGATCGGTTTCGGCGGCGAATCCGACCACGAACGGACGGGGATCGCGCGCGGCGACTTCGGCCAGGATGTCGGGATTCTCCACCAGCTCCAGTACGGGCGTGCCGGACGCGCTTTTCTTGATCTTGCGCGCGGAATAGCCGGCGACGCGCCAATCCGCCACGGCGGCGGTGGCGATGAAAATGTCGGCCTTGTCGATCGCCTTCATCACCGCATCGCGCATCTGCAGGGCGCTGCGCACGTCCACCCGGCGCGCCACCCCGGCGGGCGTCGCCAGCGCGACCGGCCCGGCGACCAGGGTGACGTCCGCGCCTTCCGCGACACAGGCCTCGGCAATCGCAAAGCCCATCTTGCCGGAACTGCGATTGCCCAGGAATCGCACGGGATCGATGTCCTCGTACGTCGGCCCGGCATCGATCACGACCTTGACGCCGGCCAACGCTTTTTCACGCGACATGCGTGCCGCCCGGCGCCAGCAGCGCCTGCACCAGTTGCTGCGGTTCCAGCATCCGGCCCGGGCCGGATTCGCCCTCCGCGAGCGGACCGTTGGCCGGCCCGAGGATCGCGGCGCCGCGCGCGCGCAACGTGGCGACATTGGCCTGCGTCGCCGGGTGCAACCACATCCGGTGGTTCATGGCCGGCGCGACCGCCAGCGGCGCGGTGGTGGCCAGGCACAGCGTGCAAAGCAGGTCGTCGGCGAAGCCGTGCGCGAGCTTGGCAAGCACGTCCGCGGAAGCCGGCGCGACCAGGATCGCATCGGCCCAGCGCGCCAGTTCCAGGTGGCCCATGCCCATTTCGGCCTCGGCATCCCACAGGCCGTGGCGCACCGCCTGGCCGGACAACGCCTGGAACGTCAACGCGGTGACGAAACGTTCGGCATTTTCCGTCAGCACCACGCGCACTTCCGCGCCGGTGTCGCGCAAACGCCGCACCACCTCGCACGCCTTGTACGCGGCGATGCCGCCCGACACCCCGAGCAGGACATGCCGGTATGCACCGGGGCGATGTTCCCTGACACCCATGTCGGAATCCGCTGACGGACAAACCGGGATTAGCTTACCGGATTCGCGTGCGCGCGCCGCTCGGCGAAAGCGGCGTCACGGTGGATGATCCCCGGGTCACCCATGGAGCCCGCACCGTGAGCATCCGCGATTGGCCCGAAGCCGAACGTCCCCGCGAAAAATTGCTGGCGCGCGGCGCCCATGCCCTCACCGCCGCGGAACTGGTGGCGATCCTGCTGGGCAGCGGCGTGCGCGGACGCAGCGCGCTGGACATGGGGCGCGACCTGCTGACCAGTGCCGGCAGCTTGAACGCGTTGTTGTCCAGCGAAGTCGACGACGTGCCGGGACTCGGGCCGGCCAAACGCGCGCGGCTGGTCGCGGGGCTGGAACTGGCGCGCCGGTGCCTGGGCGAGGAACTGTCCGCACGCGCCGCGCTGACCAGCCCGCGCGACAGCGCCGCGTTCCTGAAGGCCCAGCTCGCACACAAACCGTACGAAGTCTTCGCGTGTCTGTTTCTCGACAACCGCCATCGGGTGCTGGCTTTCGAAGAGCTGTTCCGGGGCACGCTGGATGGTGCCTCGGTGCATCCGCGCGAAGTGGTGCGCGCCTCGCTGAAGCACAACGCCGCGGCGGTGATCCTGGCCCACAACCACCCCAGCGGCGTGGCCGAGCCTTCCGCCGCCGATCGCAACATCACCCGCCAGTTGCGCGACGCGCTGCAACTCGTCGGCGTCCGCGTGCTCGATCATCTGGTGGTCGGCGCGGGCGAGCCGACCTCGATGGCGGCGCGCGGTTTGATCTGAGGGTCCGGGCCGGTCGGAGACGCGGTGCGACCAACCTGGTCACTGCTTCGTCCCACCCCACCGGCGCGTGGATTCCTCCCACGCCGGTGCATCCCAGTGCACCCCGCATGCCTGTATCTCCCCGGAAGCGGCTTCGCGCATGGCGCCCGCCGCGGTCTTGTCGCACCGCCAGTTATGCACAACGCAGAATCACAAGCATTTGCCGCTTCATTTTCGTGCGATTTCCGGAAATGACTTGTATCATGTTGATATAACGGCATTTTTCTTGCTGACTCGCGCCGAAACGTGCGAGATGCGTTCTATCCAAACGCCCGCGCTACACTGGTATCCACCGGGTTATCCACAGGGCGCAGGTTGGGTTGCAGCGCTTGCCTGCGCTAGGATGACAGACTGCCCATCGAGCGGTCCTCCCGTGAAAAACGCCCTCCGCGACCTGTTGCTGCACGCGCTGGACAGCCTGCGCCGCAACGGCGCACTGGATGTTCCGGCAGCCGATTTCGTGATCGAACGCACCCGCTCGCGCGAGCACGGTGATTTTGCCTGCAACGTGGCGTTGCTGTTGGCCAAGGCGCTCGGACGCCAGCCCCGCGAGGTGGCGAAAACCCTCGTGGCAGCGCTGCCGGACAGCCGGCTGGTCGAACGGGTCGAGGTCGCGGGACCGGGATTCATCAATTTTTTCCTGACCGGCGCGGCATGGCAGGATGAAATCCGGCGCGTGTTGCACGAAGGCGCGCAGTACGGACATGGCAAATCCGGCGCACAGCGGGCGGTGGGCGTGGAATTCGTGTCGGCCAACCCGACCGGACCGCTGCACGTCGGCCATGCGCGCGCGGCCGCGATCGGCGACACCCTGGCGCGCCTGTTCTCCGCGACCGGCTGGAAGGTGTATCGCGAGTTCTATTACAACGATGCCGGCGCACAGATCCAGAACCTTGCACTGTCGGTGCAGGCGCGCATCAAGGGCATCGAACCGGATGACCCGCGCTGGCCCGCCGATGGTTACCGCGGCGACTACATCCGCGACGTGGCGAACGATTACGCCCGCGGCGCGACGGTCACCGGCGGTGGCTACGTCGGCGACAAGGTCCGCGAATACTTGCGTGAATTCGACAAGCAAGCCATCGACGAGGCGGCGCCCGAGACCACGGGTTACAAGATCACCGCCAAGCAGGACCCGGACGACCTCGGCGCGATCCGCGAATTCGCGGTAGCGTGGCTGCGCCGCGAACAGGACGAGGACTTGCGCGCCTTCGGCGTGCAGTTCGACGTGTACTTCCTGGAATCGTCGCTCTACACCGAAGGCGAAGTGCAACGCGTGGTCGACCGCATCGCGCAGCAGGGCCACTCCTACGAAGCCGACGGCGCGCTGTGGTTGCGCGCGACCGAGTTCGGCGACGACAAGGACCGCGTGATGCGGAAGTCCGACGGCAGCTACACCTACTTCGTGCCCGACGTCGCCTACCACCTTTCCAAGTGGGAGCGCGGCTACAAGCGCGCGGTCACCGAGCTCGGCGCCGACCACCACGGCTCGCTGGCGCGCGTGCGCGCGGGCCTGCAGGCGCTCGACATCGGCATCCCGAAAGACTGGCCCGAGTACGTGTTGCACCAGATGGTGACGGTGATGAAGGGCGGCGAGGAAGTGAAGATTTCCAAGCGCGCCGGCAGTTACGTCACCCTCCGGGACCTGATCGAAATGGCCGGGCTGGATGCCACCCGCTACTTCCTGATCGCGCGCAAGAGCGATTCGCAACTGGTGTTCGACATCGACCTGGCGCGCGCCCAGACCAACGACAATCCGGTCTACTACATCCAGTACGCGCACGCCCGCGTGTGCAGCGTGCAGCGCCAGATGCACGACCGCTCGATCGTGTTCGAGCAGCGCAAGGCCCTGACCCACCTCGACCGGCTGCAGGGCGAACACGCCCGTTGCGTGATGGTGGAAGTTTCGCGCTTCCCCGAAATCGTCGAAGCCGCGGCCGCCAGCCGCGAGCCGCATCTGCTGGCACAATACCTGCGCGAGCTGGCCGGCGCCTTCCACGTCTGGTACAACGCCGAGCAGTTCCTGGTGGACGACGACGACCTGCGCAACGCGCGTGTGGCGCTGGCGTATGCCACCCGGCAAGTGCTCGCCAATGGACTCGGTATGCTGGGCGTATCGGCTCCCGAGTCGATGTGACGATTTCCATTTTTCGATGAACGACTGATGCGGCCTCCATCGGACCGCAGGCAGACGCATACAAGGCATACGAGGTCTGGCAGTGGCAACACGCAACGGCAAACAAGCGGTACGCAACGGCGGTTCGGGATTTCCAGGCTGGGCCTTGTTCCTGGCGGGCGTAGTGGTGGGGTTGATCCTGTTCGCGTTCGCGAGCCGGCACCTGCCCAGCCTGCGCCGCGCCGACCAACCGCAGGCCAATCCGGACGCGATCGCGCAACAAGGCAGCTCGCCCGGCATCGCCGGCAGCAGCGCGGCGGCCAGCGCTTCGCAGTTCGACTTCTACAAGGTGTTGCCGGAGAAGGAAGTGGTGATTCCGAACACCGAACTCTCCGCAATGGCCAAGGCCGAGCAGCAGCAAGCCGCCGCCGCCAACAACGCCAGCGCGTCCGTGCCCGCCGCCAACGCGACCGGCGCGGCGTCTTCGGCAGGCGGTTACGTGTTGCAGGTGGGCTCCTACCCCAACGCCGAGAGCGCTGACGCGATGAAGGCCAAGCTGGCCCTGCAGGGTTTCACGGCGCACGTGCAGGCCATCACGCTCGACGGCAAGACCTGGAATAGGGTGCAGATCGGGCCCTTCGCTACCGCCACGCAATTGCAGGACGTGCAAAAGCGCCTGTCCGGAGCCGGCTTCCACGCCATTCCGATGAAGGAAAGATAAGCCGAACTCGGAACTCGGAATTCGGAATTCGG
>JBDZUX010000030.1:10763-30586 GCA_040255405.1 Lysobacteraceae bacterium
TCGGAATTCGGAATTCGGGAAGGAGCGTAACCATTGCTTCGTCGTCATTCCGGGGCCGCGCGCAACGCGGAGCCCGGACTGCGAAGGACGGACGCCGGAGCGAACATCGGCGCAGCCGATGGCCCGTAGGGCGAGCTGCAGGACGCGGCGAGTAATCGGTTTTTTTTGGAGCAAGTCAGGTCATGTCCGGCAAAACAGCTTTCGTCACCGGCGCATCCGCCGGCTTCGGCGCCGCCATCGCGGCGAAGTTCGCGGAAAACGGCTGGCGCGTGATCGCCTGCGCACGCCGCGCCGAACGCCTCGCGCAACTGGTCGAGCGATTCGGCGCCGACCGCGTCCACACGGCCGCGTTCGACATCCGCGACGAAGCCGCGACGCGCGCCACGCTGGAGGTGCTGCCGGAAGCTTTCCGGAACGTCGACCTGCTGGTCAACAACGCCGGCCTCGCGCTCGGCACCGCCAAGGCACAGGATTGCGACCTGGCGCAGTGGCGGCAGATGATCGACACCAACATCACTGCACTGGTCACGTTGACGCGACTGCTGTTGCCGAGGTTGATCGAGCGCCGTGGCGCGATCGCCAACATCAGCTCGATTTCCGGTACGTACCCGTACACCGGCGGCAACGTGTACGGCGGCACCAAGGCATTCGTGACGCACTTTTCCACGAACCTGCGCACCGACCTGCACGGCACCGGGGTGCGCGTGACCAACATCGAACCCGGCATGGCCGAAACCGAGTTCACGCTGGTGCGCACGGGGGGCAACCAGTCCGCATCGGACAAGCTGTACGCAGGCGCGCATCCCATCGTCGCCGACGACATCGCCGACACCCTGTGGTGGGTCGCCAACCTGCCGCCGCACCTCAACATCAACCGCATCGAGGTCATGCCGGTCAGCCAATCGGCGGCCGGGCTGCAGGTCGCGCGCGACGCGTAAGGCTCAGGTTTCGCGCAGGTAAGTGTAGCCAGTCAGGCCTGCTTCCAGCGCCGCTTCGATATGCCGCGCAGCGTCGCCATCAAGGCCTGCGCCAAAGAGTTTCTCGCGATACGCCGCGCGCAGGTCGTCAAGCTTGTAGCCGACGTAGTCCAGCAGCATGTCGGCGGAATCGCCGCGGCGCGCGCCGTCCAGCGTGAATGCATCGCCTTCGATGCGGACGTTCACCGCGTCGGTATCGCCGAACAGGTTGTGGATGTCGCCGAGCGTCTCCTGGTACGCGCCGACCAGGAAGATGCCGAGCCGGTACGGCTCGCCCGGCCGCAGTTCGTGCAGCGGCAGGCTGACATCGAGGTCGCCCGATTCCACGTACACGTCGACCCGTCCGTCGGAATCGCAGGTGAGGTCGGCCAGCGTGCCGCGCCGCGTCGGTTGTTCGTCGAGGCGCGTCAACGGCATGATCGGGAAGACCTGGTCGATCGCCCACACATCCGGGATGGATTCGAAGACCGAGAAATTGCAGAAGTACTTGTCGACCAGCTTCACGTCGAGCGCATCGATGATTTCCCGATGCGAGCGCTCGTCGGGTTTCAGGCGCGCGCGCACGCCGAGCGCAATGGCGTGGAACAGTGCGTCCAGCTTCGCGCGCTGCGCCAGATCGAGCGCGCCTTGCGCGTACAGCGCGTGGCCTTCGTGCAAGTACTGCTGGGCGTCCTGCCAGATTTCCCGCACCGGCCGCTTGTCCAGCGCGGCCAGTGTGTCGCGCAGTGATCGCAGCACCGCGGCCTCGCCCGCCGCTTCCGGCGGCGGCGCGCCATCCGGCGCGGGTTCCACTTCGCTGACGTTGACCACCAATACCGCATGGTGCGCCGTCATGGCGCGACCGGATTCGGTGAGCACCCGCGGCGGCGGCAGGTTCCATTCGGCGCACGCGGCGGCCAGCGGCGCGACCACGGCATCGGCGTACTGGGCGACGTCGTAGTTGATCGAACATTCGCCACGCGAGCGCGTGCCCTCGTAATCGACGCCGAGGCCGCCGCCGACATCGACGTGATCGAGCGGCAGGCCCGCCACGCGCAATTCCGCGAAATGCCGCACCGCCTCGCGCATGCCGGCCGCGATGTCGCGCAGGTTGGAAATCTGCGAACCCATGTGGAAGTGCAGCAGGCGCATCGTATGCGTGAGGTTCGCCTCGCGCAGGCGCCCGACCAGCGCGAGCAGTTGCGCGGGCGTCAGCCCGAACTTGCTCTTGTCGCCGCCGGTGTTCTGCCACTTGCCGGCGCCGATCGAGGCCAGCCGCACGCGCACCCCGAGTTTCGGTTCGACGCCGAGCGCCTTCGATTCCGAAATGACGTGTTCGAGTTCGGAAGGCTTCTCGATCACGATCACCACGTCGATGCCGAGCTTGCGGCCGATCAGCGCGATCCGGATGTATTCCGCATCCTTGTAACCATTGCAGACCACCAGCGAGCCCGGTTGCGCCAGCCCCAGCACCGCCAGCAGTTCGGGCTTGGAACCGGCTTCCAGTCCGAAGCCGGTGCCGGCGGCGCGCGGCGACAGCGGACCCTGCGCCAGGGTACCCGCTACCGCGCGTTGCTGGTTGACCTTGATGGGATAAAGCGCGGTATAGCCGCCCGGATAGTCGTGCGCGCGCATCGCGCCGGCAAAAGCGGCACGCAATTTTGCGCGGCGATCGAGCAGGATGTCCGGAAAGCGCAGCAGCAGCGGCAGGCGCAAGCCCATGGCCCGTGCCCGCGCGATCGCATCGTCCAGCGCGATCGCAGGGCCTTCCTCGCCGCGCGGACGCATCACGGCGCGGCCCCGCGGATCGATGTCGACGTAACCGTCGCTCCAGTGCGCGACCGAATACGCGAAACGGGCAGTATCGATGTTCCAGGCGTTCGTCATCGTGGTTCTCCGGATAACGAGGAGTGGAACGTCGCAGCGGCGGGCCTTGACGCAACGTGTTCGCCGACCGGAAGCCACCATCGCCGCGGGATCGACGACCGTCATTGTAACGCGAGGGTCCGGGCCGGCCGTTACAATCGTGCGTTCTCCAACAGGATTTCCTGGCATGTCGTCCGACTGGTTTACCGAAAAGCACGAGGCCTCCGGCTCGTCCATCGGCTATCGCGTGGCCGAGAAACTGGCCGACGAACAGACACCGTTCCAGCACATCGAGGTTTATCGCACCACCGACTGGGGCAACCTGATGGTGATCGACGGCTGCACGATGCTGACCAGCCGCGACAATTTCCTGTACCACGAAATGATGACGCACCCGGCGCTGTACACGCACGCCGCCCCGCGCAACGTGGCGATCATCGGCGGCGGCGACTGCGGCACGTTGCGCGAAGTGCTGCGCCATCCGGAAGTCGCAAGCGTCGCCCAGATCGACATCGATGAGCGCGTCACCCGCCTCGCGGAAAAATACTTCCCCGAGCTGTGCGAATCCAACGGCGATCCGCGCGCAAGGCTGCTGTTCGACGACGGCATCAAGTACATGGCCGATGCCGCGCCCGATTCGCTGGACGTGGTAATCGTCGATTCGACCGACCCGGTCGGCCCGGCCGAAGGCCTGTTCAACGCCAGGTTCTACGCAAGCTGTTTCCGCGCGCTGCGCGAAGGCGGCATCCTTGTGCAGCAATCGGAATCGCCGCTGGTGCTGCTGGACCTGATCCGGTCGATGCAGGGCGCGATGCGCGAGGTGGGATTTTCCGCAACCCGGACCCTGCCCTTTCCGCAACCGTGCTACCCGACCGGCTGGTGGAGCTGCACGCTCGCGCGCAAGGACGGCGATCTAGCCGCATTCCGCGAACACGACGCAAGAGCCAAGGCGTTCGCGACGCGCTATTACAACGCCGACATCCACCGCGCCGCGCTGGCGCAGCCGGAGTTCATGCGTGAAACGCCGTCGACCTAGCCGTGCGGGGCGGCCGCGACCACCCTGCGGCCAACCTGCCGTGCCGGCCAGCCCGCATTCACCCGTACGCCCCTAGCTTTCCCCGGATTGCCTTGTCGGTACCCGCCATGCGCCACGCCACGCCCGTCACCGCCCTTGCCGCGCTGCTGATCGCCGGCACCGCGCCCGCGAAACCGCTGGCGACGCAGTCGGAATCGGCTGCCACGTCCGCTTCGAGCGCCGCCGCGCCCGCCGAGGAAAAACTTTCGCCCGCCGATCGCCAGCGCATGCAGGCAATCCGCCAATACCAGCATGACCTGGTCAGCGTGGTCGCGTTGCGCGCCGACCCGGATTACCTTTTGGGCGCCGCGATGCTCGCCAAGCCGTTCCAGAACCCGACGCAGGGACTCGACTTCGACGCGCTCAGCCAGCGCGCCGCGGCGGCGCCTGATGCCGGCGCCGCCGCCGAATGGGCGCGGCTCGACGTCTGCAAATCGGAAAAGGATTGCCCCAACGCGCAAGCCTTCGCCTGGCTCAAGCGGCACGCCACCGACAACGCCGCGGTCTGGATGGTGGCGCTGGACGTGGCCGCGCGCGACAAGGACGACAAGGCCGAACGCGCCGCGTTGAAGCAAGCCGCGGCCGCGAAGACCTACGATGACTACTTCGGCAGGACGCTGGCAGGTGTCGCCAAGGCCACCGCGGTGCTGCCGCCGTTGCCCGACACCATGCAGGGTGCGCACGACGGACAACCGGACAACGCCGACGGCGTGCGCATGCTGGTGGCGGTGATGAGCACCCAGGACCACATCCGCCCCGCTTTTGGCCCGCTGGAACAACTGTGCGGTGACGAGGCGGCGAAGGACGACGAGCTCACCAGCGACTGCCTTGAACTCGCGCACACCCTGCAGTGGGGGTCCAGCCCGATCGCGCGCGCGGTGGGGCTGCACATCCAGGGCACGCTGAAACCCGGCGAGAAGTCCCGGAACGAGCAGGCCAGCCAGAACCTCGCCTGGCAGGTGCACCAGTATTCATCCCTGCTGCAACGCGCGCTCACCGATGGCTCGCAGGCTTCGCAATGGTTGGCCACCGCACGCAACGGCGGCACCGAACTCAGCCTGATGCTGTCCACCCTGCGCGCCAACCAGGTCCCGCTGGAAGCCCCGGCGCCCGACGGCGCGGCGTCGACCGGCCAGTGAGTACGCCCGATCATGCGTGAATTGTTGCTGCTGCGGCACGCCGAAGCCATGACGGCCGGACCGGACGGACGCGATACCGAACGCCCGTTGAGCCTGCACGGCGAGGCGCAGGCGAGCGCGGCCGGCGCGTGGCTGGCCGAACACCACGCTGCGCCCGACGCCGTGCTGTGCTCGCCCGCGCGACGCGCCCAGATGACCGCCGACGCGGTGGGCAAGGCACTGCGCATGCCGCAGGCGCAATTCGTGCACGCGATCTACCACGCCACCCCCGGCGAATTGCTGGCGCTGGTCGAAAACCACGCACCGGACGCGCGGCAGGTATTGCTGGTGGGCCACAATCCCGGCATGGAAGAATTGCTGGCGCTTTTGACCGAAGGCCGATCCGCGGGCGCGCGCGGCATGTCGCCTGCGACCGTGGCGTGGATCGAGTTGACCGACGGTGCGCTCGAACCCGGGCACGGCCGTTTGCACGCGCTATGGTCGCCCTGAAGCCGGCGCTGCTCATCGCCCTGCTCGCGGGAACGAGCGTCCTGCCGGCAACACCGCCCGACTCGGGCGCGCACACCTGGTCGATCGATGCCGCCCGATCGCAAGCGCAATTCAGCGTGCGCAAGCTGCTGTTCGCCCACGTGCGCGGCACGTTTCCCGGGGTTTTCGGGACGCTGCGCCGCACCGACACCCACTCCGGCACGGACCTGGTGCAGGTCGATGCCACGCTCGATGTCGCCGGCCTCGAAATGGACGACGCCGATGCGCGCGTGCACGCGCTCGGTCCCCGCTTTTTCGACGCGGCCCGCTTCCCGGTCATCCGTTTCGACTCCGATCCATTCCCGCTGGACGAACTGGCGGGTGGCGGCACGTTGCGGGGCCTGCTGACCCTGCATGGGGAAAGCCGCCCGGTGCACCTCGCCTTGTTGCCCTCGGAGTGCCCGCACCAGCCGCTGGCCTGCGCGATCCGGGTGCGGGGTGTGATCGTGCGCTCGCGCTTCGGGATGGGCGCATGGCGCGGCGTGCTTGCGGACAAGGTGGAACTGGATCTGCGGATCAGCCTTGGCGAGCCGGCGGCGGCGCATTGACAGCCCCCGTATGATCCGGGCGATGCTGAAACCTTCGCGCGCAAAATTCGGCGTGTGCATGTGCGCCCTGACGCTGCTGCTGCTCGCGGGCTGCGCGCCGCTTTCCACCAAGCGCATCCAGCGCGCCGACCACATCGTCGCCCTGACGGCGGACAGCCGCATCGATTGCCAAAACGCCGATCGGTGCGCCAAACCCTCGCCGTTCCTCGCGCAGGCCGATCGCGCGATCGCCGACTCCAGCCCCGGGCATCCGCGCAATACCGTCACGCTGCTCAACGTCGGCCAGAACGCGCTGGTGGCGCGCCTCAACCTGATCCGGGGCGCCCGAAAATCCATCGACATCCAGACCTACATCTGGTCCAAGGACGACGCCGGCATGCTGGTGCTGGACGAGCTGGTGCAGGCGGCGCGGCGCGGCGTGCAGGTACGCATCCTCGCCGATCAACTCGGCTCGTTGAACGACCCGCAACTGCTGTCGCGGCTGGCGCGCGCCAGCGTGAACCTGCACATCAAGTTGTACAACCCGACCTTCGACAGCGCCCGCAGCAATTACATCGAATACGCGGCGAGCGTGTTGTGCTGCTTTCACAAGTTCAACCAGCGGATGCACAACAAACTGTTCCTGGTGGATGACGAGGTCGGCGTCGTGGGCGGCCGCAATTACGCCAACAGTTACTACGACTGGGATCCGCAGATGGATTTCCTGGATCGCGACGTGCTGGTGGCGGGACCCGCCGGGCGCCAGATGGAAAAAAGCTTCGACCTCTTCTGGCAAAACCATCGCGCGGTGCCGCTGACGCACCTGAGGGACGTCAACGCCCGGATCCTGAAACATCCATTCGATGCCCAGCCCTGGATGGAGCCCGTCTTTGCCGATCCGCAGCGGGTGGCATCCGCGCGTGCGGACGCGGAAGACCCCCAGTGGCTGGCGGACAACCTGCTCGACCACAGCCTGGACGTCGGGCTGGTCGATTACTTCTACGACCTGCCCTCGAAGGCCGAAGCGGTGCACGGGCCGGACTCGCGCGAACTGACGCGCGACCTCATGAAGATGTTGTCGGACGCGCACGATCAAGTCGTGCTGCAGACACCCTACCTGGTGCTGACGCGCCGTGCCGGGGAAATCTTCAAGGCGCTGCAAAAAAAACAGCCGCCGGTCGCGGTGGTCGTATCCACCAATTCGCTGGCCTCCACCGATGCGATCGGGGTGTATGCGCTGTCCTACAAGCACCACAAGAAATACCTCGTGGACTATGGTTTCCGAATCCACGAGTTGATGCCGCATCCCGCCGACGCCGCCGCAATGCTCGGCGACTATTACCGCCTGTCCGGTTTCGGGTCGGAGGCATCCTCGGCGCATCGCGGCGGCCGCGCGCCGATCGAACCGGGCAGTCCCGGCCCGCGCATCAGCCTGCACGCGAAATCGCTGGTGGTGGACGGTCGCATCGCGATGGTCGGCTCGCACAATTTCGACCCGCGTTCGGCCGACTACAACACCGAGGGCGGCATCATCATCGACGACCCGGCGTTTGCCGACCAGCTGCGCGCGGTGATCCTGCGCGACGCTGCGCCGCAGAACGCGTGGCTGGTTGCGCCACGGCACCCGATTCCGATCATCGGCGACGTCAGCCGGGCGATCGGCGACGTCTCGCGCAAGCTGCCGATTTTCGACATCTGGCCGTGGGCCTACGCCACCAGCTACCAGTTGAAGCCCGGCTGCCAACCGGTGCCCGCCACCGACCCGGATTTCCTGAAATGCTGGGAACCGGTCGGCGACTTTCCGCAAGTCAACCTGTCGCTCACTGCCATCATCACGCGTTTCATCACCGCGTTCGGCGCAGGCATCCAGGGGATCCTCTAGGTTTGCGTTCACCCATGCACGCCGCGCTCCAAGCGTACGCGGGTCGTGCAGGTCCGGTGCCCCGCTGGATACCGGAACGGCCTTCCACGGCCTGACTCTTCACCAAAGCCGCTGCGCAGGTGACCAATGATTGACGGGCCAAAGGCAGGTCGGTAGGCTGGCGCATTCTGCCGCCCCAGTTCGAGGATTCAAGCCATGCCGATGGACATCAACATCCAGTTGAGCGATGACGACCTGCAGTTCTTCGTCAAGGGCATGCATGAGGTCGAGGCCGGCATCCAGAACCAGAATCCCGACAAGATCATCACCGCCGCGCAGGCGCTGCTGGACGAGACCCGTGGCGCCCAGCAGGCGCCGCCGTTCATCGCCGAGCGCCTCGGCAGCGTCGAATCCCTGATTTCGATGGCCGGCGACGTAGGCTTCAACCTGCCCGACGAGGACCGCCACCGCGTGTTGGCGGCGCTGGCCTACCTGGCCAATCCCGAGGATTCCATCCCCGACCGGGTGCCGGTGCTCGGCTTCCTCGACGACGCGATCATGATCGAGTTGTGCCGTCGCGACCTCCAATTCGAAATCGAGGCCTACGACGATTTCTGCGGGTGGCGCAACGACGAGGCGCGCGCGCGCGGCGAGGATCCGGCCAAGCTGATGGTGCAACGCGCCGACTGGGCCGACGCCCGCGCCGCCGAGGCCATCGCCCGCATGCACCGCCGCCGCCGCGATTCCTACGCCAGCGGCGCATGGAAACCGACGCTGTTCAAGGTCGGGTAAACCGCGGCGTCACCGGTTGCTCGCAGGTTGGGCTGACGCCGGCTTCATCGGCGGAAACCCAACATCATCAAGCAGCAGCCGTTGGGCTTCATTGCATTCAGCCCAACTACGGACTGGCCGTCATTCCGGGACCGCGCGACAGCACGGAATCGGTTTCGCGGCTATCGCATGTTCGAGTCAAACGGCGAATCGCGTCAACGCGTCAAACGATTCCGGATCGCCGCTGGGCGGCGTCCGGAATGACGAGATCATGAGGCCATCTTCGTGTGGCGTATGGAGAACCACGCCAGACCTTTGCAGTCATGGCCGCTCCATGATCGCGACCACACCCATGCCGCCCGCGGTGCAGATGGATATCAGGCCGCGGCCCGAGCCCTTCTGCGCCAGCAGTTTCGCGAGCGTCGCCACGATCCGCGCGCCGGTGGCGGCGAACGGGTGGCCGGTCGCAAGGCTCGATCCATGCACGTTGATCTTCGCCGGGTCGATCGCGCCCAGCGGCGCGGCCAGACCGAGACGGTTCCGGCAATAATCCGCCGACTCCCACGCGCGCAACTGGCACAGCACCTGCGCGGCAAAGGCTTCGTGGATTTCATAGAAGTCGAAATCCTGCAGGGTCAGTCCCGCGCGTTGCAGCATCCGCGGCACCGCGATGGTCGGCGCCATCAGCAGCCCCTCCCCGTGCACGTAATCGACGCCCGCGACTTGCGCGAACGTGAGGTACGCCAGCACTGGCAGCTTGCGTGCCGCGGCCCAGTCGTCGCTGGCCAGCAGCACCGCCGCCGCGCCATCGGACAAGGCGGATGAGTTGCCGGCCGTGAGCGTCCCCTGCCCCGAGCTGCGATCGAATGCCGGTTTCAACGCGGCCAGTTTTTCCAGCGTGGTGTCGGCGCGCAACAGGTTGTCGCGCGCCACGCCGCGAAACGGAACCACCAGGTCATCGAAGAAGCCGGTGTCGTAGGCGGCCGCGAGCTTGCGATGGCTTTCCAGCGCCCACCGGTCCTGCTCGGCGCGGCCAATCTTCCACTCGCGCGCCATCTTCTCGCAGTGCTGGCCCATCGAAAGGCCCGTGCGCGGCTCGACCACACCGGGCACCTGCGGTTTCAATTCGCGCAGGCGGAAGCCGCGCGTCGCGGCGCGCAGTTTCTGACCGAAGGTTTTCGCACGATTCAAATCCAGCAGGCGTTGCTGCAGGCGATTGGAATAGGTCAACGGCACCTGGCTGGTGGTATCCGAGCCGCCGCCGATGCCGGCCTCGATCTGGCCGGTCGCGATTTTCTGCGCAATCAGGATCGCGTTGTCGAGCGAGGTGCCGCACGCGCGCGCGGTGGTGAAGCCGGGCGTCGTCATCGCGAGACCGGACGATTGCAGCGCTTCGCGCGCGAGGTTCCAGTCGGCCGGATGCTTCATCACCGCGCCGAACGCGACCTCGCCCAGCTCCAGGCCGTGCAGGCCGAACTTCTCGACCAGCGTGCCCAGCACTTCCACGCTCATCCCGAAATTGCCGAGATCGGCGTACGCGGTATCGCGCTTGCAGAACGGGATGCGGGTGCCGCCGAGCACGGCGACGCGGCGAGTTTGGGGGATCATGTTGCGGGCTCCTGGAGGCTCGGGATTTCATTGTAGGAGCGCGCCCGCGCGCGGGCCGTGCTTCAGACGCCTGACGCCGATTCACGCGTTTCTCGCAATCGACGGGGTTTGGTCGCCTGCAGGCAGGCTCCTACACGAGGATCGAGAACCCGCGCCGCAACATTTTGTACGCCTCTTCCTCCATGCCGAGCGAGGCGTAGGTTTGCCGCGCACGCGCGTTGTCGCGTTCGACATACAGGCGCAAGCCGACCGCGCCCGCCGCGCGCGCGCGTCGTTCGACTTCCGCGTACAAGGCGCGAAACACGCCGCCGCGGCGCGCGGCGGGCGTCACGTACACGCTCTGGAACCACCACCAGTCGCCGTTGCGCCAGTCGCTCCATTCGTAGGTGATCAGCAGGCAACCGGCCGGCTCGCCGTCGCGTTCGGCGATCAGGTAGAACCCGCGTCGCGGATCGTCGAACACCGCCTGCGTGCCGCGGGTCAGCACCGCCCGATCCAGCGTCTTGTGCTCGGTCTCCGATGCCATCGCGACGTTGCAGTCGACCAGGAACGGAATGTCGGAAACCTTCGCCGTGCGGACATCGACTGCCATCGCCATCATCCTTCCTCGTTGGTTCCGCCGCGCCGCGGACGCGAGCTGCCCAGTTTGCGCGTCAGCGTATTGCGCCCCAGCCCCAGTGCTTTCGCCGCGTGCTGCCGATGGCCATCGTGCGCCGCCAACGCAGCGTCCAGCAGCACGCGCTCGAAGCGTTCGCGTGCGTGGGCGTGCAAGTCTTCCGCGCCGGCGGCGAGCTCCGCATCGGCCCATGCGCGCAGCGCCGATTCCCAGGGCAGGCTCGCTGCCGCCGACCACGGACGCATGGGCGTACTGGCCTCGTCGAGGTCTTCGCGCCGGATCGTCGCACCGGGCGCGATCACTGCAAGCCGGCGGCACAGGTTTTCCAGTTGCCGCACGTTGCCGGGAAAGTCCATCTTCCCCAGCGCCTGCAACGCCGCCTGCGCGAAGTGCTTGTCGGGCAGTTTCAGGTCCTGCGCCGCAGCGGCGAGAAACTGTTTCGCCAGCAGCGGGATGTCGGCGCGGCGGTCGCGCAACGCGGGCAGGTGGATGCGCAGCACGTCGAGACGATGCATCAGGTCGGCGCGAAATTCGCCCCGCGCGACCTTGGCGTCGAGATCCTGATGCGTCGCCGCCAGCACGCGCACGTCGCTGCGGATCAGTTCGCGCCCGCCCACGCGATAGAACTCGCCCCCGGCCAGCACGCGCAGCAGTCGCGTCTGCAGCGCCAACGGCATGTCGCCGATTTCATCGAGGAACAGCGTGCCGCCTTCGGCTTGTTCGAAGCGTCCGGCCATGCGCCGTTGCGCCCCGGTGAAGGCGCCGGCCTCGTGACCGAACAATTCCGACTCCAGCAGTTCCGCGGGGATCGCGGCGGTGTTGAGCGCGACGAACGGCCGCGCGCGGCGCGCGCTTTCCTGGTGCAGTGCGCGCGCGACCAGTTCCTTGCCGGTGCCGGTTTCGCCGGTGATCAGCACGTTCAAGTCGCTGGCCGCGACCCGTCCGATCAGACGGAACACGCCGCGCATCGGCGCGCTTTCGCCAAGCAACGCGTGACGCGGCGTCGGTGCATCGGCCACGGCCTTCGTTTGTTCCGATTCGTGCAGGGCGCGTTGCACCGCCGCCACGGCCTGCGCGAGATCGAAGGGCTTGGGCAGGTAATCGGTAGCACCTTCGCGATACGCCGCAGCGGTGGTCGCGATGTCGGTGAAGGCGCTCATCACGATCACCGGCAACGCCGGATGCGTGGCCTTGATGTCGCGGAGCAAGACGAGGCCGTTCGTGCCGGGAAGGCGCACGTCGCACACCACCAGTTTCGGCGTGCCCCGGCGCAACGCGGCTCGCGCGCCTTCGGCGTCGGCGAATTCAGCGACTTCGTGGCCGGCTTCGCGCAGCGCCGTCGCCAGCACGAAGCGCACCGCCCGATCGTCGTCGACGACGAGGATTGCGCTCATCCGGGTTCTCCCGCGCGCGGCCGGCGCGGCAACAGCAACACGAAACAGGCGCCTACCGCACGCGGCCAAAGGGTCAGGTCGCCGCCGTGTTCACGGGCGATTTCGCGCGCCAGCGCGAGACCGAGGCCGGTGCCGTCGGCACGCCCCGACACCATCGGTTCGAACAATGTCGCGGCGATCGCCTCGGGTACGCCGTCGCCGTCGTCCTCGACCTCGATGCGCAGCGCCGGCACGCGCTGGCCGTGCGCATCGCGCCAACCGGCTTCGGCGCGACTGCGCAGGACGATGCGCGTCGCGTGGGCTTCCGCGGCGTTGCGCACCAGGTTCAAGGTCGCCTGCAGCAACCGGTCGGGGTCGCCGTGCCACGCGGGCAGGCTCGGATCGTAGTCCCGCGCCACGGCGACATCGCCGCGTTCGGTCCGCAGCAGTTCCGACGCGCGTTCGAGGATTGCGTGCACGTTGACCACGCGCGTCGCCATCGTGCTGCGCGTGCCCAGCAGGCGTTCGGCCAGGGTCGCGAGCCGCGCCGACTCCTCGCGGATCAGTTGCGCCAGGCTGCGCTCGCGCGCAGCGCCGGCGCGTTGTTCCAGCAACTGGGCCGCGCCCGAGATCGCCGCCAACGGGTTGCGGATTTCGTGCGCGAAACCGCGCAACGATTCGGACACGCGCGATGCATCCGGGATCGGCGCAGCCGGATGCACTTCGACCCACACGCCGGCGTGTCCGGGCGTGAACGTGAAGTCCAGCCGTGCCTCGCGACCCGGCATCGCGCATACCGTGGCATCGCGCAGGTGCAGGGTGGCGCCTTGTCGCAGCGCCCGCACCGCACACTCGTGCAGGCGTGCGCCCGCTGGTTGGAGGACGGCGAGCGTGTGGCCCGCGACCCGCGAAAGCCCGAATCCGGTGTGTTCGACAAACGCCGGGTTGGCCTGCGCCACCCGCAACGCCGCGTCCAGCCCAGCCACCCCGGTGGTGAGTTCGTCGATCGATCCGGCATCCGGGTTGGTGCATGGCATTGCACCAATCTAGTGCTTGATCCGCACCGGTGCAACGCATCCTGCGGCCGCTCGGGGCTTGACGGCTGCTAGCGCGCCACGCGGAATGTCAAGTTGTAACGCCGCTCACCGGTCAGGGGACGTTTGCCGGCCTTGACCGGCAGCACGCCGTGGTAGCGCATCCGCGAAGGGCCGCCCCAGACCACCACGTCGCCGTGAACGAGCGGCACGCGCCGCTGTGGTTCGCGCCGCGCGAGCCCGCCGAACAGGAACGTGGCCGGCAGCCCCAGCGATACCGACACGATCGGGGCGCGGCGATCGCGTTCATCCTGGTCCTGGTGCAGGGTGAGGCGCGCGCCGATTTCGTAACGGTTGATCAGGCACACGTCGGGGGCGTATTCATCGAAGCCCGCTGCCCGTGCGGCCGCGCGCGCGAGCCGGACCAACGGCCCAGGCATCGTCGGCCACGGCTTGCCCGTTTCGGGATCGATGGCCGCATAGCGGTAGCCGCGGCGGTCGCTGAACCAGCCGACCTCACCGCAGTTCGTCATCGCCACCGACATGGTCTTGCCACCGGGCGTGACGAGGTGCCGGAATGGCGACAACGCCGCGATGCGTTCGATTTCACGGAACAACGCGCGGGCATGATCGAGGGCGAAGCCGCGCAGCACCCACGCACCGGGCGCGAGCTGCTCGCGCGCCCCCGCGGGCGGTGGGTCCTCGAACAGGGCAAGGTTGGCAGCAGACATGCCCCAAGCATAGGCGCGATGCCGGACCACTGCATCCACGCTGCGCAAACGTCTCAAGGAAATGTCACCGTTCCAAAGAATTGACAATTTGCCTCAACGGCGCAATGGGGACGCCGATAAACGGGATACGACGTGCGCAAATGCCCGATGGCTTGCCGACCTCTCGTCGTCGTTGGGCAAATGCCAAGCGTGGATTCGGTGAGGCTGCTGCTTTGTCAAAGGACCGCAATGGTGCCATGGACCCGATCCGGGGGCTGGTGTGCCTGCTGGCGCTCTCGGGATGCCTGGTGCTGTGGCATCACTACGGCATGAACCGGTCACTGCAGCTGACGGGTGCCGATCACCATGCGGTCTGGCCGTACGACGATCGTGCCATGGGCGGCCAAAGCATAGGCGCGGTCCGGAAGACGCCCTCCGCGCTCGAACTGCACTGCAAACTGAACGCCGACTATGCCACGCCTTACTGCGGCTTCAGCGTGGCCCTGTCGGAGACCACCCGCGGCATCGACCTTTCGCGCTTCAGCACGATCGCGCTGGACATCGATACCCCCGGAACGGACAAGCTGCCGGTACGGGTGTACCTGCGCAATTTCGATCCGCACTACGCGCGCCAAGGCGACCCGGCTTCGCTGAAGGTCAACCAGATGCAGTACATCCCGCGCGAAGAACCGCACCCCTTGATCCTGCCGCTGAAGATCTTCCAGGTTGCGCCGTGGTGGATCGGAAGCCGCGCCATCGCCCCCGCCGATTCGATGCCGGATCTTCGCAACGTCACCGTGCTGGAAGTGGCCACGGGCGATTTCGCGATGGCCGGCGACTACACGGTCAGCGTCAAATCCATCGCATTCCACGGCAAATGGATTTCGATGCTGCAATTGCTGTCTGCAATCCTGGCGGCGTGGACCATCGCCGCATTGTTGTTCGTGACCGGCGGCATTGTCCGCTCGCGTCGGGCGATGCGCGCCATCCAGCGCGAAAAACAGGAGCTGGAACGCGTCAACGCCGCGCTCGAATTGCAGCGCCAGGAACTCGAAGCGGCAGCCACCCACGACGATCTCACCGGCCTGCACAACCGCGCCGGTTTGCGCAACAGCCTGTTCACCCTGGTACTGCAGGCGCGCGCGAAGCAGAACGCATTGTCGGTGATCTTCGTGGACGTCGATCACTTCAAATCCGTCAATGACCGCTACGGTCACCTCGCCGGTGACGAATTGCTGGCGGAACTCGCGGCATTCCTGAAGGGCCACACGCGCGAGGACGATGGACTGTGCCGCTGGGGTGGCGAGGAGTTCGTGCTGGTGTGTGCCGACACGCCGCTGCATGCCGCATTCAATATCGCCGAAAAGCTTCGGGTGCTGATCAGCCGCAACCTGTGGTCGAACAAACTCGACCTGACCTGCAGCTTCGGCGTCGCGCAAATGGAGCCGCAGGAAGACATCGGCAGCCTGTTCCGGCGCGCCGACGCGGCGCTGTACCACGCGAAGCAGAACGGCAGGAACCGCGTTGCCTACAGCACGGGCGCGATGATCGTGGCGCTGGACCGCGCCGCCTGAAACGCGCTCAAAGCAGGCGTTGCCAATACGCGACGTCGATCCAGCGGCCGAACTTGAACCCGTTCTCGCGAAAGTGCGCGACCTGGGTGAAACCAAGTTTTTCGTGCAAGGCGACGCTCGCCGGATTGGGCAGCGCGGCGCCGCCGATCACGCAATGGATGTTGCGCCGGCGCAGCTCATCAAGCAGACCGCGGTACAACGCGGCGCCGAGTCCGAGACCGACAGATGCGGGCGCGAGATAGATCGAACTCTCGACCGAAAACCGGTAGCCGATGCGCGTTTTCCAGGGCGAGGCATAGGCGTAGCCGGCCGTGTCGCCGTCACGTTCGAGCACCAGCCACGGCAATTTTTCGAGAACCGCAGCCATGCGCGAGCGCATGTCGGCCACCGCAACCGGTTGCTCCTCGAACGTCACGATCGTGTCGGTGACGTAATGGTTGTAGATGGCGCAGACAGCGGCGGCATCCGTCGCCGTCGCCATGCGGATCGTGCCGGCCGCGCGGGCCATGCTTTCAAAGCTCATAAGCCGATTCGCCGTGGCTGCTGATGTCGAGCCCCTGGCGCTCCGCATCGTGATGGACCCGCAGGCCGAGCAGCCGACGGGCGGCGAAAAATGCGACAAGGGCGACGAGCCCCGACCACGACACGGTAATCGCCACGCTCAACGCCTGCACCCCGAGTTGACGGAACACGGCATAGGCTGCCGTGCCGGTGCCACCCAGTGCGGGGGAAGTGAACACGCCGGTCAACAGCGCGCCGGCGATGCCGCACACGCCGTGGATGCCGAACACATCCAGTGAGTCGTCCGCCCGCAACCGGCGCTTCAAAACGTTGACGCCCCAGAATCCGGCCAGGCCGCCCGCGCCACCGATGCACAAGGCGCCGCCGATCCCGACGCTGCCGCAGGCCGGCGTGATCGCCACCAGGCCCGCTACCAGGCCGGATGCCGCACCCAGCATCGATGCGCGTTTGCGGAACATGGCTTCGACCGCGCTCCACGCCAGCACGGCTGCCGCGGCCGCAACCATGGTGTTGAGGAAGGCCAGCGCGGCGACGCCGCTGGCCTCCAATGCGGAACCCGCGTTGAAGCCGAACCATCCGACCCACAGCAGCGCCGCGCCGGTGTACGTCAGCGGCAAGCTGTGCGGCGACAGGCGTTCGCGCCCGAATCCGATGCGCGGTCCCAGCATGTACGCACCGACCAGACCGGCCACGCCGGCGTTGATGTGCACCACCGTGCCGCCCGCGAAGTCCAGCGCCCCCATGCGGAACAGCCAGCCCGCCGGCGCCCACACCATGTGCGCCAGCGGCAGGTAGGCAAACGTGAACCACAGCGCGGTGAACAGCAACACCGCGGAGAAACGCGCTCGTTCGGCAATGGCGCCCACCACCAGCGCGCAACTGATCGCCGCGAACGCACCCTGGAACGCGACGTAGACGTACTCGGGAATCGCCGCGCCCGGACTCGACGTCGCCGTCAGCGAACCGGCATCGACGCCGTGCAACATCAGCTTGCCGAAGTCGCCCATCAACGCGTCGCCACCATCGAACGCCACGCTGTATCCGTAAGCGATCCACAGCACGATCGCGAGCGAGGCGACCACCAGCACCTGCATCAATACCGACAGGATGTTCTTGGCGCGCACCAGCCCGCCGTAGAACAGCGCCAGCCCCGGCGCGATCATCAGCGCCACCAGCAAAGTGGCGACCAGCATCCAGGCCGTGTCGCCCTTGTCCACCGTCGGGGTTCGCGCGAGCGCACACGCGGGCGCCAACATCGAGGCCGCGATCGCGAGGCGCGACATCCATCGCGCTGCAGGCACGAGGTTGGTCCGACCGTGCGTTTCAGGCGTGCGTGCCGCCATCGCGGCGTTCCGGATAGGTCAAGTGCAGGAAACGCGTGAAGGTATCCCGGGGCCGGTCCAGCCCGTGCGTGGCCAGCACGCGTGCGGCCATGCCCCGATGATTGCTGCCGTGCGTGAGCAGGTGCAGCAGCATTTCACCTACCCGCATCCGTCCGCGGTCACCGTCGGTGAACACAAACGGGATGTCGCGGGCAAGTTCCACCTCGTCGACTCGTTTGGTGTATGTGACGAGCCACCCATCCACCTCGGCCATCGCCGCCCGCAACGCGGCGAGGGCAGGCGTCCCTGCGGTGTTGTCGGCGTCGAAGCCGTGCGGCTTGCCGGTGAGGTGGGCGATGAAGATGCGATCGACCACATGGGTGTGGTTGAGGATGCGCACGAAGAAGCGCGCATCCTCCTCCGGCAGCGCTTGCCATTGCCGCTCGCCGTGATCCAGCAGGTCCTGGTTCGCCCAGGCCTTGTAGCGGAAGGCGTCGGCGAACGGATGATCCATCGCAGGCTTGCTCCCGTCAGATCGAGTAGTACATCTGGTACTCGAGGGGATGCGTGGACGCGCGATACGCGGTGACTTCCTTCATCTTGGTCGCGATGTACGCGTCGATGAAGTCATCGCTCATCACGCCGCCGGCTTTGAGGAATTCGCGGTCGCGATCCAGCGCTTCCAGCGCGCCGTCGAGCGACGCGCACACCTGCGGGATGTTGCGCTCTTCTTCGGGCGGCAGGTCGTAGAGATCCTTGTCCATGGCCGGACCCGGATCGAGCTTGTTCAGGATGCCGTCGAGCCCGGCCATCATCAACGCGGTGAACGTGAGGTAGCCAGAGTTCATCGGGTCGGGGAAACGCACTTCGATGCGGCGGCCCTTCGGGTTCGAAACATACGGAATGCGGCACGACGCCGAACGATTGCGCGCCGAGTACGCCAGCATCACCGGCGCCTCGAAACCCGGCACCAGGCGCTTGTACGAGTTGGTGGTGGAATTGGAGAACGCGTTGATCGCGCGCGCGTGCTTGAAGATGCCGCCGATGTACCACAGCGCGAGCTGCGACAAGCCGCCATACAGTTCGCCCGCGAACAGGTTCTTGCCATCCTTCGACAACGACTGGTGGACGTGCATGCCCGAACCGTTGTCGCCGACCACGGGTTTGGCCATGAAGGTGGCGGTCTTGCCGTTGGCGTGCGCGACGTTGCGGATCACGTACTTCATGGTCTGCAGTTCGTCGGCCTTGCGCAGCAGCGTGTTGAACTTGACGCCGATCTCGCATTGGCCCGCGTTGGCGACTTCGTGGTGGTGCACCTCGACCGCCTGCCCGAGCGATTCCAGCACGGTGCACATTTCCGCGCGCAGGTCGTGCAGCGAATCCACCGGCGGCACCGGGAAATAACCGCCCTTCACGCCGGGGCGATGGCCGTGGTTGCCTTCCTCGTATTTGTAGCGCGAGGACCATGAAGCTTCTTCCGATCCGATCTCGTAGAACACGCGGCCCATGTCGTTCTGCCAGCGCACGGAATCGAAGATGAAAAATTCCGGTTCGGGTCCGAAGAACGCGGTATCGGCGACACCGGTGGACTTGAGGAACGCTTCCGCGCGCCGCGCAATCGAGCGCGGGTCGCGCGCGTACGCCTGCATCGTGGAGGGCTCCAGCACGTCGCACACGATGTTCATCTGCCTGTGGGCGGCGAACGGATCGATGAACGCCGTGGCCGGATCGGGCATCAACACCATGTCCGATTCGTTGATGCCCTTCCAGCCGGTGATCGACGAGCCGTCGAACATCTTGCCGTCCTCGAACGTATCGGCATCGAGCGCGTGCGCGGGGAACGACACGTGGTGCTCGATGCCGCGCATGTCGGCGAAGCGCAGGTCGATGAATTCGATCTTTTCGGACTTGATGGTTTCGAGAACCTTGTCGGCGGTCATGGGCGGCTCGTGGGCGGGTGGATGGCTGGAAAGTGCAAGCGGCGTGCCAGTCATTGTAGCTTTTCAATCCAATGACTTGCAGGATGAAGCGAGCAATGAAGCACCATATTTGTGCAACAATTGCACCATTTACGTGAATGTTTGCCCTCAGCCCAGCCTTGCGCCCAAGGGCACCGGCTTGTCGGGCACGCACAGTGCGACGTCGCCGTTTGCATCGTGAAACCGGTGGCCAGGCATTCGCTCATCAGCAGCCCGATCTGCTTCTTCGGAAAATTCACGACGCCCACCACCAGCTTGCCGACCAGGGTTTGCGGCGCGTACAGCCCGGTGGCCTGCGCGCTGGATTTGCGGAGGCCGATCTCGTCGCCGAAGTAGACCTGCAACACGTACGCGGGCTTGCG
>JBDZUX010000030.1:30686-36424 GCA_040255405.1 Lysobacteraceae bacterium
CGACGTGTTGTCGCATCCGCAAAGGCATGCATACTAGCCGCCATGCAGCCGCGACGACGCGCAGGGACACCACGTTGATGCAGCCCATGGCTTCGCCCGGCGGAGCAGGGTGCGTCCGCGCAGCCGCCGTGGTACGCGACGCCCGCCCCGCATGGAGTCACCGATGCTGCCCCTGTGGCTGAAAGCCTTCCATGTCATCGGGGTGGTCACCTGGTTCGCGGGCCTGTTTTACCTGCCGCGGCTGTTCGTGTATCACGCGGAAGCGGACGAAGCCTCGATCCGCGAGCGCCTCAAGGTGATGGAACGGCGCCTGCTGGTGATGACCCACATCGGCGGCGCACTGGCCGTCGCGTTCGGCATTGCCACGCTCGTCGCGGAGCCGTTCTACCTGCATGCCGGCTGGCTGCACCTGAAACTGCTGCTGGTGCTGCTGCTGCTCGTCTACCACGCGCTGCTGGTGAAGCTCACCCGCGCATTCGCCCACGACCATTGCCGCTGGTCGTCACGCCAGCTGCGCGGCTTCAACGAGATCCCCGGCGTGCTGCTCCTGGCGATCGTGATCCTGGCCGTGGTCAAGCCGTTCTAGCGCGATCACCCTCGCTCGCCGCTTCGCTGAGTCTGCCGTTCACCGGCCCGCGTTCGGGATCGCCAAACCCCGAGCGGCCCGCCATGGCCCGGCGTTTCACGACAACGGTGTCGAATCCGCTTTGCCGGCCACGGATCCCTTGCCCGGCGCGAAGCAAGCGGCACGCCGGACACACTTCCGCCCTTGCGCCTTGCTATAGTTTTGCCGAAGCGGGGAGTTTCCCAACATGGCATCGCAGTTGTCCCAGCAGAAGCCCGACGCGGAGCTGCAGGCGGCGTTTCGGCAGCACCTGCCGCAGCGCCTGCGCACACTGCTCCGGCGTGCGCGTGCGCAGTGCCGCAGCGGGTGGGACTGCAACGTGTTGCGGACACTGCACGATGAAATCGCGCAACTGGCCGGCGCCTGCGGCCGCTACGGGCTGCTGGAAACCGGCGAGCGCCTGCTGGCGCTGGAATCGGCGCTGGCGCCGGCCGTCAGCGCCAACCAGGTTCCCGATGCCGCCGCAACCACCGGCATCGACACGTTGCTGGACAGCCTGCGCCCGCACCTGCAGCAGTCGTCGCGCGGTCCCGGCCTGCCCGCATGGATGCAGAACCCGCCACCGATCGCGGGCAAGGCGCCGTTTCCCCGCTGCGACACACCGCCACCCGGTTACTGGCTGCAGCTCGGCATCACGGATGCGGGCGCCGTCGCCAGCGCCACCGCGGCCAATGAAGCGTCGGCACCCCAGCCGGACGTTCCGCCGGTACCCGATTCCCCGCGCGGACCGCGCGTGCGGATCGTCAACGACGACGATCCCCTGATCAACGAACTGCTGCTGCGCCTCGACCAGCAGGGTTGCGACGTTGCGCTGCTCGACCACCTGCCGGGCCTTCTGGAACAACTGCACGGCGCACCGCCCGACCTCATCATCCTGGTGGCCGACGCGCACACGTCGCTGGAACAGCTCGCCGGCGGCCTGCGCGAAGCGCGGCGCGATCCGGCGCACCGCGTCCACCTGCTGGCGCTGCTGCGCGAAACCGACGTCGAACTGCGCTTGCGCGCGCTGCGCGCGGGTGCCGACCGCTGCATCGCGCTGCCGGCCACGCCCGCGGAAACGATGGGCGCCGCACTGGAACTGGCGATGGTGGATGAGGAAAGTCCGTACCGCATCCTGATCGTGGACGACGACGCCCCGCAGGCGTTGTTCGCGCAAGCCATCCTGCGCCGCGCGGGCATGGAAACCCGCGTGCTGGGCGAGTCGCTGGCGGTGCTGGAGGAACTGGACCGCTTCCAGCCGGACCTGCTGCTGCTCGACCTCAACATGCCCGATTGCGACGGCTTCGAGCTGACCGCGCTGATCCGCGAGCGCGAGGGCTACGTCAATACGCCGATCGTGTTCCTGTCCGGCGACCAGGACGAGGACCGCCAATTCGCCGCACTGGACGCGGGCGGCGACGATTTCCTGATGAAGCCGATCCGCCCGACCCATCTGGTCGCCGCCGTGACCAATCGCGTGCGGCGCGCGCGCGCGGCCGCCTCCCGCACGCGGCGCAGGCGCCGCCGCGACGCCACGACCGGCTTGCACGAACGCGCGCAATTGCTGGACGCATTGTCCGAACACCTTGCCGCGGCGGGCGGCTACGCCGCGCAGGGCGGCCTGCTGGCCGTGGAATTGCGCGACGCCACGATCCTGCGCGACCGCATCGGCCTGGCCGCTTTCGACCAGGTGCTCACGCAGCTCGGCGATTTCATCCTGCGCCACGCCCGCACGGGCTACATGACCGCGCGTCATGCGCATGCGGGATTCCTGGTTTTCTCGCCAGCCCGCAGCGAGCGCGAATTGGCGGCGCTGGCCAGGGAAATGGTCACGGCGGCGGACGACGAGCGCTTCGGCACGCAGGCCTCCGCGGTGCGGCTGGACGCCGCGGTATGCGCATTCGATGCCACGACCGGCGAATCCGCGATGGCACTGGCGGCGGTCGAGCACACCTTGACGGTGGCGCGCGCGCAGCCCGATCGCGTCGCGGTCCACTCCGCGCTCGAACCCGATTCGAACGCACTCGCCCAACGCATTTCGGCGGGACTGGCGCACGGCTCGTTCGACCTCGTGTTCCAGCCGATCATCCCGATCCGCGGCGGCGCGGGCCCACATTATCAGGCGCTGCTGCGACTGCACCATGGCGAACAGGAATTCCTGGCCGCCGAGCTGATCCCCGCCGCGATCCGCGCGGGTTACATCGCGGCGGTCGACGCGTGGGTCGTCGGTCACTGCATCGACGTCCTCGCGCAGCACCAGCGCGATGGCGACCCGGTCTGCCTGTTCGCCAGCCAGTCGCTGCAAGGTTGGTCGGACCCCGGCCGGCGCGGGCAACTCTCCGCGCGCCTCGCTACCACGGGCGCGGCGCCGGAATCGCTGGTGATCGAGTTCCGCTGCGAGGAAACCCGCAACCATCTCCGCGCGCTGGTCGAGCTGGCACCGGAGCTGAAGCGCGCGGGCGTGCGCCTGTGCCTCGCCGGCGTCGGCATCGAAGCGGTGAACGCGGGCTGGATCGGACACCTGCCGCTCGATTTCATCAAGCTCGCGCCCGACCTCGCCGATGAAGATCTGGAAGCGGTGGTGCGTGGCGCACATTCGCACAACCTGCGCGTGATCGCACCGCGCATCGAGACCGTGGCGCGCGCCGAGCGGCTGCGCGCGGCCAGCGTCGACATGCTGCAAGGCAATCATTTCCGGCCGCCGGCCGCCGAGCTCGATCACGCGTTTCCCGAGCAGGGAACCTGAGGATGGCAAGCGTGACCGGCGGTGAGCGGGTGGCATGGCCGCGGGCGCTGGGCAGTATCGCGCTGGTCGGCGCCGGGGCCGCGGCTGCATTGTGGGTGCCGCTGCCACAGGTCGCCGCACTGTGGGGACTGCTGCTGATTGCACTGGTGCTGCTGTGGCTGGCTCGACCGCCGCAGGCCGGCGCGGCGCGGAGCCTGACCCCGCCGCCGATCCAGGATCCGGTGGACGTCGCGATGCGTACGCGGCTTGCCTCGGCGCAGTCGGAACTGACCTCCCTGCGCGGCGTGCAGCGCGAACTGCTGGCCGCCAAGCAGGCCGCGGAGGCGGCGATGCTGGCCAAGAGCGAATTCCTGGCCAGCATGAGCCACGAAATCCGCACGCCGTTGAACGGCATCCTGCCGTTGCTCGACATCGTGCTGGGCACCGAGCTTTCGCCGGCACAGCGCGAATACCTGATCACCGCGAACGCCTCGGCCAAGGAATTGCTGCGGATCGTCGATGACATCCTCGACTATTCCAAGGCCGAAGCCGGCAAGCTGGACCTCGAATCGGTCAGCATCAACATCCGCGAGCTGGTCGACAGTGTCAAACGGCTGCTGGAAAAACCCGCCGAGGCGAAAGGTCTGGCGATGCGCGCGGTCGTGGATCCCGACGTGCGACCGGTGGTGCGGGGCGATCCGATGCGCATCCGCCAGATCCTCACCAACCTGATGGGCAACGCGATCAAGTTCACCCAGCGCGGCGGCGTGTCGGTGCGGGTGAGCAAGCGCAACGACACCGCCACCCAGCACGAACTCCTGTTCGCGGTGCGCGACACCGGTATCGGCCTCGCCGCCGACGCGGCTGCGCGGCTGTTCCAGCCGTTCACCCAGGCCGATGCATCGGTGACTCGGCGCTATGGCGGCACCGGCCTCGGCCTCACGATCTGCAAGAAGCTGGTGGACTTGATGGGCGGGCGCATCGGCGTGCGTTCCGAACCCGGCCGGGGCTCGGTGTTCTGGTTCACCATCCCGTTCGAGAAGGCGCCCGGCGACATGTCCGGCGCACACAAGAGCCTGGCCGGCGCACGCGTGCTGCTGGCCGCCAGTCCGCAACGCGCCCAACACGTCACGCCGATTCTCGCCACCCTCGAACTGGACGCCACCCACGTCACCGACGCCGGCGCCACGCTGGCACGCCTGAAACAGGCCGCGCCGCTCGGCAAGACCTTCAGCTTCGATCTCCTGATCGTGGATACCGGCAGCGTCACGGGCGATGTCGGCGCGCTGCTTCGCGGCATCCTGGCCGATCACCAGCTGGACGCCTTGCGCATACTGGCGCTGGGCCTGGACACGGCACCCGATCCGCGGGTGGTTCCGGCGCCCGCGCGGGCCGACGACGCGGCACTGCGCCAAGGCGTGCGCAGCGCGTTCGGGGTTGCCCCGCAGGCGCGCGCGCAACCTGTGCTCAGCGCACCGTTGACGCCGGTCGCGCCCACCGGCGAACAGTCGCTCGCCGGCAAGGTACTGCTGGTGGAAGATCACCCGGTCAACCAGAAGGTCGCGCAGAAGCTGCTGGAACGCCTTGGGCTCACCGTGGACGTCGCGGAAAACGGCGAGGCCGCGCTTGAGAAATTGCGCGAACAGCCGTACGCGATGGTGCTGATGGATTGCCAGATGCCGGTGCTGGACGGCTACAGCGCCACCCGCCGCCTGCGCGAGATCGAGGCCGGGCAGGGCAAACCGCGCACGCCGGTGATCGCGATGACCGCGCACGCGATGTCGGGCGACCGCGAGCGCTGCCTGCAGGCCGGCATGGACGATTACCTTTCCAAGCCACTCGACCGGCAGCTGCTGGAACAGACGCTGGCGCGCTGGATGCCGAAGTCCCCGAATCTCCCGCCGGCGCCAACCGTGCTTGCCGCCGCCGCGCCCGCCACCCCACTGGAACCCACGTTACCCGCCATGCCCAATCCACCGCCCCCCGATACGCTGGACACCGCAACCCTGGTCGATCTCGAAGACATCATGGGCGATGAACTGGCCACCCTGGTGGACGCCTACCTGCGCGACGGCGAAACCCGGATGCGCAACATGCGCGAGGCGGCCAATCGCGGCGATGGCACCGAGGTCGGCAAGCTCGCGCACTCGCTGAAGTCTTCCAGCGCGAATCTTGGTGCGATACCGCTGGCCAACCGCGCGCGCCAGGTGGAAGAAGCCGCACGCAACGGCACGCTGGCCAGTCCCGGCGACAGCGTCGCGGCGCTGGAGAAGCTTTACGCCAACGCGGCGGCGGCGTTGAGGCAGCGCTACCAGCGGCCGTAAGCCGGCATCCGAAGAAGAGCGACAGGTTGGGCTGAGCAACGCGAAGCCCAACGATGCGTTCGCGTCGGGCTTCACTTCGTTCAGC
>JBDZUX010000031.1:0-34590 GCA_040255405.1 Lysobacteraceae bacterium
GCGAACCCGACTGCGTTTGCAGGATTGCAAACGCGAACGCCGAAGGAGGCCCGCAGGGCGAGCGCCATGGATGGCGCGAGTCAATCGGTTTTGCAGACTAGCCGGAACAAGAGACCGATTCCGGGTTCCGTCCGCACAACAACGCGGACGGCCCCGGAGTGACAAAGATTCCTTGCGATATGCGACGCTGTTCGGGTTTCGCTTTGATCCGCCCGATCCGCTTCCATCCGCGTCGAACCCCCTTCCGTTTCCCTCGGCAAAGGCAGCGCATCCGCCATCCATGAACCCCTCGCCCAACCTGTTCCTGATCGGTCCGATGGGCGCCGGCAAGTCCAGCATCGGGCGCCGCCTCGCCGAACACTTCGACATGCCTTGCATCGATCTCGATGCCGCGGTCGAGGCACGCACCGGCGCGAGCGTGGCGACGATCTTCGAGATCGAGGGCGAAGAAGGTTTCCGTCGCCGCGAATCCGATCTCCTTGCGGAACTGTCCAATCAGGACGGCATCGTGCTCGCCACCGGCGGTGGCGCGGTGCTGGTGCCGGAAAATCGCGTGTTGCTGCACCAGCGCGGATTCGTGGTGTGGTTGCAGACTTCGATCGAACAGCAACTGCAGCGCCTGGTCCGCGACCGCCAGCGACCGCTGCTCGATACCCCTGATCGTCGCGAACGGCTGGAAGAACTGGCACGGGTCCGCGACCCGGTCTACCACGAGCTAGCCGACCTCGCTGTCGGCAGCACCGACGAATCCTGCCAGCACGCCGCGACGCGGATTGCCGCGCTGCTGGAACAGCACTGGCGGCGCGCACCGACAGCCAAGGCCACCGCATGACGACCATGCTCGAAGTCGGCCTCGCCGCGCGTCGCTACCCGATCCGCATCGGCAACAGCCTCCTCGATGATGCAAGGACTTGGCGCGACGCGATCCGCGGCGCGCACGCGCTGATCGTCAGCGACAGCATCGTCGCGCCGCTGTATGCGCAGCGATTGCGCGACGCGCTTGCGCGCGCTCCCGGGGCGTCGGTTCGTTGCGAGGCGCTGGTCCTGCCGGCCGGCGAAGCCCACAAGAACCTCGCCGCAGCATCGAAAGTGCTGGACGCGCTGGCGCAACTGGGGGCAACCCGCGACGCCTGCGTGCTCGCGCTGGGCGGCGGCGTGGTCGGCGACATCGCGGGTTTCGCCGCCGCGTGCTGGATGCGCGGCATCGACTTCGTGCAATGCCCGACCACCCTGCTGGCGATGGTCGATTCGTCGGTCGGCGGCAAGACCGGGGTCGACCACGCGGCCGGCAAGAACCTGATCGGCGCGTTCCACCAGCCGCGCGCGGTAATCGCCGATCTCGATACGCTGGCGACGCTGCCCGATCGCGAGTTGCGCGCCGGCCTCGCCGAAGTGGTCAAGACCGCGTGCATCGGCGACGCGGATTTCTTCGGCTGGCTGGAAGCCCACGCCGATGCATTGCTGGGGCGCGACGCGGATGCGCTGACGTACGCCATCACGCGCTGCTGCCGCTTCAAGGCCCGCGTGGTGGAACGCGACGAACGCGAAGCCGGCGAGCGCGCGTTGCTCAATTTCGGCCACACCTTCGGGCATGCGCTGGAAACCGAAGCGGGCTACGGCGCGCTGCTGCACGGGGAAGCCGTGGGGGTCGGGATGGTTCTCGCCGCGCGCCTGTCCGCGCAGCTCGGTTTGTCGGATACCGCCGACACCCAACGGCTGCGTGCGTTGTTGGAACGCTTTGGCCTGCCGGCCGCGATACCCGCCGGAATGGCCGCCGATGCGCTGCTGGCGCGGATGCGGCTGGACAAGAAGAACCGCGCCGGCGTGTTGCGCCTGGTCCTCTGGCACGGGATTGGGCGGGCGGAGATCGCGGAGAACATCGACGCCACCGCGCTGCGTACGGTGCTGTTGTAGGATCCGGCCTCGCCGGCGAACGTCGCGCGCAGGCGCGCTCCTACCCGAATCCCTACGTCCCCACCAGCATGCGCGCTCTTCGCAGGAGCCAGCCTGCTGGCGACCCGGAGTGCATCGGCGCTCCGGACGACGCGATCGCGCGCAGGCCCGCTCCTGCAACGCTTGCGTCTCCCCTACAATTTCCCGATGCACCTTTACATGCAAACCCCGCCCGGCGGCGGCGCCGCGCCGCGCTACTGCCGTATCGCGCTGGAGCAGGACCTGCTCGGCGGCTGGACGCTGTACCGGGAATCCGGCACCGAAGGCGGGCGCGCGACGCTGAAACGCGAGGTCTATCTGGATCGCGATGCGGCGCTGAGCGCGTTCGAGCAGGCCCGCGATGCGCAATTGAAGCGCGGCTACAAGGTGATGATCACGCAAGGCATCGAAAATTCGCATGGCTGAAACATCCAATCGCGGCAACCGTTTCCTGCGCGCGCTGCGCCGTCAGCCCGTCGATGCCACGCCCGTCTGGATCATGCGGCAGGCCGGCCGCTACCTGCCCGAATACCGCGCGACCCGCGAACGCGCCGGCAGTTTCCTCGCGCTCGCAAAGACGCCGGAACTCGCGTGCGAAGTGACGCTGCAGCCGGTCGAACGCTTCGAACTGGACGCGGCGATCCTGTTCTCCGACATCCTCACCGTGCCGGATGCGATGGGCCTCGGTTTGCATTTCGTCGAAGGCGAAGGCCCGAAGTTCCATCGCCCGCTGCGACGCGCCACCGACATCGCGAAACTCGGCGTGCCCGATCCGGCACAGTCGTTGCGCTATGTCACCGACGCCGTGCGCTTGATCCGCGGCGAACTGCGCGATCGCGTCCCGCTGATCGGCTTCGCCGGCAGCCCGTGGACGCTGGCTTGCTACATGATCGAAGGCCAGGGCTCGCGCGACTTCGCGCGGGTGAAGGCATTCGCATTGAACGAGCCCGCCGCGATGCACGCGCTCCTGGACACCAATGCGCGTGCGGTCGCTGCGTATCTCGCCGCGCAGGCCGCCGCTGGAGCGCAGGCGCTGATGGTGTTCGACAGTTGGGGCGGGATGCTGGCGCCCACGATGTTCAAGGAATTTTCGGCGCGCTATCTCGCACAGATCGCGTCGCTGCTGCGCAATGATTCGCATGCAAGCGAGGTGCCGCTGATCCTGTTTTCCAAGGGCGCGAATGCCAGTCTCGAGACCCTAGCCGGTACCGGCTGCGCAGCGCTGGGCGTGGACTGGACCGTCACGCTGGACGAAGCACGCCGCCGCGTCGGCGACCGCGTCGCGCTGCAGGGCAACCTCGATCCCGCGACGCTGCTGGCATCACCCGACGTGATCCGGCGCGAAGTCCGTCGCGTGCTCGACGACTTCGGCCCGCATCCCGGCCACGTCTTCAACCTCGGCCACGGCATAACACCGGAAGTCGATCCGGAAAGCGTGGCGGTACTGGTAGATGAGGTGCACGGTATTAGTCGTCATTCCGGGGCCGGCCGCAGGCCGGAACCCGGAATCGGTCCTGGCAAGGTGTGAAAGCCGATTCCGGGTTCCATCGCCGTTGAAGCCGGCGACGGCCCCGGAATGACGAACAAAAACGAGTTTCCCCGATAATCAGCGACCATGACCACTCGCTTCCTCACTGGCATCACCACCACCGGCACGCCGCATCTCGGCAATTACGTGGGCGCGATCCGGCCCGCGATCGCGGCCAGCCGACGCGATGACGCGGACGGGTTTTTCTTCCTCGCCGATTACCACGCCTTGATCAAGAGCGACGATCCGGTCCGCATCGCGCGTTCGCGGCTGGAGATCGCGGCCACGTGGCTGGCGTGCGGCCTCGATCCGGAACGCGTCACGTTCTATCGGCAATCGGACATTCCGGAGATCCCGGAACTGACGTGGATGCTGACCTGCGTGACGGCCAAGGGCCTGCTCAACCGCGCGCACGCGTACAAGGCCGCGGTCGACCAGAACGCCGCGAAGGGCGAGGACCCGGACGCGGCGATCACCGCGGGCCTCTACATGTATCCGGTGCTGATGGCCGCGGACATCCTGATGTTCAACGCCGACAAGGTGCCGGTCGGGCGCGACCAGGTGCAGCACGTCGAGATGACCCGCGACATCGGCCAGCGTTTCAACCATATCCACGGCAAGGCGTGGCGCGCGGCGGGCGGCAAAGGCGAGCCGTTCGTGCTGCCGGAAGTCGCGATCGAGGAATCGGTCGCCACCCTGCCCGGCCTCGACGGCCGCAAGATGTCCAAGAGCTACGACAACACCGTGCCGTTGTTCGAGGGCGGCGCCAAGGCAACGCGCGAAGCCATCGCGAAAATCGTCACCGATTCGCGCGAACCCGGCGAGCCGAAGGATCCGGATTCGTCCAGCCTGTACGCGATCTTCCGCGCGTTTGCCGGCGATACCGAGAGCGCGGCATTCCGGCACGAACTCGAAACCGGGATGGGCTGGGGCGACGCCAAGCAAAAATTGTTCGAACGCATCGACGCGGAAATCGCGCCGCTGCGCGAGCACTACGACGCGCTGATGGCGCACCCCGACGACATCGAGGATGCGCTGCGCGAGGGCGCGAAGAAGGCCCGCGCCGTGGCGGCGCCGCGTCTCGAAATCATGCGCCGGGCGGTCGGCCTCGGCGCGCTGGCCGCGCCTGCGGGCAAAACGAAGGCCGGGAAGAAGGCAGACAAGCGCGCGCGGATCGTCAGCTTCCGCGATGGCGAGGGTTTTCGTTTCCGGCTGGTCGGCGCGGACGGCGAGGAATTGCTGCTCTCCCGCACGTTCGCCGAACCGCGCGGCGCCGGGCAGGCTTCGCGCGCGCTCGCGGCCGAAGATGCCGGCATGCGGCTCGTGCCGGTCGATGCGTCGCGGTTCGCGTTCATGCAGGACGGCGCGACGCTCGCGGCCAGCGCGGCGTTCACCGGATTGGCCGCGCGCGACGCGGCGATTGAACGCGCCCGTGCGGCGCTCGCTTCGCTGCGTGAAGGCGAATAGCCATGGCCCGCTTCATCGCCCTGTTGTTGATCGGCCCGTGGCTCGTGGTGCTGGGCTGGCTGTACTGGTTGTACGTGCGCAGGCGTGCCGCGAACGGCATTCCGGCCCGCTTCGATGTGGGCGTGCTGGTCGCGGCGGGCGTCGCCACGATCGCCTGCACCGCCATCGGTTATGGCGCGGCGTTCGGCCACGGCGGGCCCATCTGGAGGCAGGCTGCGGCAGCGTTGGGCGCCTACGCCGGTTTCAACGTGGTCGTGCTGTTCGGCCTGCTGTGGCACTGGCTGGCGCGCGGGCGCATGACTTCCGCCTCTCGCGGACCGTAGCCGGCGCCGCTAGCTTGCGCGTCGCATGACGCGCTTCGGGTTTTGCTGTCCCGAGTGCGACCCGCCGCCACGGATTGGATCGAATGCGTTTCACCCACCTTTTGATGTTGGCCGGACTCGCCGCAGTCGGCATGCCAGCCGCGGCCGTCACCATCGACGGCCGCGTCGATCGGGCCGAGTGGCAGGGCGCGCGGCACGTCACCGATTTTCGCCAGACCCAGCCGCTGACCGGCAGGCCCGCGGAGTATCCGGTCGAGGCGTGGATCCTCGCCACGCCGGAAGGCCTGGCGGTGGCGATGCGCGTCACGCAACCGCCGAAGATCCGGCGCACGCAACAACAGGTGCAGCGTGACTTCCACGACCCGGTCGATCGCGTCAATGTGGAGATCGACTTCAATGGCGACGGCCGCACCGGCTACGACTTTGCCGTGGCTTCCACCGGCGCGATCGACGACGAGGTGATCACCAACGAAAACCAGTTCGACAGCGACTGGGACGGCATCTGGCAACACGCCGTCACCCAGGACGCCGAAGGCTGGTCGGTGGAGATCCTGATCCCGTGGTACACGGCGCCGATGCACGCGGCCAGCGGCGGCACCCGTACCATCGGGATCTACCTCGACCGGGTCTTCGCCACCACCGGCCAGCGCGTATCGTGGCCGGCGATCCATTACCAGCAGCCACGCTATCTTTCCGCGTTCGAACGGATCGAGGTCCCGGCCTTCAGCCAGTCGCTGCTGGCGGTGACGCCCTATGTCTCCACGCGGTATGACAACGTCGCCCACGACGGCGGCTTCAGTGGCGGCGCGGACGTGTTCTGGAAGCCGAATGGCCAATTCCAGTTGACGGCGACGCTCAACCCCGATTTCGGCCAGGTGGAAAGCGACGACCTGATTATCAATTTCGGCGCCACCGAAACCTACTTCAGCGACAAGCGGCCGTTCTTCACCGAGAACCAGGGGATCTTCGCGTTCAGCCTGCTCGACGACAACAGCGCGCTGGTGTACACGCGGCGCGTCGGCGGCCCCGCCGACGACGGCAGCGGTGCCGGCGACATCGACGCCGCGGTGAAATTGAACGGCAGCCTCGGCACCACCAACTACGGCGTGCTGGCCGCCGACGAGCGAGGCGATGCCGGCCGCACGTTCGGCGCCGTGCGCGTGGTGCACGATTTCGGCAACCAGCACCTCGGCATGCTGCTGACCCGCGTGGACCGTCCGTTCCTCGACCGCCAGGCGACGGTGCTGGGCATCGACCAGCACTGGCACCCGACCGCCGACTTGACGATCGCGACCAATCTGGTCGGCAGCGACATCGACCAGTCAGGGCACGCCAGCAAGGGGTTCGGCGGCACCTTCATCGCCGACCACGTGATGGGCAACGGCTGGCGCCAGCAGTGGCTGGGGATGTATTTCGACGACCGGCTGCAGGTCAACGACTTCGGCTACCTCGAGCGCAACGATCTCGGCTACGCCCACTGGGAAGTGCGCAAGCACATCACCGACCTGCCGGCCGATTCGCGCTACCGCGACCACGACTGGCGCGTGCGGATCGATGCCCTCGACAACACGCACGGCCTCAACCTGCGCCGCCAGTTGCGCATCGAACGCAAGAGCAATCTCCGCAACGGCACCGAGGAAGACATCGAACTCAACGTCAACAGCGCGCTGTGGGACGACCTCCTGACCCGCGGCCACGGCGCCCTGTTACTGCCGCCCTCCCTTTCCCTGCGCGCCGAGCGGCACGTTCCGCGCCACGGGAACTGGGCGCACGAATGGGAGCTCGATGTCGAGACCGGCGGATTGGACGGCAACCGCCGGCTCGGATACGAGCTCGAGGTCGTCCCTACCTACTTCATCAGCGACGCCCTGAGCCTGTCGCTGGGCGCGGATTGCGTGTCCACCCCGGGCTGGCTGGTGTGGCAACACGACAACGTCATCGGGCGGTTCGACGCGCGTTCGCTCGAACTCGAATCGGGGCTCGACTGGTACATCAGCGATCGCTCGGAGCTGCGCCTGAAGCTGCAGGCGATCGGACTGGATGCGAAACTGCGGGGCGCCTATCGGGTGGCCGCCAATGGCCGCGCGGTGCCGAGCGGCGATGCGATCGACAGCTTCGGCGTACGCACGCTGGGCTTCCAGGTGCGCTATCGCCATGAACTCGCGCCGCTGTCCTATCTCTACGTGGTCTACGGCCGCGGCGGCTACGAGCAGGCGCCGTTCCTCGACGACGTGCCGGGCGCGCCGCGGATCCTGCGCGACAGCCTTTCGCTGCGCGATACCGAACAGTGGCTGGTCAAGCTGAACTACCGTTTCGACCTTTGAGCCGGCCAGCGGGAGTCCTGCCAGGCACGCCACGCCGTGGGCGTCCGCTGCCACGTGCACGGACCCGCTGGAATATTGACTGTAATCAAGGTGGCCACCACGCGCTGCCGGTAGCTTGCGCGGCATGCATGCCACTGCCACCAACGCCGTGTTCGATGCCGGGCTGATTGCCCGCTACGACACCCACGGGCCGCGCTACACCAGCTATCCGACCGCGCCGCAATTTCGCGCCGACTTCGGACCCGCCGCGCTGCGCGACGCGATCGACCGCTCGAACCGGGCCACCCCGCCGCGCCCGCTGTCGCTGTACGTGCACGTGCCGTTCTGCATGAGCCCGTGTTTCTACTGCGGCTGCAACCGCATCATCACGCGCGACCTCAGCCGCTCGGACCAGTACCTGGACTACCTGGATCGCGAACTGGAACTGACCGCGCCGTTGTTCGATCCCGCCCAGCAGGTGCGCCAGCTGCATTTCGGGGGCGGCACGCCGAACTTCCTCGACCTGCCGCGCATGCACCGGCTCATGGACGCACTGGCGCGGCATTTCCATTTCGCCGCACCCGGCGAGCGCGAATTCGGCATCGAAATCGACCCGCGCTTCGCCGATTTCGACTACGTGCGCGAGCTGGGAGCGCTCGGCTTCAACCGCATCTCGATCGGTGTCCAGGATTTCGACCCAGCGGTGCAGGCGGCGGTGAATCGCGTCCAAAGCGTGGCCGAAACCCGCGCGGTGCTGGAAGGCGCGCGCGCGGCGGGCTTCCACTCGGCCAGCGTGGACCTGATCTACGGCCTGCCCCTGCAGACGCCGGCGGGTTTTTGCCGCACCCTCGACGAAGTGGTGGCACTGGCGCCGGACCGCGTCGCGGTGTACGGCTACGCGCACCTGCCGGGCATGTTCAAGGCGCAGAACCAGATCCGGGCCGAAGACTTGCCGGACGCGGCCACCCGGCTCGAACTGTTGCGGCTGGCGATCGAGCGGCTGGGTGCCGCCGGCTACCTGTATGTCGGGATGGACCACTTCGCGCGCGAGGACGACGAGCTGGTGCGCGCGCAGCGCGCCGGCACCCTGCAGCGCAATTTCCAGGGCTATTCCACCCACGGCGATTGCGACATCGTGGGGCTCGGCGTCAGCGCGATCGGGCGGATCGGCGATACCTACAACCAGAGTCCGCGCGACCTGCCCGGTTACTACATCGCGCTCGACCACGGGGTGCTGCCGGTCGCGCGCGGCCTGCGCCTGAGCCGCGACGACATCATCCGGCGCGAGGCGATCGGCGCCCTGATGTGCCATGGCAAGCTGGACATGCAGGCGTTCGGCGAGCGCCACGACCTCGCCTTCGCCGACTACTTCGCCGGCACGCTGCGGCAGCTCGCGCCGCTCGTCGACGACGGACTGCTGCGCATCGATGCGGATGCGATGCGGGTGACCCCGCGTGGGCGCTACCTGCTTCGCAACATCGCGATGTGCTTCGACGCCTATCTCGCCGACGCGGGCGAAGTGCGCTATTCGCGCGCGATTTGACGATCGTCAAGGGCGTGCGCGGGCCACCTCGCTACGCTGGGCGGCGATCGGATCCGGCTGTCGTTGCGTTCGGCCGAGGCGCCGCGGGTCCGTCGCGTTGCAAACGCCCCGCAGGTCGACGGGCTCGCCCCAAGCGTCGAGTGCGCCGGCCTGCGGCAACACCGTGCAGCATCGTCGGGTATCAATCATGGGCGCGATCCGGCTCAGTTACAGCACGTTCGGCTTGACCAACCTCGATTTCATGGACGCGCTCGAGGCGGTGGACCGCGCCGGTTATGCGGGCGTCGAAATCGCCTTCCATCGCGACCAGTTCAACCCCTTCGACATCGACGACGACTATCTTGCGCGGGTCCGGCGGCGGCTGGACGAACTGCAGGTGCAACCGGCCTGCGTGGCGACGGCCTCGCATTTCTTCGATCCGCAGCGACCCCATGAACCGTCGTTGATGGCGGTGGAGCGGGCCGCGCGCAAGCGGCGCATCGACCTGGTGAAACGCGGCATCCACGTGGCGCGCCGGCTGGGGGTGCCGCTGGTCAGCTTCGGCAGCGGGTTCATCCGCGACGAGCACGTGGCCAACCCGGGCATCGATCCGGGCGCGCTGCTGGTGGATTCGATCCGCGAATGCTTGCGTGACATCCGCGACGATGAAGACATCACGCTGCTGATCGAACCCGAGCCCGGCATGTACATCGAGACCCTGGCGCACGGGCTGGAGCTGATGCGCCGCGTGGGCTCGCCCCGGTTCAAGCTGCACGTGGACCTGTGCCATGCGTATTGCTCCGAGCCCGATTACCTCACCGCCCTGGCCGCGGCCGCGCCGCACGCGCGCTACCTGCACATCTCCGACGCGAGCGCAGGCTACAACCTGAAGGTGGTGCAGGATGCCGAAGACCTGGCCTTCGACCTCGACACCGCGAACGTGCTGGTGCATTTCCCTGACGCCGCGGACTACCTGCTGGTGGACCGTGCGCATCCAATCCATTTTCGCGATCAGGCGCCGACCCCTGCGCGCCGGGCACACATCGCCGCGTTGCTCGAGCGCGCCGGCGTGACGGAGCCGATGGCAAGCGTCGAATACGCCAGCCTCTACGCCGGAGCCTCGCCGCTCGACGACGAGTTGTTCACCTGGATGATCTCGATGCCGGAATTGAGCTTCGACGTGCTGGAGCGCGCACGGCCGATCGTGGCGTACCTGCGCGGTGCGCGGCAGGCGCCGCGGGTGAAGCGGATGGTGGCGAACACCCGCACCGGGATCGTGCATTTCCACGACATCCCCGGCCACGGCACGCTGGATTTTGCGGCCAGCTTCAGGACCCTTGCCAGGGCGGGGTTCTCGGGCTACGGCTCACTCGAGTTGTACCACCACGTGGCGTCATGGCGGGAAGCGCTGGCCGAGAGTTACCGGTACCTCGCGCCCCTGGCCGCCGCGTACTGAACCGGGCGGCGCAGGCATGCTCGACGTCGAACGATTGGGTTGGCGCGCCGCACTGGTGGGCGAGTTGGACCACCGGCACCTCAAGGCGCCGAGCGTCAAGCTGCGCTCGGCCCGGCAAACGCCACACGGCGACGCGATCTACTGCGTCGATCTGCGGGTGCGCCGCCCCAACGCCGACGCCTGCCTGACCACGACGGAGCTGCATTCGCTGGAACATTTCCTGCTGGAGGGCCTGCAACGCGAGCTGCCGGAAACGTTCGTGTCGGTCGGGATCATGGGGTGCCGTACCGGTTTCTATCTGGTGTTCGTGAACGAGGGACGGGCCCAGGCAATCTGCGCGGTGCTGGCGCGCATCTTGACGGACCTGCAAGCCGCCACCGCGGTGCCCTATGCGCGCATCGACCAGTGCGGGCATTTCCGCGACCACGGGCTGGGCGACGCGCAGCGGGTGGCGCGCGAAATCCTTGCGCGCCGCAGCGCCTGGCTGGACGCCGCATGAGCATGCCCGCGCTGCGCTGGCAGGTGCGCGGGAGCCGTCCGGTCGCCTACGACGTGATCAAGGCGCCGGGCTTGTTCGATCGCGACAACCCTGCGCTGCTGGCGTTCGGCCGGCACACCGGCGCGCGGCGCTTCGTGGTGGTCGACGCCAATGTCGCACACCACCATGGGGTGGTGATCCGCGGCTGGTTCGCGCACCACGGCATCGAAGCGTGCATGGTGGCATTTCCCGGCGGCGAGGCGAACAAGACGCTCGCGCTGTACCAGGACCTGCAGCGCCAGCTTGATGCATTTCCGATCCACCGGCGCGACGACCCGATCATCGCGATCGGCGGCGGCGTGCTGACCGACGTGACCGCGTTCGTGGCGGCCACCTACCGGCGCGGCGTGCCGCACCTCAAGGTGCCAACCACGCTGATGGGCTACGTCGATGCGGCGCTGGGCATCAAGAACGGCATCAACTTCAACGGCTACAAGAACCGGCTCGGCAGCTTCGAGCCGCCGCTCGCGGTGCTGCTGGACAGGAGCTTCCTGCACACGCTGCCGCACCGGCACCTGCTGAACGGCGTGTGCGAAATCGTCAAGCTCGCCATCATCCGGGACGCGGTGTTGTTCGAGCAACTCGAGGCCGACGGCGCCGACGGCATCGCGACCCGTTTCGCAAGCCCGGCGGGCGACGCGATCCTCGACCGTGCGATCGGCGGCATGCTCGACGAGCTGGCGCCGAACCTGTTCGAGGACGAACTGTCGCGCAGCGTGGATTTCGGGCACACCTTCAGCTGCGCCCTGGAAACGCGCCACGACCACCGCCTGCTGCACGGCGAGGCGGTGCTGCTGGACATCCTGGTCTCGATCGTGATCGCCGAGCGGCGCGGCCTGCTGGACGCACGCGAGGTCGCGCGGGTGTTCGCACTCGTCCACCGGCTGGGGATCGCGCCAGAGCTGGGCGTGCTGGACACGGAAGTGATGTGGCAATCGCTGCTTGATCGCATCGAGCACCGCAATGGCCGGCAACGCCTGCCGCTGCCGGCCGGGATCGGCCGGTGCAGGTTCATCGACGATCTCACCCGCCGCGAACTGGACGCGGCGGTCACCACACTCCACGCCGGCAGCAGGCAGACCCGCCATGAACCCGCCCTCCAACGTTGATCGCGGCGAAATCGACAAATTCGACCGCGCGGCCCGGCTGTGGTGGGACCCGCACGGCAAGATGGGCATGCTGCACGTCATCAATCCCCTGCGCTGCAGTTTCGTGCTCGATCACATCGATGTCGCGCGGCCGCGGACGGTGGACATCGGTTGCGGCGGCGGCATCCTCGCCGAGGCGCTGGCGCGGGCGGGCGCCGTGGTGGTGGGCATCGATCAGTCGCAACCGACGCTGGAGGTCGCGCGTCAGCACGCCGCGCAGGCCGGCCTGGCGATCGACTATCGCCTGCAGACCGTGGAGCAGCTTGCGTCGGTGGAACCCGGAAGTTACGACCTCGTCACCTGCATGGAGATGTTGGAGCACGTGCCCGATCCGGGCGCGGTCGTGCACGCGTGCGCGCGGCTGCTGAAGCCGGGCGGACGCGCGTTCTTCTCCACCATCAACCGCACCTTCAAGGCCTGGTTGTTCGCGATCGTCGGCGGCGAGTACATCCTGCGGATGTTGCCGCGCGGTACCCACCATTACCACAAGCTGATCCGTCCGGACGAGCTGCACGCTTGGGCCGCGGCGGACGGACTGGCACTCGCCAGCGTCGCAAGCCTGATGTACAACCCGCTCGGCAAGCGCTTTCGCATCGCAGCCGGCCGGGAAGACGTCAACTACATGGCGTGTTTCGTGAAGGGGCCCTGACGATGCGGAAATTCCTGGCGCTGTCGCGCTCCAGCCACGGCGTGCTCGACCTCGCGATGACCGGCTTCGCCGCGCTGCTGTGGCTCGGACATTTCCCCGCCTGGCAGGTGCTGCTGGTTGCATTGCTCACCGCGGCGGCCGGTTACACCGCGATCTATGCGCTCAACGATCTGCTCGGCGCGAAGTCGGACCGCGAAAAATTCGCCGGCCCCGGCATCAACCCCGGCTATTCCGTGGAAGCTTCCGCGCTGCGCCACCCGCTGGCCCAGGGCAAGCTCGGACTTGGCAGCGGCATCGCGTGGTTCACGGGCTGGTTTCTGGTGGCGCTGGCCGGCGCCTGGTGGCTGAACCCGTTCCTGGTGATCCTGGTGCTTGCCGCGCCGATGCTCGAGGCGACCTATTGCGCGCTGTTGAAGGTGACGTGGTGGCGCGCGCTGGTCAGCGGACTGGTGAAGTCGCTGGGACCGGTGGCGGCGGTGCTGGTGGTCGTGCCCCGGCCTTCGCTGCCGTGGCTCGCGCTGATGGTTGCATGGCTGGTGGCGTGGGAAATCGGCGGGCAGAACATACCCGCCGACTGGAACGACGTCGAAGAGGATCGCCGCGTGGGCGCGAAGACGATTCCACTCGTCTTCGGCCCGCGGGTCGCGGGCATCCTGGTGGTGCTGGCGCTTGCCTGCACGGTGGCGCTCAGCCTGTTCCTGCCGGTGATGTCGCCGCTCGCGCTCGGCGTTTCGTACCAGCTTGCCACCCTGGCCGCGGGCGTGTTGCTGTTGTTGCTGCCAGCGTTCCGGTTGTTGTTGTCGCGGGAGGGGCGCGACGCGGCGCGCCTGTTCGATCGCGCAAGCCTCTACCCGGTGGTGCAACTGGCAATCATCACGACTTTCGTGCTGGTGCAGTGATCCGCGAGATCGTCGCGGCCATCGCGTCGCGAGGATGCACCGGGCCGCCGACGGCCGTCGCCATCGGCGGGGCCGGCAGGCACCTCCCGGCTGCCCGCCGACCCCGCTTCCGGAACCATCAGGCCGGGGTGGTACTCGCGGCCGGGACCTGCGCCGCCACTTCCGCCTCGGCGACCCGACCCTCCATCGACGCAAGGAAGCGCCACACGAACAGCAGCGTCACCAGCAACAGGCCGCTGTAGCCCACCCAGGCGAGCAGGTAAGGCAGCGACGGATCCCCGTCGACACGCACGCGCGGCAGGTTGAAGGACAGCAGGCCGAGCGTGACGATGCCGCCGAACAGCCAGGTTCCCGCCAGCCAGATCCCGACCTCGAAACCGCCCAGCGGCCGTGCCCACCCCGTCGCGCGCCGCAGGGCCGGCATCCTGCCGGCGGCCGACGCGGGGACCCGCTGGCCCAGCGTGAACAGGTCGAACGCGATCACGCCCGCGCCGAACAGGAACACCAGTCCGGACAGCGGCACCAGCAGTTTCCAGGTGCTCATCAGCGGGAACACGTCGCCCCCGAACCAGTCGAGGCCGAGGGTGCGGTAGGCGTATATCTGCACGGTGCCGCCGATCGAGAACGCGAACGCAATGCCGAGGATGCCGGCGAACACCAGCCAGAAACCCAGCCGCCCGAGGCGTTGGTCGAACTCCTTGAATCCGCGCACCGCCGGCACCGCGTAGTACGCCGCGCCAAGCCCCAGCATGCCGAAGGTGCCGAACAGCGCGAGGTGCGCGTGGCCGGGGGTCACCCAGGTGCCGTGCGACCACACGTTGGTGAGCGCGAAGGTCATGCTGAACCCGAGGATGCCCGCGCCGACCTGCTCCAGCACCACCGACCCCAGGATGAAATAGAACGCCGGCGCGTTCTCCAGCGGTCGCCGGTTCTGGTGCGCATCCAGGTACACGTGCCAGAAGCAGAACACCAGCGGCAGCGGTTCCAGCGCACTGAACAGCGAACCCCAGAACTGCCAGAACGAGGGCGTGCCGATCCAGAAATAGTGGTGCGCGTTGCCGATCAGGCCGGACAGCCAGACCAGGGTGACGCCCCAGAACACCGCGTAGCCGACCGACTTCACGTCCACCTTGAACAGCAGCACCAGCAGGAAGCCGACCAGCGAGATGTGGATGACCTCCCACACGCCCTCGACCCAGTAGTGCACCACGAACCAGCGGAAGTATTCCTGCATGTCCAGGCGCGGGATGTAGAACAGCCCGAACACCCAGATCGCGGTCAGCGCCACCACGCCGATCCCGAGGCCCCAGTGGATTTCATTCCACTCGCGCACCGGCGGGAAGCTGCGCAGCACCACGTAGGCAAGGATCGCGAACCCGATCAGGATCACGATGTCCGCCGCACGTCCGGCTTCGAGGTACTCAAGGCCCTCCTGCAGCCACGGCTGGCCCTCCCACCAGCCGGCGATCCCGCGCATCGCGAGCCCCTGGGTCAGGACGTTCCAGATCACCGTGACCAGGAAGGCCCAGAACAGGAACTTGATCAGCCACGGCGCGACCAGCTCGCGCTTGGACAGCAGCGGTCCGACGAAGAAGATCGCGCCGATGAAGCCGGCCAGGATCCACAGCAGGCCGAGGTTCAAGTGCTCGGCCCGCACCACGTTGAAATTGAGCGTGCCGGCCAGGAACGTCGGGTCGGCCTGCTGCACGCCCAGGATCAGGCCGAAGCCGACCTGGGCCAGGAACAACACCAGCATCAGCATGAAGAAGCGCAGGCTGAGCCGTTGGGTTTGGTACTGGATCATTGCGGCTTCTCCAGCGAGCGAAGGTAGGCCACCAGCGCGGTGACGTCGGCGTCCGTCAGCTGTCCCGAATAATTGGGCATGGTGCCCTTCGGGAAACCGTCGACGACCTTGGCATCCGGGTGCAGGATCGACTCGGCGAGATACGCGTCGTCGGCGGTCACCGTGGATCCATCCGCCAGCTTCACCTGCGAGCCGTACAACCCGCCCCAGCCCGGACCCACCAGGCGCTGCGTGCCGGTCGAATGGCAGGCGTTGCACGCGAATTGCGTGGCCAGCGCCTGGCCATGCGCTGCCGGATCCGCGGGCGTTTCGGCCGCCGTGGCCGCGGCGGGCGCCGCGACCGGTGCGGCTGCCGCCGCTGCCATCACGGGCAGCAGCGTGGGCCGATGCGCCAACTCCAGCCGGTGCTCGAGGCTGCCGCTCTCCACCTTGGGCGGCCAGCCCTCGGTGTCGATCGCCGAGGTGTACTTGAGGTACGCGATCAGCTTTTCGACCTCGTCGTGTGTCAGCGGCAGGTTGGGCATCAGCGTCGCGCCCGTGCGCCGCGTCACCCGTGCGCGCGCCCCGGGAAATTTCGCGTAGTACTCATCCAGCGACGCGGTGCCGGCATCGGCTGCGATCACCGCGTTGGCCAGTTGCACCTTCAGGGCGGCCTCGGTCGGCCAGCCGCCGGCGGAGGGCAGGAACGCTGCCAGCCAGGCAGGACCGGCCTTGCGGTATTCCTCGGTCAGGTCGGGGCCGAAGTACGCACCATTGCCGACCATGGTGTGGCAGCCCATGCAGTTGTAGGACTGGAACACGTGCTTGCCGTCGTCGGCCGGGAAATTGGCGAACTTGAACTGGTTGGGCGTGACCTGCCCGCGCGAGCCCAGGAACGAGAAGGCCGACAGCACGATGAACGCCACCAGCATCACGCCCAGCACCAGCAGGGCGCGCAGCCGTTTGCGGCCCTCGTCACAACGTGCTCCGTCGCGGCAACTCATGGCGCATCCCCCTTGCCGCGAGCGGTATTGCTTTCACGGGCCAGCGCGTCGTGTTCGAACAGCGTCCGCAGTACCCCCAGGAAAACGTGGAAGACATAGATGGCCAGCACAAAGCCCAGTGCGAAATACACGTACCAGGCAGCATGCGAGACCGGCCAGTAATGGAAGTCGCGCCAGAACGGCCACGACAGCGCCATGCCAATCGCCGCGGCAATCACCGACAGCACCAGATCACTCGTTCGCCGACTCATGCAGATCCCCTCTGCCAAATTCGGCGCGATTCTGGAGACGCGGGTCGCCGCGTTCATTGATCCGGATCAAGCAGCACGACCGGCGCGGCGTCGCCGGCAATCGCCGCTGCCTGTTTCAGGCCGCCTTTGCCCCGGCGAGCAGCGTGACGCGCCGTTCCAGGAATTCGAAATAACGATCGATGTAGTCGATGCCATTGACGGTGTCCTGCAGGAACGGATTCATCAACGTGTGGCGCAGGATCCGCAACGGCTCGGGCGATTCGGCCAGTGCAATCGGCAGGTGCAGGCAACGGAGCAACGCCTGCGCGGTCCCGCGATCCAACTGGTCCAGGCGCAGCGTGGTGGTGGAACCGAAGAACTCGCGGGTCTGCACCGGGCTCCCCGCGTCGACACTCATGTCCGCGTACAGCCGCCGCACGAATGCATTGGCGCCCCCGATGGTGATGTTGCCGTGCGGGTTCAGCGCCAGGCACACCAGGTTCGAATCGGGCGCGAAGGGCACGCAGGCACGCACCAGCCCGCAGGAGGTGGCGAAGCGCTGCGCACGTTCGACGAAGGCATCCGTCGAACGCAGCGTCTGCGCGGGCAGCCGCCCGAAATTCTCGTGGTCGAGCGGCAGCACGCGGTGCGCCACGTACACCGACGCCGCCATCGCGCCGGGCTTGGAGCCTTCGATGAGGTAACGCCCGAGCTGGCGAAAGCGCGCGAAGTAGCCGGCCCCGGGTTCGTCGGTGAACACATAGCTGGCATCGACGGCCAGCAACCCGGCCGCGCGCTGGTCGCGGCCCACGAACGCGCCCGCACCGTACGGCGCATAACCGAGCTTGTGCGGATCGATGGTGCACGAATCGGTGCGCGCCAGCGCGGCCACGGCCGCGTGCGTCGCCGGCGAGGGAAACCGTCCGAACTCCGCCTGCATTTCGGCCAGCCCGCGCAGGCTGCCGTCGGGACGCCGGAACAGCGTGGCGAGGTAACCGCCCCATGCGGCATCGACGTGCACCGCGAAGCCGAAGCCCTGGGCGGCGAGGCGGTCGCGCGCGTCGACAAGCCGGTCGATCGGATCGACCGCGCCGTATTCGGTGGTGCCCAGCATGCCCACGCACAGCAGCACGGGCTGGCGCTGCGCCCGAGCACCGGCCAGCAAGGCATCCAGTGCATCCACATCGATGCGTGCATCGCGCTGCCTTACCGGCACCAGCCGGTCGCTGCCCAGGCCGAGCAACTGCATGCCCTTGCGCCAGGAATAGTGCGCGCTGGCAGGGGCCACCACGATCGGCGCACGCAGCTCCGGATGGCGGGCGAAGAATTCGACGTGGCCCAGCGATTCGATGCGCGCCTTGGCCACCGCCTCGGCGCAACGCCGGCGTTCGGGCGCGGGCAGCGCCCGCAGATGCGTTTCCCACCCGGTCAGCAGCGCCGTCACGGCCGCAGGCGCAAGGTTGAACGCGCTCCAGTCATCGGCAGGCACGTCGAAGCTGTCCGGCGCGGCGGCGCGCAGCGCCACCGGGAACGCCTTCATCGCCAGCGCCAGCCGCAACGCCTGCAGGTTCGCCAGGGTACCGCCGGAGGTCAGGTGCCCGAACGCACAATCGGGCCGCGCCGGATCATCGACGTAGCCGAACAGCCGCGCGAGTTGCAGCCCGACCTTGATCTCGAGATCGACCGTCACCGGCGCGGAGTCGCCGCTGATGTTGTTGGGGTTGTACGGCAGCGTGAGGAACTGCGCGGCCACCGCCGGCAGCAACAGGTCGGACACCATGTGCCCGATGTAACGCGGGTTGTGCGAAGGCACCGAATGTTTCAGCGCCGCCGACAGCGCGTGCAGCTCGCGGCGCAGGCGCGATTCGAACGCGCGGTATTCCGGGGACGACGCCGCGTCGGTGGGGATGGCCGGCGGATCCTCGGGATGGAAATTGCGCCGCCAGTACACATGGTCGCGCAGGAATTCCACCACCAGTTTTTCCAGCAGCGTGTCGTTTTCCCCGTAGGGGCCGAGGAAACACGGATACAGGTTCGGATCGCTCATGGCTCGCACCGTCAACGCACGTGGCGGCGACACGAACTTCGGTTGACCCGCAGGCACTTGCCGCGGCGCGCGCCGGCTGCCGTGCCGCGGCAAGTGCCGGGCACGCTGCGGAGCCGCATCCATCAGGGTCACGGCCGGCACGCCGCGCCATTGTGTCGGGTGCGCACCGCCGCGCACTTGACCATCGTCAAGTGCGCACGGCGGATGCGAAAGTTGGCGCCGGCAGGGCTACTGCGGCAGCGCGAGGTCGTCCAGGATGGCCTTCAGGAACCGCGCGGCTTCGCCGCCGGTGCAGGCGCGGTGGTCGAAGGTCAGCGAAATCGGCAAGCGCCGATGCACTTCGATCCCGCCCATCACCGCGACCACGTCGTGCGAGAGCTTGCCCACGCCGACGATCGCGACGCACGGCGGCACCACCACCACGGTGCCGTAGCGGCCGGCGAACATCCCGAAATTCGAAAGGCTGATGGTGTAACCGGAAAGTTCCGAGGCCGGAATCGAACGGTCTTCCACCTGGGCGCGCAGGCGGTTGATGCCTTCGCGCAGGCCGCGCGCGTCCAGCATGTCGGCATTGCGCAGCGCCGGCACGAACAACCCATCCGGGGTGTCCACCGCGATGCCGAGGTCGACATGCGGGTGCTTGGTGAGGGTGAGGTTCTGGTCGTCGAACCATGCGTTCAATGCCGGCTCGACCTTGCAGGCCGCAACGATCGCGCGGACGGTGCGCCCGGTGATGTCCTGCTTGCCCAGCCACTGGTGCAGGTCGGCGTCGTCGACGATCGTGGTCTGCATCACGCGATCGCGCGCATCGGCCATCACCCGCGCCATGTTGCGGCGCACGCCCTTCAACTGTTCCGGCTGGCCGGTCGCGGCCACTGTCGGTGGGCTGGTGCGCATCGGCCTGCCGGCCTGCGACAGCGTGCTGCGCTGCGGCGCCGCAACGGCGGCGGGCGCGACGCGCGGGGCCGCTGGCGCAGCAACGGGCGTGGCGCCGAGCTGCGCGGTACCCGAAGCGGCAGCATGCTTCACGTCCTGCATCGTGACCACGCCGCCCGCGCCGGTGGCCTGCACGCGCGCGAGATCGACCTTCAGTTTCCGCGCCATCGCGCGCACCGCCGGTACGGCTTTCACGCCACCGACGCTGCCCGCCTGTTCCGTACGTACTTCGTTGCTGCTCGACACCGCACCAACCACGGTGCCTTCATCTTCGCGTTCGGCGGTGCCGCCCTTCTTGATCTCGCCGCCTTCATCGGAGGCGATCACCTTGTCGCCGTCGTCGGGCGCGGGCGCCCCGGCACCTTTCGCGGGTTGCGCGGGCGCGTGGTGATGGCCGCCCGCCGCGTTCTCGGCGCGCTGCTTGCCCTTGGGATCGATCTCGAACTCGGCCAGCGGCGCGCCGGTGTTGATCACGTCGCCCGCCGCCCCGTGCTGTTTGAGCAGCTTGCCGGTGAACGGCGAAGGCACTTCCACCACGGCCTTGGCGGTCTCCATCGACACCAGCGGCGCGTCCAGCTTGACGCTGTCGCCTTCCTTCACCAGCCATTCGACGATGGTGGCGTCGGGCAGGCCTTCGCCAAGGTCGGGGAGATGGAATGTTTTCTTGTCGGCCATGATTTTCGATCACCTTGTCCGTGGAACCCCTCTCCCACCAGGAGAGGGCAGGGGTGAGGGTTCGGTATCAATTCGGCAGGCTCATGATTGCACCGGACCCTCATCCGGCGCTACGCGCCACCTTCTCCCGAAGGGAGAAGGGAAAAGCTCAGCTCGCCGCCAGCGTCCGCTTCGCCGCATCCACGATGCGCGCGGTGCTGGGCAACTGCTTCATCTCGAGGCGATAGAGCGGGGTGTGGATGTCCCAGCCGCTGACGCGTGCCACCGGCGCCAGCAGGTCGTAGATGCATTCTTCGGCGATGCGCGCGGCGATCTCCGCGCCGAAGCCTGCGGTCTTCGGGGCCTCCTGCACGATCACGCAACGGCCGGTCTTCTGCACCGACTCGGCGATGGTGTCGAAGTCGAGCGGCGTCAACGTGGCGACGTCGATCACTTCGGCACCGATGCCTTCCTTCGCCAGCGCGTCGGCGGCCTCGAGACACTCCTTCACCTGCGCGCCCCAGGTCACCAGCGTGATGTCGGTGCCGTCGCGCAGTACGAAGCAGACATCCAGCGGCAGGGCCTCGCCGTCATCCGGCACTTCCTCCTTGTACTGGCGGTAGATGCGCTTGGGTTCGAGGAACACCACCGGGTCCGGATCGCGGATCGCGGCGAGCAGCAAGCCATATGCACGCGCGGGCGACGACGGCAGCACCACGCGCAAGCCCGGCACGTTGGTGAAAAGGTGTTCGTTGGCTTCCGAATGATGTTCGGGCGCGTGGATGCCGCCCCCCCAGGGCGCGCGGAACACCGCCGGACAGGTGATGCGCCCGCGGGTGCGGTTGCGCATGCGCGCGGCGTGGCAGCAGATCTGTTCCATCATGGGGTAGATGAAACCTTCGAATTGTGCCTCCGCGATCGGCTTCATGCCCTGTGCGGCAAGGCCCACCGTCAAGCCGGCGATCGAGGTTTCATCCAGTGGCGTGTCGAACACCCGCCATTCGCCGAACTTGTCCGACAGGCCTTGGGTCGCTCGGAACACGCCGCCGTTGACGCCGACGTCTTCACCCAGCACGACCACTGAAGGGTCACGCTTCATTTCATACGCGAGCGCCTGGGTGACGCCTTCGATCAATGTAATTGCTGCCATTTGCTTCTCCCTGTAGGAGCCGGCCTGCCGGCGATGAAGCGGCCCACCACGGCCGGGATCTCCATGGTCGCGCGCAGGCGCGCTCCTACGACATCAATGTTGTTTTTCGAGCGCGATCGCTTCTTCGCGTTGCTTCAGCAAGTCGGCCGGAAGCTCCGCGAACGTGTAATCGAACATCGCGGTCACCGGTTGTGCGTGGGTTTCGAGGTACGCATCCACTTCCTTGTCCATCCAGTCGTCGCACTCGGCCTGCAGCTTGTCTTCCTTTTTCTTGTTCCAGGCTTTCTTCGCTTCCAGCCAGGTGCGCAGGCGCTTGACCGGGTCCTTGGTCCAGGCGTCCTCGACCTCGTCCTTGCCGCGGTAGCGGCGGGCGTCGTCGGCGGTGGTGTGGTCGCCCAGGCGATAGGTGACGCATTCCACCACGCTGCCGCCTTGGCCGGCGCGCGCACGCTCAACGGCGTCGGTCATGGCCTTCTTGACCGCGATGATGTCATTGCCGTCCACCTGGATGCAGTGCAGGCCGGCCGCGATGCCCTTCTGCGCCAGCGTCTTGGCGCCGGACTGGATCTTGCGCGGCACCGAGATCGCCCACTGGTTGTTGACGATCGCACCGACCAGCGGCAGGTCGCGGGCCCCGGCCACGTTGATGGCGCCGTAGAAATCGGATTTCGACGAACCGCCGTCGCCGATGGTGAACACCGCGACCCGCTTCTCCTTGCGGATCTTGAATGCCAGCGCGGATCCGGCCGCGTGCAGGCATTGCGTGCCGATCGGCACCGACCATGCGAAGTCGTGCTTCGCCGGTTCGTTCTGGTAATCGTTGCCGCGCTCGTCGCCGCCCCAGTACATGTACACGTCGCGCGGGCGGACGCCCCGGTACAACTGCGCGCCGTACTCGCGGTAGCTGGGCGCAAACACGTCCTCCGGCTTCAGCGCACTGCCGATGCCGACGTGGGTGGCTTCGTGGCCGAGGCACGAGGCGTAGGTGCCGAGCTTGCCGGTGCGCTGAAGCGCGATCGACTTGGTGTCGAACACGCGGGTCGACACCATCAGCTTGTACAGCTCGACCATCTGGTCGATGTCCTGCGCGAAGTCGGGCAGGTCCTTGCGGACCTGTTTGCCGTCGGCGTCGAGGTATTGCAGGTATTCGATTTCAAACTTGGCTGCGATGGCCACGGAATGCTCCCGGTCGGTTCGGATTCGATTGGACCCGCGCGTCGCGCGGCGCCGCGACCGCTCGCAACCGACGTTTCAGCGCAAGCGGGCCGCCTATTATCGCATGCATGCCAGCAGCTTCGCAGGCCGCGCGAATGTTGCGCCGCAACAGACCCGCAGGGTGTTCCGTTGATTTCGGTCACGACGCACGCAACCGTCCTGCGCGATGATCAGCGGTCGCCCAAACTTTTCCCGCGATCGTCCATGATCGCCGCTGACGTGTTTCTGCGATCATCCCCGATCGCTGCTTCGGTCCTCCAACATATCGCCCTGCCGCCTTCGCATCACGGATACCAGAACGGCCTTCCATGGCCTGACTTTTCAGAATAGCTTCTCCAAACGGGACCCACTTCATGACTGACAGCAACCGGCGCGAACTCGAAGCCGGCATCCAGCGCGACCTTTCCGGGCGCATGACCTACGCGAGCTACCTGCATCTCGAAACGCTGCTTTCCGCACAGCGGCCCGTGTCCGATCCCGCGTATCACGACGAAATGTTGTTCATCGTGCAACATCACGTGGCCGAGCTATGGCTGAAGCTGATGATCCACGAACTGCGTGCGGCGCTCGCCGACCTCGACGCCGATCACGCCGATCCGGCGCAAAAGAAGCTCGCGCGCGTCAAACGCATCCAGGACCAGTTGTTCAACGAATGGGCCGTGCTGGAGACGATGACGCCGCACGAATACCTGAAATTCCGCGATGCGCTGGGCCCGTCATCGGGCTTCCAGTCGCTGCAATACCGCACGGTGGAGTTCCTGCTCGGCAACAAGAACGCCGACATGCTGGACGTATTCGCGCACGACGCTGCCGCCAGTGATCAGTTGCGCGCGACGCTGGCGGCGCCGAGCCTGTACGACGCGGTGCTGCGCTGGCTGGCGCGACGCGGCCACGCGATACCGCAAGCCATCCTCGACCGTGACGTGCGCGAAGGCTGGAAACGCCAGGCCTCGCTGTTGCCAATATTCCAGCGCATCTACGAAGCGCCGGAAAAGTACTGGCCGGAATACGAACTCTGCGAAACGCTGGTCGACGTGGAAGAAAATTTCCAGATGTGGCGCTTCCGCCACATGAAGGCGGTCGAGCGCATCATTGGTTACCGGCAAGGCACTGGTGGCTCATCGGGCGTCGGGTTCCTCAAGAAGGCGCTCGAACTCACGTTCTTCCCGGAGCTGCTGGAAGTGCGCACCGAGATCAAATCCGCCTGATGCATCGGGCGGCTTGCCGCCGCAGCGCCCGCCCCGCTAAGGTCGCGCGCAGACTGGCGCCATCAGCCCTCGCGCGGGCCGATGGCGTAAACGAGCAAAGTCGCGGATCCAGCACCCGATGCACCAAACTCCATGGACATCCGCGTTTGCTGGATGCTGCTGTTGGTCACCGCGTGGTTCGACTTCGTGTTCCATGGCTTCCGTATGTCCCCTGCGCCCCATGCCGCGGAGGCGATCGCGTCGGCGTTGATCGGAGTCCGTGGATCGCGAAGCTGATGCACCGGATCGTTGAATCGACTTCGCAAGGCAACCCATGATCGAACCGCCCGACAACGCGACCTTGCCGGCCACGCCGGATTTCCCGCAACGGCTCGGTCATCCGAAGCCGCTGTGGATGCTGTTCATGACCGAATTCTGGGAACGCTTCGCGTTCTACAGCGTGAGCTGGGCGCTGGCGCTGTACATCGTGCAGCAGTTTTACCACGGCGATCCATCCGGGCAGGCTTGGGCCAGCGGCATCTTCGGCGCGTACACCGCGCTGATCTACGGCACTTGCCTGTTCGGCGGCTGGGTCGCGGACCGGGTGATCGGTTACCAGCGCACGATCCTGATGGGCGCACTGGTGATGGCCGCGGGCCTGTTCCTGATGATGCTGCCGTCGCGCGCGATGCTGCTGCTCGGCCTTGCGCTGGTGATCGTCGGCGACGGACTGTTCAAGCCCAACATCTCGACGATGGTCGGACAGTTGTACCGGCGCGACGACCCGCGCCGCGACCGTGGCTTCACCCTGTTCTACATGGGCATCAACGCGGGGGCATTGATCGCGCCGCTGCTGACCGGCTGGCTGGCGGCGCATTTCACCGCGACGCCGATGCAGCAGAACTTCCGGCTGGTGTTCGCGGCCGCGGGCGCAGGCATGCTGATCAGCCTGGTGTGGTTCTGGTTCGGTCGCCGGCAGTTGAAGCAAGTGGGGCGACCTGCGCCCGGCGCGGAAGGTTTGTCGCGGGTGGCATGGGTGGCGTTGGGCGTCGTGGTTGCCGTACCGCTGGTGTATCTGCTGCTGTCGAAAATCGGCGCGGACGGCCTGCAGTGGCTGCTCGGTATCCTGTTCGCGATCGTCGCGGCCATGTTGCTCGTGGAAGCCGCACGCCACGATCGCGTGCAGGTGCATCGCGTCATCGCGATGCTGGTCATTTTCGCGTTCAACGTGCTGTTCTGGATGTTCTACTACCAGTTCGGCACGTCGTTCAATTTCCTCGCCGAGAACATCGTGGACCGCGTGATGCCGGGCGGCTGGGTATTCCCGGTCGGTTGGTTCCAGTCGGTGAGCCCGCTTTCAATCATCGTGTTCGCGCCACTGGTGACGCTGGTGTGGGCGGCGCTGGACCGGCGCCGGATGGAGCCATCCATTCCGCGCAAGTTCGGGCTCGGGCTGATCTTCAACGGCCTTGGATTCCTGGTGCTGATGGCCGCGCTGTCCGAGTTGCTCGGCGCGAATGGCCTGATCCCGTTGTGGCCGCTGGTGCTGTGCTACGTGCTGCAGACGTGGGGCGAGTTGTGCCTGTCGCCGATCGGATTGTCGATGGTGACCAAGCTGGCGCCGCCGCGCTTGGTCGGCTTCGCGATGGGCGGCTGGTTCCTGTCGCTGGCCGTCGGCGGCAATCTGTCGGGACTGTTCGCCAGCCGCGTCGCCGGCAGCGGGGGCATGACCGTCGCATCCGCACTGTCGGGTTTCACGTTCGGATTCTGGCTGCTGCTGGGTGCAGGCGTGCTGCTGCTCCTGATCTCGCCGCTGGTGAACCGGCTGATGCACGGGATCCGCTAGGGTTCCGTTGGCATCAATTTGTCGAGGATGCCCGCCAGCCAGCGCCGTTCCTCCGTACTCAGCTTTTCCAGGAATGCGCGTTCATGCCGGCGCGCGAGCGGTGCCACCGCGTCGTGGATGCGCCAACCGGCCGCCGACAACCGCAATACCGACCGGCGCTTGTCGCCGTGGTGCACGCGGCGCAACACGCGCCCGCCTTCGACGAGCCGCGCCAGCGCGCGGCTGATCGCCACCTTGTCCATCGCGGTCAGCCGCGCGACCTGGCGCGCCGACAATCCCTCGCCGTCGTAACGCCCCAGCACCGCCATCACCCGCCATTCGGTGGTGCCGAGGTCGAAGCGCTTCTGGTATTCGTCCGCGATCGCCTGGCTGACCGTGTTGGACACGATCGACAGCTGGTACGGAACGAATTTTTCAAGGTCGATGGGGGCGTGCCTCGGCATCTGCGTCGCGACTTGCAAATGGTTTCATCTGAAACTATCTTAGAGGTTACCGGTGCGTTCGTCCATGAACACCGTCCCGCCTACCCTGCAGCCCGCCTGCTTCAAGCCAGCAACATCGGAACGGGCTTCCGCATCACGAATATCTGTTTCGGAGAACACCATGAGCGCCCAACCCAATACCGGCATGCATTCGACCACGTTCGCCAATCCGATGGGCGTGGATGGCTTCGAGTTCGTCGAATTCGCCGCGCCCGATCCGAAGCTGCTGCACGACCTGTTCCGGCGGCTGGGCTTCACGCCCGTGGCCAAGCACAAGAACAAGGCCGTCACGTTGTATCGCCAGGGTGGATGCAACCTGCTGGTGAACGAGCAGCCCGATTCATTCGCTTCGGATTTCGCGGACGCGCACGGCCCGTGTGCATGCGGCTTCGCGATCCGCTTTTCGCACCCCGCGTCCGAGGTGCTGCAGGCCACGTTGAAAAACGGCGCGAAGGCAATCGCGCACAAGGTCGATTCGCGCGCGGTGGACGCGCCGGTGATCGAAGGCATCGGCGGCTGCATGCTGTATCTCGTCGATCGCTACGGCGACAAGGGCAGCGTGTTCGACGATTACGAATGGCTGGTGCCGGAGGCGCAGCGCAACCCGAAAGGCTTCGGGCTGACCTTCATCGACCACCTCACCCACAACCTGCATTTCGGCGAGATGGCCAAGTGGGCGGGCTACTACGAGCGCCTGTTCAACTTCCGCGAGATCCGGTATTTCGACATCAAGGGCGCCAAGACGGGGCTGGTCTCCAAGGCCATGACCGCGCCGGACGGCATGGTGCGCATCCCACTCAACGAATCAAGCGATCCGAAGTCGCAGATCAACGAATACCTAGACGAATACAAGGGCGAGGGCATCCAGCACATCGCGCTGTTCACCAACGACATCTATGCAACGGTGGAAAAGATGCGCGGCGCAGGCGTCGAATTCCTCGACACGCCCGATACCTATTTCGAGGTGATCGACGTACGCGTGCCGAACCACGGCGAGGATGTGCCGCGACTGGCGAAGAACAAGATCCTGATCGACGCCGACATGGAGACGAAGAAGAAGCTGTTGCTGCAGATCTTCACCCAGAACTGCATCGGCCCGATCTTCTTCGAGATCATCCAGCGCAAGGGCAACGAAGGCTTCGGCGAAGGCAACTTCCAGGCCCTGTTCGAATCGATCGAACGCGACCAGATGAAGCGCGGCGTCCTCTGAAGGAGCAAGCCATGTCGCGCGCTTACCTCACCGGCTTCGGCAACGAACACGCGAGCGAGGCACTCGAGGGCGCGCTGCCCCTCGGGCAGAATTCGCCGCAGCGGGTACCGTATGGCCTCTACGCCGAGCAGTTGTCCGGTACCGCGTTCACGGCGCCGCGCCACGCCAACCGTCGGAGCTGGTTGTACCGGATTCGCCCCGCCGCGTTGCACGGGCCGTTCGAAGCCTTTGCGCAGCCGCATTTGCACAACCGGTTCGACGAGGCACCGACCCCACCCGACCAGATGCGCTGGAGCCCGTTCGCCATCCCCGACACGCCCGCCGATTTCGTGGACGGGTTGTTCACGATGGCGGGCAACGGCTCGGCGGCGACACAGGCGGGCGTCGGCATCCACCTGTACGCCTGCAACAAGCCCATGCAGCGCCGGTTTTTCTACAATGCCGACGGCGAACTGCTGATCGTGCCCCAGCAGGGGCGCTTGCGGATTGCAACTGAATTCGGCGTGGTCGACATCGAACCGCAGCAGATCGCGCTGGTCCCGCGCGGGGTACGCTTCCGCGTGGACCTGCCGGACGGCAGCGCGCGCGGCTACCTCTGCGAAAATTTCGGCGCGCACCTGCGCCTGCCGGAACTCGGCCCCATCGGCACCAACGGCAACGCCAACGCACGGGATTTCGAGGTACCGGCCGCGACCTACGAGGATGTCTCCGGCAATTTCGAACTGATCGCCAAGTTCCAGGGCAATCTCTGGCGCGCGCCGATCGACCATTCGCCGCTCGATGTGGTGGCTTGGCACGGCAACGACGTGCCCTACCGCTATGACCTGCGCCGCTTCAATACCATCGGTTCGATCAGCTACGACCACCCCGATCCGTCCATCTTCACGGTGCTGACCTCCCCTTCCGACACGCCCGGCACCGCCAACATGGATTTTGCGATCTTTCCGCCGCGCTGGCTGGTGGCCGAGAACACCTTCCGGCCGCCCTGGTTCCATCGGAACATCGCGTCCGAATTCATGGGCTTGATCCATGGCGAATACGATGCCAAGGATGCGAGTGCGGGCGGAGGCTTCGTGCCGGGCGGTGCCTCGCTGCACAATTGCATGACCGGGCATGGTCCGGACGCCGCCAGCCACGCCAAGGCGCTGGCAGCGGACACCACCAAGCCGCAACACGTCGTCGATACCATGGCCTTCATGTTCGAGACGCGTTGCGTGATCCACCCGACGAAGCAGGCACTGGAAGCGCCGCAACGCCAACGCGACTACCCGGATTGCTGGCAGGGATTGCAGAAGCATTTCGATCCAGCGCAGCGATAAGCACAAAGGGCAACACATGAAACTTGCGACCCTCAAGGAAGGCGGCCGGGATGGCACGTTGATCGTCGTCAGTCGCGATCTCGCCCACGGCGTGCGCGCCGCCGACATCGCACCGACGCTGCAGGCCGCGCTGGACGACTGGCAGGACGTCGCGCCGCGCCTGCACGCGCTGTACGACGCGCTGTGCATGCATCGCCACAAGGCGGTCGAGCATGCCTTCGAGCTGGATTTCGGCGCGCTGGCCGCGCCATTTCCCCGCGCCTACGAGTTCGTGGACGGCTCGGCGTACCTGCCGCACGTCGAACGCGTGCGCAAGGCACGCGGCGCCACGGTGCCGGAAACCTTCTACACCGACCCCCTGATGTACCAGGCGACCAGCGCGGGTTTCCTGGGGCCGCGCGATCCGGTGATCGTGTCCAGCGAGGACTACGGCATCGATCTCGAAGCGGAAGTCGTGGTGGTCACCGACGACGTGCCGATGGCGGTGACGCCCGAGCATGCCTCGCGCCACATCCAACTGGTCGGCCTCGTCAACGACGTCTCGTTGCGCAATCTGATACCCGGCGAACTCGCCAAGGGCTTCGGATTCCTGCAGTCCAAGCCGCGCTCGGCGCTGTCGCCGGTGCTGGTGACGCCCGACGAACTGCGCGATGCGTGGCGGGACGACAAGCTGCACCTGCCGATGCGCACCTGGATCAACGGCCAATGGTTCGGTGAAGCCGAGGCCGGCGAAGACATGCAGTTCGACTTCGCGCAACTGATCGCGCATGCGGCCAAAACCCGCCCGCTCACCGCCGGCACCATCGTGGGTTCGGGCACCATCGCCAACCAGGACACCTCGCGCGGCGCATCCTGCCTTGCCGAACAACGCACGGTGGAAAAGCTGCGCGGCGGCGAGGCGGTGACGCCATTCCTGAAATACGGCGACGCCGTGAAAATCGACATGCACGACATCGACGGCAATTCGATCTTCGGCGCCATCGAGCAGCGGATCGAACCCCCGGGCGACTGAACCCGCCGCCCCGGTGCCGCGCGCCTTCGCCACCGCTCGTGCGCGGCGGCGGCAATGCCGGGGAAACTCTGGCACCTGTATCCCCGCGAGGGCGGCCGGTGTCTCGACGCAGGTCGCGTAAAAGGCACTGCGTTCCGGAACCGCCTCGCAATTCCCGAATGACGGGCAAAATCAGGGCCTTCCTCAGGTAAACTTGAGATCTGATCCGCGCCAATGCCGCCGGGCATCGAACACCACCATGGAATCGCCTTTGTCATCTTCCCGCGAAAGCGCGCCTGCCAAGCGCCGCACGGGCATTCCTGCGAATGACGGCGACGCCGAGCATTTCTGCTCGTCCTGCGCGTTCGCCGAGGCCTGCGCCGTGGCCGGCTACGGCAAGCCGGAGCTGTCGGAGTTGCACTACCTGGTCGAACACGTCGGCCCGTTCGAGCCCGGGCAGCGCCTGTTCAGGTCGGGTGATGCGTTCCGGGCGTTGTTCGCGGTGCGCAGCGGCATGGTGAAAACCACGTTGGTCGACGCCGAAGGCCGCGAGCAGGTGCTGGGTTTCTATCTGCCCGGCGAACTGGTCGGGCTGGACGCGATCTACCCCGAACATTACCCGTGCGACGCGATCGCGCTGGAAGTCACCGAGTGCTGCCGCTTCTCGTTTCCCGCGATGAGTGCGCTCGCCGCGCGCCAGCCGCGCGTGCAGCAGCACCTGTTCCGCCTGCTCAGCAAGGAACTGGGGTCCGCCACGCTGCTGGCCGGCGACCATTCCGCCGACGAACGGCTTGCCGCATTCCTCGTGGACCTCGGCGACCGCTACGCCGCGCGCGGCCTGTCCGGCACGGAGTTCCGGCTCAGCATGGCACGCGCCGACATCGCCAACTACCTGCGGCTTGCCGCAGAAACGGTCAGCCGCGTACTCGGCCGTTTCCGCGAGCAGAAACTCATCGCGATCGATGGCCGCAAGGTTGAACTGCTGGACCTGGCGCGATTGCGCGAACTGGCGCGTTGCGTGCTGAACGTTTGAAGCATTGCCGTTGTTTCCGTTCGCGCTGAGCGTAGTGAACGTGAACGCAATGGGCGAAGTCGAAGCGCTGCTGTGCTTCGATTTCGGCCCTGCGGGCCCACGCCCGGGACGAACGTGATGCAAGGGAGGGATCGCCGCTCGGTCACGGCCTGAGCAGGATCAACGCACGTCGCGACGGCCGCCCGCATACTTCATGGCTCCGCCCCCGACGACCCGCCATGGCCGCCTGGTACCTGCAAATCCTGTGGATCCACATCGGATGCGTGATCGCATCGGGCAGCCTTTTCTTCATGCGCGGCTGCATGATGCTGGCCAGCCTGCCGGCTGCGAACCACATCGCGCTGCGTCGCATCTCGGTGGTGATCGACTCGCTGCTGCTGGCCGCCGCCATCGCGCTGACCACCATCATCCATCAGTACCCGTTCGTGCAGGCATGGCTCACCGTCAAGGTGGTCCTGCTGGCCGTGTACATCGCGCTGGGCGTGTTCGCGCTGCGGCGCGGCCGTACGCGCGCGATCCGCGCCACATACTTCGTCGCGGCGATGGTCGTGTTCCTGTTCATCGTCACGGTCGCGCGGGCGCACAATCCGTTCGGGATATTCGTGAACTTGTGACGCCCGGCAGAGCCGCAGGTTGGCCTGACGCCGGCTCCCTCGGCGGAAGCCCGACGCGCGTGCATGGGGCGGGCTTCTTCCGGGCCAAGCCCGGAATCAGTCCGCCCCACCCGTTGGCGGCGCGCTACTCACCAGCACGTTGCCCAATGCGAACGACGGCCAGTGCCCGCCCTACACCCGCATCACGAGCCCGTCACGCACCTGCACCCGCACCGCCACCAGCGATTGCCCACGGCACGGGCCCTGCACGCACAGGCCCGCCTCGCGCAGGGCGAAGCTGGCGCCATGCACCGCGCAGGTCAGCTTGTCGTCCTTGACCAGAAACAGGCCCGGCGCGTAATCCATGCGGCGGCCGGCGTGCGGGCACACGTTCAGCCACGCCTGCACCGAATTGCCGCGCCGTGCGAGCAGCAGCGGTTCGCCTTCCGGATCGGGCGGATCGACGCCCAGCACCCCACCGTCGGGAATGTCTTCCAGGCGGCACAGGGTCTCGTTGGGGCTGGTCATGTCCATGCACGACTCCTGATGGTCCGTTGAAAAAGTGCGATCCTGCACGTTTTCAACGCGCCGGGTCCGGTTCACGCCCGGGTCCGGCTTCGATGAATCAAGCTACGCCTGATTCGCGGCGGGCCATCCATGGCCCCGCACCGGCAGGCCATGCCTGCCGACACTTGTGGCGGCGCCTTCGCGCCCGCATCGTTGGAGGGTCATTGTGCCATGCGGGTCCATCCATGCGTATCCACGAATTTTTCATCAACCTGCCGCGTCATCCGCTGTTGCGGGCGCTGATGGTGTTCGCCGGCACCGTGTTGCTGGTCGGCCTGGTCGCGATGGGCCTGCTGGTCGGCGCGGCCGTCATCGTTGTCACGGCAATGACGGTCCTGGTGCGCAGCTGGCTGCGCGGTCGCCGCCGCCGCAGCGCCGGCCCTGGCGTGATCGAAGGCGAATTCACCGTGGTGCCCCGGGGCGCGCTGCCATCGGCGGGCGAGACCTCCACGACAAAAACCGGATGGTAGGCGCGCGGCACTGCGCGCATGCTGTGCGCATGGACACCCGACCCGCCACCACCGCACGCCCCCCCGACCCGCTCGACCACGCGCGCCATCTGCTGGATCGCAGCGAACCCACCCCCACGCTGGATGTGCTTGCGCGCCAGGTCGGGCTTTCGCCCGCCTGGCTGCAGCGCAGCTTTCGCAAACGTTTCGGCGTCTCGCCCGCCGAATACGCGCGCGCACGCCGCTTCGACGAACTCAAGCAGGCGCTGCGCGGCGGCTCGGACGTCACCGACGCGGTGTACGCCGCCGGCTTCGGATCGGGCAGCCGGGTATACGAGCATTCCGACCGACTGCTGGGCATGCCGCCCGCGCGCTACCGCGAGGGTGGCGCGGGCATCTCGATCCGTTACACCACGGTTGCGTCGCCGTTGGGGCGCGTGCTGGTCGCGGCCACGACGCGCGGGCTTTGCGCGGTCACGCTGGGCGACGACGACGTGGAACTCGTCGATGCGCTGCGCGGGGAATTTCCCAACGCGTCGCTGACGCGCGTGGATGCGGGACGCGACGAATGGCTGGCCGCGGTGGTCGCGCGCGTCGCGCGGCAATTCAACGATCGCACCGGCGGCACGGCGACACAGGCGCTGCCACCGCTGGACATCACCGCCACCGCGTTCCAGTGGCGCGTCTGGGAAGCCCTGACCCGCATTCCCGCGGGCGAAACCCGCAGCTACGCCGAAGTCGCCCGTGCCATCGGCGAACCGCACGCCGCGCGCGCGGTCGGTCGCGCCTGCGGCGCCAACAAGCTGGCGCTGATCGTGCCCTGCCACCGGGTGGTGCACGGCGACGGCACGCCGGGCGGCTGGCGCTGGGGTGCGGCGCGCAAGCAAAACCTGTTGGCCCGCGAGCGGCGCAATACCGCACGTTGAACAAACTTCAACACGACGTACCGAAACTTTCATGACGACGCACGCGCCAATGCCAGTGGCCGGAACTACAATGCGTCCACGCCTCCCATTTCGGGAGGCGTGATTCATTCGCTCCCACACCCGGCGTTCGGGCCCATGACGCACATCATCCGCGCGGCCAATCCCGGGGACGCAGACGCATTGTCTGCTGTAGCGGCCAGAACGTTCGCGCTCGCTCGCGTCGGCACAACGGCAACTCCATCATGAACGACACCGCCCTTTCCGTTTCCGCAGGAATCGCACCCGAACGCCGCTGGCCGATCCCGCTGGCGCTGGTTTCGGTGTATTTGATCTGGGGCTCGACCTACCTCGGCATCCGCATCGGCCTCACCGGCTTTCCACCGTTCACGATGGCCGCCTTGCGCTTTTTTGCAGCCGGCATCGCCATGTACGGATGGCTGCGCCTGCGCGGCGTCAAGCCGCCGACGCGGCGCCAATGGCGCAACGCGGCGATCACCGGCGTGTTGCTGCTGCTGTTCGGCAATGGTTTCGTATGCTTCGCGGAACAAAGCGTCACCTCCGGCATCGCCGCGATCGCGATCGCCAGCGAACCGCTGTTCATCGCGCTGTTCCTGTTTGCCTATCGCGAGCGCCCGAGCCGCGGTGAAATCGTGGGGCTGGTGATCGGCTTCGTCGGCGTGATCGTCCTGAACAGCGGCGGCGCGATGCGTGCCGCGCCGTGGGCGGCGGCCGCCCTGCTCGTCGCGACGCTCGCGTGGGCGTTCGGATCCATCTGGAGCCGCCATCAGGACATGCCGGAAGGCCCGATGAACGTGGCCGCGCAGATGCTGTGCGCCGCGCCCGCGTTGGCGCTGACCGCGTGGCTGACCGGCGAGCGCCTGCCCGCGCACCCGCCGACCGCTTCGATCCTGGCGATCGCATACCTGGCGGTATTCGGATCGATCATCGCGTTTTCCGCCTACCTGTTCCTGATCAAGCACGCGCGCCCGGCGCTGACCGCAAGCTACGCCTACGTCAACCCGCCGGTCGCGGTGCTGCTGGGCGCACTGATCGCGGGCGAACACGTTGGCGGCGCGGAAATCGGCGGCATGGTGGTGATCCTCATTGGCGTCGCCGTCATCACGCTCGCGCATGCCGGAAGCGGCAGACGGCGTGCTGCTGCCGCGGAGTAGAAGTCCGCGGCACTCGTGCCGATTACTTGTG
>JBDZUX010000071.1:0-6326 GCA_040255405.1 Lysobacteraceae bacterium
TTTCTTTTTGGCTACTTGCCACCTTGGATCCTTGCCGGGTCAGCCTTTTTCTGTTCGCGGAGTCGATGCGCCGCTCCCGGCACCGACGTCCAGCACCTTCCCCGGATTCATGATGCCCTGCGGATCGAGCGCGGTCTTGATCGTGCGCATCAGCGTCATTTCGATGGGGTCCTTGTAGCGCGGCAGCACGTCGCGCTTCAATTGGCCGATGCCGTGTTCGGCGCTGATCGACCCGCCGACGGCATGCACGCGATCGTGTACCAGCGCGTACACGTCGTGCTGGCGCGCGAGCAGTTTCTCTTCCGTCCAGCCGTCGCCGCGCGCGACGTTGTAATGAAGATTCCCGTCGCCCAAGTGTCCGAAGATCACGTGGCGGATGCCCGGGAACGCCGCCTGCAGCGCGGCATTGGTGCCCTGCACGAATTCGGCCATCCGTGACACCGGAATCGACACGTCGTGCTTGATGCTCTTGCCGGTCGCCTTCTCCGCCATCGGGATGCTTTCGCGCAGGTGCCACAGCGCCCGGCTTTGCGCCAGTGAACCCGCGATCACCGCGTCCTTCACCAGGCCGGCTTCGATGGCTTCGCCCACGACGACCTCGAAACGTTCGCGCGCGTGCGCCTCGGATTCGCTGTCCGACACTTCCATCAACACGTACCACGGCAGCGCCGCCGACGCGCCGTCGAAGGGCAGTCGCTGTTGCGGGAAACATTGCGCGACCAGTTGCAGGCAATCACCGGCCATCAATTCGAAGCCGGTGAGCGACGGGCCGAGGCCCGCGCGCGCGCGATTCAACGCGGCGACCGCAGCTTCGATCGATTCCACCGCGACCAGCGCGGTGCAGCGCGCCACCGGCAAGGGGTACAGTTTCAGCGTCGCTGCGGTGATCACGCCCAGCGTGCCTTCACTGCCAATGAAAAGATCGCGCAGGTCGTAACCGGTGTTGTCCTTGCGAAGGCCGCGCAGCCCGTGCCAGGTGTCGCCCTGCGCGGTCACCACTTCGAGCCCCAGCGCCAGCTCGCGCATGTTGCCGTAGCGCAGCACCTGGGTGCCGCCCGCGTTCGTCGCGAGATTGCCGCCAATCGTGCAACTGCCTTCTGCCGCAAGACTCAACGGAAACAGCCGCCCGGCGTCGTGCGCGGCCTGCTGCACCGTCTGCAGGATGCAGCCGGCCTCGACTTCCATGGTGTCGTTGTCGGTGTCGATGCCACGGATGCGGTTCATCCGCTGCAACGACAGGATCACCGCACGACCCGACTCGTCCGGCGTCGCGCCGCCGCACAAACCGGTGTTGCCGCCTTGCGGCACGACGGGAATACCTGCTTCGGCACACAAGCGCACGACCGCCGCGACTTCTCCGGTCGAGCCTGGCCGCACCACCGCGAGCGTGCGACCGCGGTAGCGCTCGCGCCAATCCGTCTCGAAAACCTGCGCGTCCGCGCCGGTCAATACCTGCGCCGCGCCGACCACTGCGCGCAAGGCTTCCACATGTTCCATGACGCCCTTTCCGCAGGGAACCAGTGGCTCAGTGTAAACGGGATGGGCGCGCGCCCGCGGGCACGAACGCGATCGACTCATGCGGGGGCAATCTCACCCGCCGCACGCACCGCAACACACCGACGGCATTTGTTCGAGCTGTTTCCAGTCGACCGGATAGCCGGCGCCCGTGAGCAGCGCAAGCAGTTCCGGCGAACTCAGTTCGGCCGCCACGCGCAAGCTTGCGTCGGCGGGATCGATATCGGCCATCGCCGACGGATCGATGGCGGTGAGTGCGTCGTTGATGGCGTCGAGATCAGGGCTGACGCCGCGGGTCTTGATGTGGAATTCCATGGTGCTGCATCTCGGGCGGAACGGGTGGAGCCTCTCTATTGTCGGCCGAAGCGGGCGGCAGGGATGTTGACTTTCGTCAACAATGTGGGAGTGTGCCGCGCGCGGCAACCCTTTTGCACCCAATCGGACAGCCTTACACTCGCTGGCGTGCCGCCGAACCATCGGGTCTGTCATCGATACTCGCCTGCCCGCCGGCGGGCCGGAATCGACGGGCGGCCCGGCTCCAACGCCGACGCTTCGAACCAGGCCGGCTTGCGTCGAAGGCCGGGCACGATACCGGCGCCCGCGCCGCATCCAACATCCCGACAACGAGGTCCGCCGCCGTGCCTGACGTAACCCCTCACGCGCTTCGCGCCTTCGCCGCATGGACGTTCGCGTTGTTTGCGACGTCGGCCATTGGGGCCGGCGCGCCGCCGACGGTGCATATCGATACCGGCCGGCTTTCGGGCATCCACATTGCCGCCGTGGGGTTGGACGAGTTCAAGGGCATTCCCTACGCCGCGCCGCCCGTTGGCGCGCTGCGCTGGAAGCCGCCGCAACCGGTCGCGACGTGGACGGACGTGCGCAAGGCCGATCGTTTCGGCCCACGCTGCATGCAACGCCCGTTGTTCGGCGACATGATGTTCCGCTCCAACGGCATGGGCGAGGACTGCCTGTACCTCAACGTCTGGACGCCGGCCAGCGCCGAAAACAAGCACTTGCCGGTGCTGGCGTATTTCTACGGCGGCGGTTTCCTCGCGGGCGACGGTTCCGAGTTCCGCTACGACGGCGCCAGCCTCGCGCAGCACGGGGTCGTCGTGGTGACCGTGAACTACCGCCTCGGCGTATTCGGGTTCCTCGCGCTGCCGGCGCTCGCCGTCGAATCGCCGCAACACGCCACCGGCAACTATGGCTTGCTCGACCAGGTTGCAGCGCTGCGCTGGGTCCACCGCAACATCGGCGCGTTCGGCGGCAACCCGGATGCCGTCACCATTGGGGGCGAATCGGCCGGTTCCATGTCGGTGTCGGCGTTGATGGCGTCGCCATTGTCGAAAGGGTTGATGCAGCGCGCGATCGGCGAAAGCGGCGCAGTGCTCGCCAACCTCGCACCGCAGCCGCGGGCCGCCGCCGAACAGCAGGGCGAAGCGTTCCGGCGTCACGTCGGCGCGGATTCTTTGGCGCAGTTGCGCGCCATGCCGGCGGACACCTTGCTCGCGGCCTGTGGCGACCAGGGCGTGCCGGATTTCGGACTCGACATCGATGGCTGGCTGTTGCCGCGCGCGCCGGCGGCGATCTACGAAGCCGGCGAACAGGCCCACATTCCGCTACTGGTCGGCTCCAATTCCGGGGAGGGTTCGTACACCAACCTGCTCGACGGCAAGGCACCCACGCCTGCGAACTATCGCGCGGTCGTGACGCAGCAGTTCGGCAGGCACGCTGACGAAGCCTTGAAGTTGTACCCCGGCCGCGACGAAGCCGAGGTGAAGGCATCCGGTACCGCACTGGCCGGCGACGAATTCATCGCGCTCGCGACCTGGCGCTGGATGCACTTGCAACGCACCACCGGCGACGCACCGGTGTACTACTACTTCTTCGCCAAGGCACGCCCGGCCAAGCGCGACGGCAGCGCGGGTCCGGACGCCGGCGCGGTGCACAGTGGCGAAATCGAATACGCGCTCGCCAACCTCGCGACCAACCACGTTTACGCGTGGACCGATGACGACTACAAGACGTCAACCACGATGGAAGGCTACTTCGCCAACTTCATCAAGACCGGAAATCCGAACGGCCCCGGCCTGCCGCACTGGCCCGCGGCGTCGCCGAAAGACGGTGGCCTGCTGCGCCAGGTGATCGACACGAATTCGCACACGATCGTCGATCGCAATGCCGCGCGCTACGCCTTCCTGCAGCGCACTTACAGGCCCGCCGCACAACCTTGATCTGCGGTTGTGTGACCGGGTTCACGTTGCTCAAATCGCGCCCTCGCCGGGTCGATTCGGCGACTGGAAACTGGCACAACAGTTGCATCGCAGCTTCGGTGCGCACATCGAGCGCACGACGGGAGGGTGCGATGGACGCGGGAATCGACGCCAGGCAAATCGAACGCGTGTTGAGCCATCTCGCGCGCCTGCAGCACCGTCGTGACCAGGAAGAGGACGTGCTGGACGATCTCAGGCCGGCATGGCTCGGATTGGACACGTGGGATGTCATCCTCGAAGACCTGGAAGCCCAGCATTACAAGAAGCCCGCCCGCGTCCCGCGCCCGCAAGTCGCACGCCTGCAATTGGTGCGCTGACCGCGCCGCAGCCGCGATGTTTGGCGTCGGGCATTGTCCGGCTCACCTTGACCATTCGAATTCGCGGAAACGCTCCACGAGTGTATCGATCAACTGGCGCACGGCGCGGCTGACGTAGCGCGTCGGCGGGTAAACCGCGTGGATCGCGTCCTCGGTGGGCGGTGTGCGCGGCAGCACGATCTGCAACTGCCCCGCTGCAAGTGCCGGCCCGGCGATGAACAATGGAAGGATGGCCAAGCCGAGACCGGCCATGGCCGCATCGCGCATGCCTTCACCACTGTTGGTATAGACGCGGCCCCGGACCGCGACCTGGCGTGGTTCGCCGCCGCGCCGCGCGGGCGCGAACTGCCAGAACGGTGTCGAACTGGCATTGCCGTACGCGATGCAGGGGTGGCGCTGGATGTCTTCGATCGTTTTTGGCAACGGATGCTCCGCGGCATAGGCTGGGCTGCAGCAAAGCACGCGCGGGCTGCGCGCGATGCGCCGCGCCATCAGTGACGAATCCGCCAGGCGCCCGATCCGGATGCCCAGATCGAAGCCTTCGCTGGCGAGATCGACGTAGCGGTCTTCGAGGTTCAGCGTGATCGCAAGGTCCGGATGGCGCGCCACGAACTCGAACACCGCCCGCCCCAGATATTGGGCACCGAAGGTTACCGGCGCCGTGATCCGCAGGCTTCCCGCGAGCACGCCATCGCCACCGGCGGCCTCGTCCGCGGCCTGCTGGATGCCGCCCAGCAGTTCGACCATCCGGGCGTGGAAGCGCCGGCCCGCATCCGTCACGGCGGCGCCGTGGGCGGAACGCTGCAACAACTGCGTGTGCAGCGCTTGCTCGAGACGGGTGATCCGCGCGCTGAGGCTCGATTTCGCGACACCCAGCCGGACCGCCGCGGCGGTGATGCTGCCGTCATCGACCACCTGCACGAACGCGCGGATGTCGGCCAGGTTGTAATCCACGTGCGTACTCCCGTGCCAAGCGGTGTTCGGTTTTTCCGAACACCGGGTTCGCCACCTGGAGTCTACCCACGTTCGCGGCTGGCGAATAAGGTGTGGGCATACCGCAACGGGAGTTCCAGTCATGAACGCCATCCGCTCCGCCGCCGAACGTGGCCAGTCCCGCCTGGGCTGGCTCGACAGCCGCCACACGTTTTCCTTCAGCAACTACTACGACCCGGCCTACATGGGTTTCGGTGCGCTGCGCGTCATCAATGAAGACCGCGTCCAACCCGGCAAGGGCTTCGGCACGCATTCACACCGTGACATGGAAATCCTGTCGTGGGTGCTCGACGGCGCGCTCGAACACAGGGACAGCATGGGCACGCACGGCGTAATCCGCCCGGGCGAATTGCAGCGCATGAGCGCCGGCACCGGCGTCACGCATTCGGAATTCAACGCGTCCACGAGCGAGCCCGTGCACTTCCTGCAGATCTGGCTATTGCCGGAGCGCGAAGGACTCGCGCCATCCTACGAGCAACGCGCCTTCGCGCCCACCGACCTCGAGGACCGCTTGCACATGATCGCCTCCCACGACGGCCGCGACGATTCCATCAAGGTGCATCAGGACGTGAACCTGTACGCGAGCCGGATGTCGCCGGACGCGAGCGTTTCGTTCCGCCCGGGCGCAGGACGTTCGCTATGGCTGCACGTCGCCAAGGGCAAGGTGCAGGTGGAAGGCCGCGAGCTGCAGGCGGGCGATGCCGCGTCCTGGACCGTCGGTCCCGATACCCTCGACATCCGGGCCGCCGCGCCCAGCGAAGTGCTGTTGTTCGACCTCGCGCCGGCGCAATGAAACCGGCGGCCACCTACTTCAATCCGTCCCACAACCGGAGGTTCACATGAAAACCCTCTCCCATGGTTCCGACCTGCTCGGCCGGCTGTTCCTGGTTCTGCTGTTCGTGATTTCGGGCTTCGGCAAGATCGGCGGCTATGCCGGCACGGCGGCCTACATGGCCGCAAACGGCGTGCCGGGCCTGCTGTTGCCGCTCGTGATCGTGCTCGAAATCGGCGGCGGCATCCTTGTCGTGCTCGGCTGGCACACCCGGATCGCGTCGCTGCTGCTGGCCGGGTTCACGATCCTCGCCCTGCTGCTGTTCCACCTGCCGGTCACCGCGGACAACCAGATCGTGGTGCTGGCGGAGCTGGGCGTGGCGGGTGGCTTCCTGGTGCTCGCGGCGCATGGCGCCGGCGCCTGGAGCCTGGACGCGTGGCGTGTCCGCCGCGCGCC
>JBDZUX010000032.1:0-33740 GCA_040255405.1 Lysobacteraceae bacterium
CCCGAGCTCCGGTTTCCGGCTCTTGTCAACGCTTCATCGCGTTGAAGAACTCCTCGTTGGTCTTGGTGTTCTTCATCTTGTCGAGCATGAATTCCATCGCGGCCAGCTCGTCCATCGGGTGCAGCAGTTTCCGCAGGATCCAGATCTTCTGCAGCATGTCCGGCGGAATCAGCAGTTCTTCGCGGCGGGTGCCGGAGCGGTTGATGTTGATGGACGGGTACACGCGCTTCTCGGAAATGCGCCGGTCGAGGTGCACTTCCATGTTGCCGGTGCCCTTGAATTCCTCGTAGATCACCTCGTCCATCTTGGAGCCGGTGTCGATCAGCGCGGTCGCCAGAATCGTGAGCGAACCGCCTTCCTCGACGTTACGCGCGGCGCCGAAGAAGCGCTTCGGACGCTGCAGCGCGTTGGCGTCGACGCCGCCCGTCAGCACCTTGCCGGAAGAAGGCACGACGGTGTTGTACGCGCGCGCGAGGCGGGTGATGGAATCGAGCAGGATCACCACGTCCTTCTTGTGCTCGACGAGGCGCTTGGCGCGCTCGATCACCATCTCGGCGACCTGCACGTGGCGTACCGCGGGCTCGTCGAAGGTGGACGATACGACTTCCGCCTTGACGCTGCGCTGCATCTCGGTGACTTCCTCCGGACGCTCGTCGATCAAGAGGATGATGAGGTGCACGTCCGGGTGGTTGTGCACGATCGCCTGCGCGACGTTCTGCAGCATCATGGTCTTGCCGGCCTTCGGCTGGCTGACGATCAGGCCGCGCTGGCCTTTCCCGACCGGCGCGATCAGGTCGAGGATGCGGCCGGTGATGTCTTCACTCGAGCCGTTGCCACGCTCGAGGTGGAACGCCTTGCGCGGGAACAGCGGGGTCAGGTTTTCGAACAGCAGTTTGTTCTTGGACGCTTCCGGCGGGTCGCCGTTGATGTCGTCGACCTTCAGCAGCGCGAAGTAGCGCTCGCCTTCCTTCGGGTGGCGGACGCGGCCGGTGAGGTAGTCGCCGGTGCGCAGGTTGAAGCGGCGGATCTGCGAGGGCGAGACGTAGATGTCGTCGGGGCCGGCGAGGTAGGACTCGTCGTGCGAGCGCAGGAAGCCGAAGCCGTCCGGCAGGATTTCCAGCACGCCTTCGGCCCAGATGCTGCCGCCGGACTTGGCGTGGGCACGCAGGATGTTGAAGATCACATCCTGTTTGCGTGCGCGGGCGACGCCTTCCTGGATGCCGAGTTCCTCGGCCAGCTCCAGCAGCTTCACCGAGTTTTTCCGCTTGAGTTCGGTGAGGTTGATCAGGCGCTGCGGGTCGCCGGCATCGGCTTCGTCACCGGACACGTCGGCCGGCAAGCCATTGGCGTTGGCGACTTGGCCGTTGCCGCCGCGCGTGTGGCGGCCGCGACGACGGCGGCCCCGGTCGGGACGGTTTCCGCCGCGTTGTTGGGACTGGCCCTCGCCGCCTTCATTGCCGGGGGAGCCATTGGATTCGGGAGCAGGGGCGGACGCGCGGGCGTCTTCGCCCTGTACGGTGTTTTCGGTATCAGGCACGGGATAAGCCTCATCGGCGCACGAAGCGCGGGAGGGTACGAAAGGGAAGAGGGCCGGGCACAAGCACCACCGGCTGGATGTCAATCTAGCACTGTGCGAGGCCCGCCGACAAGCGGGACGAGTTTTTGCAATCGTCCATGATTGCGGCTCCCCGTGCGTTGATGCGAAGCGCGGCCATTCGCGTCATGGGCACCAGAACGGCCATCCATGGCCTCACTTTCCGCAAAAGCCGCTTCGACCGGGGGCTGCCCCGGCCCGCGCAGACCGGGTACGTGGGCTACACGACTTTTTCGAGCATCTGCGTCAACTGACCCTTGCCGACGGCGCCGATCTGGGTGGCTTCGACCTTGCCGCCCTTGAACACCATGAGCGTGGGGATACCCCGGATGCCGTAGGTCATCGGCGTTTTCTGGTTCTCGTCGATGTTGATTTTCACCACCTTGAGGCGGCCGGCGTATTCCTTGGCCACGTCGTCCAGCATCGGCGCGATCGATTTGCACGGTCCGCACCATTCGGCCCAGAAATCCAGCAGCACGGGGGTGTTGGACTTCAGCACTTCGTTTTCGAAATCGGCGTCTTTGACGTGGGTGATGTTTTCGCTCATGGGGGTTCTGGAACGGTAACGGAGACGACAAGATGGGGGGAAAGGGGCGGCATTGCAAGCGCGGCGATTGCGCCGGTGCTGCTACAATCAAGTCAATCACTTGCGGCGGCGCGCAGTGCAAGATATCGGCGCTGCCGCGAACTTCCCGGCGTCTGCGGCGCGTTTCCTCGCATCCGCGGCGGTTTTCCGCCGCGCAAGGCGCGCAGCGGCACCGCGCCGGCTCCCCTCACCTGCCATCCTGGCGAACAGCGCCAGGCGTGGCCAAGACACTTCTGGCAAAAACTCCGTGGCCGACCAAGTCCTCACCGATACCTTTTTCGAACAATTCGATTTGCATCCGCACCTTGCCGCCGGCCTTGCCGATTGCGGCTTCACCCGCTGCACCCCGATCCAGGCGCTGACCTTGCCGGTGGCGCTGGCAGGTCGCGACGTGGCCGGGCAGGCGCAGACCGGCACCGGCAAGACCTGCGCGTTCCTGGTCGCGGTGATGAACCGGCTGCTCACGAAGCCCGCGATCCCGGGCCGCCACGACAACGACCCGCGCGCGGTGATCGTCGCGCCGACCCGCGAACTCGCCATCCAGATCGACAAGGACGCGCAGGCGATCGGCCGCCATACCGGGCTGCGTTTCGCGCTGATCTACGGCGGCGTCGATTACGACAAGCAGCGCCAGCAGCTTCGCGACGGCTGCGACGTGATCATCGCGACCCCCGGCCGCCTGATCGACTACTTCAAGCAGCACGTCTTCAGTTTTCGCGCCGTCGAAGCGACGGTGATCGACGAGGCGGACCGGATGTTCGATCTCGGCTTCATCAAGGACGTGCGTTACCTCCTGCGCAAGATGCCGCCGCGCGAAGAGCGCCAGGGCATGCTGTTCTCGGCCACGCTTTCCTACCGCGTGCTGGAACTGGCCTACGAGCACATGAACCAGCCCGAAAAGCTGAGCGTGGAAACCGAACACGTCACCGCCGACCGGGTGCGCCAGCAGGTGTATTTCCCGGCCAAGGAAGAAAAGATCCCGCTGCTGCTGAACCTGCTGGAATACTGCAATCCGCAGCGCAGCATCGTGTTCGTCAACACCCGCGCCGCCGCCGAGCGCGTCACCGACCGGTTGAAGCGGCATGGCTTCAGGGTCGGCGCGCTTTCGGGCGACGTGCCGCAGGCCAAGCGCCAGAAACTGCTGGAACGTTTCAAGAAGGGCGAGGCCGACGTGCTGGTGGCGACCGACGTTGCCGCGCGCGGGCTGCACATCCCCGATGTCACCCACGTGTTCAATTACGACCTGCCGCAGGACGGCGAGGACTACGTCCACCGCATCGGCCGCACTGCGCGCCTGGGTGCCGAGGGCGATGCGATCAGCTTCGCTTGTGACCTGTACGCGATGAACCTGCCGGACATCGAGCGCTACATCGACATGAAGATTCCGGTCAGCGCGATCGAGCCGGCGTGGCTGGCCGCCCCGCCGCCGCGTGCGATGCCGCAGGCAACGCACTTCGAACATCCGGACGTGGAAATCCCGACGGCCAGCACCGGCAAGCCCGTGCCCGGCAAGCGCCGCCGTCGCCGCAAGCCGAAAGACCACGCGGCATCGCCCGCGGCCAACGCCTGACACACTGCGGCGTTCGCATTCGGTGTGTTCGACTGCTCGCATATCGCCACTCCGGGGCGGCCCTTGCGGGTTCGGAAACCGCAGTCGTGTGCTGCAAGCACGGATCATCTCGCCGCATCCCTGCGGCCTGACCCTCGCGCCATCGGCTTCGCCGATGTTCGCTCCGGCAGCCTCCCGCCGCAGTCGGGTTCGGCTTCGGCCACCCCGGCAAGATGAAATGTTGTTAGGCTCTGCTCGTTTGGCGAGTCCCGATTTCCCATTTCCGGTTTCCGTCTGCGCGTGATCCGTTTCAAGTCCGTCAGCAAACGCTATCCCGAAGGCCGCGAGGCGCTGATCGACCTGACGTTCACGGTCGATGCCGGCGAGATGTTGTTCGTGACCGGGCATTCAGGTGCGGGCAAGACGACGCTGTTGAAATTGATCGCGCTGATCGAACGCGCCAGCCACGGCGCGATCGAAGTGCACGGCCGCAATCTCGCGCGCCTGAAACATCGCGACATTCCGCGCTTGCGCCGCGACATCGGCATGGTGTTCCAGGATCACCGCCTGCTGATGGATCGCAGCGTGGCCGACAACGTCGCGTTGCCGCTGGTGATCGCCGGCATACCCCGCGAGGACCGCGCCAAACGCGTGCGCGGCGCGCTGGAAAAAGTCGGATTGGCCGGACGCGGCAACGATGCACCGGCCGGGCTTTCCACTGGCGAGCAACAACGGGTGGGCATTGCGCGCGCGATCGTGGCGCGGCCTGCGCTGATCATCGCCGATGAGCCCACCGGCAATCTCGATCCGCAACTGTCGGAAGAAATCATGCAGCTGTTCGTGGGGCTGCGGCAGACCGGCATCACCATCCTGATCGCCAGCCACGACCTGCCGCTGCTGAAACGGATGAAGCAGCGGGTGGTGGTGCTCGACCACGGGCACCTGATCGACGACGTGCCCGCGAGCCAGGTCGCATGAACGCGCGCGTCGCCATGGGCAAGCCGATGCGGCACTCGCGCGTCGCGATGTGGCGGCGCCAACACGCGTGGTGCGTGCGCGACAGCCTGCGCCAGCTGGCGCGCCGTCCGCTCGGCAGCGCGCTCACCGTGGCGGTGATGGGGCTCGCGCTTGCACTGCCCTTGGCGTTTTATCTGTTGCTCGGCAATCTGCAACATCTGGCCACCGCGTTGGGCGATTCGCAGTCGGTCAGCGTGTTCCTGAAATCCGGCGTGGCCGCGGATGGCACGGCCAAATTGGCCGCGCGCCTGCGCGCGCGTGCCGACGTGGCGGGTGTCGCCATCCGCACCCCGCATCAGGGGCTCGCGGAACTGGCCGCGATGCAGGGCTTCGGCGATGCGATCCAGTCGCTGCCGGACAACCCGTTGCCGTTCGTATTGCTGGTCGAGCCCCGCGCGGGCGCGGACCGCGCGCAGGTCGAGGCCATGGTGGCGGCGGTTCGCGCGTTGCCGGCTGTGGACCTGGTGCAGGACAACGGCCAATGGCGCGCCCGCCTGGACGCGTTGATCGCGTTGGGGCGCCGCGTGGCGCTGCTGCTGGCCGCGCTGCTGGGCGCCGCGGCGGTGCTGGTGATCGGCAACACGGTACGGCTGGATTTGCGCAGCCGGGCGGGCGAGATCGCGGTGCAACGTCTGATCGGCGCCAGCGCGGCGTTCGTGCGCCGGCCCTATCTTTACGAGGGCGTCTGGTACGGGCTGGCGGCGGGGGTTGTCGCCATCCTGCTGGTGCTGTTGCTGGAAGCGGTGCTCGCGGCGCCGGTGCGTGACCTGGTCGCCAGTTACGCGGGGCGCCTGCACTTCGGCGGACTGTCCTGGGGTACGCTCGGGGTGGCGCTGGGCATCGCGGTGGCGCTCGGCTGGCTGGGGGCGTGGGTCGCCAGCGGCCGGCATCTTGCCAAGAGCTGAGAAGGGGGGTCAGGTTCACTTTGACCCATGCCCTTGCACGGCGCCCTGACATGAACAGCGAACCTGACCCCGCATGAACGACGTTCTTCGCCATATCGCCAGCGACAACCCGCGCGTGATGGTGGTGGATGGCTCGAAGGTGGCGCGCACGCTGATCGCGCGGGTGCTGGAGAAGGACCTGCCGGGCGCAACGGTGATCGCCTGCGCCAGCGGGCGCGAAGCCGAGCAGGCCCTGCACGAAGGCGTGGTCGACCTGGTCACGACCGCGTTGCGGCTGCCCGACATGGACGGCACCACGTTGGCCCATTACGTGCGCGACAACGCCCCGCAGGCCTACATTCCGATCGTCGCGGTTTCGGGCGACGTGCAGGAGCGCCTGCAGAATCGCGAGATCGGCGATGCGATCACCGACTACTTCGACAAGGCCGCGGGTTACGCCGCGCTCGCGGACTTCATCCGTGGTTACGTGGCGCCGGTCGAACGCGCGGAGGGCAAAGTGCTGTACGTCGAGGACAGCCGCGTGGTCGCCCTGGCGACGCGGCGGATGCTGGAACGTTACGGCCTCGAAGTACATCTGTCGGGCAGCGCCGAGGAGGCCGTCGAGTTCCTCGGCGCGGCACGGGATCGCGGCGAACTCGGCGCGGACCTGGTGCTGACCGATGTCAGCCTGAAAGGCGAGATGTCCGGGGGCGATCTGCTGGAGTGGATCCGGTTCGATCTCGAACTCGGCAAGGGCCGCTTGCCCGTGCTGGTGATGACCGGCGACGAAAATCCGGTGAACCAGGCGGCGCTTCTGAAGGCCGGCGCCAACGACCTGGTCGAAAAACCCGTCGAGGAACGCTTGCTCATGACGAAGCTGTTGTTCCAGTTGCGCGTTGCCAAGCGCTCGCGCGTACAGGCAAGGTCTTGACCCGCCGTCGACTTGACCCAAGGTTCGGCCGGCATCACTGTCCGGCGGACCGAATTCGTCGCTACGTCCCATGCTCGCGCCAAGCCAGATCGCAACCGACACGCGCCTGAAACTGGAACCTTCATGGAAGGCGCGCGTAGGCGATCATTTCGATCGTCCGGACATGCACGCGCTCAGTGAATTCCTGCGCGCCGAGAAACATGCGGGCAAGCGCATCTATCCGCCCGGCCCGCGGATCTTCGCCGCGCTGGACGCGACACCGTTCGATGCGGTAAAGGTCGTGATCCTGGGGCAGGACCCGTACCACGGGCCGGGTCAGGCGCACGGATTGTGCTTCTCGGTGCAGCCGGGCGTGCCGGTGCCGCCGTCGCTGCAGAACATCTTTGCTGAAATCGAAAACGATCTCGGCATCGCGCGGCCCGACCATGGTTGCCTGACGCCTTGGGCGGAGCGCGGCGTGCTGCTGCTGAACTCGGTGCTGACGGTGCAGGCCGGCAGCCCAGGCGCGCACCAGGGCAAGGGTTGGGAAGGGTTCACGGATCGGGTAATCGATACGCTGAACCGCGACCGCGAGCGCCTGGTATTTTTGCTGTGGGGTTCCTATGCGCAAGCCAAGGGCCGGCTGATCGACACCCGCCGGCATTGTGTCCTGAAGGCGCCGCACCCATCTCCCCTGTCGGCACATCGCGGCTTCCTGGGTTGCCGGCACTTTTCCAAGTCCAATCAGTATCTTGAAACCAACGGGCAGGCGCCGATCGACTGGTCGCTGCCGCCCCGGGCGAGTCTGGCCGATGGGGGTTGAGCGAACCTTCGACCGCGCCGGGAGCATGACTTCCGGACCCTTGCAATTCCTGAACTCGTCAGTATAATTTGATCTATTACCCTCATGGCGAAGCCGGTTCCGACCCCGGAGCCGCGCGGGAACCTTCACGAGGGCTTGGCACTCGAAAAACTAGAGTGCCAATACAGACGAATGGGGTACATAGGATGAGCGAAGCTCTGGTCGCCAACAACCTGCCGATTCCCAGTGTCGTCGGCAGCCTCGATGCCTACATCGGTGCGGTCCACCGCATTCCCGTGCTGGATGCCGAGGAGGAACACGACCTCGCCCAGCGTTACCGGGAAGACGACGACCTCGATGCCGCCCGCAAGCTGGTGATGTCGCACCTGCGCTTCGTGGTGCACGTCGCCCGCGGCTATTCGGGCTACGGTTTGCAGATGTCGGACCTGATCCAGGAAGGCAACATCGGCCTGATGAAGGCGGTGAAGCGTTTCGATCCCGACCACGGCGTGCGGCTGGTCAGTTTCGCGGTGCACTGGATTCGCGCGGAAATGCACGAATTCATCCTGCGCAACTGGCGCATCGTGAAGGTCGCCACGACCAAGGCGCAGCGCAAGTTGTTCTTCAACCTGCGCAAGTCCAAGAAGCGCCTCGGCTGGATGAACATGGAAGAGGTGCGCGGGATCGCCAAGGATTTGGGGGTGCCCGAAGCCACCGTGCTGGAAATGGAATCGCGTCTGTCGGGCCGCGACATCGGTTTCGATGCGCCGACCGAATCCGACGACGATGCGCCGCCCGCGCCGGTGGCGTATCTGGAAGACCACGGTGCCGATCCGTACCTGCAACTCGCCGAGGCCGATCAGGAAGAGCACCAGCTCGACACCTTGCAGCACGCCATGGCCAAACTGGACGACCGCACCCGCGACATCATCCGCCGACGCTGGCTGGCCGAAGACAAGGCCACCCTGCAGGACCTCGCCGACGATTACGGCGTGTCGGCCGAGCGCATCCGGCAGCTCGAAGCCAATGCGATGAAGAAGATGCGGGGCGCGTTCGCGGCGTAAGAACCGGGAATCGAGCATCGCGAGTCGGAAATCGAAAGAGCCGCCATCATGCGGCTCTTCTTCGAGTCTGCCCGGCTCCTCGGCCATTGCAGGTTGGCGCTGGGCGACGCAAAGCCCGGATGTCGTGCGCCCATGTTGGGCTTCACTGCGTTCAGCCCAGCCGACGTGATTCCGATGCCGCAATTCCCTTGCCGGCACTTCAACCGTTGCAGGTTGGCGCTGGGCAACGCGAAGCCCAACGCATCGCAAGCCCGCATGCGGCGTCACGGCGTTCAGGCCAACCTGCGTGCTGCCTGCTTTCCCGATTCCCTTCTTCTCAGTACAAGTCAACCGGATCGACATCGATCGACCAGCGCAGGCCGCGCGGCTGTGGCAAGGCTTGCACCTGCGGCAGCCATGCCCCAAGCGCCTGACGCAACGCCGGGCGTTGCGATGATTCCAGCAGCAGTTGGGCGCGATGCCGGCCCGCGCGCAGCGGCATCGGGGCGGCCAGCGGGCCGGTGAAGCGCACGGCGGGAACGCGATGTCCCGGCGCTGCTCGATTGGAATTCACGACGCCTGCAATCGCATCGCGCGCATCCGACATGAACCCGTCCAGCACCTCGTGCCGCCCGCATTCGGCGCGCAGCAGCGCCATGTGCGCAAACGGCGGCAGCCCGGAGGCAAGCCGGTCGCCGAGCTCCAGCGCCGCCGCGGCGTCGTAGCCGCCTTTCAGCAACGTCACCAGCAACGGGTGTCCGGGTTCGTGGGTTTGCAGCCAGACCGCGCCCGGTTTGTCGGCACGCCCCGCGCGGCCGGCGACCTGCACGATCAATTGCGCGAGCCGTTCCCCGGCATGGAAGTCGACGCTGTGCAGGCCTTCGTCCACGCCCACGATCGCAACGGTGGTGAGATTCGGCAGGTCGTGGCCTTTCGCCAGGATCTGCGTGCCGACCAGGATCGCGGGCTTGCCATCGGCCAGCTTGTCCAGCACCTTCGCGAATGCATCGCGCCGGCGCGTGCTCTCGCGATCGATGCGCAACACGGGAATATCCGGATAACGCGCGGCGAGGGCCTCCTCCAGCCGCTCGGTACCCTGGCCTTGCGGGATCAGTGCGTCGGCTTGGCAATTCGGGCACGTTTCGGGCACGCGTTCGCTGTGCCCGCAATGATGGCAAAGCAGTTGCCGGCGTCCGCGATACAGCGTCAGCGGTTTTTCGCAGTGCGAACACGCCGCGTGCCACCCGCACGCGTGGCAAAGCAGCACCGGCGCGTAGCCACGGCGGTTCTTGAAAACCAGTGCCTGTTCGCCGCGTTTGACGGTGGCATCCAGAGCATCCAGCAACGCGGGCGACAGGCCGTGCGCGAGATTCAATCCGCGCAGGTCCAGCACGTGCACGGGCGAGGGCGGGCGCGCATGCGCGCGGTGGTGCAGGCGCACGCGCGTGTAGCGTTCCGCTTCCGCGTTCGCCAGCGTTTCCAACGAAGGCGTGGCGCTGCCCAGCACGATGGGCACGCCCAGTGATTGCGCGCGCATCAATGCGAAGTCGCGCGCGTGGTAGCGAAACCCTTCCTGTTGTTTGTACGAGGCGTCGTGTTCCTCGTCCACCACGATCAGGCCCGCCTTCGGCAACGGCGCGAACACCGCCGAACGCGTGCCCAGCACGATCGCGGCATCGCCCGAGCGCGCATCCAGCCACGCGCGCGCCCGTTCGCCTTCGGCAAGATTGGAATGCAACACCGCGATGCGCGCGTCGAAGCGCGCGCGCAACCGGCGCAGTGCCTGCGGCACCAGCCCGATTTCAGGCACCAGCCACAGCGCCTGGCGGCCCTGCTGCAGCACGCGCTCGGTCAGGCGCAGGTAGATTTCGGTCTTGCCGCTGCCGGTGACGCCCTGCAGCAGGAACGGATGAAAGCCGTCGCCCGCCGACAGCATCGTCCCCAACGCATCTGCCTGCTCGTCGTTCAGCACCGGCGCGGCGCCGTCGCGCGGTCGCGGCGAGCTGGCGTGAAGCTGCGTGCGCGCGATCAAGTCCGCTGCGGCAAGGCGGCGCGCCGCGGCCCGCCAACCCGGCAGCAGGGTGTCGAGTTCGCTGGCGGACAGCGCCGCGTCGGCCAGCATTTCCAGCAATGCAGCCGAACCGCCGCGCCGGCTGTGGGCATCGCGCGCCGCCGTACCGGCTGCGGTCAGTCGCCACGCTTCCTCGGCAAACTCGGAGGGCGCGCGGCCTTCACGCAGCGCCAGCGGCAGGGCACCAAAAATGACTTCGCCGATGGCGCCGCACCAGTAATCAGAAGCGCGGCGCAGGCTCGCAAGCAATTCCGGGCCGAACAACGGCTCCTCGTCCAGCACCGCGTCGATGGTCTTGAGTGGCTGCCCGGCGACGACGGCTTCCGTTCCGGCTTCCACGACGACGCCGATGCGGCGGGTGCGTCCGAATGGTATGCGTACCCGCGATCCCGCGCGCGCGGTGGACGAATTCGGGAGGTAACTGAAGGTCTGCGGCAGCGGCACCGGCAGCGCAACACGTACGATGCCGGTCAGGGCATCCGGCGGCGATGCACCGGTCATGACTTACCGGCGCTTGTTGTCATCGCGTGCAGGAATGGTCCGTAAACCGGTGACGCGTTGGCAATTTTTCTCTTATCCACAAACGCTGTGGATAAGGTTGTGGAACACCGGCGAGCAAGCCCCGCCAAGGCTCGCCGGACCGGCCCGGCGCACGGGTTGGCGATTTTTTCGACAACCGATTTTTTGCCTTGATAGTCAATGACATAGCCGTTTGGCTCAGTGGAAATCCGGCCTGGTTTGGCTGCCCCGAAGCCTTGACGGCTGCGATTTTGCGGCTGTGCACAACGAGCGTCGGCGTCCCACCGATGCGCTTTCCTGGTCCCGATGGCCATCATGCGTCCGTCAGGCTGATCAACACGGCGAAAACCCAGCCGAATCCCATCATGATCAGGTAGCAAAAACCGATCGACCAATATTTCAGGTTGGTCATGAACCAGCCTTGCCGGTACACGCGTTTCTGCATCAACCACAGGTACATGAATATCCAGATCCATGCGGCGGCGGTGAGCAGGTACAACGGAATCTTGAGCCAGCCGGCGTGCGGCACCAGCAGGTGGCGCAACGCGGCGATTCCCACCAGCACCAGCATCGACAGCATCAGGAATGCGTGGCTGTGCATCGCCACGATCAGGTGCTCCATGTACAGCCGGCGCTTGAAGATGTAGAAGAGCTTCAGCATCAGCGCGAACAGCGGCAGCAGCAGGAACAAAACGGTCGGCGCGGCGGAAAACATGCCCAGGGTGAACTTGCGCCGGGCAGCCTGTTGCTCGGCGAAGCTGCCCTCGTTCATCGCGTACAACTGTTGCTGGGCGTTGCCGATCCGGTCGTTGAGCCAGTCGACGGCGGTATTGGGCAGCCAGCCCACCTTGAGCGGCTTGGTGTCGCGGTTCCAGATCACCTTGTCGTTGATGGCGATGTTGCCATGCGCGAACACGTTGCTCGAATTCGATTCCTTCGGCACCGGGCCGATCGATATCCTGGGTTTCGCACTGGACGAGGTGGTGAGTTTCAGGCCCCGGTCCATCTCGGTATAGCCGGCGCGCACCGTCAGCTGGATCGCGAAGAACGCGGCGATCGCGAGGAAGAACACCAGCCTGAACGGCGTCACGTAACGCGCACGCTTGCCTTCGAAGTAATCCAGCGTGAGCTTGCCCGGCCGCAGGTACAATGGCCCCATGGTGCGGAACAGCCGCTCGTCGATGTTCAACAGGCTGTCGGCGATATCGGACATGACGCTGCTGAAATGCCGCACCATGCCCTGGATCGGCTGGCCGCACGCGTAGCAATACTTGCCGTAAAGCGGCGCACCGCAGTTCTTGCATTGGCCGATCGAGGGCACTGGCGGCGATGCTGCGGGTTCGGCGGGTGGCGTCGTCGTTTCGTGTGACATCGGGTCTTTCCGCAATGCCCCAGATTCTAACCTTGGATCGTGCGCGTTTCGCGCGCGAGATTCGCGCGACGGTGAAGCTCGCGCTGCCGTTGATCGCCGGGCAATTGTCCGCGGTCGGAATGAGCGCCGTCGACGTCGCCCTGGCCGGACATTACAACGCGCATACGCTGGCCGCGGTGGCGGTGGGCGCCAACGTCTGGGTGCTGGGGCTGGTGAGCGCAGTCGGGGTAATGATGGCGCTTTCGCCGTCTGTCGCGCAGCTGGACGGTGCAGGCAGGCAGCGGGAAATCGGGCCACTGTTTCGGCAGGCATTGTGGCTGGCGGCGGCGCTGTCGGTGCTGCTGTGGTTCGGGGCGCGGCATTCGGGGCCGTTGCTGGACGTGATCGGCGTCGATGCCACGCTCACCGGGGACGTGCAGGCATTCCTGCACGCGCTGAGTTGGGGCGCGCCGGGCCTGTGCGGCTATTTCGCGCTGCGCGGCTTGTGCGAAGGTTCGAGCTGGACGCGTCCGACGATGCTGTTCGGGATGTTCGGTCTCGCGGTGCTGGTGCCGCTCGACTGGATCATGATCTACGGCAAGTTCGGGTTTCCCGCGATGGGCGCGGAGGGCGCGGGCATCGCCAACGCGCTGGCGCTGTGGCTGCAACTGCTGGCCTTCCTCGCATACCTGAAATTCGGCAAGCGCTTTCGCGACCTCGACCTGTTCGCGCGGATGGAACGCCCCGACTGGCACGCGCTTCGGCACCTGCTGTGGATCGGCGTGCCGATGGCGGTGACGCTGCTGATGGAAGCCGGCCTGTTCGTGATTTCCGCGCTGTTGATAAGCCGGCTCGGTACGGTTGCGATCGACGGCCACCAGATCGCGATCAACGTGGCATCGGTGACTTTCATGCTGCCGCTGGGCCTGGCGCTGGCGGTGACGGTGCGGGTCGGCAACGCCGCCGGCCGCGGCGACGCGCAGGCGGTGCGCTATGCAGGGTTCACCGGCATCGCGCTGACGCTGGCGACGCAGGCGCTGTCGGCCACCTTGATGCTGGCGATCCCGCACGCGATCGCGCACATCTATTCGGGCGATCCGCGGGTAATCGCGCTGGCGGCGCAGCTTCTGATCCTGGCCGGCATCTTCCAGTTTTCCGACGGCATCCAGGTGGTGGCGAATGGCGCGTTGCGCGGCTTGAAGGACACCCGCATGCCGATGCTGATCACGGCCGTCGCGTACTGGGTGGTTGGCATGCCGACCGGCGCGTGGCTGGCGTTCGGCGCCGGCTACGGCGTACGCGGCATGTGGGTGGGACTGATCGCGGGGCTCACCGCGGCAGCGGTGTTGCTGGCCGCGCGCTGGACCATGCAGACGCGTGACGATCGCTGGCGCAGGTTCGCGGTCGCGTCCTCGCCGGTCGACTGACGCCGGGCGCCCACGTCGCGTGACGCGAACCATCCGCACGGCTACGCTTGTGTCGACCGCTTCATCCAATCGGGATCCGTCGCCATGAACAACCCACCACGCCGCGGCTTCGCGGGCTTCATGCGGGCGCTCGGGCGCGGCATCAACGTGACGCGGCTGGTGATCATCAACGTGGTGTTTTTCGGGATCGTGTTCCTGATCCTGGGGCTGATGTTTCGCGGCGCGCCCAAGGTCGGACCGGATACCGTGCTGCTGCTGAAGCCGCAAGGCCAGCTGGTCGAGCAGTTCAGCGTCGATGCGCTGGCGCGTGCGGCGGCGCGCGCGTCGGGCCAACCGGTAGGGCAGGTGCGGGTGCGCGACCTGGTCGCGGCGATCGATCACGCTGCGCACGATGCGCGCATCACCCGCATCCTGATCGACACGTCGGACCTGCAGTTCGGCGGCATGGGCGCGCTGGAGGAAGTCGGTGCGGCGCTCGATCGTTTCCGCGCCTCGGGCAAACCGGTAACCGCGTGGGGCACGCAGTTCAACCAGATGCAATACCTGCTTGCGGCGCACGCCAACGAGGTGTTGCTCGACCCCGCGGGTGCCATTTCGGTGACGGGCCTTTCCGACTACCGGAGCTACTTCAAGACCCTGCTGGACAAGCTCGGCATCAGCGCGCACTTGTTCCGGGTCGGCACATTCAAGTCGGCGGCCGAACCCTTCATCCTCGACGGACCCTCGCCCGAATCCCTGGCAGCCGACAAATACTGGATGGGCGGGCTGTGGAACACCTGGCTGGAAGAAGTCGGCAAGCTGCGCCACATCGATCCCGCCACGCTCGGCCAGCAGATCGACAACCTGCCGGCCGAAATCCCCGCGGCCAAGGGCGACGTCGCGCAACTGGCGCTGAAGCTGCATTGGGTGGACGGCCTGGCCACCCGCGAAGACGTGGTGCGGATGATGCAGAAGGACGGCGTGGCGACGGCCAACGGCACGGCGTTCCGCGCGGTCGACCTTGGCCACTACCTGCCGCAAACCGTGGATCTCGGCCTCGGCAAGCCGCAGGTCGCGGTGATCGTGGCCGAGGGCGACATCGTGCCCGGGCGGCAGCCCGCGGGCAAGATCGGCGGCGAATCCACGGCGGCGCTGATCCGCGCGGCGCGCGCCGACCGCAACGTGCGCGCAATCGTTTTGCGCGTCGATTCGCCCGGCGGAGAAGCATTCGCAGCCGAGCAGATCCGCCGCGAAGTGGTGTTGGCCCAAAAGGCCGGCAAGCCGGTGATCGTGTCGATGGGCGACCTGGCCGCGAGTGGCGGCTACTGGATTTCGATGAACGCCCATCGCATCTTCGCCGAGCCCGACACCATCACCGGTTCCATCGGCATCTTCGGGTTGTACTTCACCGCGGCCGACGGACTCGCCAAGCTCGGCATCAACACGGCGGGTCAGGGCACCACGCCGCTGGCCGGCGCGATGGATCCGCGCCGCCCGCTCGATCCCGCGCTGGGCGCGATGATCCAGAGCACGATCGACCGCGGCTACCGCCAGTTCGTCGGCAATGTCGCCGATGCGCGCGGCAAGAGCTACGCCGACGTCGACGCGATCGCGCAGGGGCGCGTGTGGTCCGGTGCGCAGGCGCTGCAACGCGGATTGGTCGACGAACTGGGCGGCCTGCACGAAGCAATCGCCTACGCCGCGAAGCATGCCAAGCTTGGTGACGATTTCGCGGTGCGTTATTTCCAGCCCCCGGTCAGCCTGTGGCAACGTTTCCTGCTCGGCGCCGGCGACAGTGCCTCGGCGCGCATGCTCACGGCGATGGGCGTAAGCCTTCCGAAGGCGTGGCTGATCGCGGCCCCGAAACTGTTGCCGGAACTGTCGTGGCTGCAACACGCGTTGCCAGGCAAGCCGACGCAATATGCCTATTGTTTTTGCCGATTGCAGTAGCGGGTCCGGTCGCGAACTTGTGCGACGGCTGGCATAACGGCATGGCGAGCGCTCCTTTCCGTTGCACGATCCGGGCGGCGTACCTTGGCGGTTCCGTCGCCGCGCGTCGCCCCGGCCATGCCCCAACCCGCGACCCTTCCGCGATTGCCCTTGCCCACGGAGCGCGTTCAGCACCTTGATCTGCTGACCCAGGGATTGGATACCGCAAGCCTGTGGCGGCTGTCGGGTTGCACGGCGGGCCTGGCGGCGCGGGTGGATTGGGCATCGCCGGATGCGCATGCGGTGATGGAACCGGCCCGGCGCGCGCGCCACGATCGTGTATGGCAGCCAGACCGGCAATTCGAAACGCGTCGCGGAGCACCTGCAGCGTCAGCCCGGAGATGCCGGACTGGCCGCATGGCTCATCCGCGCCGACGCGCGCGGATTCACCGAATTCCTTGCCAACCGGCGCGCGCCGAAGCTGGACGCACTCTCGTTCGCGGTGCCGGGCCTGGGCGATTCCAGCTGTCCGCAGTTCTGCGCCATCGGCCGCAAGCTGGATGCGCGGTTCGCCGAGCTGGGCGCGAAGCGGCTGTTCGTGTTCGCCGAGGCCGACCTCGATGTCGACGCGGTCGCCGGGCCGTGGACCCGGCAAGCGCGACGAGGACACGCGCTTCTTCGGCCTGCAGCGCGAATGCGGATTGCATTTCGCGACCGGCAAATAGACGTCCAAACACTTGCGGAGCCGTGGCGACGCCGTCAAGCTGCCTGTTCCCGAGGGAGAGTCAGCATGACAGGCAAGACCCGGCCGACGCGCGCTTCCGCCGCCAAACCCGCGCGTGCGAAAACCGCAAGCAAACCCGAAGCGCCCGCGTCGAAGCCCGATCTTGCGGCGGTGCGCGCCGAGATCGACGGAATCGACCACCAGATCCAGGCGCTGATCGCGCGTCGCGCATATTGGGCGCATGAAGTTGGCCGGGCCAAGGGCAAACTGGCCGCGGCGGTCGACTATTACCGGCCCGAACGCGAAGCCCAGGTGCTGCGGCGCGTGGTCGATCGCAACGACGGCCCGTTGGCCGACGACGTGCTGGTGCGGCTGTTTCGCGAAATCATGTCGGCATGCCTCGCCCAGCAGGAACCCCTGAAGATCGGCTATCTCGGCCCGGAGGGCACGTTTTCGCAACAGGCGGTGTTCAAGCACTTCGGCCATTCCGCCAAGGGCTTTCCGCTGGCCACCATCGCGGAAGTGTTCGACGAAGTCGCCGAGGGCCGCGCGGATTTCGGCGTGGTGCCGGTCGAGAATTCCGGACAGGGCACCATCCAGTCCACGCTGGATCTTTTCCTCGGCTCGCCGCTGAAAATCTGTGGCGAAGTCGAATTGCACGTGCACCAGTACCTGCTGTCGCGCGGCGGCCACGTCGAAGACATCGAACGCGTGTATTCGCATGGCCAGTCGCTGGCGCAGTGCCGCGGCTGGTTGCGCCAGAACCTGCCGCGCGTGGAACTGCAGGCGATGTCCAGCAATGCCGAAGCCGCGCGGCGCGCACGCAAGGCCGACGACGTGGCGGCGATCGCCGGCGAAAGCGCAGCGCATGTGTACGGCTTGCAGGTGGTCGCGGGTCCGATCGAGGACCGCCCCGACAACACCACGCGCTTCCTGGTGCTCGGTCGCGCGCTGTTCCCGCCGTCCGGCAACGACCGCACGTCGCTGCTGGTGTTCGTGCGCGACCAGCCGGGCGCGCTGTACCGCGTGCTGGAACCGCTGGCGCGGCACGGCATCAGCATGAACCGGATCGAATCGCGCCCGGCGCACAGCGGCAAATGGCAATACGCGTTCTTCATCGACGTCAACGGCCACGTGAACGAACCGCCGCTGCGCGATGCGCTGGCTGAGCTGGGCGATTTCGCCTCGCAGGTGACGGTGCTCGGTTCATACCCGGTTGCCATCGCCTGAAACTCCGGGCGCGTTCGCGCGGTCCCATGTTCATCGCGGTGAACGAGGACGCGTCATGCGGGGCCTTGGTCTGTTGCTGGCTTTACCCATCCTTGTCGGCGCCTGGCCTGCGCCGGCGCACGCGGGTTCGTACGCGGACGCGCTGTCGCAATGCCTGATCCGTTCGACCACGCCCGCGGACCAGAAGGCCGTGGTGCGCTGGGCGTTCGCGACGATGGCGCTGGACCCGGACGTCGCGCCGATGAGCGCCGTCACCCCGGCGCAACGCGCGTCGATCAATCAGCAGGCCGGCGCGCTGGTAACCGATCTGCTGGCGCGTTCGTGCAGCCAGCCTGCGCAGCAGGCGCTGGTGTTCGAGGGGCCCGGCGCCGCGCGCACCGCATTCGAAGCCTGGGCGCGCTGGGCGATCACCAATCTTGCCACCGAACCGCACGTGATGCGGGGTGCGGGGACGTTGCTGGAATACATCGATCTCGGCAAGTTGATGTCGCTGGTTCCGCTGCAGGGATTTCCGCCCGCGACCGGTCGTACGCAGTGATTGCGGGTTGGGCTTCCGGTGTGCCCGAATCCAGGTTGGGCTCAACCGATGCTCTTCCGGTGAAGCCCGACTTCTCGCGCATGACGTCGGGTTTCCGCCGATGAAACCGGCGTCCGCCCAGCCTGCATCCAGTTGGTCGGAAAGGCAGGCATCGCCCGTTCATGCAGAATCCGTCACGCGATGCAGCTCTGTCCATGAGGGCGGCTCCGGCCACGCCGGTTCGGCATTGCCGGCGACCACGCGTCGCAGGTCGATACCGTCGATCTGCGGTGCCACTTCACGCAGCAGCCGCAGGGCAAAGTCACGCATGACACGGCCGCGGGGCAGGATGGCCCAGGTGATGCACTCGGGCAACGCGTGGGGCGCTCGCAACACGCGCAGGTCGGTGTCTTTCGGGGATATGGCCATTTCCGCCAGGATGCCGACCCCAAGGCCGGCGCGCACGTATGTCTTGATGAGATCCGCGTCGTGCGCGGTCATCGCCAGTTGCATCGGCAGTTTGGCGGCATCGAACGCGCGCCTCAGCGAAGACTCCGGCCTGCGTGACGACTCGTAACTCACCAGCGGTGCGGCCGAAAGATCGCGCAGGCTGACACCCTTGGCGCGTCGGGCGAGCGCGTGGCCGGCGGGTACCAGCACCACCCGTCGCCAGCGGAACAACGGCACCGCGATGCCGCCATCGGGTACGGCGCCGCTGGTGCTGATGACCGCCAAGTCGTCACCGCCGCGCGCAAGGCAAGCCAGGATTTCACTTTCATCGGACGGTTGCAGGCGGATGCTCACCGCCGGGAATTCGCGCCGCGTCGCGGCGATCGCATTGGGCAGCACGTAGCGCGCCTGCGTGTGGGTGGTCACGAGGGTGAGGCGGCCCTTGCGTTCACCGCGTTGGTTGGCGGCCAGCGCGCGGATGTTGCCGGCCTCGTCGAGGAGGCGGCGCGCATGCACCAGCACGTGTTCACCCGATTGGGTCAGCGACGTCAGGCTGCGGCCCTTGCGGGTGAACAACAGGAATCCGAGTTCGTCCTCAAGCTGCTTGATCTGCCGCGACAGGCCCGGCTGGGTGGCGTGCACGCGCTCGGCGGCGAGGGTGATGTTGAGGCCCGAATCGGCGATGGCGACGAGATAGCGAAGTTGGTTGAGGGTCATTCCGGAAGTCCCGCAAGTGATGATCGCAAATCGGGGCGGCGCGCGCACCCCGCGCGCTCCATCGAGGATCGGCGACTACACGTGGCGGGGCGTTTCGGGTTCATCGCGGTGGCTCCATCGCGGCTTGCGGATGTCGCGCAACCACGGAAAGTCAGCCTAGCATATGGACGTCCAGACATCCATTTAGACATATAACCATACGGCATAAGACCGTCCGCGATGCGTATTTCCCCTTGCGACGGCAGGCGCGCAGACTCTGCGGATGGGCGTCAATGCTGCCATCGACAACGCGACTTCCGCACGGCTGTTTCCGCTGTTCGCGGACCTGCGCGGCGGCGCCGTGCTGGTGTTCGGCGGCGGCACCGTGGCGCGCCACAAGGTCGCGGTCTTGCTCGAAACCGGCGCCAAAATCACCGAACCGGCATGGCTGGACGGTGTGGTGCTCGTCGTCGCAGCCAGCGCTCCTGATCGTCGGCGAGGTCGCCGCGCGGGCGCAGCACGCAGCGGGCGTCGAACGATGTCGCGGCGGGACGCCGCCCGTCGCGCATGTCGCCTGAACATTGCTTCCAACATTGGCTTTTCATCACGAGGACACAATCATGAGTTTGCAACTGGGCCAGACCGCCCCCGACTTCACTCTCGATTCCACCCAGGGTTCATTGCACTTCAATGCCTATGCGCGTGACCATTGGGTGGTGTTCTTTTCGCACCCCAAGGATTTCACCCCGATCTGCACCACCGAACTGGGCGCGTTCGCCCGCCGCAAGGCCGAGTTCGACAAGCGCGGCGTGAAGATCCTCGGCCTGTCGGTCGATCCCGTGGAGGACCACCGCAAGTGGTCGCGGGACATCGCCGAGGTCGGCGGTGCGGAGGTCAACTATCCGATCCTCGCCGATCCGGATCTGGAAGTGGCCAGGCTGTACGGCATGTTCCACCCCGAAGCCGACGCCAAGGTCACCGTGCGTTCGGTGTTCATCATCGATCCGCAGCGCAAGGTGCGCACCGTGCTGACCTACCCGCCGAGCGTGGGCCGCAACGTCGACGAGATCCTGCGTACCGTGGATGCGTTGCAGCTCACCGACCGGCAGCCGGTCGCGACGCCGGTGAACTGGCAGCCGGGTGATGACGTCGTGGTGTCGCCGAAGCTGTCGGATGCGGAAGCCGACACGCGGTTCACCGGTGTGCGCAAGTTGAAACCGTATCTGCGCTTCGCGAAGACCGAGGCCAACGCGCCGGTCGGGGCGTGACGGGGCCGGCATGATCCAGGCCCGCGCCAACTTCGCCGCCACCGTGGGACGCACGCCGCTGATCCGCCTGCGGCGCGCGTCCGCAGCCACCGGTTGCGAAATCCTCGGCAAGGCCGAGTGGCTGAACCCGGGCGGTTCGATCAAGGACCGCACCGCCCTGGGCCTGCTCCTCGATGCCGAAAAGCGCCATCTGATCCGGCCCGGCGGCACGCTGGTCGAAGGCACCGCCGGCAACACCGGCATCGGCCTGGCCCTGGTCGGCGCCAGCCGCGGCTATCGCAGTGTCATCGTGATGCCGGAAACCCAGAGCGCCGAGAAGATCGAGGCGCTGCGCCTCACCGGCGCGGACGTACGGCTGGTGCCCGCGGCGAAATTCAGCGACCCGAAACATTACGTCCACGTCGCACGCGCGCTGGCGGAATCGTTGAACGAAAAGGATCCCGGCAGCGCGTGGTTCGCCGACCAGTTCGACAACACCGCCAACCGCGATTTCCATGTCGCGACCACCGCGGTCGAGATCTGGAACGAAACCGATGGGGCGGTCGATGGCTTCGTGTGCGCCGCCGGCACCGGCGGCACGCTGGCGGGCGTCGCGCAGGGTTTGAAAGCGCGCAAGCCGGGCGTGCGGGTCGCGCTGTCGGATCCGGCCGGCTCCGCATTGGCCCACTTCATCAACATCGGCGAACTGGTCGCGGAAGGCAACTCCATCACCGAAGGCATCGGCGCCAGCCGCATCACCGCCAACTTCAAGGACGCGCAGGTCGATACCGCTTACAGCATTGCCGATACCGAATCGGTGCCGCTGCTGCACGAACTCCTCATCGAGGAAGGCTTGTGCCTCGGCGGTTCATCGGGCGTCAATCTCGCGGGCGCGATCCGGCTGGCGCGTGAGCTCGGCCCCGGCCACGTGATCGTCACCGTGCTGGCCGACGCGGGCACCCGCTATTCGAAAAAACTCTTCAATCCCGAATTCCTCCGCGGCAAGGGCATTCCGGTCCCGGACTGGCTCGATCGCGCGTTTCCCGGCGAGCCGGCGCGCAACGCGGCATGAAAGCCGCGGCCGGCACATAATCGGTGTCCCGGCGCGCCATGGAAGTGGCGGCCTTTGCGGACGCGAGGATCCACCATGTCCATCCATGACAGCATCGTCGACACGATCGGCGAAACCCCCATCGTCCGGCTGCATCGCCTGGCACCCGCGCACGTGGCGATGTACGCCAAGGTCGAAGCGTTCAATCCCGGCGGCTCCGTCAAGGATCGACTCGCGATCGCGATCGTGCTGGACGCCGAACAGCGCGGCACGCTCAAGGCCGGCCAGACCGTCGTCGAAGCGACCTCCGGCAACACCGGCGTTGCACTCGCCATGGTGTGCGCCGCCCGCGGCTATCCGTTCGTGGCGGTGATGTCGGATTCGTTTTCGATCGAGCGCCGCAAGTTGATGCGGGCCTACGGCGCGAGGGTCATCCTGACGCCCGCCGCCGAGCGCGGCACCGGCATGGTCCGCAAGGCCGAGGAGCTTGCGAAGAAACACGGCTGGTTCCTCGCGCGCCAATTCGAGAACGAAGCCAACCCGGCGTACCACCGCAGCACCACCGGGCCGGAGATCCTGCGCGACTTCGCCGGGCAGCGGCTCGATTATTTCGTGAGCGGCTGGGGTACCGGCGGCACCTTGACCGGTGCCGGCGAAGTGCTGAAGCTCGCGCGCCCGGACATCCAGGTGATCGCGACCGAGCCCGCCAATGCGTCGCTGCTCGCGGGTGGCGAATGGCACTCGCACAGGATCCAGGGCTGGACCCCCGATTTCCTGCCCGCGGTGTTGAGTCGAACGATCGCCGACCAGATCATTCCCGTCGATGACGTGGTCGCGCGCGACACCGCGCGCCGACTCGCGCGCGAAGAAGGCATCTTCTGCGGCCTGTCCTCGGGCGCGACGGTTGCCGCGGCACTCGAAATCGCCAGGACGGCGCCCGACGGTTCAGTGCTCCTGGCGATGCTGCCCGACACCGGCGAGCGTTATCTCTCGACTTTCCTGTTCGAAGGCATGAACGAAGGCTCGGACGACGCGTGGCTCGCGCAGCAAGCGTGAGACCGAACGCCGGGCGCGCCGCTCGTATCGAATGCACCTGCATTGGCTCGTCATGCCGGCGAAAGCCGGAATCCAGGGACTTGCTTTCTGCATTGAGCAGATGGAACGACATGTCCCGCTCGGCGAGTGAACTGCCTTGGTCACGGGAACGCAAGCAAAACCACAGCCTCCTGCGCGAAAAGGGAGGGCGCGAATGCGTGCATCCCTGTGCCGCCGAAGCCCGTTCTGCAGGGCGGGTGACAACCGCCGCCGGCATATCGCTCGGCGGAATTCGCTTCGCTACTTTCCGCCCTGCGTGCTGGCGCGTCGGCGGCCGTCAAGTTCGGTTGATGGATACGCCGCCGTCAACGCGCATGGCCGTACCGGTAACGAAACTCGACGCATCCGAGGCCAGGAAGAGCGCGGCCTGTGCGATTTCCGGAGGAGCCGCCATTCGTTTGAGGGCGTGCAGGCCTTCCACGAAGGTGCGTATTTCCGCACTGGCGCCCGGGGCATTGGCAATGTTCGCCGGCGTGTCGGTGCCGCCGGGAAGAATCGCGTTGGCGCGGATGTTTTTCGCACCCCATTCGGTGGCAAGGACCTGGACAAGCCCGATCAACCCGGCCTTGGCGGCGGCGTACGCGGCCATGCCGGGCATGCCGGCCGAATGCCCGACGAACGACGAGGTGAAAACGAGCGAGCCCCCGCCGCGTTCAAGCAGCGCCGGCACCTGGTGCTTGGCCGCCAGGAAGGCGCTGGTCAGGTTGGTGTCGATGGTTTCCCGCCATGCTTCAAGGCCGAGTTGCGTAATCGGGCCCATCGCGCCCGCCGCCCCGACATTGTTGAATGCAACGTCCAGGCCGCCGAAACGAGTAACGGCGGTTGCGACGAGTGACTTGGCGACATCTTCGTGTTGCGCGTCGCCGACGACGGCAATCGCCTCGCCCCCCGCGGCGCGTATCCTGGTGACCAGTGCATCGAGCTCGTGCTTGCGCCGCGCATTGGCCACGACCTTCGCGCCCTCCTGCGCGAAGAGCAATGCCGTTGCATGCCCGATGCCGCTGCTTGCTCCGGTCACGATGGCCACCTTGTCGACAAGTGCTTTCATTCCAAACCCTTCGATGTTTGACAGGCCTGGAAATTTGCCGGACCGGACCGTCGCGCGCACTCCGATTCTTGTCTTGGGCCGTCGGCAGGCGGGGAAGCTCGGACTTTGAAGGCGTCACTGCACGCGAACCGTCCCCATGCGTGATGGAGCGCCATGCGTTTCACCGTGGCCGTCGCTCTCGAAGGGAATCACAAGTTCGATGCCGGCGGCGCCGGTGCGGTCGACTAGGCGGCGCGCTTGAGCGCCACGACGGCATTCAAGCCGCCGAACGCGAAAGCATTCGACAGCACCGCGCGCACCGGCGCTTCGCGCGCCGCGTTCGGTACGTAATCGAGGTCGCATTCGGGATCGGGATCGATGAAATTCGCGGTGGGCGGGATCACACCGTCACGCAGGGCGCCGAGGACCGCGACGATTTCCAGCGCGCCGGCCGCCCCGAGCGCGTGGCCGTGCACGGACTTGGTGGATGACACCGCCACCTTCGCGGCGTGGTTGCCCAACGCGGCGTGGATCGCGCGGGTTTCGGTCGGGTCGTTGGCGGGCGTCGCGGTGCCATGGGCGTTGATGTAGTCGATGTCCGTCGCCGAAAGTTGCGCGTCGCGCAGCGCCGCGGTCATCGCGCGCGACGCGCCGACGTCGGACGGCATCACGATGTCGCCGGCGTCCGCGCTCATGCCGGCGCCCGCGAACTCGGCCAGGATGTCTGCGCCGCGTGCCCGCGCATGGTCGAAATCTTCCAGCACGATCATGCCCGCGCCTTCGCCCAACACCAGCCCGCGGCGCTGCTTGCAGAAGGGCCGGCAGGTGTCGTCGGCCAGCACGCGCATCGCTTCCCACGCGCGCAGTACGCCGAGCGTCAGGCAGGCTTCGGTGCCGCCTGCCAATGCGACGTCGATGACGCCCGCGCGCACCAGCGCGAACGCCTGCGCGAAGGCGTGGTTGGCCGATGCACAGGCGCTGGAGACGGCGAAGCTCGGGCCGGTGATGCCGAATTCGATCGAGACCTGCGAGGCCGGTGCGCTCATCATCCGGCGCACGATCGAGAGCGGATGCAATCGCGGATTGCCTTCGCCGTACAGGCGCTTCGAGCACTCGTCGTTGGTGACTTCGCCACCGGTTCCGGTGCCGATCACGCAACCGCTGCGCTGGCGCAAGTCGCCCTGCGCGAAGTCGAGTGCCGATTGCGCCACCGCCTCGCGCGCGACGACCAGCGCGAATTGCGAAACGCGATCCAGCAGGATCAGCTTCTTCGGATCGAAGTGCGTGGCGGGGTCATAGTCGCGCACCTGCGCGGCCACCTTGACCCGCATGTCCTGGGTTTCGAAACCCGCGAGCGGCGCGATCGCACATCGGCCATCGCGCATGCCTTGCCAGACGGTGCGCGCGTCGTGGCCCAACGCGCAGATGGCGCCGACTCCGGTGATGACGACGCGGCGATTCATGCTGGGGCCGGAAAAAGAAGAGGTGCTTCCGACACGGATCTGCACGGATTTACGCGGACGAATCCATCAAATCGGTGTTCATCCGTGTTGGTCCGTGTCGAACGCTTCCCACGGCCAGCGGAAACGGGGGCTTTCATTGTTCAAGCGGACGGTGGTGCAGAAGGTGGAGAGGTGGCAACATTCGCCGCCTTGTCCGCCAGCAATCTTTCGACCGTATCGACCAGCCCCTTCACCGATTCGGTGTCGAACTTCGGATCGCGATCGGGCATCTGGATCTTGAAGTGATCCTCGATCTCGAAAATGATCTGGATCGCATCGAGCGAAGCGATCTCGAGGTCCTTCAACGTGGAATCGAGCGTCACCTTGCCCTCGTCGATGCCGGCTTCCCTGGCGATGATCGAGAACACGGTCGCTTGCACGGTTTCGCTCATGGCGGGGTTCCTTCGGCGTCGTTGCGCGGTGGCACGCGCGGAGCAGGTTGCGCGTCGCCGCCGAGCATCAGGATACCAGCGACGATGATGGCCGATCCGAGGATCTTCTCCCAACCCATCGGGTCATCGAACACGGCCCATGACGCGATCATGATCGCGACGAACACGATTGCGCTGGTTGGAAACGCGGCGGACAACGCGGATTTTTCCAGGATGGTCATCCACACCGCGAATTGGCCGAGGTAACAGGCGAGGGCAAGCCACAACCATGGCGTGGACAGCGCGGCGTGGATGGATTGCGCATTCAACCCGAACGCACCGACCTTGACGCCGGCCATCTTCATTGCCACCTGGCCCAGCGTTTCGATGATGAGCAACAACGCCCACGTGCTGGCCAGCGGTATCAGTCGGCGCCAGCGTATCGAAGTGTGTCCGCGCATGCTGAGTATTCCCTTAGCTGCGCAACGTGGCGGGCTGCGGGTCGAGCCGATCGACCCGCGCCAGCCTGTCGAAACGTGCGAACACGCGATCCACGGGGCGGTTGCGATGGCGATACCAAAGCGCGTTGGCATGCAGCGTGCTCCCGAGGCGCGCCTTCTCGCGATGCAGGCCCTGGCCGCTTTCGTACACGCCGATCCCCTGGTCGATGCAGTACCGCACGTTTTCCAGCCAACTCAAATGGTAGAGGTTGTAGCGATCCATCACCGCATGATCCATGCCGAGGAACTTGTCGAGCAGGCATTCGGCATCGCGCAGCACCAGGTTGAAGGCGAGCAGCCGCTCGCCCTCGCTGTAGGTGACACAGTACGCGCGACCTGGCATCTCGCGCAGCACGTTGGCGAAATACGCCGGCGTCAATGCCTCGAATGAAAACTTCGCGCGCGCGAGGGTTTCGCCATACAGCCGCTGTACGCTGTCGGCGATGCCGTCGAGATGCTTGCGCCATTCGATCCGCAGGGCTTCCCCGGCGCGCCGCTTGCGGCGCAGATCCTTGCGGGTGGCAGCGCCGAGCGAGTCGAGGTAGCCATCGATGTCGTGCCAGCGGATGTCGAGTGTCGCGCCCGGCAGGCCGGGGAGGGCGCGCAAGCCGTGGCGCGGGCAGGCTTGTTGCCACACGGGCTCGGCAAGCGGCGCATCCTTGACGGCCAGCATGTCGAGCTTGTCCCGTGCCGCGACGGTTTCCATCCGCGCGAGGATCGCGTCCAGCCACGCCACGTGTTGGGCAGGCGCCGAACCGGGCGCCAAGCCGATCCGGCACCTTTCGGTCGCCGGCGATCCCAGCGACAGCATCGGGATGCGCAACAGGCGCGGCAACAGTTTTCCGATCACTTTGGCGGCGCGGCGCACGCCGCCCTGCATGGTGGTGTCAAGCCGGTAATCGGTGACGAACGCTGGCACGGCCGCCACCAGCCGGTCATCTTCGCGCACGGCGAAATAGAGATAACGGAATCCCGCCAGCCCCGCGCGCTCGATCGCGCGCAGGTAGGCGTGATCTTCGCGTTCGTGCGGGAACAGGCGATTCCATTCGATCGGCGCGAAGGCGTCGATCGAAGGCTGCGCGGCGGTGGTGGTCATGCCGCCGTGACAGCGGCCGTGGCGATGCGCGGTCGCGAAGTGCGCATGGGGCTGTTGGCGAGGATGCGGGTGAAGAAATCCGCCGAGCGTGCGATCACCTTGTCGCGTTCGCCGTCGACCGTGATCATGTGGTAGCTGTCGTTCAACAGTACGGTTTCGGTGTGGCCGGTGATGCGCCGTTCGACAAGGCGCGCGTTGCGCACGCTGGCGATGTCGTCGTCGGCCGCGTGCATGATCAGCGCGGGCGCGCGTACTTCCTGCAGGCGTGGGCGCACGCGCCGGACCAGCTTGTGGAATTCGGCCAGCGACGGCCACGGATTGCCGGGCAGGCCGGCGGCCTCGCTCTGGCCGTCCAGCATCGCGCCGGCGATGCGCACGCGCACCCGTTCGTCCTTGATGCCGTACGGGAAACTTTCCATGAAGCGGCGCTGCTTGAAAAGGCCCATGCCGCATACCAGCGGCAGCAGGAACGAAAGTCGCGCCACGCGCGGAATGGTCCAGCCGTCGTAGAAGAACGTGCTGCCGTACAGCCCGAGCCCATCGACCCATGGCGGTTTTTCGATCGCAAGGTTCAAGGCCAGCACCGAGCCCATCGACAGCCCGGCGACGAACAGGTGATCGACTTGGCGCCGCAGGCGATCCGCGCCTTCGACCACGCTGCGCGTCCAGTCGCGCCAACCGGTTTTCAGAAGGTCCGCCTCGCTGCCACAGTGCCCGGCCAGCTGCATGCCATACACGGTGAAGCCGGCGCGGTTGAGGCCCTTGCCCACGAAACGCATCTCCGCAGGCGTGCCGGTGAGGCCGTGGATCAGCAGCACGCCCGCGCGGCCGCCGCGCAGCAGGAAGTCTGCCTGTTTGATCATCGATTGCGTCATGCTTGCCCCGATCGCCTGTGCGAATCAGCCCGATGTCGTCAGCCAAATTGCTGCCCGGTGACCAGGACGACTCCAATCACGATGGTGCCTATCCCCGCCCAGCGACGCAGCGAGATGCGTTCCTTCAGGATGTAGCGGCTGGCCAGCACCACGCCGACATAGCCGAGTGCCGTGAAAGGAAACGCGACGCTGAGTTGCGCGCGCGAGAGTGCCGCGAACCACAGCATGAATTCCAATGCGTACACCGCGATGCCCAGCGCGATCCATGGTGAGTGGCACACCCTGTAGGCGAGCCGCGGCGCGCCGGCGTCCACGGCCGCGTGCCCAACCCCGAGCTTGAAGCACACCTGGCCGGTGACGTCGCAGGTGACCGAGCCAAGCAGCAGCAACAGGGTGACGAGGGTGGTGGTCATGGGTTCGTTGTGGTGGTGCAGGCTTCGAAGAGCGTTCGCGCCAGCTCACGATCGGTGTGCGTATTGTCGTCGACGCGTCGTTGGTCGGCCACGGTGCGCACCGGCTGGTCAAGCTTCGATTCGATCCGCTTCAGCAAGTTCACGTGGCGCGGTGGCGAATACCCGCCGCAAATGTCCGCGCCCAGGATGCTCTTGTGGTGGCCGACCGCACGCAGCATGGCCGTCAATACGGCCAGCGGCATGCGACCCTGATCCCAATTGGTCAGCGCCTCATGTTCGGGCAATACATCCTTGTCGATCGTGATCCAGACCGTGCTGGTGGGAACCGCCGCCAGCACGAGGCGTACAGCATCCTCCAATTGCCTTTCGCCGAGGTTTCGCCAATGGATGCGGCCCTCGCGCCACGCGTGGCCGGGTCCGTCGGCAATCCGGCGGCGCGCCCGGGACGGTGCGTGCTGCCACGGGAACAGCGCCAGCCGGCCCGAGTCCAGCGCCGGCAGGTTGCCGCCCTTGCGGCCCGGATTGACGAGATCGTCGCTGCACGGCCCGATCGTCACCACCCGTTGCACGTTCGGCAAATCCAGCACGCGGTTCACCCAGGCGCCGCAATGCCAGCGCGGCGCGAGGCGCACCCAGTCGGGGTGGTTGTCGAAGTGCAGGACCGTGAACGGTTCCGGGATCCGCTCGATCAACAGCGCTGCAAGATGATGGAAATCACCCGAACCCAGGAACGTGATCGACGGGCGCAGGTCGGGTGCTGTGCCGATGCGCATGCGGGCGGCGCCGATGTTCCTGCGCCGGCTCCAGAGTCGCAGCGCAGGCCCGAGATCATGCAGGTCGACGCGTGTCACCGACGCCCACGGCGCGGCGCTGGTCAGCGTGTCGGTATCGACGCTGTCGTCGGTGTCGAGGATGCGAAGGTGGACTTGCATGCGCGCAAGTATCGCGTGTCTCGGAACTTGCGGATCTGCAGGTTGCGCTGACGCCGGCTCCATCGGCGGAAGCCCAGCGTGCTCGTGTAAACCGACGACCGGACTGATCGCCGGACTTCATCCGGTGAGAAGCCCAACACTGACGCGGGCGTTGTCGGGCTTCGGCGGTGAAGCCGCCTCGGCCCAAGCCACGCTCAGCCGGCCAGCCGCGCCTTCACGCGCTGCGACAACGCGCCCATGTCGGCGCGCCCGGCCGCGCGTTCCTTCAGCAGCGCCATCACCTTGCCCATGTCGCGCGGTGAGGTTGCACCCGAATCGGTGATGCATTGCGCGATCAGCGCGTCGAGTTCGGTGTCGGTGAGTTGCGCCGGCAGGTAGGCTTCGATCACGCCGATTTCGAAGCGCTCCTGCGCGGCGAGATCCTCACGCTTGGCGGCTTCGTATTGCGTCACCGAATCGCGCCGCTGCTTCAGCATCTTTTCCAGCGTGTGCAGTACCTGGGTATCGTCCAGCGCGATGCGCTCGTCGACTTCGCGCTGCTTGAGCGCGGCAAGGATCAGCCGGATCGCGCCGAGGCGCGGCTTGTCGCCGCCCTTCATCGCGGTTTTCATGTCCTCGGTGATGCGCTGCTTCAAATCGTTCATGGCAAGCCTCGAACCGTATTGCACAAACGCAAAAAGCCGGTGCCGCGAGGCAGCACCGGCTGGTAGAGCGCAGGCGACGCGACCTGTATCAGTACAGGCGCTTGCGGCGCGTGACTTCGCGCGAGACCCGGCGCAGGTGGCGCTTGACGGCCGCAGCGCGCTTGCGCTTGCGTTCCTGGGTCGGCTTCTCGTAAAACTCGCGCTTGCGCGTTTCGGCGAGCACGCCGGCCTTCTCGCAGGTGCGCTTGAAACGGCGCAGGGCGATTTCGAAGGGCTCGTTCTCGCGGACTTTGACGCTGGGCATGGATGCTCCACTTGGTAAACTGACCCGCTTGGCCGCGGGTGAGCCGCGAAGTATAGCGTGATCAATATGACCAATTCAAAGCCCCGGCAACCGGGGCCGGTGCTGGGCATCGAAAGTTCCTGCGACGAAACCGGCGTGGCTGTCTACGAATCCGGCCGCGGCCTGCTGGCGCATGCGCTGTATTCGCAGATCGCGCTGCACGCCGAGTATGGCGGCGTGGTGCCGGAACTGGCCAGCCGCGACCACGTCCGCAAGCTGCTTCCCCTTTTGCGTCAGACACTTGCAGACGCCAACCTTCGGATCTCGGACCTCTCCGCGGTGGCCTACACCGCCGGCCCCGGCCTGATCGGGGCGCTGCTGGTCGGCGCCTCGGTGGCGCGTTCGCTGGCGTGGGCGCTGGAAGTGCCGGCGATCGGCGTCCACCACATGGAGGGCCACCTGCTGGCGCCGCTGCTCGAAGCGCCCGCCCCCGGCATCGAGCCGTTGGCGCCGCCCTTCGTGGCGCTGCTGGTTTCAGGCGGGCACTCGTTGCTGGTCGGCGTGGACCGGATCGGCAGTTACAGCATCCTCGGCGACACGCTGGATGATGCCGCCGGCGAGGCCTTCGACAAGACCGCCAAGCTGATGGGCCTGCCTTATCCGGGCGGACCGGCCTTGGCGAAGCTCGCGGAAACCGGCGACCCGAAAGCGTATCGGTTTTCGCGCCCGATGACCGACCGGCCGGGGCTCGATTTCAGTTTCTCGGGGCTGAAGACCCAGGTGTTGATGGCGTGGCGGGACAGCGACAAGGCCGCAACCACCAGGGCCGCCATCGCACGCGGCTTCGAGGAAGCAATCGTTGAAACCCTCGCGATCAAGTGCCGGCGCGCACTGGCGCAGACCGGCTACAAGCGGCTGGTGGTCTCCGGCGGCGTCGGCGCCAACAAGCGCCTGCGCGCGCAACTGGCCGAAGCCGGACAGCGCGAAGGCTTCCGGACCTATTTCCCGCGGCTCGCGTTCTGCACCGACAACGGCGCGATGATCGCGCTGGCGGGTTCGATCCGGCTTGCGGCCGGGCAAACGACGGGTCCCGAGATCCACGTGCTGCCGCGCTGGAATCTCGAAAGTCTTCCCGAGGTGGCCTGACGGTGGATCGGATATTCGTTGAAGGTCTCGCTGTCGAGGCCGTGGTCGGCGTCTACGACCACGAGCGCGACGCGCCGCAGCCGCTGGTGCTTTCCGTATGGCTGGACTGCGATATCGACGCGCGGGACGAGCTTGCCGGCACCATTGATTACGCTGCGGTCGTCGAAGCGCTGAAGACGTTCGTCACGCAACGGCGCGACGGTTTGCTGGAAACCCTGGCCGAGGCCTGCGTCGCGATGCTGCACCGGCGGTTCCCGAAAGCGCGCGAGATCGAGTTGCACATCGACAAGCCCGATGCGGCGAAGCACCTCGGCTGCGCACGCGTCGGCGTCGAAATCCGCCGCGCGTTCCATTGACATGCCGACGCACCGCTGGCTGCTGCTGCTGGGGTCGAATCTTGCGGGGCCCGAGCGCGTCCAGCGGGCGCTGGAAACGCTGCCTGCGCTCGGTCACGCGACGTTGCTGACCCCGATCGAACGCATGCCTGCGCGCCGTGATCCGTCGCGCTTCTACTACAACGCGTTGGCGACGCTCGACTGTGACCTGGACAGCGATGCGCTCCGGGCGCGGCTGAAACAGATCGAAACCGAACTGGGGCGCGTGCGTGACGGGTCCGGCGAGGTTGCCATCGACATCGACCTTCTGGCGAAACAAGAGAACGGACGCTGGCTCGCCGATCCGCATGCGCTCGACAAGCGGGAGTTCGCACACCCTCCTGCGCGGGCGTTGATCGAGGCGGCCGCGATCGCGATCGACATGCGCAACACGGGCAACGAGGGGTAACCGGAATGGATCGTTTTGCAACCTATATCCCGCGCTGGTTGCGCTGGGGATTGCTGATCGTGCTGGGTGGGTTGGTGCTCGGGTTTTCGGTGACGTTCTTCGTGAGCGTCAATGACCCGGATTTCAGGAACTGGTCGTCGGCCGCGGTGTCGGTGGTGCAGATTGCGTTGACCGCTTTTGCGTATGTGCTGGTGGTGTTCTTCACCGAGTCCGCGCAGAGCCCGCGCGTGCTGCAGCGCAAGGCACGCCACATCCAGACCGTACTGATGCCGGAGGTATTTTCGCGCATCACGGATGACGACGGCGCACCGGTCGGCGTCAGCGTCGGAGGCCAATCGGGAGTGGTGGGTTACGACTACACGCTTCGCAGTACGAATGCCGCGTTGCGCATGTGGGTAGGGCTCAACGTGCATCGGGTGATCGTGATTGTGTTTTGCGCCCAGCCCGACGGCGTGGACGGCACGGTCTTCCTGGAGAACCTTAAGAACATCTTTCACGACACCACCAAGGGCGCCCAGGCGATCGGTTACGACGAGCCGCACTTTCAAAATGCGGAGAAGAATGGCCGCCGCTTCGTTTCCGTGTGGCAGACATGGGACATCCGCAAGGGCGGCACGGGTGAGGATTTCCTGACCCACTACACGAGCCAATTGTTTTTTGCGCAGGACGTCGCGCTGATGGCCCAATCGTTTTTGCGGACGGGGCAGCGCCATCGGATCGTGATGACGACGCCCTTCGCACCGCGCCCGCTGTAGAGCTACAACCCCGCTTCGCGCGCGGCCTGCGCGCGGTCGTGCTGGTCCGGCGCCTCGACGCTGCGCCGGGTGGGGATGATTTCCACTTCGCGCGAGAACATCGCGAACGCGGTTTGCGCGACCTGGCGGGTGTCGTACCACGCATAGGCGCCGACACCGAGCGCGCCCGCCAACGGCACCATCCGCGCCAGCGAACTGCCCAGCGCGCGTTCGGACAGCTTGACGCCGATCCGGTGCGCAATGGTGCGGATCCCGTGCGCAGTCGTCGCCTGCACGATCCAGCGCTGGCCCGCGCGCACCGCGAGGTCGCGCACCGCCTGCGCGGCTGCGTGGCGGAACAGGCAGAACAACATCTGTTCACGCGTGAGGCCGGGGTGCCGGCCGCACACGGCCGCGATGTCCGCCACCATCTGCGCCTGGATCTTCCAGATCGCCACCAGTTCCGGCAACACCGTCAGCCAGCCGATCGGCCCCGGCGGCAGCGCGAGCGAGGACGATGCCACGAACGCCTTGCGGCGTGCGGCCAGCGCGATGGCGTCGGCGCGGGCACGCGGGTGTTCGCGGGGTTGCTCGCGACTGGGCGGAATGTCGGAAAGGTAGTCGAGGATCTGCTCGGCGATCCGCCGTGAGGGCTGGACGGTGGCGGCGGGAAGGGAAGCGGTCATCGACGTCCTCGATGCAGATCGAACCGGCTCCCAACATGCCGCGGCCGCGTCCGCGAATCAAGGCACCCGGATTCGCG
>JBDZUX010000033.1:0-33108 GCA_040255405.1 Lysobacteraceae bacterium
CTCAAAATCCGCCGCCCTTAAAAGCGTGTGGGTTCGAGTCCCACCTTCGGCACCAGGCTTCGATGCAGCCGCGGCGATCTGACACAATGCAGCGATGCGATTGTGGAGTTTGCATCCACGTTACCTCGACTCCAGGGGCCTGACCGCCGCGTGGCGCGAGGCGTTGTTGGCGCGCGCCGTGTTGGCCGGGCAGACGCGGGGCTATCGTGCGCACCCGCAACTGGCGCGATTCTCAACCTGTTCCGCGCCACTCGATGCGATCAACGGCTACTTGCACGGCTTGTTTGTCGAAGCCTGCGCACGCGGGTTCGCCTTCGACAAGGCAAAGCTGCCTGCGCAACGTGCCCTTGTGCAGCTGACCGTCACCCACGGGCAACTCGAGTTCGAGCTGCGGCATCTGCGATCGAAGCTGCGCGCGCGCGATCCGGAGCGCTTGCGCCGGCTGCCGCGCACTGCCGGAAGCGCCGACACCCACTCGCTGTTTCGCGCAGTCGCCGGCCCCGTCGAGGCGTGGGAACGCGGCAAAGGACGCGGGTGACGCGCGATGCATCGCGGGACCCTGCCCGACGGAACCCGCGTGCTCGTCAAGTGGCGGCACGACGTCCCCGGCGACTTCTTCGAGGCTGAAGCACGCGGCCTCGTGGCGTTGCGCGACGCGGACGCGTTGCGTGTGCCGAAGGTGTTCGAGGTCGACACGCAACGCATCGTGCTCAAAGATCTGGGAGACGGCAGGCCCACGGCCGACTACTGGCAGCGCGCCGGCGCCGGACTTGCCAAACAGCACACCGCCACCGGCGGGCGGTTCGGTTTCCCGGGCGATGGCTACTGCGGCGATTCTGCGCAGGCCAACACGCCCGATGACGACGGCTGGCGCTTCTTCGCCGAACGCCGCCTGTTGCGGCAGATGCGTCGCGCGCGCGACGGTGGCGTGATCGAAGCACGCGACGCGAAGGCGATCGAGCACGTCTGTTCGACACTGCGCGAGCGCATTCCCGACATGCCGCCGGTGCTCCTGCACGGCGATTTGTGGTCAGGCAATGTGCACGTGTGCGCCAACGGCGAGCCCGCACTGATCGACGCGGGCGCTGCGCACCACGGCTGGGCCGAAGCCGAGCTCGCGATGTTGACCCTGTTCGGTACGCCGCCGCCTGCATTTTTCGACGCCTACGCCGAACGTGCACCGCTGCGTCGCGACTGGCGCGAACGTGCACCGCTGTACAACCTTTATCACCTGTTGAACCACGTCAACCTGTTCGGCGCGGCTTACCTCGCGCCACTGCGCGACGCGCTGGCGAAGTACGCGTGAACCGGCTCGCCGGGATCTCAGTGGTGGTGGTGCCGGTACCGCGAACCGCCGCGCCGGTCGTCGTGCCGGGGATGACCGCTCCAACCACGATCGTGGTAACCGCGGTACCCATGCCGGTGGTAATCGCCGCCATAGTAGCCGACGCCGATATTCACGGACGGTCCATACCAGCCGCAGCAACCGTAACCGCCGTCGTAATACCCGGGCTCGTAGTAGTCGTCGCCGCTGTAGTAGGCGTCGCCGGAGTAATAGGCGCCCTCGTAACCACCGCGTACGTAGGAGTAGCCGGGATAGACACAACCCGCGAGCCCGAGGACCGCGACACTGATCAGTATGCCCAGGAATCTGCGCATGGCGAGCTCCGCTTTGCCTGCCTGCAAGCAGGCTAGCGCGGCGTGGTTTAACCCCGCATGAGGGGCGCATGAACGCGATCGAAAGCGTTCATCCGCAGCCGGGCCTCACAAGTCCCGCACGACCCGAAACCCCACCCTTCCGCTGCGCGCATCGGCCGCCGCACCCATCCGGAACGACGATCGATCCTGCTCCGGCGCGCTGCCCCACGAGCCGCCGCGGATCACGCGTTCTGCGCAACCGGGGTTTACCCACGCGCTGCCGTCGCCGGGTGCACGCACGTAGTTTTCGTGCCAGCAGTCGGCGACCCATTCGGACACGTTGCCGCTGATGTCGTACAGGCCGAACGGATTGGGCCGGAAGCTCATCACCGGTGCGGGGCCCCAGTAGCCGTCGTTGTAGCCCTTGAACGCGTTTGCCCAACTGCGGTGCGCGGGTGAGCGATCGCCGGCGCCGGTGAGGTTCTCGACCTTGCTCGCGGGTGCGCCGTCGCCCCACCAGTACGCGGTGGTGGTGCCGGCCCGTTCGGCGTATTCGTACTCGGCCTCGGTGGGCAGCCGGTAGGGCTGGCCGGTGCGCCTCGACAACCATTCGACGTACGCGCGTGCATCGTTCCACGACACGTTGACCACCGGATCGTTGCCCTGCGCGCGCTCGCCCGCGTAGTCGTCCTGCCAGTCCGCGCCCGAGCGCGTCTGCATCCGGCCGTTGGTTTCGTCGTACACCGAGGCGCCGCCCAGCCGGTCGGAATCGGGCACGTAGCCCGACTGGCGCACGAACGCGCGGAATTCGGCGACGGTGACTTCGGCCCGCGCCATCGCGAAGCCTTTTGCGATCGTCACCTCGTGCTGTGGCTGCTCGGCGCCGGTTTGCGAGCGGCCACGTTGCGGTTCGCCCATCAGGAAGCCGCCACGCGGGATCACGACCATCCCGGGCGCCTGCCCCACGATGTCGAGGAAATGGTCGGTGAACACCTGCCCCGGATGGAAGCTCGAGTATTCGCGCGCGTTCTGCACTTTTGCGAGGAATGCGTCGGTGGGCGCCCCGAGCGTGGCGGCCTGCTCCGCGATGCGCTGCGCAAGTTCGAGGTTGCCCGCGTCCAGCGCCGATTGCGCCTGCGCCATCAGGTTTTCCGCGCGGCCCGTACGCATAGCCGCGACCCGCGCGCGGGTGTCCGCCAATGCGGGGGAGGACGGCAGGATTGCGGCCGCATCGGCCAGCGCGGCGTCGGCCCTGGCGTCGTCGTTTTGCGCGGCCGCGCTCAGCGCGCGGTCCAGTACCGGCTGCTGCACGCGTTGCAAGCCTTGGCGCGCCACCACGTTCTCCGGATCGAGCGACAGGACCTTGCGGTAGACCGCCAGCGCGGTGTCGTCACCGGGCCCTTCCAGCTTGCCCTTCTGCACCAGCTCGCTGGCACGCTCCAGCATCGGCTGCACCTTGCCGGCGGCATCGATGCGCACGGCCAGCGCGGCCACGTCACCGTCCCGACCCGGCAACTGCTTAAGCGCATCCAGGTTCGTCCGCGCGGCGTCCGCATCACCGGTCGCCAGCGACTGCTGCGCGTTCGCAACCAGACGCGCGTGCAACAGCGAAACCGCGGACTTCACGCGCGAATCATCGGGTGCCTCCCTGGACGCTTCCAGCACCAGTGCCAGCGCGCTGCCGTCGCCTGGCCCGGTGAGATTGCCGGCGCGCGCGGCGCTGCCGGCTTCGGTCAGCAACTGTGCCACCTTGCCCTTGCCGCCGTGGCTGCCAAACGCGGCTTCACGGCCACGTGCCGCGATCACAGCCGACGGCGCGAGCGAGATCGGGGGGCCAGCGTTGAGTTCGGACTCGGCCGAGGTCAGCCTGCGCGGCGGCGCACCGGTGGTCAGTGGCGCGCTGGAAGGCTCCGCGTTGTGCGATCGCAGGATCGCCGGTTCCACCTTCAACGCCTGCGGGAAAAACCGGTACACCAGCGCGAACGCCAGCAGCAACACGCCGATCGCGCCACCGATGGCGTGCTGGCGGGTAAGGGTTTGCGGCTTCGGCATGCGGTCGCGGCGGCTGGGTGATATCGTGTGTGGTTCACGATAGCAAACCCCATTGCAATGGAACACCGATCAATCGGCAGGCGGGCGCCATGAGTGCGGCGTGGATCGACCAGGCCGGCGAGCTCCCGGCGCTGCCGGATCGCGAGCCGTTGGGACTCGACACCGAGTTCATGCGACGCAATACCTTCCACCCGAAGCTGGCGCTGGTGCAGGCGGCCCACCGCACCGAGCGCTGGCTGCTGGATCCGCTGGCCTACGCGGCCGGCGCCGACGTGCGTGCGCTGGTTGCGCGTCGCACCTGCGTGATGCACAGCGCCAGCGAGGATCTGGAAGCCTTGATGCCGCTGCTGGACGACACGCCGTTCGAACTGTTCGACACCCAGATCGCGGCGGCGCTGTGCGGCCTGGGCCCGGGCCTGAGCTACCAGAAGCTGGTTGCTGGCGTCCTGGACATCGCGATCCCGAAGGACGAAACGCGCTCGGACTGGCTGCAGCGGCCCCTCACCACCGGTCAGCTCGATTATGCCGAGCAGGATGTCGCGCACCTGGCCGCGCTGCACGACAGCCTGGCGGCCGAACTCGGACGTCACGGCCGCACGGCGTGGCATGCCGAGGACTGCGCGCGGCTGGTGCAGCGCGCGCGTCGCAACCAGACGGAAACCGATCCGCAACCGCAGCGCGGATTCCCCGGCGCGGCCGACTGGCACCCCGACGCGCAGGTACGGCTGAAGCGCATGCTGTTGTGGCGCGACCTGACCGCACGCAAGCTCGACCGCCCCCGCCCGTGGGTGCTGGACGACGCCCACGCACTGTCGCTGGCGCAGCAGCCACCGGCCACCGCGCAAGCCCTGTTCGACCGCGTGAAAGGTTTGCGCGCCATGCGCGGGCCGCAGCGCGCGGAACTGCTGGAGCTGCTCCAGGCAACGTCCACCCCGGAAGAACTGGAAGCCCTGCAGCCCATCCCGCCGGCCCCGAAAGGCGAAACCAAGCGCGCGATCGACGCGATGCGGACCGTGGTGCAGGCGGCGGCCGAAAAGCTCGCCCTGCCCGCGGGCCTGCTGTGCCCGCGCCGGCTGATCGAGGAATTCGCGGTCACCCGTGCCTGGCCCGCGGGCCTGCAGGGCTGGCGCGCGTCGCTGCTGGAAGACGATCTGACGCCGCTGCTGCCGGGCTGAGGGTTGCCGGAACGCTTGGCGCGCGGTCGCATACCGGCTACCATACGCGGCTCGCTGGCGTGCAACGCGCTGGCGCGGCGGCCACGGAATCCCGATGCCCGCCCTGACAATCGAAATCGTGGGGCGGTAGCTCAGCTGGGAGAGCGTCGCGTTCGCAATGCGAAGGTCGTGGGTTCGATCCCCATCCGCTCCACCAATTCCAAAGACTGCACGGGTCGGCGCTCGCGTCGGCCGCTCGTTTCCGCCCGCGGTCGCGCGTTACCCCGTGCCGCTGCCCAGTTGCTGGGTGACGCGGTCGCCGCGCAAGCGCAGTATGTGCGCGAGTGCCATGATCGCCGCCGAGAAAATCACGATCACGACCAGTCCCGACACCATGTCGAGGCAGCCGAGGTTGCCGGCGTGCCTGTCGAGGCCGGGGTAGCGGCCCAACCAACTGATCAGCGTGACGCCGCCGAGCCACGGCAGCATCCAGAAGCCCGCGCGCAGATCCAGCTTCGGCGTTTGTCTGCCCCAACCGGTTTCGTGGATCGCCAGTAACACGAATCCCGCCAGTATCGCGACCATCAGCTTCCAGACCACGTCCCAGCCCGACCAGAACACGATCAGGTTGGACGACAGGAACGCGAGATACGGAATGATCCAGCCGCCACCCAGTCGAAACGGTCGCCTGAAATTCGGCAATTCCTTGCGTAGCGCCATCATGGTCAGCGGCCCGGAACCGAACGACATCACCATTGCCGAGGTATGGAAGCCGACCAGCTTCTGCCAACCCGGGAACGGCAGGAAGAACAGCAGCCCCACGAAGAACGCCAGCACCACGCTGACCCACGGCACGCCCTGGTCGTTGACGCGCGCAAGCGCCTTCGGCGCGTTGCCGTTGCGGGCCATCGCGTAGGTCAATCGCGCGGAAAGGATGGTGTAGATCAAGCCGGTATCCGACGGCGACACGAAGGCGTCGACGTACAACAGGATCGCGAGCCACGTGAGCCCGAGCGCCGTCGCCAATGCCGCCAGCGGACCGAACGCCATCGAGTGCTCACCCAGACCGGCAATGAACGTGGTGCCGATGTTCGCCCAGCCGTTAGCAAGCGCCGACTCCGGCAGCGCGGCGATGAAGGCGACCTGCAGCCCGACGTAGATGATCGTGCACAACGCGAGCGACCCCAGGATCGCGATCGGCACGTTGCGTTGCGGATTGGTGGTTTCGCCGGCGAGTTCCACGCCCTGCCGGAAACCAAGATACGAGAACACCACGCCCGCGGTCGCCACCGCCGAGAACACGCCGTGCCAGCCCATCGGCATGAAGCCGCCGAGTTGCGGTGCGAAGAAATGTTGGGGATGGAATTGCACCGCGAAGAACGCCACGATCGCGATGACGATGATGCCGACCTTCCATACCACCAGCAAGTTGTTGATGCGCGCGAACCAGCGCACGCCCAGCATGTTGATGAAAACGAAACACAGCAGCAGCGCGCAGGCAACGCCAAGGCCAGGCGTGGTCAGCACCGGCGAGCCGTCCTTCAGCGTCTGCAGCCAGGGAATGTAGTTGGCCGCGTACTGCAACACCGCCAGCACCTCCAGCGGCGCGACGGCGACGGTCGCGATCCACGTGATCCAGCCGGAGATGTAGCTTGCGAACGAACCAAATGCGAAGTGCGGAAACCGCACCACCCCGCCCGACACCGGGAACATCGTGCCGAGTTCGGCATACGTGAGCCCGATGAGGAGGATCATCACCGCGCCCACCAGCCACGAGATGATCGATGCAGGGCCCGCCTGCTGCGCGGCGTTCATCGCGCCGAACAGCCAGCCCGAACCAATGATGGACCCGACCGCGGTGAACAGCAGCCCGACGGTGCCGATGTGGCGTTTCAGGCGGTGGTCGTCATCGGCGGGTTGGATCGTCGTTGACGACATCGACTTGCTTCCGTTGTCAAATGTGAGTGGCGCAGCTGATTTTTCCTTCTCCCTCCGGGAGAAGATGGCGCGTAGCGCCGGATGAGGGTACGAGCACGCGATTGGAGGAAGCCTCGCGAATCGCTGCCTTTTCGCGTATCCGTACCCTCACCCGCCCCTTCGGGGCACCCTCTCCCGAAGGGAGAGGGGCACTTCCCGGTCGCGTTCGGTGCTGGTATCTCGAAATATCCAAACCCTCGCTGCTGATGTGCGGCATCACGCCGGCCATCAGCTCCGAGAGGTAGCGCCCCGATCCGCATGCCATCGTCCAGCCCAGTGTGCCGTGGCCGGTGTTGAGCCAAAGATTCCTGAAGCGCGTGCCGCCGACCACCGGCGTGCCGTCCGGCGTGGCCGGACGCAAGCCCGTCCAGAACTCGCCCTGCTTCGGATCGCCGCCGCGCGGATACAAGCCCGCCACCACTTTCTCCAGCGTGGCGCGGCGCCGCAACGGCTCCGAAAGATCGAATCCGCACACGCCGGCGGTGCCGCCCGCACGGATGCGCCGCTCGAAACGGGTCACGGCCACCTTGTAGGTTTCGTCCAGAACGGTCGATACGGGCGCCATCGCGGCGTCGCTGATGGGCACGGTCAACGAATAGCCCTTCAACGGATACACCGGAAGCCGGACGCCGAGCGGCGCCAGCAATCGCGGCGTGTAACTGCCCAGCGCCAGCACGTAGCGGTCCGCGCGCTCCACTTCGCCGTCGAGGCGCACACCGGTGATGCGATCGCCGGATGTTTCAAGCGCTTCCACGGTGGCGTTGAAGCGGAACGCCACGCCGGCCGCTTTCGCGCGCTCGGCCAGCATCCGCGTGAACAGCGCGCAATCGCCGGTCTGGTCCTCGGGCAAACGCAGCGCGCCGGTGAACCGGTCCACGACTTCCGCCAGCGCCGGCTCCACTTTCACGATGCCGGCGCGGTCGAGCAGTTCGTAAGGCACGCCGTGTTGTTCCAGTACCGCGATGTCGCTGCCGGCCGCATCCAATTGCGCCTGCGTGCGGAACAGTTGCAGCGTGCCCAGCTTGCGCGCCTCGTAATCGAGGCCCAGTTCGTCCGCGAGTTCATTGAGGCATTCGGCGCTGTAACGCGCGAGGCGCAACATGCGCGCCTTGTTGATCGCATAGCGTTTGGCCGTGCAGTTGCGCAGCATCTGCAACAGCCAGATGTACTGGCGCGGATCGAGGCCCGGCTTAATCACCAGCGGCGCGTGCCGCGAGAACAACCACTTCAACGCCTTCATCGGCACGCCGGGCGCCGCCCACGGCGCCGCGTAACCGGGCGAAATCTGGCCGGCGTTGGCAAAGCTCGTCTCCAGCGCGGGGCCGGCTTCGCGATCGACCACCGTCACCTCGAAGCCCGCACGCGCGAGATACCACGCGCTGCTCACGCCGATGACACCACTGCCGAGAACGATAACGTGCATTGCTGCCTCGAATCCTGGTGGAAACACATTCGGTCGCCGGCAAAGCAGGAGCAGGCGCTCCGTGCCGGCCGGCTCCTGCGTGTTTTGCAGGAGCGCGCCCGCGCGCGACCAGCCCTTCACTCAGCGTGGTCGAACTCCGGCATCGCCTCGAACTTGTCGCCTTTGCGCCACTTCTCGGCGCCCGGTCGCGCATAGACGACCTTGCCGCCGATGATCGTGTACAGCACCCGCGTGCGCAGGATGTCCGCGGCCGGCATGGTCAGGAGGTCGCCCGAGAACACATCGAGATCGGCGAGCTTGCCGGGGGCAAGCGAACCGAGCTCGTGTTCCTGGAACATTGCGTAGGCGTTGTTCCAGGTGTAGGACTTCAACTCCTGCGTCGGCGTCTTGGCCTCGGCCGGGAAGAACGTCTTCCTGCCGTGGTCATAGGCGCGGGTGACGCCGCAGTAGAACACCGGGATGGGATTGGTGTCCTCGACCGGCGTGTCGGTGCCGTCCAGCACGATCGCGCCGCTGTCGATGAGCTTCTTCCAGACATACGCGCCCTCTTTCGCGCGCTGCTCGCCGAGGCGCGGGACCACCATGGGCGCATCGGAACAGGTGTGGATCGACTGCATCGATGCGATCACGCCCATCCCGGCGAAGCGCGGGATGTCGGCGGGATTCAGATGCTGCGCGTGCTCGATGCGAAAGCGCAACGCGCGTGCTGCCGGGTCTTCCTCGAAAATCTTCTGGTACATGTCCAGCACTTCGCGATTCGCGCGGTCGCCGATCGCGTGGATGGAAACCTGGAAACCGTCGCGCGCCGCGATGCGGGCGATCTGCGCAAGATCAGCCATCGGCGTGACGTTCTTGCCGGTGATGTCCGGCGCGTCGCTGTAGGGTTTGAGGAACCAGGCGCTGCGCGTGCCCAGCGCGCCGTCGGAAACATCCTCGCCCACGCCGCGCACCGTGAAGTGATTATCGGCAAAGCCGATCGTCTTGTATTTCGCGAGGTTCTTGTCGAGCTTGGCGACATCCAGCACGCCGACGTTGACGTACAGCCGCAGCGGGAAGGTTCCGTCCGCGACGCCCTTGGCAACCTGCTGCTTCAGCCAATCGATCGTTTCGAAGCTTTCGCCCTGGTCGACGAAACTGGTGATGCCCTTGCTGATCTCGTTCTGCACCGCGAGCTGCAGCGCCGTCTCGCGACGCGCGTTTTGTTCGGCCGGCGGCAATTCCCTGAGGTATTTCCGGTACGCGGCATACACCGGATCCGCCGCGGTGTCCTTCAACATGCCGATCGCATGACCTTGCACGTCGCGCACGATGGTGCCGCCCACGGGGTCGGACGTCCTGTCGGTGATGCCAGCGAGTTTCAGGGCCGACGCGTTGGCGTAGAGGCCGTGGTAGCTGGCAGTCGTCAGCAGTACCGGATTGTCCGGCGACGCCGCGTTCAAGCTCGCCGGCAGTGGCAGGCCGTCCAGGTTCGGCTGCGGCACGCGATCCCATTTGCTTTCCAGCCAGCCGAAGCCCACGATCCATTCGCCGGGCCTGGCCTTGGCCACGGCGGCTTGCACCATCGCGACCACGCCGTCCCAGTTCTTCGCCTTGCCGACGTTGATCTGCATCAGCGATTCGCCGGTGTCCAGCAAATGGCCGTGGCCCTCGATGAAGCCCGGCGTCACGAAGGCGCCGTGCAGGTCCATCACCTTGGTCTGCCTGCCGATGAAGTGCGAGATCGATTCGTCGCTGCCGACCGCAAGGATCTTGCCGTCGCGGATTGCGAGCGCCTGCGCTTCCGGTTGCAACGGATCGAGCGTCGCGATGGTCGCGTCACGCAGCACCAGGTCGGCGGGCTGCAATGCGGGTGGGAAACCTTCTACCGGGGCGCCAGATGCGAACGCGCTCGCCACGAAGGCAAGCGCGATGCACGGGAACAGCACTCGAATCGCCTTCATCGAACCCTTCCTATCGGCAACCCGCACGGCAGTGCAGGGCCGCCAACATACAACGAACGCGCCTACCAGCGATACGTGACCTTGCCGTAGACATACGCACCGCTGAATCCGAACGGCGACAGTTGCGAATACGGGAACACGCCATTCGTGTTCTGGCCCACGCGCACCCGGTCGGGGTAGTTGTCCAGCACGTTGTTGCCGCCCAGCGTGAAGGTCCACTTGTCCATGAAATAACTGCCATTGAGGTCGAGGATCCATTCCGGCGAATAGACCTGGTCGAAGATGTAGCTGGTCGAGCTGTAACTGGTGACGCTGCCGTAGCGCGTCAACGTGGCGCCGACTTCCCAGTTGCCAACGTCATAACGCTCGTCGAGGATCAGCTTGCTGCGCGGCGCAGCGTCGGCCATCAGCCCCTTGGTCGCGTTCCGGTTCAGGCGCTGGAAATTGACGCCGAGCGAATCGAGGATCGCCGGGTTCGGTTCGATCTTGGTGACCTTGTTCTTGTGGTAGTCGGCGCTGATCGTGGTATTGAGCGTCCCGGCGTTGCCGAAGTCCGCGCGGTAGGTGGTGACGATATCGATGCCTTGCGAGCGCACCGTACCGGCATTGGTGAAATAGTTGAAACCGCTGTAGCCCGGCGCCGTGACGCCATGGCTGGCGAGGTAGCTCAGCACTTCCGGCGTGGTCAGCGGAATGGTGCTGGACAACGCGATGCGGTTGTCCACGACGACCTGGTACACATCGAGCGTCGCGGTGAAGGCGTTGTTCGGCGTCCACACCGCACCGATGGTGTAATTCCTGGCCTTCTCCGGCTTCAGCGGCTCGCCGCCCAGCAGGCGCGCCAGGGGCATGGTCGAGGGCACGATGCCGCGCAGGTAGATGCCTTCGGGCAAGCCGAGGTTGTTGCCGGCGCCGAACGCCGTCGAGGAGGTTTCGAAGTAGTGCTCCTGCCCCAGCGTCGGCGCGCGGAAGCCCGTGGATACGGTGCCGCGGATCGCGAATGCCTGGGAGAACTGATAGCGGCCGGACACCGCGTACGAAGTGTTGCTGCCGAAATCCGAATAGTTCGAATGACGCGCCGCCAACGACATGTCGAAGGCGTCGGTGAGGTTCGATTCGAGCTGCACGTACTCGGCGAGGCTGTGGCGCGCAACCGAAATGGCATCCGACGGCGACCAGCCGGCGAAGCCCTGCGCGCCGCCGGTCGCGTCGTTGTGGGTCGTGCTGATGTAGTAGGAACCGAGGTCCCCCGCCGCGACGCTGTAGCTCTGGCGCAGCCATTGCGTGCCGAACGCGACGTTCAGCGGATGCGACAGCCAGCCCACGTCCAGCGGCTTGGAAATGTCGACGTCGAAGGTCTGCTGCTTGGCGCGCAGGATGCCGTCGTGGAACTCGGTCGGACTGGTGCCGAAATCCGCCAGCATCGCGAAGTTGGTGGTGTTTTCCGTCGCATAGGAAACGCGGTTGCCGCCGGTATTCGCGCTGACATCCCAATTCCACCCGTCGAGCACGCCGCGCAACCCGGCGACCAGCGCACTGTCGGTCGAGACACCGCGCTCGTGCGGAAGGAACCCGTTCGGGAACGGACTGATCGCCAGCCACGGGCTTTTCGGATACGGCGTATTCAGGCCATAACGGTAAAAGTCGTACGGCGTGCCCTCGCGCCGGCCGAAATGCCCGTACGCGTAGAACTGCACGTTCGGCGTGAGGTCGTATTGTCCATTGATCAGCGCGTTGGAATCCTTGAACGGCACCACGCCGGTGTGGAACAGCGTGCCGTACTGCGTCAGCCCGGGTCGGACATCCGGTTCGGCACGATTGGTTTCATCCTGGTTGCCGTCCTCGAGGCTGAACCGCATCCAGCCCTTGTCGCCGAGCGACACGCCGAAGTTGCCGGCTGCGCGCCACGTCCGGCCATCGCCAGCGCCATACTGCCCGACGGTCGCGGTGACGTTCCCGCCCTGCGCGCCCTTTTTCAGGATCACGTTGATGACGCCCGCGATCGCGTCGGAACCGTACTGGGCCGAAGCGCCATCGCGCAGCACTTCGATGTGGTCGACCGCGGACAGCGGAATCGTGTTGAGGTCGTAGCCCTGCGAGCCGACGCCGATGTTCGCGAGCGTCATCACCAGCGCGCCCGGGTGCCAGCGCTTGCCATCGACCAGGACCAGCACTTCGTCCGGCGGCATGCTGCGCAACTGGAACGGACGCTGGAAGGCTTCGAGGTCCGAAGCGGGCGACATCGGGAAGTTCAGCGAGGGAATCGCCCGCGACAGGGCCGTGCCGAAATCGAACGCACCGGTCTGCCGGAGCGCATCACCCGATACCACGTCGACCGGCTGCAGCGAATCCTTGAGCGTGCGGCCGAGCACGCGCGTACCCGTCACCACCACCGTGGACAGGGTTGCGGGCCGCCGGGACTGGTCCGTCGCTTGCGAGGACGGCTGCTGGTCCGTACTGGTTGCGGTTTGCGAATCCTGGGCGACAGCCGTGCCTGCCAGCGCAAGCATCACCGACGCCGCCAGCAGGGTCGGAACCATTCGATTGGCGCGTGTATTCACTGGAGAACCTCCCCGGTTCTGGTCGTTGCAGGATTGCAGCAGACGAAGTGGCATTCGTTGAGCGACAAGGATCCTCCATGAGAATCCGAGCCTAGCCACGAACGCGCCGGTCCCGCCAATGAAAAAAAAGACACTTGGCATAACTGGATGTTGTGGACGCGACCGCCGCTGCGGTCGCGCGGCACTCACTGCGCCAGCGTCCGCTGCGCAAGTTGCCGTACCAGTTCCAGGAATCGCTTCTGCACCGGGTTCAACGGACTGTCGGGCCGGAACATCGCATACAACACCACGTCGAGGTGCGGCTTCAGCGGCCGCATCTGCACGTCACGTCCGCCCGCGCGGGCCGTGAACGGATCGACCAGCGCCAGGCCCTCGCCCTTTGCGACCAGCGAGTGCGCTAACTGGTAAGTCTGCACCGAAACCAGCGTTTGCGGAGGCGGCTGGAGCTGGGCCAGGTGGCTCTGCAGCATGTTGCCGAGTGCGTCGCGCACGGTAATGCCGATCATCGGCTGGTCGGCGAGTTCGTTGATCGGCAGCGGCCGCGCCAGTTCCGTTTCCTGCCACCATCCGGGCGGTGCGATCACCATTACGCGGCCACGGCACAACGCCTTCTGGCGCAGGGTCTGGTGCCCGATGTCCTGCAATGTCAGGCCGATGTCGGTGTCGCGCAAAGACAGCGATTGGCACATCGGCACCGAATGTTGTGTCGAGAGTTCCACGATGGTGCGCGGGAATGCCTTGCGCAGCATCGCGATGGCGGCGGGCAACAGACCCACCGCCAGCGTGGGTGTGCAGGTGACGCGCAAGGGGGTACTTTCCGGCTGGCTCATGTTGGTGGTGAGCCGATGCAGGTCGTGCACGTCCTGGATGATCTTTTCGATGCGGTCGCGCAGCAGCATGGCCTCCTGCGTCGGCTGCAGGCGTCCGCGCACCCGGCTGAAAAGCTCGAAGCCGAGCTGGTCCTCGGCGTGCTGCAGCGCCTTGCTGGCCGCCGGCTGCGAAATGTTCAACAGTTTGGCCGCGCCAGTCAGGCTGCCGGTGGTGAGCACCGCATGGAACAGTTCGATGTAACGCAGACGCATGTCGAATCACCCCACCCGGCACGGATTTGGCCCGTCCTTCATCGCGCCCGCCGGTGCCGCGCCGGCGCGGGGACGCAGATGGCGGATCATCGCACGTAACCGCCACAGCCACCCGGGCCGAAAGTTGGGGGGGTACACTGCCCGGCGCCATCGCGCCGTCCGCGCCCACCGGGGATCAACCATGCCTGCGCGCTTCTTCCTCGTCGCCCTCCTGCTGCTGGCCTGCCTGCCGGCCCACGCCGAACACCGGAATCCGCGCGACTACGGCATCCGGATCGGCGTGCTGCAGCCGGGCGAGTGGAATGCGATCACCGACGTGCCGGGCGTCCTGGTGGGGCAGAAGACGCTGGTCGAAGACGACGACGTCCGCACCGGCGTGACGGCCATCCTCCCGTACGCCGGCAACATTTTCCAGGACAAGGTGCCGGCCGCGGTGTACGTTGGCAACGGCTTCGGCAAGCTGACCGGCACCACGCAGATCGCCGAACTCGGGAACATCGAAACGCCGATCGTGCTGACCAACACGCTCAGCGTGCCGACCGCCGCCGACGCGCTGATCGACTACACCTTTTCCTTCCCGCAGAACGCAGGCGTGCTGTCGGTGAATCCCGTGGTCGGTGAAACCAACGACGGCTGGTTGAACGACATCCGCGGCCGCCACGTCACGAAACGGGACGTGCTGGACGCGATCCATGCAGCGAAAACCGGCCCGGTCGCGCAGGGCGACGTGGGCGCCGGCACCGGCACGGTCGCGTTCGGTTTCAAGGGCGGCATCGGCACGGCGTCCCGCAAGCTGCCGGCTTCGCTCGGCGGTTACACCGTGGGCGTGCTGGTGCAGACCAATTTCGGCGGCGTGCTCGACATCGACGGCGTGCCGGTCGGCAAGCTGCTCCACAAGTATTACCTGAGCGACACGTTGAACGATTCGCCGGACGGTTCCTGCATGATCGTGGTGGCGACGGACGCGCCGCTGGCGTCGCGCAACCTGGAGCGGCTCGCGAAGCGGGCGATGCTCGGGCTCGGCAAGACCGGCGGCATCGAGTCGAACGGCAGCGGCGACTACGTGATCGCGTTCTCGACCGACAAGGATTCGCGGGTCAGATACGAATCCAATGGTCGACTGCAGCACATCACCGTCGTGCGCAACGACGACATGTCGCCGCTGTTCATGGCCGCGATCGAAGCGGCCGAGGAAGCGATCCTCAACTCGCTGTTCCACGCCGAAACGACGACGGGCCGCGATCACCACCGCATCGAGGCCCTGCCCGTCGACAGGGTGCTGCAGATCATGCGGCAGCGCGGCTATCCGGTGGTTCCAAAGCACTGACCCGCATTGTTTCCCGCGTCTGCGGGGATGTCGGACAAGAGCTGGATTGCCGCAAGGCCACGGCATCGCGAGGTACCCAGGGTGTGTCGTTTGTCGTCATTCCTGGGCTGGCTGCGGCTTCAGCGCAGGCAGAACCTGGAATCGGTGGCTGCGTGCCAACCTGGCCAAAACCGATTGACTCGCGTCATCCATGGCGCTCGCGCTACGCGCCGCCTGCTGCGTTCGCGTTTGCAATCTTGCAAACGCAGTCGGATCACGCTGCGCGCGTCCGGAATGACGATCAAAAGCGAGCAATGCCGGAAGGTCAGATCGACGCTCCACCCCGCCCTCGCTGCGCGCGTGTTCGCTTCGGCCGCCCGCCTTCGAGGCGCATGGCCGCTTCGATTCGCCGGCAGCACAAGCTCACAACTCCCAGTTATGCCATGTGCCGGTCTTTTCATTGGCCGGCGGCGTGCGCCCACGGGTACTCTCCTGCAGGCATTGTTGTTGGCGCACATCCGAAGGAAGGATTGCATGTCTGACCATGGCGAAGGGGCTGGCGACGGCCAGTGGGGCCCGCCTTATCTCTTGTACCTGGGCCAAGCTGCCGACGATCTGGCCATCAAGACGGCCAGGGGCCTGGCGTTCTGGCGGCCCGAGTGGTGCGTGGGCCAGCACCGGCATCCCGATTGCCGGTACACGCTGGGCCTGCCCGACATGAGCTTCGAGCAGGCGCACGATGCGGGCGCCGACACCATGGTGATCGGCACCGCGAACGCCGGCGGGGTTATGGTGCCCGAGACCGTGACCGACATCGTCAACGGGCTCAACGCGGGCCTCAACGTGGTTGCCGGCCTGCACCAGAAGCTGCGCGACAACCCCTACATCGTGGCCGCGGCGCGGCGCAACGGCCGAGTGCTCTACGACGCCCGCGATTTCACCCGCAACATCCCGGTCGGCAACGGCCGCAAGCGTGCGGGCCACCGGCTGCTGACCGTCGGCACCGACTGTTCGGTCGGCAAGATGTACACCGCGCTCGCGCTCGAGCGCAGCATGCGCAGTCGCGGTTTGGCCGCGGACTTTCGCGCCACCGGGCAGACCGGCATCTTCGTCGCGGGCGGTGGCATCCCAATCGATTCGGTGATCGCGGATTTCATTTCCGGCGCCGCGGAGTGGATTTCGCCCGCACGCGAAGACGGCGGCTGGGACCTGATCGAAGGCCAGGGGTCGTTGTTCCATCCTTCCTACGCCGGCGTGTCGCTGGGGCTGCTGCACGGATCGCAACCCGACGCGCTGGTGTTGTGCCACGAACCGACCCGCCGGCACATGCGCGCGCTGCCGGACTCGCCGGTTCCCGACCTCAAGCGTTGCCTCGACGCGAACCTCGAGGCCGCGCGCCTGACCAATCCCGCGGTCAGGGCCGTCGGCATCGCGCTCAACACCTCCAACCTCGATGTGCACGAAGCGCAGACAATGTGCCGCGAGATCAGCGGCCGCCTCCAGCTTCCCTGCGAAGATCCGGTCACCATGGGCGTGGAAGGCATCGTCGACAACCTGCTCGCATGCTGCGCGCACTGACCATCCGGCACGGCAGCCTGCCGCTGCATTCGCCGTTTCGCATTGCTCGCGGCGTGAAGCATGCCGCTGAGGTGGTCGTCGTCGAGATCAGCCAGGGCGAGTGCACCGGGCGCGGCGAATCCGTGCCCTACGCGCGCTACGGCGAATCCGTGGCCGCGGTACTCGACGAGATGGAGGCGCTGCGGAACGAACTTTGTGCGGGCATGGGTCGCGACGAATTGCAGCCGCGGCTGCATCCCGGCGCAGCGCGCAATGCCATCGACGCTGCACTATGGGATCTAGAATCGAAACTCACCGGTGTGCCTGTCTGGGTGCGATTGGCGAGGCCGCCGCGCGCGCCGGTCGCCACCGCCCTGACCGTCAGCCTCGACACCCCGGAAGCGATGGAACGGGCGGCATCGCGGATCGCCGATGCGAAACTCATCAAGATCAAGGTGGACGCCGACGACCCTGCCGCGCGCATCGAAGCCGTGCGGCGCGCGGCGCCGTCCGCACGGCTGATCGTCGATCCCAACGAAAGCTGGACCCTCGACATCCTGCACGACACCCTGCCCGCCCTCGAACGCGCGGGCGTCGACCTGATCGAACAACCGTTGCCGGCGATCGACGATGCCGGTCTCGCCGGATTTTCCAGCCGCATCCCGATCTGCGCCGACGAGGCTTGCCACACGTGCGCCGACCTGCCGCGCCTGCTCGACCGCTACCAGGCCGTCAATATCAAGCTCGACAAGACCGGCGGCCTCACCGAAGCCTGGCGGCTGCTACGCGCCGCGCGCGCGCAAGGCTTCCGGATCATGGTCGGCTGCATGGTTTGCTCCTCGCTCGGCATCGCGCCCGCGCTGGAAATCGCGCGCGAAGCGGAGTTCATCGATCTGGACGGACCGCTGTGGCTGGAGAAGGATCACGACGGCGGCGTGAAACTGCAGGACGGTTTGCTTGCTCCGCCCGCGTCCGGATTCTGGGGCGGCTGACGGGCAGGCGCGTGCAGGAATCCGCGGCTGGATGTCGCTTGCTGCAAGGAAGAACCTTTTGACGCGGATGAATGCGGACGAGAACGGATCAAAAGCTTCATCCGTGTTGGTCCGTGTCATTGGCTCCTCGTCACTGATGCGGAACGTCTCAAGCTCAAATCAGGAACTGAACATGCCAGGCAAAACTCTCCGCCGTACCTGCGCCAAACATGCCGCCGCTCCGCATTGCCGCCGATGCCAACGCCGCCGGCTACCGTTGCTGGCTGCGGGTGTGTTCGCGCTCGGCATCGCCGGCTGCAGCACCAACGGCACGACGCAGGCAGAGCGCGGGGCTTCTGCCAGCACGACCACGGCGGCTGCCACGGTTGCCAACTCGCCGTTTGTCCACCTTCCCGCCGACACGCGCGCCGCCCTGGAAAAGGCCAAACCGGTAGTGGCCGAACACGCGATGGTCGTTTCCGACCAGCACTACGCGACCGAAGCCGGCGTGCAGATCCTGAAAGAAGGCGGCAACGCCATCGATGCTGCGGTCGCGGTCGGTTACGCGCTCGCGGTGACGCAACCGTGCTGCGGCAACATCGGCGGCGGCGGCTTCATGACCATCCATCTTGCCAATGGCGAAAACCTGTTCCTGAACTTCCGCGAGAAGGCGCCGCTGAAAGCGACGCCGAACATGTTCCTCGACGCGCAGGGCAATGTGATCGAAGGCCGCAGCACCGACACGTATCTTGGCGTCGGCGTACCGGGCACGGTGATGGGACTCGATACCGCGCTGAAGAAGTACGGCACGATGAGCGTCGCGCAAGTCATCCAGCCGGCGATCAAACTGGCCCGCGACGGTTTCGTGCTCGAAGACGGCGACGCGAAGATCATCAATGGGCGTCTCGAAGCGCTCAACAAGTATCCGGAATCGGCCGCCGTTTTCGGCAACGGCGGCAAACCGTGGAAGGCCGGCGACCTGCTGGTGCAGAAGAACCTCGCCAACACCCTGGAGAAGATCGCGAAGGGCGGCACCGATGCGTTCTACAAGGGCTCGATCGCCAAGGCTGTCGTGAAAGCCAGCGACGCCCACGGCGGCATCCTCAGCATGAAGGATTTCGCCAGCTACAACGTGGAATGGAAGAAGCCGCTGCAGTGCGAATACCGCGGCTACACCATACTTTCCGCGCCGCCGCCGAGTTCCGGCGGCACCACCATGTGCCTGGCGCTGAACATCCTGAAGCCCTACCCGGTCGCCGACTGGGGCTATGCCTCGACGAAGTTCGTGCACTACTTTGCCGAAGCCGAGCGTCGCGCCTTCGCAACCCGCAACACGTACCTTGGCGATCCCGATTTCGTCGACATCCCGATGCAGAAACTGATGTCGGCGTCCTACGCCGCGTCGCTGCGCGCAACGATCAATCCCGACAAGGCGACCCCCTCGTCCGAGATCAAGAGCTTCCTGCCGCCCAGCGAAGGCAACAACACCACGCATTATTCGGTGATGGACAGCCACGGCAACGCCGTGGCCGTCACCTACACGATCAACTTCCTGTTCGGCATCAAGCAGATCGCGGGCGACACCGGCTTCTATCTCAACGACGAGATGGACGATTTCACCGCCAAGCCCGGTGCGTCGAACGGTGCGGGACTCGTGCAGGGCGAGGCCGATGCAGTCGCACCCGGCAAGCGCCCGTTGAGTTCGATGACCCCGACCGTCGTGCTGAAGGACGGCAAGCCGTTCATGCTGAGCGGCAGCCCCGGCAGCGCGACGATCATTTCGACCACGATGCAAAGCATCATCAACGTGGTCGACTTCGGCATGAACATGCAGCAGGCCGTCAACGCACCGCACGTCCACATGCAGTGGTATCCGGATGTCGTGTACGTCGGACCAGGCCTGCTGACACCGGAATCGAAGCAGCAACTGGAAGGAATGGGCTACACGCTCAAGGAACGGCATCTCGGCGTGCTCGAATCCATCCTCGTCAACCCGAAGACCGGCTTGCTGGAAGGCGCCAGCGACCCGCACCGTTCGGCGGGTTCGGCGGCGGGTTACTAGGCGTTTCGTAGACGCAGGCACCAAGTTTTTTCTCGTCATTCCGGACGCTGCGCAGCGGCGATCCGGAACCCAGTGACTTTCTCCAAGGGCACTGGATTCCCGCTTCCGCGGGAATGACGCCAGCCGAGATTGACACCCTCCAATCCCGAGACGTTTTCAATCCACATTACCCGATGACCACCCCGACTGCCCACGCCAACCCCGCATGTGCCGACATCGCATGCCTGGACGGCGTCGAACTCGCCGCCTTGGCGCGGCGCGTGGGCACGCCGTGTCATCTTTATTCCGCGAGTGCGATCCGGCAGCGCATCGAAGCCCTGCAGAAGGTCCTGCACGGGCTGGACGCGCGAGTCTGCTACGCGGCCAAGGCCAATTCCAACATCGCGATCCTGCAACTGGTGGCTGATGCGGGATTGGGTGCCGACATCGTCTCGGGCGGCGAATTGTGGTGCTGCCTGCACGCCGGCATTCCCGCCGACCGGATCGTGTTTTCCGGCGTCGGCAAGACCGCGGACGAAATCGCGGACGCGCTCGACGCAGGCGTCGCGCGCTTCAACGTCGAATCGGCGGACGAGCTGCAACTGCTGCAACGCGTCGCCGCAGAGCGCAACGTCGTCGCCAATGCCTCCGCGCGCATCAATCCCGACGTCGACGCCCTCACCCACGCCAAGATTTCCACCGGCAAGTCGGAGAACAAGTTCGGCGTAAGCATCGACGAAGCACGCGGGTGGTTCACGAACAGCGCGGCGCTGACGCACGTGCGACTGGACGGCCTGCACGTCCACATCGGCTCGCAGATGCTCAGCCTCGATCCGGTCCAGGCGGCCCTGCAACGCGTCGCGGAATTCTGGCGCGAGCTGAGCGCCGCCGGACACACGATCCGCAGCATCGATGTCGGCGGCGGCCTCGGCGTGTGCTATCGCGCCGGCCACGATCACCCCGTGTCGATCGACGATTACGCCGATGCAATCCGCGGAGCGCTGGCGGGCTACGACGGCCGCATCCTGCTGGAACCGGGCCGCTGGCTGGTGGCCGATGCCGGCGTGCTGCTGACGCGCGTGGTGCGCACCAAGCGTGGCCAGCAACGCCAGTTCCTGATTCTGGATGCCGCGATGACCGAGCTGATCCGGCCGTCGCTGTACGACGCCTGGCACGACATCGTGCCGCTGGTGGACGAGACGCGTCCGCTGCAGACCTACGACATCGTCGGCCCCGTCTGCGAAACCGGCGACACCTTCGCGCGCGATCGCACGATGCCGGAGTGCAAAGCCGGCGACCTGGTGATGATCAAGGCCACCGGCGCCTATGGCGCGTCGATGGCATCGACCTACAACTCGCGGCCGCTGGCGGCCGAAGTGCTGCTGGACCGGGGCCGCTATGCCGTGGTGCGGCGGCGCCAGACATTCGAGGAAATGATTGCCGGCGAGCAGGCAGTGCACGACTGGGAGACGACATGAAAGGCTTGAAGCGCGTGTTCCCGCTTGTCCTGGTGGGGCTGTTCGCGACCGTGGCGCAAGCGGCCACGCCATCGTCGAAGCAGGACGCCGATCTCGACCGTCTGGTCGATGCGGTGGTCGCGTACTACCACCTGCCCGGCCTCGCAGTCGGCGTGATCGACCACGGCAAGGTGGTCTACACCCGCGAAGTCGGAAAACTCGCTTCCGGCAAGCCGATCGACAACGACACGCTGTTCGAGATCGCGTCCAACACCAAGGCCATGACGTCCACCCTGCTGGCGCGACTGGTGCAGCAGGGCAAGTTGCGCTGGGACGATCCGGTCACGAAGTACCTGCCATCGTTCCGGATGCACGACCCGTGGGTCACACAGAACATGCAGGTCGGCGACCTGCTGGTGCACCACAGCGGCTTGCCCGAAGGCGCGGGCGACCTGATGTTGTGGCCGACGCCCAACCACTTCACGCCCGCCGACGTGATTGCGGGCCTGCAGTACCTCAAACCCGCCTACAGCTTTCGCGCGGGCTACGCCTACGACAACACGCTGTACATCGTCGCCGGCCAGGTCGCGGCCGCGGCCGGTGGCGCGCCGTACCCGACGTTGATGCGCCGCGAGATCTTCCAGCCGCTCGGCATGACCCGCTGCCAGATCGGCACCTGGAACCGCGATGAAGTCGGCAACGTCGCGGACCCGCACATCATCGAGAACGGCCACTTCGTTGCGATTCCCAAGCGCGGCGCGATCGTCCACGAAACCACCATGGATTCGGCCGGCGGCGTGCGCTGCAGCTTGCACGACATGCTGACCTGGGCCATGAACTGGCTGGCACCGACGCCGCAGCAGTTGCAGTGGCTGACGCCAACGGAACGCCACGCGGAGTGGACGTCGTACACACCGATGCCGATCTCCAAGCTCCGGCACGAATGGGACGGCACGCTGTTCTGGGGCTACGGTTACGGCTGGCGGATCGGCGATGTCGACGGCGAGATGACGGTGTCGCACACGGGCACGCTGTCTGGCATGTATTCGGCAGTCACCCTGCTGCCGTTCAAGCAAAGCGGCTACGTGTTCCTGATCAATGCCGAAGCCGACAACGCGCGCAGCGTCCTCAACGAGGTGCTGACCAAGCATTTCACCGCACCCGACAAGGCGCGCAGCGTCCAGAGCTACGCCGACGAACTGAAGCGCGCCGACGAACAGCGACGCATCTCCCGCGTGCCCGACACGTCTTCGCGCAAGCCCGCGACGCCTGCCGACCTGAAAAACGAGCTCGGCGTGTGGCGCGATCCGTGGTTCGGCGAAGTGCGCATCTGTGCGCGCGGCGACAAGGTGCGGTTCGCCTCGCAAAAATCCCCGGAACTCACCGGCGAGGTCATGCGCGTCCGCGAAAAGTATTTTGTGCACTGGTTCCACGGCGATGCCGAGGCGTGGCTGCGCTTCCCCTCGCAAGCCGGAGGCCCGCTGCACATGGCCAAGGTCGATCCGGATGCGGATTTCAGCTACGACTACGAAGATCTGGATTTCAAGCGGGAGGGCTCCTGTGAATAAGCGTACTGCTTGTCTTCTCTCATTTGGGCTGGCAGCGATTGCCGTTGCCGCGAGCGCCGATGCGCCACCGCAAATTTCTCCTGCGAAAACCATGGCCGAAGCCGGCATGGTCGACATCCGCTCGCTCGTTCCCGACATCGCCGATAACATCCATTACGCCGGCCACGACAACTTCACCGGCGCGCCGGTGCCGGGCTACAAGGCTGCCAAGTGCTTCCTGCTGAAGCCGGCCGCCGAAGCGCTGGCGCGGGTCGAACACGCGCTGCGCAAGCAGCACGCGCGGCTGAAGATCTGGGACTGCTATCGTCCTGCCCGCGCGGTGGCCGCGTTCGTGCGCTGGGCGCACGACCTTTCCGACACGAGCACCAAGGCCGCGCACTATCCGAACGTCGACAAGAGCAAGCTGCTGGGCGAATACATCGCGCCGGTGTCGGGCCACAGCCGCGGCGCCACGGTCGACCTGACGATGATGCAATGCGACGCGCACGACTGGCACTGCCAGCCGCTCGACATGGGCACGCATTTCGACATGTTCGATCCGCTCGCCCACACCGATTCGCCCGACGCCACCGCCGCGCAGCATGCCAACCGCGAACGGCTTCTGCACGCGATGACCGCGCAGGGCTTCGAAAATTACGCCGCCGAATGGTGGCACTACACCTTCATCATGCACCCGCAACCGACCACGCTCTACGATGTACCGGTGCAATAGCGAAAGTCTGCTCTTGCCGTCATTCCGGGCCACCGCGGCTCTATCGCGGTGGAACCCGACTGCGTTTGCAGGATTGCAAACGCGAACGCCGCAGGCGGCGCGCAGGGCGAGCGCCATGGATGGCGCGAGTTTACCCAGTGACTTTGATGCCGGCAGTCGAAAAGCAAAGTCACTGGGTTCCCGCTTTCGCGGGAATGACGAAAAGTGAAGGTCAGGTGTTTCCTTGGAGATTTGTCCATGACGCGCAAGTTTTTCGTTCTGCTTGCACTCGCATGGCTGCCTCTGACGGCTGCCGCGCAAACACCGACCCCGCACCAAGCTCAGATCGACGCCCTGATGAGCCGCTACGCCGGCGACGTGCCCGGCGCGTCGCTGTTGGTGGTCAAGGACGGCAAGCCCGTCATCGAGCGCGGCTACGGCTACGCCAACATGGAAGAACACACCAAGGCCGGCCCCGAAACCAATTACCGGCTCGCATCGGTCACCAAGCAGTTCACCGCAACGTCGATCCTGCTTTTGAAGCAGGACGGCAAACTGAAACTGGCCGACCCCATCCGCATGTACCTGCCCGAGCTTCCGGCCAGCGACGCGCAGATCACCATCGAAAACCTGCTGACCCACACCAGCGGCCTGGTCGACTACGAAGACCTGATCCCGCCGACCCAGACCGCGCAGATCGACGACAACGACGTGCTGCGCATGATCGCGTCGCAGGATCGCCTGTACTTCCAGCCCGGCAGCGCGCACCGCTACAGCAACGGCGGCTACGTGCTGCTGGGCCTGATCGTGCAGCGCGTGTCGGGCATGGACCTGGCCGACTTCATGCAGCAGCGCATCTTCAAGCCGCTGGGCATGGACCACACCCTGCTGTACGAACACCACCGCGGTCCGAAGCCCGAGAACCGCGCCTATGGTTACAGCCTCATCGACGGCAAGTGGACGCGCACCGACCAGAGCGTCACCAGCGCCACCCGCGGCGACGGCGGCATCTACTCGAACATCCAGGATTTCGCGAAGTGGGACGCGGCGCTCTACACCGACAAGCTGCTCGACGCCGACTCACGCAAGCTCGCGTTCACGCCCAAGGACCCGATCGCCGACCCCGACACCGATTACGGCTTCGGCTGGCGCCTCAGCGGCGACACCGAGTGGCACTCGGGCGAAAGCCAGGGCTTCCGCAACGTGATCATCCGCTGGCCCAAGCAGCACGTCACCGTGGTGATCCTCAGCAACCGCAATCACTTCAAGCCCTATCCGATTGCGCTCACCATCGGCGAGCTCTTCATGCCGCACTGAGCTTCTCGGCAGCGATAACGCCCGAGGTAACCGGCGCAAAGACCGCGTAGTGGGATTTGTGCCCGATTGACCGAGACGTTAGCTGTTGCACTGAGCATTCGGCCAACGCGACTATTGAGAAAGACGTTTATCATCGCTCTTGATGCACCTGCTGTATGTAGTACGAGTCACGTATGCATCGCTCCACGCGAGGTTCTTGCGCATAAGTTTGAGGCTGGACTCGTCTCCATGCGTTTTGCGAGCACGCGCATAGCTAGCTGCCGCTCGTGAGGCCATGCCCAATGCCTCGTCGGTCATACCCGTTAGGCGCTTTTGACATGCTGCGGCGGTGTCGTAGGCGCTATCTTGTTCCCATTGCGACAAGGGGGCATTGACAAAAACTTGATAGCCATCGGAGACCGGAACGCTGGGGTTGTATTTGGACTGAGGCGGCAAAAGCAGATACCAGCCGCTTGCAGCGTAGCCAACGGATGCGACAGAGAGCGTCAACACAACGGTAGCCATAACGGAACCGATGACTCGATGGCGCATGTGACCCCCTTATGCGACAGCCAACTACAAGTCGATTGCAAAGTGGAGCGTAACTCCGCCACCTAATCCTGGATGCGAGCTTTACCTCGCCGGAACATTCCCCGCGAATCCATAGTTTGCGCCACCCGCGCCGCCTAATCCCGCCGCCTAATCCGACCGTTTTTCCCCGAGCGTCAGCACGCACCTTGCTGCGATCTTCGCACCCGTCAAGAACCGCTGCAAGCATCATGCCGGTCGCGCACGCCACGACCAAACGCGGATCCCGGTGCCGGAAGTTCCATGACGCCGCCATCAAGCGGTCGAATGCGCCCTCATCGATGCCGGTTCGGGGCCAACTTGCCGACTCGGTCTGGAACCCGTAGCCGACACCGTGCGACACTCCGCGCATGCCGATGCACTCACCCACGATGGAATTGCTGGCGGTCCTCGCGATCGCGTTGTACTTCGCGTCGGCGGCCGCCCTCGCCCGCCCGCTGCTGAACCACAGGGCGATGCCGCGCCGTGCGGCGCTGGTGCTCGGCGGGATCGCGGTGCTGATGCACTTCGGGGTCTTGTTCGGCATCCATCGCGGCGCGGTGGATCTGCACTTCTACGCCGCGCTGTCGCTGGTGTCGGCGGTGATCGCAGCGCTGACGTTGATCGTGAACCTCGCGCGCCCGGTGGCGGCGCTGGGCATCATCCTGTTTCCGATGGCCGGGCTGCTCCTTGCGATCGACGAATTCCTTGCGCCGGCCACCGCGCCGTTTCCGATCGACTGGCAGATCGGCCTGCACGTGATCATCGCGCTGCTGGCGTACAGCCTGCTGGCGATCGCGGCGGTGCTGGCGTTGCTGCTGGCGACCCAGGAGCGCGCGCTGCGCACCCGCCGGCTCGGCACCTGGGCGGGCGCGCTGCCGCCGCTTACGCAGACCGAATCGCTGATGTTCAAGTTGATCGGCGCGGGTTTTGCACTGCTGACGCTGACGCTGCTGTCGGGCGTGTTGTTCGTGCACAACCTGCACGCACAGCACCAGGCGCACACGGCGATCCTGTCGCTGGTCGCGTGGATCATCTTCGGCGTGCTGCTGATCGGCCGCTGGCGCTGGGGCTGGCGGGGACATCGCGCGGTGAACCTGACGATCGCCGGCATGGTGATCCTGCTGCTGGCGTTCTTCGGCTCGAAGTTCGTGCTGGAGATGATCCTGCATCGGAACGGGATGTAGGGCACCGCCGTGCCTTGCGGGCTCTCCGTGCGCGTTGTTTCCTGATTCGAGGCATCAAAAAACCATCGTCATTCCGGGCTGCCCGCAGCATGCGGGCAGAACCCGGAACCCGGCGACTTTTGCATCTGGAGCAAAGTCGCTGGGTCCCGGATATCGCTTCGCGACTGCGTTTGCAGGACTGCAAATGCGAACGCCGAAGGCGGCGCGAAGCGCGAGCGCCATGGATGGCGCGAGTATTCCGGGATGACGAGCAAATGGCGAGCGTCCGTGGCGGGACGTGCAGGCGCCCCGCGGTTATGCAACCATCGGCGACGTTTGCAGCAACGATTTGCATGATGGAGCGCCCATGACCTCATCGATGGATTCCACCCGGATGTGGAACGCGCACTTTCCACGCCTGTTCCGGATCTTGGCGGCGCTGTTGGTCGCTTGTGCCGCATGGCTCATGGCCGGCACCGCGCAAGCCGATGCCACGCTGGATCCGTCGCTGCTGCCGGGGATCCAGTCGGCAACGTTCGAAGTGGTCGCGGCCAAGCCGAAGGACACGCTCACCTACGAGAAACCGCTGCCGCTCGACCTGCTGCCGTTCCAGGAACGCACCGACAAGTACTACTCAATCGGCACCGCGTTCGCGATCGGGCCCAATACCTACGTCACTGCCGCGCACGTCCTGATGATCGGCTACCAGAGCCTGTGGGGCGCGCCGGAATTGCGCGACGCGTCGGGCAAGGTGTACGCGATCGACAAGATCGAGAAGTTCGCGCTGCGCCGCGACTTCGTGGTGTTCTCGTTGAAGGAGCCGCCGAAGATCACGCCGCTCGCGCTCGACACCAAGCCGGCCCTGAACCAGGTCGTGTATTCGGTGGGCAACGCGCTCGGCACCGGCGTGGTGATCCGCAACGGCCTGTACACGTCGGACACGCCCGAAGCACAGGACGGCGAATGGAAATGGATTCGGTTTTCGGCCGCCGCCTCCCCCGGCAACAGCGGCGGTCCGCTGCTGGACCAGAACGGCAAGGTGATCGGCGTGGTGTTGATGAAATCGCCGAACGAGAACCTGAACTATGCGCTGCCGATGCGCGACGTGCTGGACGCGCCGAAGGATCTTGCACGCTTCGACAAGCGCATGGCGTACCAATTCGACGCGTTCGATTCCACCTTGAGCGGCACCTTCAAGGGCGACTTCAAGCTGCCGTTGTCGGTATCCGATTTCTTCGCGGCCTATGCCAAGGCGTTCCATCCGTATCTGGATTCGCAGCTCAAGGCGTTGCTGGACCAGCAATCGGCAAACCTGTTTCCCAACGGCGACGGCTCGCAGCAGGTCTTGAATAGCGGCGCGGGGACCAGCGATTTCCCGCAGATCCTCGTTCGCAACAGCGACGGCATCTGGGCGCCGCAGGGCAAGCCGGGCGTCAAGATCACGCTGCCCGCCAACGGCTACATCCTGGGCGGCGCCGTCGGCGGCAACGTGCTGTTCCACCTGCGCAAGCCCGACAACCTTCCCGCAGGGCCATTCCACCACGACGCCAAGGGCGTGATGGACCTGCTGCTGAAGACCGGTTTCCTGAAACGCACGGTCGGCCCGGAGCGGATCCTCGTGACTTCGCTCGGCGAGCCCGTCAGCAAGGAAACCTGGACGGATCGCTGGGGACGGCATTGGCAGGCATGGACGTGGCCCGTGCCCTACGCAAACGGTTACGTCAGCGTGTTCGGGCTGCCGATTCCGAACGGCTTCGCCCTGATGATGCGCATGGCGCCGGCGACGTCATGGCACGACACCGTCGTCAACATGCAGGAGCTCACCGATTTCGTGAGCCTGTCCTACCAAGGCACGCTGGCGCAGTGGAAGGACTTCCTGGCCGATCCGAAACTGCTTCCGGACGCGTTCAACGACATCCACATTGCCTTCGACTACGGCAAGGACTTCCATTACGACTCGCAGCGGCTGGGCTTTTCGTCCACGCCCGCCATCCAGGACATCGATGCGAACAGCATGCTGCAGCTGGGATTCTGTTTTTTCCCGCCAAACGGCGACCGCAAGGTCGTGTGGGATGTCTGCCGGATCGGGTTGGCCGCGGACAACTACAGCCAGTACATGCTGGGCGTGGTGCGCCACCAGGCGCCGCCTGCCGACCTTGGCGATGTTTATGCGAGCTTTTGGAAGAAGGTCTCCGACCACCGCCCCCCGTACGATTCGACGGCCTTCAGCGACAACGGCATGACCAAGATCGATGCAGTGGTGCCGCCTTCGAAGGGCGACGCGAAACCTTCGGTGCTCTACAGCGCCCACGTCTACCAGCCCGGCACGCAGTCGCAGGCGGAGATGAAGAAGAAACTCGAGGCGCTGCTGAAAGGCGTGAAGGTGAAGGAGTAGGAGCGCGCCCGCGCGCGATTGGTGTTGCGAATTGCATCTGCGCTCCGTGGTCGCCTGCAGGCAGGCTCCTGCAAAGCGGCCAGCCTTCCGCCCTCATACCTCGCCACGTTGGGCTTCACGTTGTTCAGCCCAACTACGAACGCACGCGCGACTCAGGCTGACCCGGCCAGCACACGACTCAGCTGTTGCCCAGCAAAGCCTTCGCTTTCGCGATCACGTTGTCGACGGTGAAGCCGTACTTTTCCAGCACCAGTTCGCCGGGCGCCGAAGCGCCGTAGCGGTTCACGCCAAGACCCGACCCGCGATCGCCGACCCAGCGTTCCCAGCCTTCGCGGCAACCGGCTTCCACGGCGAAGCGTGCGTGCACGTTCGGCGGCAGGACGGAGTCGCGGTACGACTGGTCCTGTTCCGCAAACAGTTCCCAACTCGGCATCGACACGGCGCGCGCCTTGACGCCCTGTGCCTGCAGTTTCTCGACGGCCTGCGCGACCAGGCCGGTTTCGGCGCCGGTGCCGATCACGATCAGGTCCGGTTCGCCCTCGCAGTCCAGCAGCACATACGCGCCCTTGCGCAAGCCGTCGGCGCTGGCGAACTTGTCGCGGTCCAGCGTCGGCACGTTCTGGCGCGACAGGATCAGCGCGGTCGGACGATCGGAAGCCTCGATCGCGACCTTCCATGCGACCGCGGTTTCATTCGCGTCGCCCGGGCGGATCACGTTGAGGTTCGGCACCGAGCGCAGGCCCGCGAGTTGTTCGACCGGCTCGTGGGTCGGGCCGTCCTCGCCCACCGCGATCGAGTCGTGGGTGAACACGTTGACGACGTGCAGCCCCATGATCGCGGCGAGGCGCATCGGCGGGCGCATGTAATCGGAGAACACCATGAAGGTGGCGGTGTAGGGAATGAAGCCGCCGTGCGCGGCCATGCCGTTGGCAATCGCACCCATCGCGTGCTCGCGTACGCCGAAATGGAGATTCCTGCCGGCGTAGCTCCACACCTCGTCGGTGTCGCCCTGCTCGTCCGGTTCCTTGCCGGGCGAGAACACGCCCAGGCCCTTCACCGCGGTATGGGTGGATGGATCGAGGTCGGCCGAACCGCCGCTGATGGCCGGCAGCTTGGGCGCAATCGCCGACAGCACCTTGCCGCCCGCGACACGGGTGGCGAGGCCCTTGGCGTCCGCCGGGAATACCGGCACGTCGGCGTCCCAACCGGCCGGCAATGTGCCATCGAATGAACCTTGCAACTTGGCCGCAAGTTCCGGAAAAGCCTTGGCATATTTGTTCCAGCGGCGCTTCCAGCCGGTCTCGGCGCCCTTGCCTTTTTTCTGCGCTTCGCGGAAATGCGCCAAGACTTCGTCCGGCACCAGGAAGGCCGGTTCCGTCGGCCAGCCGAGCTTCTGCTTGGTCTTGATGACGTTGTCGGCGCCCAGCGGCGAACCGTGCGCCTTGTAGCTGTCCTGCAGCGGCGAACCGAAGCCGATGTGGGTGCGCACCAGGATCATCGAGGGTTGGTCCTTCTTGCTCTTGGCGCGCTTGATGGCTTTCTCGATCGCGTCGAGATCGTTGCCGTTCTCGACCGTCTGCACATGCCAGCCGTAGGCCTTGAAGCGCGCGGCCCGATTCTCGGTGAAGGTGATGTCGGTGCCGGCCGCCAGCGTCACGTAATTGTCGTCGTACAGGCAGATCAGCTTGCCGAGCTTCAGGTGTCCGGCCAGCGAGGCAGCTTCCGAAGTGACGCCTTCCATCAAATCGCCGTCGCTGACGATTGCGTAGGTGTGGTGATCGACGACCTTGTGGCCGTCGCGGTTGTAACGCGCGGCAAGCTGCGCTTCGGCCATCGCCATGCCGACCGCGTTGGCCATGCCTTGCCCCAGCGGGCCGGTGGTGACTTCCACGCCGGCCGTGTGGCCGCGTTCGGGATGTCCCGGCGTCTTGCTGCCCCACTGGCGGAACTGCTTGATGTCGTCCAGCGACAGGTCGTAACCGGTGAGATAAAGCAGGCTGTAAAGCAGCGCGGAGCCATGGCCTGCCGACAGCACGAAGCGGTCGCGATCGACCCAGTGCGGGTTCTGCGGGTGGTGCTTCAGGAACCTGGTCCACAGCACGTACGCCATGGGCGCGGCACCCAGCGGCAGGCCGGGATGGCCACTGTTGGCCTTCTGCACCATGTCCACCGACAGGAAGCGGATGGCGTTCACGCAAGTCTGGTCGAGATCGGCTGCCACGGTGCAAACTCCGGGTAGTGAAAGGCGGAATCCACTAGGATACCGGCCCGCCACCTGACTGTCCGCAGGCTTGCGGCAAGTATTTATGCGCGCTACAATTTCCCGCTTTGTTTCCGCCAGATCGTCTGTCAGGAGTCCGCCGTGAAGGTGCTTTCTTCCCTCAAGTCCGCGAAACAGCGGCACCGCGACTGCAAGGTGGTGCGCCGGCGCGGCAAGGTGTTCGTGATTTGCAAGAGCAATCCCCGCTTCAAGGCTCGGCAAAGGTAGTGAAAAGGCCGCGTCGAGCGGCCTTTTTCGTGATGCCCTTCGCTGGCGCAGGCCTTCCGGTTTTGCTAAAAAGGCACATCGGCGCCGCGCGCCTGTGGGAAGCCATCGCCATGAACCGCATTGCTGCCAGCTTGATTGCCGCATCGCTCGCGCTTGGACTCGCGCCGCTGCTGCTGCCGACGCCCGCGTGGGCCGATACCCTGCAGACGCAAACGGTGCAATCGGTTCCGCTGCGCGTGAAGGTGCAGAAGGAACAGCGCTACAACCTGCCCAAGCGCGGCATGACGATGGACCAGGTGAAGCGCGAATACGGTGCGCCGGAGAAAGTGCTGGCAACCCGTGGCGGCAGTTCCAGACATCAACCCCCGATCCACCGCTGGGAGTACGCGAAGTACATCGTGTATTTCGAATACAGCCACGTGATCCACAGCGTGTTACGGACGCCCGGTCCCAACGCTTTATAGTGCGATCGTCCCTGATCGCGGCTCCGGCGAACGATCCAGCGAGTACGTTTGCCGCGCGACCTCGACCGCCAGAACGGGCATCCCTGCCCTGACTTTTCACAAAAGCCGCTCCGGATGGAACGGAATATTTGTCGTCCTCCCGGCGAAAGCCGCGATTCATTTTTGCACTCACTGGATGACGCGCGGTTCCTGCCGCGCGCCTTTCAGGCCAACGGCTTCGCCGTTGTTCGTTTCGGCACTCCTGCTTCCACAGTCCGGCCTGCGTCGGAATGACGCCCCCGAAGGTTTACCTCTCATGACGCCCCCTGAGTTGCGACTGCCCGCCGAATGGGAGCCGCAGTCCGCGGTTCTGCTGGCGTGGCCGCACGTCGGCACGGACTGGGCCGAGCGGCTCGATGCCGTCGAGGATGCGTGTGCTGCGCTGATAGCCGCGATCACGCGTTTCGAAACCGCGATCGTCTGCGTACCCGATGCCGAAATCGGCGCGCACGCCGCCGAATGCCTGCGCGAAGCAGGCGCGGATTTCGAGCGCGTACGCTTCATCGAAATCCCCTACGACGACACCTGGCTGCGCGACTCCGGTCCGATCACGTTGCGGGACAACGGCCGGTTCGTGCTGGCCGACTTCCGCTTCACCGGTTGGGGCGGCAAGTTCGAGGCGACACAGGACGACGCGCTGGTGGCAGGATTGATCGAGCGCGGCGCGTTTCGGCGCGACGCGCAGCACCAGCGCGTGGCCTGGGCGCTGGAAGGCGGCGCGATCGAATCCGACGGACGCGGCACGATCCTCACCACGTGGCAATGCCTCCGGCAACGCCATCCCGACCAGTCGCGCGAAAAGATCGAACTTACGTTGCGCAACGCACTGTCCGCGCAACGCGTGCTGTGGCTGGATCACGGCTACCTGCAAGGCGACGACACCGACGCGCACATCGACACCCTCGCCCGCTTCGCGCCGGACGGCGCGATCGTGTTCCAGGCGTGCAGCGATCCGGACGATCCACATTATGAGGAACTGGACGCGATGCGCCGCGAGCTCGAAGCGTTGCGGACGCTCGATGGAGAGCCGTACCGGCTGTTTCCGCTGCCGTGGCCAAGACCGATCCTTGACCAAGACCGCCGCCTTGCGGCTTCCTACGCGAACTACCTGATCGTCAACGGCGCGGTGCTGGTGCCGGCCTACGGCGACGTGGCAGACGACGCGGCCACCCGAACCATCGCGCTCGCGCATCCTGGCCGCGAAGTCATCCAGATTCCCTGCCGTCCGCTGATCTGGCAAAACGGCAGCCTGCATTGCATGACGATGCAGCTCCC
>JBDZUX010000034.1:0-33084 GCA_040255405.1 Lysobacteraceae bacterium
TGGGCGCAATGGATTGCGCCCACTTGCCGCCGCGCCATGGATGGCGCGTCGGCAAGCCCGGCCGGCCCGCACGGATTTTCCGTCCATGGATGGACGAAAAACGCAGCACCGGAGTGGCCTTTATTTGGGCCACCTTTCTTTGGCCACGCAAAGTGGCTCGCCCGCCCGGGGGGCGAAAAAAGACAGGGAAGTCGATGTTCTGCCGAACGTGGACCCCGGCTTTCGCCGGGATGACGGGCCTGACGTCGCTAGAATGCGCGTTTGCCTTGCAAACCGCGCGGCGCGCGGACCGGGACCCGAGTGATGGACAAGAGTTTCGACCCGAAAGAAATCGAATCGAAGTGGTATGCGCGCTGGGAAGACGCCGGCTGTTTCAAGCCGACGGGCAAAGGCCAGCCGTACGCGATCCTGCTCCCGCCGCCGAACGTCACCGGCACGCTGCACATGGGCCACGCGTTCCAGCAAACGATCATGGATGCGCTGATCCGCCACGCGCGGATGTCGGGCCGGAACACCCTGTGGCAGGGCGGCACCGATCACGCCGGCATCGCCACGCAGAAGATCGTCGAGAACCAGTTGGCGGCGGAAGGCAAGACCCGCCACGACCTCGGCCGCGAGAAGTTCGTCGAGCGCGTGTGGCAATGGAAGCAGGAATCGGGCAACGGTATCTACAAACAGATGCGCCGATTGGGCGCAAGCGTCGACTGGTCGCGCGAACGCTTCACGATGGACGAGGGCCTGTCCGCGGCGGTGCGCAAGGTTTTCATCGACTGGTATCGCGCAGGCCTGATCTACCGCGGCAACCGGCTGGTGAACTGGGATCCGGCGCTGATGACCGCGGTGTCGGACCTCGAAGTCAACAACGTCGAGCGCGATGGATTCCTGTGGTCGATCCGTTACGACGTGATCGACCCCACGCCGGACGCCCCCGACCGCGTTGTGATCGCCACCACACGGCCGGAGACCATGCTGGGCGACGTAGCCATCGCGGTGCATCCGGAAGACGAGCGCTACAAGGCGCTGGTCGGCAAGCGGGTGCGACTGCCGCTGGCCCACCGCGAGCTTCCGGTCATTGCCGACGCCTACGTGGACCGCGAATTCGGCACCGGCTGCGTGAAGATCACGCCCGCGCACGATTTCAACGATTACGACATCGGGCAGCGCCACGCGCTGGATTCGATCGGCATCCTGACACTCGACGCGAAGATCAACGGCAACGCGCCGGAGAAATACCGCGGTCTCGATCGCTACGCCGCGCGCAAACGCATCCTCGCCGACCTCGAAGTCGAAGGTCGGCTGGTCGAGACCAAACCGCACAAGCTGCAGGTGCCCGTCAGCCAACGTTCGGACGCAGTGATCGAACCGATGCTGACCGACCAGTGGTTCGTGGACCTCACGTCCGAAAAGGGTCGCGCCGCGATCACGCAGCCGGCGCTGGACGCGGTGCGCAACGGCGCCATCAAGTTCGTGCCAGAAAACTGGACGACCACCTACACGCAGTGGCTCGACAACATCCAGGACTGGTGCATTTCCCGCCAGTTGTGGTGGGGCCACCGCATCCCGGCCTGGTACGACGAGGCCGGCAATATTTACGTCGGCGAGGACGAGCAGGATGCGCGCGCGCATGCAACCGTGCCGCCCACCGGCGCGTTACGCCAGGACGACGACGTGCTGGACACGTGGTTCTCGTCCGCGCTGTGGCCGTTCTCGACGCTGGGCTGGCCATCGAACGAGCCGGTGAAGAACGAGCGCGGCGAGATCGTCGCGAACTGGCCCGTCGACAAGGTTTTCCTGCCGAGCCAGGTATTGGTCACCGGCTTCGACATCATCTTCTTCTGGGTCGCGCGGATGGTAATGACGACCTTGTACTTCACCAGGCAGGTGCCGTTCCGCGAGGTCTACATCAACGCGATCGTGCGTGACGCCGAAGGCCAGAAAATGTCGAAGTCCAAGGGCAACACCCTGGACCCGCTGGACCTGATCGACGGCATCACCCTGCCTGCGCTGGTCGAAAAATCCACGAAGTCATTGCTGATTCCGCAGGTGCGCGAAAAGGTCGAGAAGCGCATCCGCAAGGAATACCCCGACGGCATCGCCGCGATCGGCACCGACGCGCTGCGCTTCACCTTCGCGGCGCTGGCCAGCTACAGCCGCACCATCAACTTCGACATCAAGCGCGCGGAGGGCTACAAGGCATTCTGCAACAAGCTGTGGAACGCAGCGCGGTTCGTGTTGATGAACAGCGGGGAATCGGGAGTCGAAAACCGGGAATCGGAAAAACCCGCGACCGAAGCGGAGCGCTGGATTCTTTCGCGTCTGCACGCGACGCTCGCCGAGGTGGATCAGCATTTCGCGACGTACCGCTTCGACCATCTCGCGCAGGCGCTGTACGAATTCGTGTGGAACGAATACTGCGACTGGTTCCTCGAACTCTCGAAGCCCGCCTTGAATGGCGATGACGCCGACGCCGCGGCATCCACGCGCCATACCCTGCTGGTGGTACTGGAAGCCGCCTTGCGCGCGCTGCACCCGATCATTCCGTTCATCACCGAGGAAATCTGGCAATCGGTGGCGCCGCAACTGGGACTCGAGGGATCCAGCATCCTCGGGGGCGCCTATCCGCACGCGAACGAATTCGCGATCGACGCAACCGCCAGCGCCGAGATCGAGTGGTTCAAGGCCGTGCTGACCGGCGTACGCAAGATCCGCTCGGAAATGAACATCGCGCCGGGGAAGACCATTCCGCTGTTGTTGGCCGACGGCGATGCCGAAGACCAACGCCGGCTGCAGAAGTTTTCAAGCCAGATCGAATTCCTTGCTCGCTGCGAAGCGCCGCGTTGGCTCGCGAACGGCGAAGCCGAACCCGCGGCCGCGGCCGCCGTGGTCGGTAGCCTGCGCGTACTGATTCCGCTGGCCGGTCTGATCGACCTCGACGCCGAACGCGCTCGCCTGAAAAAGGAAGTCGCGCGCATCGAAGGCGAAATCAAGAAATGCGAGGGCAAGCTCGGCAACGCGAACTTCGTCGACCACGCGCCCGCGGCCGTGGTCGAGCAGGAACGCAACCGCCTGGCCGACTGGCACAACCAGCTTGACGCATTGCGCGGCCAGGCGGAGCGCCTTTCCGCGTAGGAGCCTGCCTGCAGACGATCTTGGGGAATCGGCGCGCCTGGCACCGCAACGGTCGCGCGCGGGCGCGCTCCTGCGGAAGAGCAGGCGGAACGCCTTTCCGTGTAGGAGCCTGCCTGCAGGCGATCTTGAGGTATCGGACGCGCGTGGGAGCGCATGGGTCGCGCGCAAGCGCGTTCCTACGGAAAAGCAGAAGCCCTGGACACGAATCAAATCCGACCAAAACTGATTTTGCTTTTTCCGCCTTTATCAGATTTGATCCGCGTCAAAAAAGCTTTTGCCTCACTCCAATACCCCGACTTCCTCTGGAAACAGCACGTCGATGAAACCGAACTTCGAAAAGTCGGTGATGCGCGAGGGATACAGCCGTCCGATCAGATGGTCGCATTCGTGCTGCACGACGCGCGCATGGAAACCTTCGGCGGTGCGATCAATCGGCGTTCCGCCCGGGTCCAACCCTTGATAACGGATCATGCTGTGGCGACTCACCACGCCACGCAGGCCGGGCACCGACAGGCAGCCTTCCCAGCCTTCCTCCATGTCACGCGAGAGCGGCGTGACCAGCGGGTTCAGAAGGATCGTGCGCGGCACTTCCGGTTCGCCAGGATAGCGATCGGAGTGTTCGAATCCGAACACCACCAGTTGCAGGTCGACGCCGATCTGAGGCGCGGCCAGGCCCACGCCATCCGCCGCCTGCATGGTTTCGAACATGTCGGTGATCAGGTCGTTCAGCTCGGCGGTGCCGAACATCGCTGGCGGCACCGCCGGTGCGACGCGCAGCAGGCGAGGGTCGCCCATTTTCAGGATTTCGCGAATCATGCCTGCTTCCGATGCAATGTCATTGGCGAATCGCGCGACGCAGTGCCAGCAGCGGCGCGGTGAAGACAAAATGCGCCGCGATGCCGCCCGCCACCAGCGCGCGCGTCAGCGGCTCGCGCGCGGCCGGATCGAATTTACCGAACCAGCGCCACATGCCGCGGTGCTTATGGTAACTGACGAACACCGGACGATGCGCGCTCGATCCGCCCTTGGCGTGGCGCACGCGCACGTTGCCGGCCAGCAGCACCTTGTAGCCCGCATCGCGCGCGCGCCGGCACAGGTCCAGGTCCTCGCAATGCAGGAAGTAACCCTCATCGAACCCGCGCAGCTGCCCGAATACCGTACGCGGCAACAGCATCAACGCGCCGGAAACATTTTCGGTTTCGACCACGGCATCGGGCATCGGCCCGGGCACATCGACGCCTTCGTGCCTGGACGCGTCCCGCCGGGCGCGGCCCGTCATCTCGTTCAACGAGCGCTGCAGCAACGGATCGCGACGCCGTGAGGCCGGATCGGGCGTGCCGTCGGCGCCGCACACCACCGCGCCGATCACCCCCGCGTCGGGATGCGCGTCCTGCACTTCAAGCATGCGCGACATCGTGTCCGGTTCGAGCATGCAGTCTGGATTCAACACCAGCAAGGCATCGCCGCGCGCCTGTCGCGCGCCCACGTTCACCGCCGGCCCGAACCCGAGGTTGGCGTGGTTGTAGACGACGTGCACGCGCTCGTCGTGCTCGTACGCCCGCGCCAGGGCCTGCGGGACCCCGTCGCGCGAAGCGTTGTCGACGAGGATGAGCTCGACCTGCACGTTCGACGCCAGCGTGCGCGCCACGCACTCGCGCAACGCGGCGCCGCTGTCGGCGGCGACGATGATGACGGAGGTCAACGTGGGCATCGATGCAGTCTAGCGATACTCGGGCACGCGGGACGGCGAGGTGCGCCCTTCCCGCCGATGCCGCACAACACAGCCCAAACCCAGCATCGTACCCCTCAGCGCAGGCTGCCGCGCTCGCACTATCGCCGCACGATCAACAGTCCCGCGATGTGCAGGGTGTCCGCGATGGAGGCACGCAAGCGATCGGCCGCGTCGCGGTTCACCACCGGGCCGGCATACACGCGCCAGCGCACGCCGTCGGCGGTGGCCACGTCCCTGACGTAACTGGTGTAGCCGAGTTGCTGCAGGCGCACGCGCAGGCGTCCGGCGTCGTCGCTGTTCGTGAACGAGGCGACCTGCACCGACCACTCGCCCGATGGTGCACTGGCCGCGGGCTCGCCGCCGGCAGCAGGCGCGAATGACGCACTCGACGGCGGGATGGGCTCACTCGATGCCGGCGCACGTTCGGTTTCCGCATCAGCCGTCGCGCCGCCCGTCGGCAGGATCGGTTTCAGCGATTCGAACTGGGTCTGGTATTCGTCGGTGACGCGGCGCGCGTCCTCGGGGTTGCGGATGATGCGCGGCGTGATCAGCACGATCAGTTCGGTGCGCGCGCTCTTGCGGTCGGTGGTGCCGAACAGGCGGCCGAACACGGGGATACGGCTGAGGAACGGCACGCCGCTGTCCTGGGTGGTGTCGGTCTGCTGGATCAAACCGCCCAGCAGCACCGTCTGTCCGCTCTGCACGGCCACTTCGGTACTGAGCGCGCGATTGGTGATGGTGTAGTTGCCGAACTTGTCCTGGGTGGTCGGCTTGCTGACCACCTGCTGGATGTCCATGTACACCAGCCCGCCGGGGCTGACGCGCGGGACCACATCCAGCAACACGCCGGTGTCGATGTAGTTGACCGACGTCGCGTTGAGCGCGCTGCTGCTGTCGCCAGTGCCTCCGAGGCCGGGGATGATCGCGCTCTGCACCACCGGAATCTTCTCGCCCACCTTGAAGGTGGTTTCCTGGTTGTTGAGCACCACGGTGGAAGGCGCCGACAAGATCTTGGCGTCGCCGCTCGATTCCAGCGCCCTCAACGCGAATTGCAGATCGTTGCCCGCGAATGAATAGAACAACGCATCCGATGTCGAGTACTGGACGCCGCCCAGCCCCGCCGCACCCTGATGGCGGTGGAAGGACTGGTTGGTGTTGGGCGGCGAACCCGGCTGGGTGCCGATCAGGCCGCCGAGGTAATACTGCACGCCGAACTGGAATTCGCCGGTCAGGCTGACTTCCAGGACACGTGTTTCGATCTGCACCTGCAACGGCTTTTCGTCCAGCCGATCGATCACCGGCAACAATTTTTCCCATTGCCCGGGCGTGGCGCGGATCAGCAACTGGTTGTTCTCGTTGACCGCGGCGATGCGCACGCCTTCGCTGGTGGTGAACGCAAAGGTGTCCTGCCCCGAGCGCTGGCCGCGGCGCATCTGGGTCGCGCCCGTGATCCCGCCCTCACCGGAACCGAACTCATCACCGCCAGTGCCAGCGAAGTTGCCGGAGAAGTTGCTGTTGTCCGGCGAGAAACTGCCGAAGCCCTGCTGCGCGCCAAGGCTGCCGGCCGCGGATTGTTCCAGCGGCGAAAAACCCGGCGCGACCGCGCCGATCGGGTTCTGCTGGCTGCCGGTGCCGTTGCCGAACAGCTCGTTCAAGTGCCGCGCGAGGTCCGACGCCTTCACGTTGAGCACGTTGTAGACATAAAGCCCCGAGGCGTTGCCGGCACCGTTGTCGATGGTGGTGACGAGCTTGCGCACCTCGTCGAGATAGGATGGCTGCGGCGTGATCACGACCAGCGAATTGCTGTGTTTCAGCGGGATCAGCCGCACCATGCCGGAGAGGTTTTCCGAGTGCGGCGGCGCGACCAGGTTCGTGGCGCCACCGTTGGTCGCGGCGCTCGAGGGCGAGCCACCGGCCTGCTCGTTGAACAGGGCCTGGAGCTGGTTGACCAGGTCCTCGGCCTGCACGTGCTGCAGCGGGATCACCGCCACCGACATCCCGCGCAGCCAGTCGACGTCGAAGGTGCGGATGATGCGCTGGTAATTCGCGAGCTCGGCGGGCGTGCCGCCCATCACCAGCAGGTTGCGTACCGGGTCGACCAGCAGGAACGCCTTCGGGTCGGCGAACGGCTTCAGGAGTTTCTGCATTGCCTCCGCGGACACGTAGTGCAGCGGAAACAACTGCGCCGCGTAGCCCGCGCCGGGCGATACCGCGCCCAGACCGGGCACGAGGTTGCCGGGCGCGGCCTGTTCCACCGGCACCACCAGGTAGCCGCCGTTCTGCTGCACCAGCGCATTGCCGGTCCACGACAGCAGCATCTGCAGGATCGGCAGCACCTCGGCTTCGGTGACCGGCTGCGAGGTCGCGAAGGTCACCGTGCCCTTGACGTTCGGCGAAATCGAATAGTTCGCGTGCAGCACGTCGCCCAAAATCGCCTTGACCGCGGCCTGCACCGGCTGGTTGTCGAAGTTGAAGGTGATCGTGCCGCCTTCGTTGGTGGCCCGGCCGGATGGGGTGTGGCTCGGCGCGTTGATGAAGACGCCGGTGCCGTAGTGGTTTTCCGGCGCGGCCGCATTGGCCAGGGTCGGATTCTGCTGTTCGGTGCCAACGTCCAGCGGTTGCGGCACCGGCTTGTGGGTGCCTTTGATGGCTTCGCGCTGCAGGCTGTAGTCGTTGTCCTGGCGGATTTGCGGCGCACAGCCCGCCAGCAGCGCGGCAGCGAAGGCAATCCCCAGCACGGCTAGCTTTCTGTACACGTCATGCACTCCACTACCGGTCTGCCTTGCGCGGTGACGCGATGCATGCGTCAACCGCCGCCATCCTGGCGCGCGGCCTTCCGCCGTTGCGCGTCGATGCGCGCCTTCAGCGCCCGGGCACGCGCCGCGGCAGACTGTGCTCCGGCCGCCGCCCCCGGCGACCGGTTCACGGGCTGCCCGCCCGCATCCTGGATTCCGCGGCGGGTGACCATAGCAGATGCGCCGCTCCCCGCGCTGGGAACGGGTTCGCCCTGTTCTCCCTGCTGCTCGTCGGGATTGGCGAACCCGTTCGTCGGGGGGGCGCCGGAACCCGTGGCCGGGCCGGGTACCAATTGCAATTCCTGGCGCGAACCCGACACGTCGATCACGGCGCTGCGCGGGTGCAGTTCCACCAGCACCGGGCCCTCGTGCGGGGGCTGGCCTTCGATCGCGCGGTAGTCCTTGCCGTTGGTCCGATCGTGCAGGATCGCCATCTTGAGGTGCGGCAGCATGATCACGCCGGTCAACTGCAGGTCGCCGCTGGAAGCGGCCTCGCCGGAAGTGACGGGCACGGGCATGCGGGTAGGGCTGAACACGGGGTGCTGCCAGACTTCCGCGTACCGGTCCAGCGGTGGCACCGCCGGCGCCGGCGTGGTGGCGCCGATCGACGGCAGCCGCGCCGGCGCGGCATGGTCGTTCCAGGTCGCGCCATCGCCGAGGCCCGCCCACAGCGCGATCAGCAGCACCACCAGGATCGCGGCGACGATGCCCAACGCGGGCGTGAGGCGGCGGCGGTCGGCGGCATTCACGGCGATGCAGGCCTCAGGTAGCCCGACAAGGTCAGTTGCACCTGTAGTCGGCCGCTTGGCGAACGCGCCACCGTGAGGTTGTCCACGAACAAGTAAGGCAGCCCGCGATCGAAATCATGCAGCACCGCCGCCAGCGGCTGCATGCCGCAATCGAGCGTGATGCTGACGCCGACGCGCCGGAACGGTTCGTTGCCGGTGTCCTGCTCGATCGGCATCTTCGACGGCATGCTGCAGCCGGAATCGGCGTGGGCGTGCGCGGCGACCACGTCGGTCGCGCGCTGGATCAGGTTCGCGGCCGCGGCGCTGGGATCGTTCGCGGACAGGAACGCGTCCACCGATGCGCCGCCCTGCTCCAGCCTGGCAACGCGCTGTTGCAGTTCCGGCTGCTCGGCGATCGCCGCCGCGTACTTCGCGTGGATCGTCTGCAGATTGTGCATCTGCGCGTCCACCCGCAGCAGCGGCGCCACGAACCACCAGTGCAGCAGCACGAGATAGGCGATCGCCAGCGCGACCAGCGCCAACCCGATCGCGGCGAGCCGCGACTGCGCCGGCGACAATCGTCGTGCGATGCGGCTTTTCACGTCAATGGCCATCGGTGGCCCCCTGCTGGCGCACCCGCGCGACCAGTTCGAAGCGTTCCTTGCCGGTCGCGGGGTCGGGCTGGATCACGCCCTGCAGCTTGGGTTCCTGCAACAACCTGGAACTGCCGAGGGTGTCGACCAGCGCCGCCGCCTTGGCGGCTTCGCCCTTGATGTCGAGGCCGCCCGAATCGTCCAGCGTCAGCACGTCCAGCCATGCCGTGGCGGGCAGGCGACGGGTCAGGTCGTCCAGCACGGCCAGCGCGGATGGGTTTTCCGACTTGCGCTTCACCAAAAACTTCGACGCCGCCAGCGCGCCGGTGAGTTGCCCACGCAGTTGTTCGGACTGCGTGGCCTTGGCGCGCATCGCCTGGACTTCGTCCTGCATTTCGGCCAGCGCGGCGCGACGATTGGCCAGCCACTGCGACAGCACCAGCACCACCAGCAATACGCACACCAGACCCAGGATGAAGTTGGCACGGGCGCGGCGGTCGGTGCGCCGCGGCCGCAGCCCGGGCGGCATCAGGTCGATGCCCGCCAGCGTGCCATCCGCGGTCTGCACGTCGACCGCGTCGGGCTGCGCGCCGATCGCGTTGAAGCGTTCCAGCAGCGGATCGATTTCCGCCTTGGGTGCGACATACAGGTCCAGCGCCACCTGTCCCGCCGGGGCCGCGTCCGCGCTGACCCCGACGTCGTAATACACCTGCTCGGGCTTGAACGGCGTCTGCCGATCCAGTTCGTAACCCACCACGCGACGCGGATCGGCGGCGGCCGCGGCCGGCATCACCAGGCGCCTGTACAGCACCTGTGAAGCCGGGACCACCAGGAGCAGGCGGCGATCGTCCGGATCGATGCCGGCGCACGCCCGCGCGAATTCCGTGCGTTGCCCCTCCACCGGCAAGCCGGGGGCGATCGAAGCCAAGGTGGCGCCCGTCCGGGCGCGCCGGATCGTCGCGTGGCCGCCCGCCTCGCCCAGCCACAGCACATCCGGTCCGCGGCGTATCCACGCGCGCGCACCCGCCGGCAGCAGCGCCGTCAATTCACCGCCCCACCAGCGCAGGAAGCCCGGCAGCGGCGAACGCCGCCACGCCAGTTTCGCGCGTTCGAGGGATTGTGCGCTTGCTGTCGCCATTGCTGCCCCGCCAGGAACGCGTGGAATCAGTCCACGCGCCAGTCCAACACTTTGTACGGGCGGGCCCGGGGACCCGTCAACGCCAAGCGTATCGTGACATCCAGGTTCACGCGCATGCCATCCGGCATCGTGGCGGTGCTGAATACGCGCTCGACCACGCCGCCATAGCCGGCCACCAGCGGGCCGTTGGCCACGGCCCCCGAGGCGCGTCCGTTGCCGGCACCGCGCTGCGCCGGGCGGCTCCGGCGTTGCGCAACCAGCGTCTCCGCCTGGCTGGGCGCGAGGCCCTGCACCGCCGCCAGCGACGGCGGCGGTGCGTATGACGCGTCCGGGAAATTGCGCCCGGAAAACACCGTCACCGACTGTTCGACCTTGGCGAACAGGCCTGCCGTCATGCCCGGCAACCGGGCGAGTTGATCGATGGCGCGGAACGGACCGTGCGGCTGGGCCGCAACGCCACCACGCGTTGGCAACGGCTGGCGTGGCGCATCGCCCCGCCACGCGGCCAAGGAGTTGGCGAACTGATCGGCACGCGCGCGCTCCACCCCCGCCGCCGCGAACAGGTCACCCAGCAAATCCGGCGGGCTGGCGTTGAGGTCGACCAGCCCACTCACGTCCACCACCCGCACGCGCACCTTCGCACCGCCGAATTCGAAATCGTACGAGCGGCCATCCGGCACCCACTGGTTGCGCAGGTCGGGCGCGCGCAAGCCGGCCACTGCGTGCGCGAGCCCAGCCTCGGCCGCGAGTTCCGCACGCACGCGCTCGGCGCCGTACAGCGCGGCCTGGCTCTGGCTGCGCGAAGCGGCCGCGACGCCGATCAACAACGCGGCCAGCAACACCGTCACCCACAGCACCAGCAGCAGCGCGGTGCCGCGCTGGCGCCGGCTCATGGCGCACCGCCGGGTTGGGCGCCGAAGCCTTCACCCGCGTGCAACGGAATCACCATCTCCGGAAATGGCACCTGCGCGCGCCACGCGGGATCGAGCTGGATGCGCACCGCCAGCGGCAACCCGTTGGTCGCGTGCCAGTCGTCCCGCCACGCCGCGGGTTTGCCGAAAGCGGCCGCCGCAAGGTACTGGAATCGTCCGCCCCGCAAGTCCGCGAGCAGGAGATGCGTCACCGCGTCGCCGGTTGGCAGGATGTCGTCCGCGTAGGGCTGGTAGGCAAGTTCCAGCGACGTGCCGCCCGAGGCGTCTTTCGCCAGGCGGATGGTCTGGACGTACAGCCCGGCGTGACCCGACTGCATGGGCAAGGGTCCGACATAGCGCATCGATGCCGCGTCGCCTTCGAACATCCGCGCCCGCACATCGCCCTCGGCCAGGTATGGCTGCAGTTGCGCCGCGGAAACATAGCGGCGCAGGAACTGCTGCACGGTGCGCACGTCTTCGCTGCGCGCCATCATCGCATCCGCCGCGTGCGTGATCCTGGTGGCGCTGGCCATCGCGCCCCACACGCCCAGCATCACCAATACCAGCAGCGCCAATGCCAGCAGGATTTCCAGCAGGGTGAAGCCACCTGCATGTCGAACCCGTGACCCGGTGCACGGAGCCCGGAAACCGGACGGCCGGTTGCGCATGATTGGTTCGGGAGCGCCCGGCGTTGGCGGTTGCGTGTGCATCGGCATTCGACGCCCTATTCCCCGGTGCCGGCCGGCGGCGCGGCCTGCGCGCGCTGGGTGGCAAGCCGCAACGTGCGGCCCGCACCGAACTGCACGGCGACGTCGAGCTGATAGAGCTCGATGCCCGCGGCCTGCGCCATCATCACACCGCCTTGCTGCAGGTCCACGCCCGCGTCCGCACCGGATGCGGACGCCGGCCTCGACAGGCGACGCACCTTCAGCGTCCAGCGCATGCCGTCGATGAAGGTGCCGGACAACCTTTCATCCTTCAGCGGCGCTTCGAGTCCCTGCCCGGCCAGCAGGCTCTGCGCATGTTCGACCGCGGTGTCGAGGGCGGCGCTGTGCGCGGCATTGTGCGCGGACTTGCCCAGCGCGCCCAGCCCGACCGCGAATGCGATCGCCAGCAGCGCGATCGCCGCCAACACTTCGATGAGGGTGAAGCCGGAACAGCGGGGACGGGAGACGGACAGCGGAGGCGCAGGAACCGGACACAACGATTCGCGCCCCTGCGCACCCTTTGCGACAGTAAGCTGCCGGGGCCCGGGCGGAGCTCCCCCACGACCCGTCCCCCACCCGCTGGTTTTCGGACGCCCAGTCATCGCTTCGATCCACCGTGGACCGTCACCGCACCAGTCAGCCAGTCGACATCGACGCGTGCGCTGCGCTGATCGTGGCCGAGCACGATGTTGCCGCCGCTGGAACTGCCGTCGGGAAAATAGCGGATGCGCGCGACGCCGGCCCGGTCGCTGTCCTGGGCCGCCGAAGTCACGCGCACGTCCGCGCCCGCCGGAAACGCGTGCGGCTCGCGGCCGGGCGCGGCCCACGCGTGATCGCGCAGGTCGACCGTGAACCACTGCGGCTTGCCGGTGGCCATCGCACGCGTGCGGGTGTCGCGCAACCCCGCCGCCACCCTCTGCGCGGAGGCTTCGAGTTGCCCGCGCGCACGTCCGCGCAGCGACACCGCGGTCACGGTGACGGCGATCGCGATCAGCACGATCACCGCCAGCATTTCCAATAGCGTGAAGCCGCGTGGGGTACCAGGACTGGTCGCCCCCGGCAGTCCGCCTTCTCCTCTCGTCATTCCGGGGCCGCGCGGAGCGCGGAATCCGGCATCCATTTTGATTTCTTCGCATTCACCGGAAAAAACAAAATGGGTTCCGGCTTTCGCCGGAATGCCGGCAAGAACCTGACTCCCGGCCCTCGATCCGCGGTCCCGAGTCGACTTATTGCCAATTCCCGTAGTCACGGTCGATGCCCTCGCCTCCGGGCTTGCCATCGCGGCCGTAGAACAGGACATCGTACTGGCCGTGCTTGCCTGGATAGACATAGCCGTAGGGATGGCCAAACGGGTCATTGAGGTCGCCCGGCTTGGCGTACGGCCCGTTCCACGATGGCGCATTCAACGGCTTGATGATCAGGTCGTCCAGCGCCTTGGGTGGCGACCCGTTGTCGAGCGCATACGCCTGCACATCCTGATCGAGCTTGGTGACGCCGATCTTGCCGGCGTCCCACTTGCCGGTGTCGACGCGGCCTGACACTGACCGCGCCACGATCACGCCGACGATGCCCAGCAGCACGATCACCGCGAGCATTTCGAGGAGGGTGAAGCCGCGAAAACGGCGGGGATCGGGGTTGGGCAGGGGAGGCGCGAGCGTCGGGTCCTTTCGCGAGCCTCGCACGCCTGCAAAATCGTCGCGTCCGCGCGCCACCGCCACCCATCCCCCATCCCGCTTTCCAGACACCTTCAAAACCATTGCACTCTCCCGGTCATTGGATACTTCCCGTCAGGCTCAGCAGCGGCAGCAGGATCGACAGCATGATGCCGGCCACCAGCAGCGCCATCACGATCGTCAACACCGGTACCAGCGCCGCGAGCATCTTGTCGATCGCCGATTTGACTTCGCCATCGTAGGTGTCGGCGGCGCGCAGCAGCATGTCGTCCAGCGCACCGGATTCCTCGCCCACCATGGTGATCTGGATGGCGAGCTTCGGGAAGCTGGTGTGCACGGACAGTGCGTGCGAAAGCGAGTCGCCGCCCTTGACCGATTCGATCGCCGGCTCCAGTTGTTCCGACAACTCGCGGTTGGATACCACCTGGCGCGCGATGCCCAGCGCGGCCAGCAGCGACACGCCATTCTTCAGCAGCGAACCCAGCGTGCGCATCAGGCGCGCGGTATCCACCTTCAGCAGCAGCGGCCCCAACACCCTGATGCGCAACAAGCGCGCATCGAACGCCCGCCGTGTTTCGGGATCGCGCATGCGGCCCCCCGCCCACAGCCCCGCGATCACGATGGCGGCCAGCACCAGCAATCCCCAGTCGTGCAGGAACGTGCCGATGGCCATCAGCACCCGCGTGATCAGCGGGATCTGCACGTTCATGTCGTGGAAGATCGGCACGAATTGCGGCAACACATACGCCAGCAGCAGGACCAGCGAACCCAATACGCCGAACAGCAGGAACGCCGGGTACACCAGCGCGCCGATCACGCTTTCCCGCAACTTGCGCGCGCGTCCGAGGTAATCGGCGAGGCGCGCGAGCGCCGCATCCAGCGCGCCGCCGGCCTCGCCTGCACGCACCATGCTGAGGTACAACTTCGGAAACACGCCATGTTCCTGTTCCATCGCGTGCGACAGCGAAGCGCCCCCGCGCACGCGCTCGCGCACGCGTTCGACCACATGCCGCGCGCGCTCGCCTTCGGGCAGTTCGAGCAGCATCTGCAGCGCGCGGTCCAGCGGCAGGCCCGCGTGCAGCAGGATACCGAGCTGCGAAGTGAATTCGACCAGCGCGCTGCCGGCGAGCGACTTCCTGCGCAAACCACCCAGCAGCGCCCCGCCGCCAGCATGGCCGGCTTCCAGCGGCACGTTGCCTTGTTCCTGCAGGCGCTGGATCACATCCTCGACGGACGCGGCATCCATGCGGCCCTGCACGGTCTCGCCGGAGGGCGTGACGGCTTTGTAGTGGAAGTCAGGCACGGGAATCGGACTGCGGCGGCAGGATGCCGGAGCGAACATCGGCGCCGCCGGTGGCCCGAAGGGCAAGCCGCAGGAGCAGTGAGTTCTTCGGGAATAGGGAATCGCAGGCGCTTCGGCCGTTCGAGGTGCGACAGCAGGCCGGTACCGCCGACACGGACGCGCAAGGGGAGTCGTGCCGGCAATTCCGATTTCCGATCCCCGGTTCCCGGTGCTCAGCCTTCCTGCGTGACACGCAGCACCTCTTCGACGGTGGTGAGTCCCGCCAGCGCCTTGCGCAGGCCATCCTCGTACATCGTGCGCATGCCGCTCTGCCGCGCGGCGCGTTCGATGTCGCTCGCGTCGGCGTGCTGCATCAGCAGGCGCCGCAGCGCGTCGTTCATCGTCAACTGTTCGATGATCGCGAGCCGGCCGCGAAAACCGCCGGGATTTTCCGCCGACGTCGTCGGGCGATACAGGCGCAGCGGGCGTCGGGTGGTGAGTTGGTCGAGGCCGAGTTCCGCGACCATCTCGGGTAGCGGTTCGTAAGCTTCGGCCGTCGCGGGGTCGAGCCTTCGCACCAGCCGCTGGGCCACGATCGCGTTGACGGTGGAGGCGATCAGGTAATCCTCGACGCCCATGTCGAGCAGGCGCGTCAGGCCGCCCGCGGCGGAATTCGTGTGCAAGGTTGAAAGAACGAGATGCCCGGTCAACGCCGACTGGATCGCGATCTTGCAGGTTTCGAGATCGCGCATTTCGCCGATCATGATCACGTCCGGGTCCTGGCGCACGATCGAACGCAGGGCGCCCGCGAAATCCAGCCCGATCTGCGGCTTCACCTGCATCTGGTTGATGCCTTCGATCTGGTATTCGACTGGGTCCTCGACGGTGATGATCTTGCGGTCGGGCGTGTTGATCCTGGACAGCGCGGTATAGAGCGTGGTGGTCTTGCCCGAACCCGTGGGACCGGTGACCAGAAGGATGCCGTGCGGCTGCTCCAGCACGTGCAGGAATGGGGGCAACGTATGTTCGTCGAAACCCAGCGAATCGAAATCCAGGATCACGTTGCCGCGGTCGAGGATGCGCATCACCACCGATTCGCCGAAACTGGTCGGGATGCATGACACGCGCAGGTCCAGTTCCTTGCCCTGCACGCGCAGCATGATGCGGCCGTCCTGCGGCAGGCGGCGCTCGGCAATATTCATGCGCGCCATGATCTTGATGCGCGAAATCACCGCCGCGGTGCTCGATGCCGGCGGCGCCTCGACTTCGTGCAGCACGCCGTCGATGCGATAGCGCACCTTCAACCGGTTTTCGAACGGCTCGATGTGGATGTCCGATGCGCGCGCTTCCACCGCGCGCTGGATCAGCAAATTGACCAACCGGATCACCGGCGCTTCGGACGCGAGATCGCGCAGGTGCTCGATGTCATCGTCACCCGACGCGCTTTCGCCACCCTCGCCCAATCCTTCGACGATGGTGCCGAGCGCGCTGCGGCCGGTGCCGTACCAGCGCTCGATCAGGTCGTCGATGTCGGCGCGCGCCGCGACGACGATATTCACCGGTCGCCCGCAGGCGAGTTCCACCGCGTGCGCGATGTACGGGTCACCGGGGTCGGCCGTCGCCAGCTGCACGGCCGGCCCGGATTCGCCCACCGGGACCGTGTGGTATTGCTTCATGAAGCGCACCGACAGCGCGGTGTCCGGCGGGGCGTCCGGAGCGTCTTTCGCGATGAGCAGCGGCAGGCGCAGGGTTTCCGCCCAGGCCTCGGCGAGGTCGCGCTCCGACACCAGGCCCAGCCGGGACAGCAGCGGCGTGAGCCGATTCTCCGGCGCCTCGGCCAGCAGGCGTTCCGCCCGCGCGAGGTCATCCTGTTTCAACCGGCCGCGTTCGACCAGCAACGCACAGGCACGCGCGCCCGCCTCGTCCCCGGAAGGACGAGGCCGCTCCGCGCCGGACTGGACGACTGCCGACATCGCAGGTTCCCACGTTTGCTGGACCGCCAGGGCGCCATTGGTAGCACACCCGCCCGGCCAAAGCGAGCCGCTTGCGGCACGACGAAACCGCCGGGCGGCCCGGCGGTCCCGATCGAACGTGCCGCACTACATCGAAGCAGCGGGTGCAGACGGCGCGATCGAGTAGGAAAGATGCAGCGTGATCTGGTCGCCCTTCTTCAGGTGCTGGCTCGCATCGGGGAAGTGCACCTTGAGGTTGCCTTCGTCCGTATGCACCTCGACCATGCCGTTGCTGCCGACCGAGCGCACCGTGCCCGTCATGTCGTGCTGGCCCATCACGTCGCTGGACGGCTGCGCCTGCGGAATTTGCGGCGGCAACTGCTGCTGGTCGGCCGGGGTCGCCGACGGGGTGGTCTTGAATGGCGGCGAATGCGTGACCGCGCCCGACTGTGGATGCTGCGCATCGGGCGTGGTCTGCGCCAGCGCCCACGGCGCGGCGCACGCCAGCGCGATCGCGGCGGCAAGACTGGAAAGCGAATGCATGCGTTTCATGGCAAACCTCCTTGCGTGGAATTTCCTGGTCACGGCCCGCATACAGCGGACCCAAGCCATCCTGTCGGTGGCCTTTCTACTTCACGCCGGTCACAGCGCTCGGTCAAGCACTCGTTGGACGCCATTCAGCAACGTTCAACCATCAAGTCAGCGCCCGGTCAGGCTCGAATCGACCGCCACGGGAAAACAAGCCGTGCGCAGGAAAACCGGCGTCGTTTCCCGCCGTGGCGCTTTTCGCAGAGCCCGCGTGCAGAGCCGGGCACCGCCGGCAGCCGGCAGGCTAATGCTGGCGTGCCCGCTCCACCTCGGCGGCAAGCTGCTGCGCGTCGCGGCGGTCGTTGTTCAACACGATCTCGCTGATGCGCAGCGTGGACATCCATGTGCGCAGGTTGTCGAGCAGGAAAGGCGCCGCCTTGAAGTTCGACAGGATCGCGAGTGCCTCCTGCTCGCTGATTGGTGCCGGGCAATCGACGAACCCCTGATCGGCATAGGACGACTCGCGATAGCACCGATCCCAGATGTATTGCTGCACGGACCAGGGCGTCAGGCCGCGCACCTGCTTCCGATAGGCGGGGTCCTGCTGGCGGATGATGGATTCACCACCGATGCCCGACATGGAGTAGTAGTCTTCGAGCCGACCGCGCAGCCGCTCGTTGGCGATCAAACCGAGTTCGCCGGCGCTGCGCATCTCGGTGAAGGAGGCATCGGAAGGCACGAAAGGCAGCGTCTGGCTGGCCTGGTAGTACGCAAGCACGGTCTTCCATGCGGAGCCATCCACGAGTCGGCCGTTCTCGCCATGGGCGATCGCGCCGCGCCCGTACCCGGACACTGTGTCCCAGTAGGCGAGCGTGGTGCCGTAGGACTTGTTGTCCGTCGAGAGGTCCGCGTGGATGCGCCGGTAGTAACCGTCGGCTCGGGCCAGGTCCTGCCGATTCTGGTTCCAGTTGCTCACTTCCAGCACGATCAGGATGCCGACGACGACAATGACGAGCTCGATGGCCGCCGCCGTCCAGTCGTACGTGCGAAGCCGCGTCCCCAACTTCGAAATGTTCACGCGCACCCCCGGTGAATTGCACCCCATTGGCCGACGGCGCGATCAGGTTGTGGCACCGCCGGTCAACACTCCACCACGTTCACGGCCAGCCCGCCGCGGCTGGTTTCCTTGTACTTGTCCTTCATGTCGCGGCCGGTATCGCGCATGGTCTTGATGACCTTGTCCAGCGACACGCGGTGCTTGCCATCGCTGCGCACCGCCATCCGCTGGGCGTTGATGGCCTTGACCGAACCCATGGCGTTGCGCTCGATGCAGGGGATCTGCACCAGGCCGCCGATCGGATCGCAGGTGAGGCCGAGGTTGTGTTCCATGCCGATCTCGGCGGCGTTCTCGACCTGATGCACGCTGCCGCCGAGCGCGGCGGTGAGCGCACCCGCGGCCATCGAGCAGGCGACGCCCACTTCGCCCTGGCAGCCGACTTCGGCGCCGCTGATGGAGGCGTTTTCCTTGTAGAGGATGCCGATCGCACCGGCGGTCAGGAGGAAATCGACCACGCCCTGTTCGTTCGATTTCGGGCAGAAGCGGTCGTAGTAATGCAACACCGCGGGCACGATGCCAGCGGCGCCATTGGTGGGCGCCGTCACGACACGCCCGCCGGCGGCGTTTTCCTCGTTCACCGCAAGCGCGTACAGGTTCACCCAGTCGAGGATCGTCAGCGGATCCTTCAGCGAAGCTTCGGGGCGGTCGCGAAGTTCGCCATACATCGCCGGCGCGCGCCGCTTCACGTGCAGGCTGCCCGGCAGCTCCCCCGGCGAACGCAAGCCACGCGCAACGCAATCCTGCATCGCCTTCCAGATCGTCAGCAGCCCGGCGCGAACATCGGATTCGCTGCGCCAGACCTTCTCGTTTTCCAGCATCAACTGCGCGATGGTCATGCCGTACTGCTCGCACAGCGCCATCAGCTCGTCACCGGAATGGAACGCGTACGGCAGCGGCGTGGTATCGGCGACGATGCGATCGGCTGCGGCTTCGTCGGCGTTCACCACGAATCCGCCGCCCACCGAGTAATAGTCGCGGGTGACGATGGTTCCGCCGTTCGCATCGAATGCGGCATAGCGCATGCCGTTCACGTGATACGGCAACTTCTGGCGCTTGTTCCAGACGAGGTTGGTCTTTTCGTCGAACCCGATTTCGCGCGTGCCGTGCAGGCGGATGCTCCGATCGCGGCGCACCCGTTCGAGCAACGGCGGAATCGCATCCGGATCGATCCGGTCCGGCCAGTTGCCTTCCAGCCCGCAGATCACCGCCTTGTCGGTGCCGTGGCCGCGACCCGTCGCGGCAAGCGAACCGTACAACTCCACCTGCACGCGCGCGACGCGCTCGAGATCACCCGTTTCGATGAGCCAGCGTTCGACGAAACGCGCGGCCGCACGCATCGGGCCGATCGTGTGCGAAGACGACGGGCCGATGCCGATCTTGAAGATGTCGAAGACGCTTACCGCCATGGTCATTCGCGCCGTGTGAAAGCGGCCCCGTTCGAGCGGACATCGCAAGCGATGCCGCTCAACGCGACCGTCTGCGGATACCTGCAGCCTGATCGGCGTTATTGTACGCGCTCGCCAGCCTTGTTCTCCGCCTCGATTCGCTTGACCACGCCATGCGCCTGACGCTCTACCAACGCGACGACTGCAAGCTGTGCGACGAAGCCGTCGCGCTGCTGGCGCGCGCGCGCGCGCCCGACTTCGAAAGCGTGTGGATCGACGGCGACGCGGAGCTCGAAACGCGCTACGGCGTACGCGTTCCGGTCCTGCGCGACGACGGATCCGGGCGCGAACTGGGTTGGCCGTTCGATGCCGCGGCGTTGCAGGCGTTCCTGAGCTTCACCGAAAGATGAACCGATTCCGGATCGCGCTGCCCGCGTCCGGAGCGACATCTGCAACAAAACTGCCTTTTGCTGCCGATCGAACCCCGGGACTCGTCATTCCTGGCCGTCCGGGCTGCATCCGGACGGGATTCGGAACCGGCGTGTAGTACGACCGGGCGAAACGCGCTGCGCGTCCGGAATGCCGCACGCCCCCGCGCGGCGCTCCCCTCACTTGGGCTCGGGCGATGGCGATCCGCCGCCGCCGAGCGGTTGCACGACGTGCACGGGTGCGCCGGCCGGCTCGTCGCACGGGGCGGTCTCCACGCGCAGCCTTGGCAGGTGCTGCGGGTAGTTGCGCTGCAGGAAATCGATCAGTCCCTCGCGCACCCGGCAGCGCAGGTCGAAGTTCAGGCCGGAATTCTTGCTGCTGACCAGGATGCGCAACTGCATCGTGCGCGGGTCGGCGTCGGTCACCTGCAGCACGAACACGCGTTTGTCCCACTCCGTCGCGCCATGCACCAACCGGTCGAGTTCCTCGCGCAGCGGCGCCAGCGGCAACCCGTAATCCACGTACAGGAACACCGTGCCGAGGATCTGCGAGCTGGTGCGGGTCCAGTTCTGAAACGGATTTTCGATGAACCATTGCAGCGGAATCACCAGTCGCCGCTCGTCCCAGATCTTCAGCACCACGAAGGTGCCGGTGATTTCCTCGACGCGGCCCCATTCGTTCTGGACGATCAGCACGTCGTCCAGCCTGATCGGCTGCGCCAATGCGATCTGCAGGCCCGCCAGCAGGTTGCCCAGCACCGGCCGCGCCGCGAGTCCGATCACCAGTCCGGCCACGCCCGCCGAGGCCAGGATGCTCGCGCCGAAAGCCTGGACCTTCGGGAACGTCATCAGGATCAGCGCGGCGCCCAGCACCCCGATCAGGAACATCGCCGAGCGCGACAGCACCTTCGCCTGCGTCTGCACCTGGCGCGCGTGCAGGTTGTCCTCGACATTCACGGGATGGCGCAGGCCGATCGCCCGCTCGACCCCCGAAACTGCCCGGATCGCGAGCCACGTCAGCGCTACGTAGACCGCGACCGTCATCGCGTGCTGCAGTGCCCTGAACCAGACCGTCCGCGGCAACCCGAGATTGGCGCTCATCAACGCGAACTGCAGGGCCAGCAGCGGCAGCACCGTTTCGAAGGGCCGCTCGCAGCGCTGCAGCACGATCGCGGGCACCGCACCCGGACGCAGCATGCGCCGGGCCGCGAAGCGCAGCACGTTGAAGAGCACGATCGCGACGATCAGCGCGGCGACCAGCACCAGCGCGACCCGCGCCCACGGCTGCGCGAGGATGTCGTGGAGGAAATCCATCACCGTTCTTCCGTGAAGGTGAAAGATTCATGCTAACCGCCACCGGCTGAATCTTCGCGCCAGCACACGTGTCCGGACGGCGCCGCGCTCCGTCCGGACCTACGGGTCCGCCTTGCGCAGCAGCAGGTGTCCGTGCACCGTCACACCGTTGCCGATCATGGAAGGATCGGCCCACTGGCCCGCGCCGATCCCGAAGTCGAGCCGGTTCACCTGTGCCGTCACATCCAGCGTGGCGGTGTCGCCGTGCGGCGTAAAGGTGACGGCCAGCGCAACCGGCTTGGCCACGCCGCGCAGCGTGAGTTCGCCATCGGCAACGACCGTGCCGTCCACGGCCTTGCGGAAATCGGTAGTGGCGAAGTGCGCACGCGGGAATTTCGACGCGTCGAAAAAGTCGGCGTCCAAAGCGGTGTGGTCGCGTTCGCTGTTCCGGGTATCGAGACTGGCAATATCGACGCTCACGTCGAACTTCGCCTGCGCGAGGTCGTTCGGGTCAAAGACGATCTTTGCATCGAAGCGATGGAACTGCCCCGTGTATTCGACGTTCTGGTAGGTATTGGTGAAGCCCAGCGTGCTGTGCGCGGCATCGACCTGCCACGTCTGCGCAAGGGCCGGCGCGGCGCACCCGAGCAGCAGCGCGGTGCACAACCAGATGGAGCGTTTCATGGCCGAACCTCCCGGTTTGGTTTTCCGGACCCGACCGCCATGCGCCGCAGCACGTCGTCGCGCTGCCCGAAGTGATGCCACAATGCCGCGCCGACATGGCCGACCAGCAACGCTGCCAGTACCCAGAACAACGTCTGGTGGAGCAGCAAGGCGCGCGGCTTCCACACCGGATCCAAACCACCCGTCAAACTCGGCAGGTCCAACCAGCCGAACCACACCAGCGGCGCGTTGGCCGCGGAATTGAACCACCATCCGCTCAGCGGAAGTGCCAGGATCAACACGTACAACGCGAGGTGCAGTGCATGCGCTGCCTGCCGCTGCCAGTGCGGCATCGCCGGCGGATCGGCGGGCCGGCGTTCGGTGAGCCGCCACGCGATGCGCAACAGCACCAGCGCGAGGATGGTCATCCCGATCGATTTGTGGAGCGCGAACACCCGCACCTTCGCGGGCGTCAGGTCCATCTGCACCATCGACAGCCCGATCACGCCCTGCGCGACGATCAACGCGGCGACCAGCCAGTGGAATGCGCGTACCAGTGCGCCCCAACCGTGCTCAGTGCTGCGCAGCGGCATGCGCCCTGCTCCTCATCGACTTGTCCGCGGCCTGCCGGTAGTCGCGTTCCGCGCCGCGATCGAGCGTGGCTTCGATTTCCAGCCGGATCGTCACTTGCGTGCCGACCGCCTTCGGAAACGCCACCATGCCGAACTGCGTGCGATCCAGCGTCGCACGGCCGGAAAATCCCGCGATGGTTTCGAAGCCGAACAGGGTCGTGCCGACGCGATTGACGGTGAAGTCGATCTTCACCGGCAGCGTGGCGCCGTGCAGCGTGAGCCGGCCTTCGAGCGTACCGGTGCCCTCGCCGGTTTTCGTGACCCCATCGCTTTCGAAATGCGCGACCGGGAATTGCGCCGTATCCAGAAAATTGTGGCCGGTCACCGCGGCGTTCCAGCCCTTGTCGCCAAGGTCGGCGGAGGCAAGATCGATGTCGGCCACGACCTTCGAGGCGGCCCAGTCGTCCGGATCGAAGCGCAACCACCCGCGCGCGATCGCCAGGCGCCCCACCGGATTCGAATAGCCGTCGTGATCGGCGCTGAAAAGCACCTGCGAGTGCACGATGTCGATGCGATAGTCGAGCGGATGCGCGTGGGCCGCGCCGGCGAAAAACAGCGCTGCGGCAGCAAGCATGGCGAGCGAACGGGACATGGGCGCGGAGACCACCATCACGGTTATCTTCACACAGACCGGCGGCACTTGCGCGCCATGACGCGCACCGCCGCCGCTTTTGCGGCATCATCACGGACCGGTCCCAGGGGGGAAACGCGCCATGCTCGCTGCATTGTTTCTGGCCGGAGCGCTGACGAGTGCTGCGCCACCCCAGGCGGCGAACGTGCCGCCCACCCCGATATTCCGCAGCTACGGCGTGGTCAACGGCCTGCCCTCGACCGAGGCGTACACGGTCGCGCAGGACGAAGCGGGTTATCTGTGGATCGGCACCCATGCCGGCCTGGTGCGCTACGACAGCCGCGAATTCCGGGTCTTCCGCCACGATCCCGGACGGCCCGGCTCGCTCCCGGCGAACGACGTGTCGGCGGTGATGGTCGATCGCGCCGGCCGCGTGTGGGCCGGTGGCGAAGGCACCGGCCTCAACCGTTACGAACCCGCGACGCACGGCTTCCACCACTGGCTGCACGATGCCGCACAACCCGACAGCCTGTCGGGCAATGACGTGATGGCCATCGCCCAGGACAAGGCCGGCGCCCTCTGGGTGGGCGTGTACGCCGGCGGCTTGAACAAGTTGCAGCCGGGCGACGGCGGTTTCGCACACTGGCGCCACGGCAAGGACGATGCCGCCAGCATCGCTTCCGACAACGTCACCGCGCTCGCGCCCGCCGACGGCGGCGGCATGTGGATCGGCACCGATGCCGGACTCGACCGGATGGATGCGCAAGGGCGGATCCATCACGCCGCGCTGGGCACCGGCGTAGGCACGCCGATCGTGTGGCAACTGCGTGCCGCGGCCGGGGGCGTCGATGCCGCCACCAGCGCCGGGCTGTTTCACGTCGACGCGGGCGGTACCACGCAACGGATCGGCGCCGCGCACGAAGCGCTGGCCAGTCTGCGCGACGACGATGGCAGCGTGTGGATCGCCGAACGCGGCGGCCTGGTACGCATCGCCCCCGATGGCACCAGCCGCCTCGAGCAGCCGACGCCGGGCGTGGCCGGCAGCCTGCCCGGACACCTTCCCGATGGCCTGTTCCGCGACCACGAAGGCGGGCTGTGGGTGGCGATGGTGGACGGCGGACTCGCCTACCTGCCGCCGCAGTGGCGCGCATTCAGCATGTACCGGCACATTCCCGGCGATGCGGACAGCCTCGCACGCAACCGGGTGCGCGCGCTGGCGCTGGCGCGCGACGGCACGCTGTGGGTGGGCGGCGCCGGCATGCTCGACCGCGTCGAGCCGGTCAGCGGCCAGATCGAACACGTCGCCATTCCCGGGCTGGATCGCATGTCGATTTCCGCGCTCACGGAAGACACGTCGGGGCGCTTGTGGATCGGCAGCCACAAGGGTTGCTTCGTGTGGGACGGCGATCGCCTGCAGGCGATCGCCGCCGGCAGTCCGGCCCTGAAACACGGCGTGTGGCGACTGCTGGCCGCGCGCGACGGCAGGATTTACGTCGCCGGCGTCGGGACCGGCGTGTTCCGCGTGAACCCGCAGACCTTCGCGACCCAGCCGTTGTCACCACCGAGCGGCGACGAAGGCGCCCGCGAAATCGTGCAGTTGCGCGATGCCGCGGACGGCTCGATCTGGATCGCGACGCACGCCGGCATCGCACGCCTCGCGCCCGGTGCGCGTGCCTTTGCGTTCGTGCCGGGCATCGCGCGCAACGACATCCATGCCTTCGCGTTGGGACCCGACGGCAGCGTGTGGATCGCGCGCACGGCCAGCCTGCAGCGCTACCGCATCGAGCATGGCCACGCGCAGCTTCTCGCCACCATCGGCGCCGCGCAAGGCTGGCCCGACAACAACGTGCTGGGTCTGCAGGTCGGCGAACAGGGCCGCGTGTTCGCACTCGGCACCCGCAACCTGCTGGTGTTCGATCCGCGCAACCGGCAATTGCACGCGTTCGCCACGGCAGAGGGGCTGGCGACCACCGACTTCACCGGCGATGCGCTGCTCGCCACCGGCCACGGGCAACTCTTCGCCGGCAGCCTCGCGGGCGTGATCGGCATCCGCACCCGCGAACTGCCGTGGCTGCTCAAGACGCCGAAGGTCGCGCTGGAAGCGGTGAACGTACGCCGCAACGACAGGCTGGTGAACCTCGACCCCGGCAAGCCCATCGACCTCGACTGGCGCGACCGCGAACTCACCGTCACCGCGCAAGTGCTGTCGTTCGTCGATCCCGTACGCAACCAGTATCGCTTTCGATTGCAGGGATTCGATCCGGGATGGGTGGAAACCGGCAACCGCAACGTGCGCGAATTCTCGGTGCTGGAACCGGGCAGCTATCGCCTGCTGGTGAGCGGCCGCACCGGCGACGGGCCGTGGAGCGCGCCGTTGGCCACGCTTTCGTTGCGCGTCTCGGCGGCGCCGTGGAACACGCCGTGGGCATGGGCGATGTACGCGGTGGCGATTGCCGCCTTGCTGGCGTGGGCGGCGTGGGCACTGCGCCGGCGCCTGCAGCAACAGCATCGGCTCGCGCTCAGCGAGGAGCGCCAGCACATTGCCGAACAGGCCAACGCGGCGAAGTCGCGCTTCCTCGCCAACATGGCGCACGAAATCCGCACGCCGCTCACGGGCGTGCTGGGCATGACCGAATTACTGCTGAAGACGCAACTCAACGACCGCCAGCATCAATACGCGGCCGCTATCCGGCGCTCGGGCACGCTGCTGTTGCGGCACGTCAACGACGCGCTCGACGTGGCGCGCATCGAGGCCGGCCGGCTGGAACTCAACCTCGCGCCCTTCGATCCCGCGGCGATCCTGCGCGAAATCGCGAATGCCGATGCCGGGCTCGCGGCGCAGAAAAACCTCGTGATCGATGTCGTGGTCGCGGACGACGCGCCGCGCGCGGTGCGCGGCGATGCGTTGCGCGTGCAGCAGATCCTGTTCAACCTCACCCACAACGCGTTGAAGTTCACCACCCAAGGCAGCATCATCCTGAAACTCGAACGCGACGGTGACGGCATCGCCTACCACGTGACCGACAACGGCCCCGGCATGACCGCCGAGGAATGCGCACGGATCTTCCAGCGTTTCGAGCAGGCCGACCACGGGCGCCTGCAGCCCGGCAGCGGACTCGGGCTTGCGATCAGCCGAGAACTGGTGCACTTGATGGGCGGCCGCATCGGCGTGCAGTCGGTGCCCGGACGCGGCAGCACCTTCAGCGTGCAGCTTCCGCTCGCGGGGGTGGCACTGCCCGCGCCTGCCAGCGAGTCCATGCGGGTGCCCGAACGGTCGACGGGCCCTGCGGTATCCGGTAACGCACCGGCTGCGTCACCGGGCGCCGCGCGGCCACGCGTGCTGCTGGTCGAGGACGATACGGTCGCCGGCCAGGCCATCGCGGGTTTGATCGAGACCTTCGGCTATGCGGTGACGCTTGCGCCGCAAGCGCTGGCGGCGCTTTCGGAGGTCGACGTCGGCGGCGGCTTCGATCTGGTGGTGTGCGACTTCGACCTGCCGGGCATGGATGGTTGCGAGCTGACGCGGGTGCTTCGGCAACGCGGCATCACCACGCCCATCGTTGCGCTCACCGCCAGCGCGCACGGCGATGAGGAGCAGCGCGCACTCGCCGCCGGCATGAACGCGTTCCTGCGCAAACCGGTGTTGCCCGATGACCTGCGCGATGCGCTGGAACGCGCGATGCGCGTGCCGGCGTGAGCCGGCCGTTTCTCGCGCGTCATCACTTTCTTCAAATCGATTCCGGATCCGGGCCTGCGGCGGCCCGCTCCGGAATGACCGGCAACGACACCGGCCGGCCCATGCGTAGCAAGCACGCAGGGCGGGAGGAGCGCAGCGCATCCCGCCGAACGACGTCATGCGACGGGTTGCCTTCCGCCCCAACGCTGGAATCAGCGAACCGAGTTGGGCTTCTCCGCGAAGGAAGGCGAATGGCTGCCTACTTCGAGCTGGTGGCGCGGTCGATCAACCACTGCGCCAGCAACGGCACCGGCCGCCCCGTGGCGTAGCCCTTGCGGCCGGGCACCCACGCGGTACCCGCCACATCGAGATGCGCCCAGGGCGTGCCTTCGGTGAAGCGCGACAGGAACACTGCGGCGGTCACGGCGCCGGCACTCTTGCCCCCGACATTGGCGACGTCGGCGAATGCCGATTCAAGCTGGTCCCGGTAGTCGTCCCACAGCGGCAGCCGCCACGCGCGATCGAGGGAAGCGTTGCCCGCCGCCAGCAGTGCGTCGGCCAACGTGTCGTCGGCGCTGAACAGGCCGGACGCATGCACCCCCAGCGCGATCACGCAGGCGCCGGTGAGCGTCGCGGCATCGACCATGGCCTGCGGCGCGAAGCGCTTGCAGGTGTAGGACAGCGCGTCGCACAGGATCAGTCGCCCCTCGGCGTCGGTGTTCAACACTTCCACCGAGATGCCGGCGTGGGTGTGCAGCACGTCGGCCGGACGGTAGCCACCGCCGTCCGGCATGTTCTCGACCGACGGCACCACGCACACGAGGTTGATCGGCAATGCCAGCTCGACCGCCGACAGGAACGCGCCCAGCACGCCGGCCGCACCGCACATGTCGTACTTCATTTCCTCCATCGAACCGGTGGGCTTGAGGTTCATGCCGCCGGTGTCGAAGGTGACGCCCTTGCCGACGAGTGCGTACGGCTTGGCATCGCCCGCGCCCTTGTATTCCAGCACGATCAGCTTGGGCGGCGTGGCCGAACCCGACGACACCGCGAGCAGCGCGCCCATGCCGAGCTTTTCCATGTCGGCGCGTTCCAGAACTTCCAGCGTGACCGATTCCGCGTGCGCGTCGGCGATGGTTTTTGCCTGTGCGGCGATATGGGTGGGCGTGCACAGGTTCGGCGGCAGGCAACCGAGCTCGCGGGCGAAGGCGACGCCGCGCGCGATCGCACGCGCCTGTTCGATACCCTTCGTGGCGTCCCCGGCAACGAGCGCCAGTCTCTGCAAGCGCGGCGCATCATTGCCGGGCTTCAGGGTTGCGGTATAGCGGAAACAGGCGTGATCGATCGCGAGCGCGCAGGCTCGAACGCGCCAGTCTGCGTCGCAGTCTTTTACATCGATTTGCGGCAACCAAGTCGTCGCGTCCGTCAACGGCAGGCCCTTCAGCACGTTGCCGGCGTCGCCGCAGGCGCGCGCAAAGACGCGTGGACCGATTTCATCCTTGCGGCCGAGGCCCACCAGCAGTACACGCGGCGATTTGACGCCGGCCACTTCGTGCAGCACCAGCGTCGCACCCGCCTTGCCGGTGAAATCACCGGATTCGAGGAGGCGCGTCAGCGCGCCGCCGCTGGCGGCGTCGATCGCGGTGGCCGCCGGCGCCAACGCGCCTTCGAAAATGCCGACCACGACACAGGGTGTGTCCGCCCGGTCGGCAGCGTCGGAACCGAGACTGAATTCAAGCATTGCGAAACGCTCCCGGAATGTCGAGCCCGCGCGTGCGCACTTACACTGCACGCTCGCAAAGCGTTCCAGTCTAGCCGATGCCGCGTCTTTCGATCCTCGACCGCTACATCCTGCGCGAATTCCTGTTCGGCAGCCTCGCCGCGGTGGTGGTGCTGCTGGTGATCTTCACCGGCAGCACGTTCGCGGACGTGGCAAACAAGGTCGCGACCGGAAGGCTTCCGGGTGCCGTGATGTTCACGGTGCTGGGCCTGAATCTCGTCAACACCCTGCAGGCGCTGCTGCCGATGGGCATGTTCCTTGGCATGCTGCTGGCACTGGGCCGCATGTATCGCGACAGCGAAATGCATGTGTTGGCGGCATCGGGACTCGGGCCGACGGGGCTGCTCAAGCCGGCTGCGATTTTCGCGATGGGCGCGGGCGGCATCGTAGCCTTGGTGGCCTTGTGGCTCGGGCCGCTGGCGGCACGCACCTCGAACGCGGAAGTGGAACAGGCCAATCGCTCGGTGATCGCGGCGGGGCTGGAAGCCGGCCGCTTCACCAGCCTCGCCGGGCGCGGCGGCACGCTGTTTGCCAACACGGTGAGCCCGGACGGCACCCGGCTCGGCAAGTTGTTCGTCGAAAGCGAACGCGCCGACAAGGACGGCACGGTGACCATCAGCGTGATCACCGCCGACCACGGCGACCTGTTCCACGAAGGCCAGGAAGACAACCGCTTCATCGCCCTGCACGAAGGGCATCGCTACGACATCCGGCTCGGCCACGACAATTGGCGGCTGATGCAATTCCAGCGCAACGACATCGCGCTGTCGGCGCCGGCCGATGATGACGACCAAAGCGATCCGGAAAGTCTTCGCACCACCACATCGCTGATCGGCGATGCCAATCTCGACGCGCGCGCCGAATTGCAGTGGCGCATCGCCATTCCGTTCGGGCCGCTGGTGCTGGCCATGCTGGCGCTGCCGATGGCGCGGCAGGCGCCGCGCTCGTCGCCGGTTGGACGCATCCTGATCGCGGTACTCGCCTACCTCATCATCGTGAACCTGATGACGCTCGCACGCATGTTCATCGCCACCGCCAAACTGCCCGCGACCGCCGGCATGTGGTGGGTGCTGGTGCCGGTCTTCGTCGGCGCGGCCTGGGTGTTCGCAAGGCAGTACGCGACCCGCAAGCCGCGTGGCGCGGCGGGAGCGCGTGCGTGACGGGCACGCCGTGGCAACGCCTGCGCGCCAAGCGGGCCGACGTCCTGATCGCGGGCACCGTGCTCGGCGGGCTGCTGTTGACCTGGCTGGTGCTGACCGGCCTCGATACCTTCATCCAGTTCGCCGGCCAGATCGGCAGCATCGGCCACAATGGCTATTCGCTCGGCAAGGCGGTCGCCTACATCCTGCTCACCGTGCCGCGGCGTGCCTACCAGTGGTTCGTGTTCGCGGCGCTGATCGGCGGGATGATCGGCATCGGCGCACTGGCGACGTCCAACGAGTTGACGGCATTGCGCGCCGCAGGCATGTCCAGGCTGCGGATCAGCGCATCCGTGGCGGGGCTGGTCGTGCTGCTGCTGATCGGCGTGTTCATCCTCGGCGAAACCGCGGCGCCGGCCGGCGAACAGCGCGCGCAGGCCATCCAGATGCAACGCACCGCCGGCAGCCTGACCCATCAGGCGAGCGGCCTGTGGGAACGCGACGGCAACGACATCGTCAACGCCAAGGCCGCGCTGGCCCATCTCGTGCACGGGCAACCGCAGGTCGAACTAGCGGATGTGCGCATCTTCGGTTTCGACGACGCCGGCGCGCTCACGTCGTTCCGCCACGCGAAACTGGCCACCCAGCAAGGCAAGGACTGGACACTGCACGATGTGCGCGACACGCGCGTGTCGCCATCGGGCGCGGTAAGCACGACGCATGCACGCCAGACCTGGAGCACATCGCTCGACCCCGAGGTGCTGGAAGCATCGGTCGTGCATCCCGAATACCTGTCGCTGCGCGATCTTTCCCGCAACATCGATTACCTGCGTGCCAACCGCCAGAATCCCGGCGTGTACGTGAACGCGTACTGGACCCGTGCGTTCTATCCCGTCAACACTTTGCTATTGGTGCTCGCGGCGCTGCCGTTCGCGTTCGGCACGCTGCGCTCCGGCGGCCTCGGCAAGCGTTTGTTCCTGGGCGTGATCGTCGCGATCGCGTGGTATTTCCTGCAGCGCGCAGTCATCAGCACCGGCACCGTGTTCGGCGCGCCGCCGTTCATCGTGAACCTGGTTCCGGCGTTGCTGCTGTTGGCGATTTCGGTCTGGTATTACCGGCGGGCGTAACGCATGGAAGCGGTTTCGCTCGCCTCCGGCGAGCGAGCTACTTTCGTTACGGCGAAAGTAGCCAAAGCCATGCGCCCGGCACGACGGTTTCGGCAACATCATGTTGCCGAAACTGCCCTGCGCTTCTCGCGGCAAGCGGGCCGGCGCGAACTCGCACATCCCTGTGCTCAAACATGCGCGCCTTGCTCCCGCTTACCGCTGCGATGCTCGGCGTCGTGCAAGGACGCAAGAGAGCTCTGCTTCGGCGCCGGCCATCCATGGCCTTGTCCATAGCGACAACAACCCGTTTGCTTCGTGTCACCGTGCGCACAGGAAGTGCGCCAAACGGGGGCCCCTCGAACACGGCGAGCGGACGACGGATCAGTCCGAAGGATGGCCCGCAGGATGCGGGCCGGTTCGCCGCAGGCACAGGGATGTGCCTTCGGCGAACCCCGGCGTCCGTTCGCGAACCTTCAGCCCATGGATGGGCTGAGGGCGTGTTCGCGGGGTCGCCTTCTCTCTGGCTACTTTCTCTTGGCGACGCAAGAGAAAGTAGCTCGCGCCGTGGGATGGCGCGAAAGAAGACAGGGATGTCGTACAGCGACTCGGTAAGTTCAAAGACGCGTCATCCGCGTCCGGCACAAGCGGTCGTGCCATGTCCGCCGGTCGGCATCGAACCATGCGTACCAGAACCCGCAGCAGAGCGCGACCAGCGACGCCAGCGCCAGCACGTATCGAAGCATCGCGGTGCGCGCGTCGACACGCGCGCCGTCGTCGCGCACGAGTTTCAATTTCCACGCGCGCATGCCGATGGTCGCACCGACGCGGGTCCACGACACCACGAAATACGCGCCCGCCACCACCAGCAGCCACACACCCAACAGCGCGCGCAATACCGGCTGCGGATGCTGCGGGTCGTACACGGCGTGGAACGCCAGCACCCACAACCCCGCGGCGACGATCCACAACCCGAGCAGCGGGAACAGGTCGTAGATCATGCTGGCGAAACGTCGCCACAGCGGGACGGGTTGTGCGGCAACGGCGGATGTGGAACTCGATGGCATGTCGGGGGCTTGCGGCGAATGGAGGCGCGCGCCAGCATCGCATGATGACCGATTCCATGACCAGCATCGACCCACGTGATCGCGCCGCGATCGACGCGTTCCTCGAAGGCGTGTGGTCGCGCGACGGCCTGGCCGATCTGACGCTCACCGATTATCGCGGCGACCTGGAACGTTGTGCGGCATGGCTGGCGGAACACGCACAAGGATTGCTGCAAGCGACCCGCGAAGACCTGTTCCGCTACCTCGCCGCACGCAACGCGGCCGGCATCGGCGCACGCACCAACGCGCGCGAGTTGACCGCGCTGCGACGTTTCTATGGCGAACAGGTGCGGCGCGACGTTTCCTTCGAAGACCCGACCCTGCTGCTCGACGCGCCCAAGCTTCCACGCACGCTGCCCAAGGCGCTTGCGGAACGCGAAATCGAAGGTTTGCTGGAGGCGCCCGACATCGCCACGCCGATCGGCCTGCGCGACCGCGCGATGCTGGAATTGATGTATGCCTGCGGTTTGCGCGTCAGCGAACTGGTGACGCTGCCCTTGTCGGGATTGAACTTGCGCCAGGGCGTGCTGCGCGTCACCGGCAAGGGCGGCAAGGAACGCCTGGTACCGATCGGCGAAACCTGCCTGGACTGGTTGACGCGGTATCTGCGCGACGCGCGCCCCGCGCTGGCGAAGGGCCGCGAGACGCCCGCGCTGTTCCTGTCCAACCGCGCCGCCGGCATGACCCGCCAGATGGCCTGGACCCTGGTGAAGAAACATGCGCTCGCCGCCGGCATCGCGGCCAAGCGTATTTCGCCGCACGTGTTGCGGCATTCGTTCGCGACGCATCTTCTCAACCATGGCGCCGACCTGCGCGCGCTTCAGATGTTGCTGGGCCACAGCAATCTCTCCACCACGCAGATCTACACGCTGGTCGCGCGCGAAGGGCTGAAGCGGTTGCATTCGCAACATCACCCGCGGGCTTAGTTTGTGCGGTCGTCCGTGATCGCTGCTCCGAAAAAAGGGCACGTGTCTGCCCCATTGATCGCAGTCGTGGAGACCAGAACGGCCATCCATGGCCTGA
>JBDZUX010000035.1:0-33016 GCA_040255405.1 Lysobacteraceae bacterium
GCGCGGCGGTGGACCTGAAAGTGCTGATCGAGCAGATGCGCGAACAGGTGCAGAACCTCGAATGAGCGTCGCACCTGCACCGGGGAGATTGTTCATCGTCGCCGCGCCCTCGGGTGCCGGCAAATCCACGCTGGTCAATGCGCTGCTGGCGCGAGAGCCGGGCATCGCGCTCTCGATTTCACACACCACCCGTGCCCCGCGCCCCGGTGATGTCGACGGCGTGCAATACCACTTCGTCGATCGCCCGACATTCGAGCGGATGGTTGCAGACGGCGATTTCCTCGAACACGCCGACGTGTTCGGCAACTATTACGGCACCTCGCGTGGCGCGGTGGAACCGACCCTGGAAGCCGGCCGCGACGTGCTGCTGGAAATCGATTGGCAGGGTGCCGAACAGGTACGGCGAGCCATGCCCGAATGCGTGTCGATCTTCATCCTGCCGCCCTCGCGCGCCGAACTGGAACGCCGCCTGCGCGCGCGCGCCACCGACAGTGAGGCGACGATCGAGAAGCGGCTGGCGGCGTCGCGCGAGGAAATCGCGCACGCGGGCGAGTTCGACTGCATCGTCGTCAATGATTGCTTCGAGGATGCGGTTGCCGCGTTGCAGGCGATCGTCCGCGCTGCGCACGCCGGGGAACTCCCGCGGCTGGATCGCCATCAAACGCTGATCGCGCGATTGCTGGCTTGATCCCGCATCGCTCCGCTACCCTAGCGTGTTCGTGAATTCCGATTGCACCGCCGCGATGAATGCCGCCGCCGATCCTGCAATGACCGCCGACACGCTGGTACGGGTGCGCGGGGTGCGCACGCGCATCGGTACGAAGACGATCTTCGATGGGCTCGATCTCGACGTGCCCCGCGGCAGCATCACCGCGGTGATGGGGCCGTCCGGCACCGGCAAGACCACGTTGTTGCGGCATCTCACGGGCCAGTTGCGGCCGGATGCAGGCCACGTGATCGTGGATGGCGAGGAAGTCACGATGCTGTCCCGGGGCGCGCTGTTCGGGTTGCGTGAACGCATCGGATTCCTGTTTCAGAACTCGGCGCTGCTGACCGACTTCAGCGTGTTCGAGAACGTCGCCTTTCCGTTGCGCCAGCATGCGAAGTTGCCGGAAGCACTGCTTCGCAACATCGTGCTGACCAAGCTGCAGGCGGTCGGGCTGCGCGGGGCAGCGCAATTGATGCCCAGCGAACTTTCCGGCGGCATGGCGCGGCGCGTGGCGCTGGCGCGGGCCATCGTGTTCGACCCGATGCTGATCCTGTACGACGAGCCGTTCGTGGGGCTGGACCCGATCGCGCTGAACCAGGTGCTGCGCCTGATCCGCACGCTCAACAAGACGCTTGGCATCACCTCGATCCTGGTCGCGCACGAACTGGCGGCGATCCGGCAGGTGGCCGATCGCGTGTACCTGATCGCGAACGGCAAGCTGGTGGCGCAGGGCGCGCCGGATGAGCTGGAGCACCAGGACTCGCCGTGGACGCGGCAGTTCTTCGGCGGCGAGGCCGATGGCCCGGTGCCATTCCATTATCCGGCGCGGGATTACGCCACTGAACTCGGGTTCGCGGAGCGCGCGCGGTGAACGCCAACCTGCGTCGCAACTGGTTCCTGCAGGCCGTTGCCTCGGTAGGCGAGTACGGCCTGTTCTTCGTCGCGGTGCTGGGCGCGCTGCCGAAAAGCCTGCGCTACTGGCGCGAGACCTGCCGGCAAGTCTGGTTCGTCGGCGCGATGAGCCTCGTGATCGTGATGACCTGCGGCCTTTTCGTCGGAATGGTGCTGGCGCTGCAGCTTTACTACACGCTGTCGATCTTCGGCGGCACCGCGGCGCTCGGCACCGTGGTCGCATTGAGCCTGTTCCGCGAGCTCGGGCCGGTGGTGACCGCGCTCCTGGTGGCCGGCCGCGCCGGCACCGCGGTCACCGCGGAAATCGGCTTGATGCGCGCGACCGACCAGTTGGATGCGATGGGCATGATGGCCGTCGATCCCTTGGCCTACGTGGCGTCCCCACGGTTCCTCGCCGGCGTGGTCGCGATGCCGCTGCTCGCGTGCGTGTTCAACGCGATGGGCATCTTCGGCGGGCACCTCGTGGGCGTCACCTGGCTTGGGCTCGACAACGGCACGTTCTGGGGCAACATGACGTCCACCGTCGATCTGCACAAGGACATCCTGGATGGCCTTTACAAGAGCATCGTGTTCGGCGGCGTGGTCAGCCTGATCGCGGTGTTCCAGGGCTACACCGCGCCGCCCACCAGCGAGGGCGTCGCGTACTCCACTACCCGCACGGTGGTGTTCTCCTCGATCGTGATCCTCGCGTTCGATTTCGTGATGACGGCCTTCATGACCTGACTGCGCAGCATGGTGATCGCATGAACCCAAGACCTTCCTACGCCATCGGAACAGGGTTGTTCATCCTGCTCGGCTTCGCCGCGCTGGTTTATCTGGCGACGCAGACGACGTCGGTCGCCAATGGGGTGACCGGCGGCAACAGCTACACGCTGAAGGCCCGGTTTCAGAACATCGGCCAGCTGAAGGCGCGCGCGCCGGTGAAGATCGCGGGCGTGCGCATCGGCGACGTGCAATCCATTCAGTTGGAACCGCAGCGGATGGACGCGCTGGTGACCCTGTCGATCGACAAGCAATACGATGACATCCCGGATGATTCGTCCGCCGCGATATTCACCAGCGGTTTACTGGGCGACCAATATGTTGGCCTCGAGCCGGGCGGCTCGCCCACGTTCCTGAAGAACGGCGACGAGCTCGTACTGACGCAATCGGCGATGAGCATCGAGAACCTGATCGGCAAATTCCTGGTCAATGGCGGTCCGAAATCGAGCGGCTCCGATGCATCGCCCTCGTCCAGTATGCCGCCCTCATCCGGCAAGCCCTGACACGTTTTGACCGCGCGGCGTTCCGCGGGGTCCGAAGGAGAACGACATGCTGAAATCATCCATCCGCTTGCCGATGGCGTTGTTGCTGGCGCTCGCGTTCGCGGCGCCCGCGCTGGCGACGACCGGGCAGACGCCCCCGCAGATCGTGCAATCGATCGCCGACCAGCTCGGCAACGCGATCCAGGGCCGCCAGGCCGAGTTGCACGAGCACCCCGATGAAGTCATCAAGATCATCGACGACCTCGTGCTGCCGCACTTCGACATGGACTATGCGTCGTTGTTGGTGCTGGGCCGCCATGCACGCGACGCCACCCCGGCGCAGCGCGTCGCGTTCGCGCGCGCGTTCTACAAGGCATTGACGCGCCGCTATGCCGAAGGCCTGGTCGCCTACACGCGCGGTGCGGTGAAGGTGCTGCCCGCGCAGGGTCCGCTGGACCAGCGTCGCACCATCGTGCGCACGCAGGTGTTGCTGACCAGCGGCAAGAACCTGTCGGTGGATTACGCGTTCCGCAAGACTTCGGCCGGCGAATGGAAAGCCTACGACGTGATCATCGAGGGCATTTCCTACATCACCAATTACCGCAATCAGGTCGATGCCGAAATCAACAAGGAAGGCATCGATGGCCTGATCAAGCGCCTGCAAACCGAAGGTGCCGGCGTGATCGACCAGATGAAGCAGCCGGACAGCGGGCACTGACGCGATGGTGCCCGCGACGGCCCGCGACGACACCGTGACCATTGGCGAGCCCGATCGCGACACGCTGGCGATGTCGGGCGTGTTGACGTTCGCGACCGCGGCGCGCGCATACGCGGAGGGCGGACGCGCATTGGCATCCGGGTCACAGACACGGCTCGATCTTGCCGGCGTCACCCGCGCCGACAGCGCGGGTCTGGCGTGCGTGCTCGCCCTTGCGGCGAATGCAAGCCGTGACGGCCGTCATCTGGCGGTCGTGCACTGGCCGGAAGGCCTGCGCGCATTGGCGGCGGTGTGCGACGTCGCAACGCTGCTGGATCGACCGGCAGCCGTCTGATCGTTTCAGCCGCTGGAACCCGCGGATGCAGGATCGATGCTGCTGGCCGGCGCCGGCATCGCGGTGCTCGATGGCGCGGCAGGCATCGTCGCGCTGCCCGCAGAGGCGGGCAGCGGCGCGGAGCCAGCCGGCGCGGGCGCGGCAGTGTTGTTGATGCCGTGCTGCTTTTCGTATTGCTGCTGTTGCTGCAGCAACTGGTCGATGTCGGCGTCCTGGTCCTCGCCGGGGCTGGTGCCCTGCAGTTGCTCGATCGCCGACAGCGGCGGATTGCCGTAGTAGATCTGGTACAGGCGATGCTGCCGGTACGCGTCGCGCGTGAAGGCGTACGGGTCATATGAGGAATCGATCATGGGGTCGATCGGCAGCGCACCCGCGCGCAGCGTCACGAGGTAGGCAACCGACGGCAGGTATTGCGCGTGCCACTTGAAGTCGTGTTCGCGCGCATACCAGCTCATCGGGTCGAAATAACTGTCCACCGGCAGGCGCCATACATCACGCAGCGTGGTCGGGCCGACGAACGGCAAGACCAGGTACGGCCCTTCCGGGACGCCCCAGTGCGCCAGCGTCACGCCGAAGTCGGTCGGGTGCGCAGGCAGTTTCATGTCGCTGGCCGGGTCGAAGAAACCGAGGAACCCGACCGTGGTGTTGATGATGAAGCGGCCGGTCGATTGCAGCGCCGGTTCCGGGCGGCCCTGCAGCAGCTCGTTGGCGATCGAGATGGGCGTGCGCAGGTTCGCGAAGAAGTTGCCGATCAGTACGCGTCCCTTCGGTCCGGTCACCTTCACGTAAGCCTCGGCCGCGGGCCGGATGGCCACCTTGTCCGCGAAGCGGTTGAATGCGAACATCTTGCGGTTGAAGTCTTGCAGCGGATCATCGTGACGCGGCGGCGTGACCGCGCAGGCGGCGAGCATGCCGGCAAGCACGGCGACGACGAGCGGGTGGGCGATGCGGGAGCGGCGGGTGCGTGACATGCGTCGTTGAATGCGGTCGAAGCGGGCGTGTTGCAAGCGCGCAATTCTAAACGCCTTGGTCCAAAAAATAACCCGACGCACGAATATCCGCGTAGTCGGCGTTCAGGGGGCGGCGCGGCGCGCCGGGCAGCGTGCGGGGCCCGGGATCGACAACGGGCGCATCGCTGCTACAATCTGGAAGTTTGCGATACAACCGGAAGCTCACATGGCACGCATCACCGTGGAAGACTGCCTGAAGGTGGTCGACAACCGTTTCGAACTCGTCCTGATGGCCACCCGCCGCGCGCGGCAGCTCGAAAATGGCGTCGAACCCACCCTCGACCCCGAAAACGACAAGCCCACCGTGCTGGCGTTGCGCGAAATCGCCGACCGCACCGTCGACATGCCGACCATCGATGAAATCGACCGCGTCGAACGCGAACGCCGCGACCGCGAAGCCATGGAATGGGCTGCCGCGGAAGTGGATGAAGACATGTCCAAGGGTCTCGACGAGGCCTGACGGATTTCTCGCCGCCTGAAGGCCGGGTGGGGATTCGGTCCTTCGCGCAACGTTGCACGAACTCTGCCTTTTCCTGCGCTGCTCCACGGCGCGGGCCACTTTTGCTTCGGCAAAAGGCGCCCGAGTCCGTTGTGCCAGGCATGACGGTTTCGCCGCGCCGCCGATCGCACGCCGGCGCGAACGCCTGCGTCCCCGTAGTCGGATCGACGCGCCGTGCTCGCGTAATCGCTCGCGCCGCAGCGTCACGCCCCGGCGCGTTGACCGCTTCGCTGTCCGGCCATTCCTTGGCATCGAACGGAGCGAGGCAGAACAGTCTCCGTCGTCTCGGCACGAGGCATTCACCTGCAACACGCTCGCGGCTGCTTGCATCAGCGCAGCGGCCTCGGCCGTCTTTGTGCTAGCTTGCAGCCATGCGCAAGCGCAACGCGAAATCGCAAGCGGTGGCGAGGAAACGGCCGGCGAACGAGGGCGTCGAGACGGCAGGGATCGATGCGCTCGCGGCGCAGCTTGCGACGTATCTGCCATCGGAACAGATCGAGCGCGTGCGTGGCGCCTACGCGGTCGGCGCGCGCGCACACGCGACCCAGAAGCGCAAGAGCGGCGAACCGTACATCACCCATCCGCTCGCAGTGGCGACGATCCTGGCTGGGCTGCGCATGGACGCCGAAACGATCCTCGCGGCGATCCTCCACGACACGCTGGAGGATACCGGTCTCACGCGTGCGCAACTCGAAACCGGCTTCGGCCCGACCGTGACCGAACTGGTCGACGGCGTCACCAAGCTGGAGCGGGTCGATTTCGCCAGCCGACTCGAAGCCGACGCGGAAAGCTTCCGCAAGATGCTGCTGGCGATGGCGCGCGACCTGCGCGTGATCCTCATCAAGCTGGCCGATCGCCTGCACAACATGCGCACGTTGTCGGCGATGGCGCCCGATGCACGGCGTCGCATCGCACGCGAGACGCTGGAGATCTACGCGCCGATCGCGGCGCGGCTGGGCATGAATGCGATCAAGGGGGAACTGCAGGATCTCGGTTTCCGCAGCCTGTATCCCGATCGCTACAAGATCATCGCCTCGCGCATCAAGCGCACCCTGGGCAACCGTCGCGAATCGATGGAGCGGATCGAGCAGGCGCTGGCCGAGCGCCTGGCATCCGACGGCATTCCGGTGCGCATCGTCAGCCGCATCAAGGCGCCCTACAGCATCTGGTCGAAGATGAAGAGCGAGCACAAGACCTTCGACCAGGTGATGGATGTCTACGGGTTCCGGCTGGTCACCGACACGGTCGCGCATTGCTACCAGGCCCTGGGTTCGGCGCATTCGCTGTTCAAGCCGGTCGAAGGTCGCTTCAAGGATTTCATCGCGATCCCGAAGGCCAACGGCTACCAGTCCCTGCACACGGTGCTGTTCGGCCCGTTCGGCGCGCCGATCGAGATCCAGATCAGAACCGAGGACATGAATACCGTGGCCGAGCGTGGCGTGGCGGCGCACTGGACCTACAAGACCGAAGCTTCTCCCCCCAACAGCGCGCAGTCGCGGGCGCGGGCTTGGGTGTCCAGCCTCGCCGACAGCCAGGCGGCGACGCCGTCGTCGCTGGAATTCATCGAGAACGTCAAGGTCGATCTGTTTCCCGACGAGGTGTACCTGTTCACGCCGGCGGGCGACATCCAGGCCTTGCCGAAAAACGCAACCGCGCTGGATCTCGCGTTCGCGGTGCACACCGACGTCGGCATGCATGCGGTGGCGGCGCGCGTCGACGGCAAGCTCGCCTCGTTGCGTTCGCAACCCGCCTCGGGCCAAACGGTCGAGGTGATCACCGCGCCATCGGCCGCACCCAATCCGCAATGGCTGGATTTCGCGGTGACCGGCAAGGCGCGCGCAGCGATCCGCCAGTACCTGAAGCGCCTGCAACACGAGGACGCCATCGACTTCGGCCACCGCATGCTGGAGAGCTCGCTGGATGCCAAAGGCACCAGCCTCGATGCCGTGCCGCCGGAAGTGCTGGATAAGTTCCTGGCCGAAAACAGTCTGCGCCGGCTGGAAGACTTGCTCTCCGACATTGCGCTGGGCAACCGCATGCCCGACCGGGTCGCGGGAAAGCTCAACGAAATGGCCGGCTCGGTGATCGGCGCGACGCTGCATCGTTTCGAAAAAATCCGCATCAGCGGTGCCGAGCGCGGCATCCTCAGCTTCGGCAATTGCTGCCACCCGGTGCCGGGCGACGACATCGTTGGTTACCTGTCGCCGGGCAAGGGCATCGTGGTGCACCGCGTGGAATGCCCCAACGTGGTGGAACTCGCCAAACTCCCGGAGCGGCGCGTCGAAATCGGCTGGGACAAGGAAGTGCAGGGCGACTACCGCGCCGAACTGCGCGTGGAGGTCGTCAATCGCCCGGGCGTGCTGGCGACCGTGTCGGCTGCGATCGCGGAAACCGATTCCAACATCGACGATGTCCGCTACATCGAGCGCGGCGTGCAGGCCGCGACGCTGATCTTCACGATCGAGGTGAAGCACCGCAAGCATCTCGCCGACGTGATGCGGCGCGTGCGCAATACCAAGGTGGTGAACGGGGTCTACCGGTATCCGTTGTGAAAAACGGGGGAAGGGGACGGGTAGTGGGGGCGCTTCGAACGGCATGACGCGCGAGACGACGCGGGAGCGGGGATGGCGCTGGCAACTTGCCCGGCGGCACCATCGTGCACCCCCGCTACGCGTCCCCAATCCCCGCTCCCGCTAGACTTGCGTTTTACCTGCGCAGGAAATGCCATGCCCCGCCAATCCATCCATTCCGATTCCGCGCCGAAAGCCATCGGTCCCTATTCGCAGGCCGTGCGCGCCGGCAACACGCTGTATTTGTCCGGGCAGACGCCGCTTGATCCGGCGACCGGCGAAATGGTCGCCGGCGGCATCGGGGAACAGGCCACGCGCGTCTTCGAAAATCTGAAGGCCGTGCTGACGGCGGCCGGGTCCAGCTTCGATGACGTGGTGCGCGTGGCGATCTACATGACCGATCTCGGCAATTTCGCGGCGGTCAACGAAGTGATGAAGCGCTATTTCCGCGAACCGTATCCGGCGCGCTCGACCATCGGCGTGGCGGCGTTGCCGCGCGGCGCAGCGGTGGAGATCGACGTGATCGCGGTGACAGGCGGCTGACTGCGCGCGTCACCGCTTGCACCTTCGGCTAATCTTGCGCGGTGACCGCGCTTTCCATCAGGCAATCCGGAACACCCGGCGATCCCGGCCTCACGCCGGTGGCGTCGTTGCCCGGCGTCGGCCCCGCGCTGGCTGAAACCCTGCGCAAGCTGGGAATCGAGCGGGTGCAGGATTTGTGGTTCCACCTGCCGCTTCGCTACGAGGACCGCACGCGCATCACGCCGATCGGCGATCTCGTGGCCGGCGAGTCCGCGCAGGTGGAAGGCGTGGTGGAAGCGGTCGAGACGGGGTTTCGCTACCGCCCGCAGTTGCGCGTGGCGATCACCGATGGTTCGCACGCGACTTTGGTGTTGCGCTTCTTCCATTTCCGCCGCCAGCAGGCGCAGCAGTTCACGCCGGGTTTGCGGTTGCGGTGTTACGGCGCAATCCGCCATGGCCAGCACGGCCTGGAAATGGTGCATCCGCAGTACCGGGCATTGCACGGCGATACCGCGGTCGAAGCAACCTTGACGCCGGTCTATCCGGTCACCGAAGGCCTGGGCCAACAGCGCCTGCGCGGGGTGATCGACAAGGCGCTGGCGCGCCTTCCGGGTGAGGCTGCGCTGGAGTTGATTCCGTCGGGTCTGTTGCAGCCGCTGGGGTTGATGCCGTTGCGCGACGCATTGCTGGGCGTGCACCGGCCCGCGCCTGACGCCGATGTGCAGGCATTGCTTTCGGGGTGCCACCCCGCACAACAGCGGCTGGCGTTCGAGGAATTGCTGGCTCACCACCTGAGCCTCAAGCGTCTGCGCGCGCAGGTCCGCAAGCATCGCGCCCCCGCCTTGCCAGGCGATCCGGACCTGCGGCAGCGTTTCCTGGATGCGCTGCCTTTCACGTTGACGGGTGCGCAACAACGCGTGGGCGACGACATTGCGCGTGATCTCGCCAAGCGCGTACCGATGCTGCGCCTGGTACAGGGCGACGTCGGTTCCGGCAAAACCGTGGTTGCAGCGCTGGCTGCGCTGCACGCGGTCGCGAACGGCAGGCAGACCGCGTTGATGGCGCCGACCGAGCTTCTGGCCGAGCAGCACCTGCGCAGTTTCCGCACGTGGTTCGAGCCGCTCGGCATCGAGGTCGTGTGGCTCGCCGGCAAGGTGACGGGCCGCGCGCGCGACAAGGCGCTGGCGCAACTGGCCGGGGGGGCGCCGATCGCGATCGGCACCCACGCGCTGATGCAGGAAGGCGTGGCGTTCGCGCGATTGGGACTTGCGATCGTGGACGAGCAGCACCGTTTCGGCGTGCAGCAGCGCATGGCTTTGCGGGACAAAGGCCTGTCGGGCGGCGAGGCGCCGCACCAACTCGTGCTGACCGCGACGCCCATCCCGCGCACCCTGGCGATGAGCGCCTATGCCGATCTCGACGTTTCCACGCTGGACGAATTGCCGCCCGGCCGCACACCCGTCCGGACGGTCGCGATCGCCAACACGCGCCGCGAGGAGGTGATCGAGCGCATCCGTGCCGCCTGCGCGGAGGGTCGGCAGGCGTACTGGGTCTGCACGCTTGTCGAGGACAGCGACCAATTGCAGGCGCAAGCGGCCGAGGTCGCGCATGCGCAGCTGAGCGCGGCACTGCCTGATCTTGCGGTGGGACTGGTGCACGGCCGCCTGAAACCGAAGGAAAAACAGGCGGCGATGGATGCGTTCAAGAACGGACGCACCGCGCTGCTGGTCGCGACCACCGTGATCGAGGTGGGTGTGGACGTGCCAAAGGCCAGCCTGATGGTGATCGAAAACGCCGAGCGCCTGGGCCTCGCCCAGTTGCACCAGCTGCGCGGACGCGTGGGCCGGGGCAGCGTGGCCTCGACCTGCGTGCTGCTGTACCAGCCGCCGCTGTCGGGCCTGGCGAAGCAGCGCCTCGAAACGCTGCGAGAAACCAACGATGGCTTCGTGATCGCGGAAAAGGACCTGCGCCTGCGCGGGCCGGGCGAATTGCTGGGCACCCGGCAGACGGGCGAGATGGGTTTCCGGGTGGCCGACATCGTGCGCGATGCCAGCCTGATGCCGGCGGTGCAGCGGGTCGGGACGGCGCTCTTGCGCGGTCATCCGGCACTGGCGAAACGGCTGACCGCGCGCTGGATCGGGGCGGCGGCACGGTTTGCCGAGGCTTGAGCCGGGCTTGCCCGGAAAGCGCCAGCCAGGTTACAATTCCGCCCTTGCCCGAAGCCTTTGAGTCCAGGCGGACCCGCCATGAAAGCCGATATCCATCCGAACTACCAGCCCGTGGTTTTCCAGGACGCCGCGTCCGACTTCGCGTTCCTGACGCGTTCGACGATGACGAGCGACGAGACCATCAAGTGGGAGGACGGCAACGAATACCCCGTGATCAAGGTCGACATCTCCTCGGCCTCGCATCCGTTCTACACCGGCAAGCAGAAGGTGATGGACGCGGGCGGTCGCATCGACAAGTTCAAGCGGCGTTACGCGGCCGGCAAGAAGTGACGACCGGCTGCCGTCATCCCGGACGGCATTTGGATGGGCATTGATCCGGGATCCGGTTTCCAGACATGACTCATCCCGTGCAGGCCGTGGCTGGCCGTCGACACGGGATCCAGATCGCTCCCGACGCCTTCCTTCGCGGAAGGCGTTTGCGTTTTCGTTTCCGTGACGAAACCACACCTGCGTACGCCGGCGTATCGTGCGATAATTGCAAGATTGCCTGACGCGATGACCCGTCATCGCGACGTACCGAAGGAGCCCTGAAGTGTCCGACAAGACTGCCACCCTGACTGCCGCCGATCGTTCCGTGTCCCTGCCGTTCGTGGAGGGCAGCCAAGGGCCGAGCTGCATCGACATTTCGCCGCTTTACCGCGAAACCGGGCACTTCACGTTCGATCCTGGCTTCGCCGCGACCGCTGCCTGCAAGAGCGCCATTACGTTCATCGACGGCGACAAGGGCGTGCTGCTGTATCGCGGCTACCCGATCGAACAACTCGCCGAGAAATCGCGCTTCCTCGAAGTGGCTTACCTGCTGCTGGAAGGGGAATTGCCGGGCTCCGCCGAAATGGCGAAGTTCGAGGACGCGGTAACGCATCACACGATGATGCACGAGTCGGTGAAGAACTTCCTGCGCGGCTTTCACTACGACGCGCACCCGATGGCGATGCTGTGCGCGGCGATCGCGTCGCTGTCGGCGTTCTACCACGACACCGTCGACAACGAGGACCCGGCGCAGCGCAAGCTCGCGGCGATCCGGCTGATCGCGAAGATGCCGACCATCGCGGCGGCCGCATACCGCTATTCGATCGGCTGGCCGATCCGCTATCCGCGCAACAATCTCGAATACGTCACGCGCTTCCTGCACATGATGTTCGAGGTACCGAGCGAACCGCTGGAGTTGAATCCGGTGGTGGCGAAGGCGCTCGATCTGCTGTTCATCCTGCACGCCGACCACGAGCAGAATGCCTCCACCTCGACGGTGCGGCTGGTGGGTTCCACCGGCGCCAATCCCTACGCCTCGATCGCGGCGGGTATCGCCGCACTGTGGGGGCCGGCGCACGGCGGCGCCAACGAGGCGGTGCTGAAGATGTTGGCCGAAATCGGCGACGCGAAGAACGTCGAGAAGGCGGTCGCGCGCGCCAAGGACAAGGATTCGGGTTTCCGCCTGATGGGCTTCGGGCATCGCGTCTACAAGAACTTCGATCCGCGCGCCAGGATCATCCGCAAGATGACCCACAAGGTGCTGGACGAACTGGGCGTCGACGATCCGCTGCTGGAGATCGCCCTGAAGCTGGAAGAGGCCGCACTCAAGGACGACTACTTCGTCGAGCGCAAGCTGTACCCGAATGTCGACTTCTATTCCGGCATCATCTACAAGGCGTTGCGCATCCCGACCGAAATGTTCACCGTGATGTTCGCGATTGCGCGGACCGCGGGCTGGATCGCGCACTGGATCGAACAGCATGAAATGCCGGGCGGCCGCATCGGCCGGCCGCGCCAGGTGTACGTCGGCGCCACGCCCCGGGACTACACGGCGCTGGACAAGCGTTGATGGACTCCCGGAAAGTCGCTCGCTTCGCGAGTGCGTAGGGCGGGAGCAGCCGCGCAGCGACGTATCCCGCCGCGATTGAAACACGCGAATGGCGGGTGCGCTCCACCCGCCCTGCGCCGCTAGGCTTCGTCGGCGAGCATCATTTCCACTGCGGCCAATGAAGCGCGCTGCTGCGGGCGTTCGCTGACGGGATCCAGCGGCGCCTGGCGCAGTGCGTCGCGCGGAAACACGGTGACGTCCATCGGCACGTCGTCGGCGGTGAACAGCAACACCGGAAATTCGCCGCTGCGCGCGCGATCCAGCCTGAGCGTGCGGGCGCGCGTCTCGAACGCAATGCCGTGGTCGTGCAGGAACCCGGCGACATTCTCGGCCGCGTCCTCGAACACGTGCAGGCTCACCGGTGAATGGGTGTCGGCGGTGCCTTCCAGCACCGCGCCGACCAGCCGCGGCTCGAAACGATCGAGGAAACGCATGGCGTGGCGTGCGGCCTGGCGACGGGCGTGCAACGCGTGCGGCTGTTCGTCGGCGCGGAACAGGCGCTGGTGTTCGCGCAGTGCCTCCTCGATCTCCCGGTTGCGCGGCAGGAAACCTTCGTCGCTGACGCCGATGTGCTGCGCCGCCTTGCGTTTGGCCATCCGGAAATCGCGGATGCCGTGTTCGCTGATCAGGCGTGCGGCTTCGAGCGCGACGCGGCGGCGCAATTGATGGTTGCGGCCGTCGGCATGGATACGGTGGTACCCGGCGGTCTTGTGCATGGAAAACACCCCGTAGCCGCGTTCGGCCCAGTGTGGCGAATTGCCGCGTGGAATTGCAAGAGGGGTGGAGCAAGGGATGGCGGATGGGTGACGGGGGCGCTCATTCGGAGGGCGTGCGGGGGCGCATCGTCCGCCAGAACACGCCAGCAAACCTGCCTCGACGTCAATGGCGGCACCCCGGCAACCCGCCCCCGATCCCCCGCTTCAGAAAATATCGTACGCGGGAGCCTGGTTCTGCTGGTTCCTGGCTTCGACGCGCAGGCGATCGAGATCCTCGATCTTGAATATTTCGCTCATGGTGTTGCCGTCGCCCGGAGGGGCGGGCAAGCCGGTGGTGCGATCGATGGTTGCGGTGACGATGCCGGGCGGCATCGGCAGCCGCGCTTCGGGCGTGCCTTGCAGCGCCGGTGCCATGAATGCCATCCAGATCGGCAATGCGGTGCGTGCGCCGAACTCGCCGTGGCCGAGCGAGCGGTAATCGTCGAAACCCACCCAGACCGTGGTCACCAGGTCGGCGTTGAAGCCGCAGAACCAGCCGTCGTGGTGATCGTTGGTGGAGCCGGTCTTCCCGGCGAGGTCGTCGCGGCCCAGTTGTTTCGCCGCCGTGGCGCCGGTGCCGCCGCCGTAGATCACGCTCTGCAGCAGCGAAGTCATCAGGTAATCGTTGCGCGGGTCGAGCACGCGCGGCGCGAGCAGTGGCTTGTTCGATTCGCCCTGGCTCAATGCGTTGGCGGTATCGGCCATTGCGCCCGGATCGCCGGCCGCCGCCGCGGGCTGCGCCGGCGCCGCCGTGGTCTTGCCTTCATCCAGCAACCGCGCTTCGCAGGTACGGCAGGCCTGCAGCGGATCGGCCTTGTAGACGGCCTTGCCATCGCGATCGTCGATTTCGGCGATGTAGTAGGGATTGACCAGGAAGCCGCCGTTGGCGAACACGGCGTACGCGCGCGCCATGGCCATGGGCGATACCGATGCGGTGCCGAGCGCCATCGACAGGTTGGCCGGGATTGCATCCGCCGGAAAACCGAAGCGCGTCGCGAACTCGCGCACGTAGCGCACGCCCACCGCGTCCAGCAAGCGGATGGCAACCAGGTTCACCGATTGCGCCAGCGCTTCGCGCAGGCGCATCGGTCCGCGAAACTTGTTGTCGTCGTTCTGCGGTGTCCACAGCCCGCCCGGCTTGGACGGATCGGGCAGGGCGATCGGCGCGTCGTTGATGATCGAGGCCGGCGTGTAGCCGCGACTGAATGCCGCCGAATAGATGAAGGGCTTGAAGCTCGAGCCCGGTTGGCGCTGGGTCTGCACCGCGCGGTTGAACTTGCTCAACTGGAAATTGAAACCGCCGACCAGCACCTTGACCGCGCCATCGTTCGGCGACAGCGCCACCATCGCGGACTGTGCCGCGGGGATCTGCTGGAGTTCCCAATGCCTTTTGTCGGCGACGGCGACTTTTTCATCCTTGGCGGGATGGGCAGGCGTCGCGGTCGATGTTTCCGCGTCCGCCACTTCGCGCACGCGGATGATGTCGCCCGGCTGGAGGATCGACGCCACACCCTTGCCGCCGAGCTTGGCCTTGCGCGCGAAGCCCATGGCCCATTTCATGTCGTCGACGGACAGCTTGATGGTTTCGCCGCCCTGCACATGAACGCTGGCGTCATCGTCGCCCACTTCGATGACGATGGCCGGATACAGGCCGCTGACTTCGTTGTACCCCGACAGTGCCTGCTGCAGCGCCGCGGGCGTAGCCGGTTGCGGCAGCGCGACGTGCGCTTCCGGTCCGCGGTAGCCGTGACGGTGATCGTACTCTTCCAGCCGGCTGCGCAACGCATGGTTCGCCAGCGCCTGCAGGCGGCTGTCGAGGGTGGTGCGGATCACGTAGCCGTCGGTTTGCGCCTGGTTGCCGAGCTTCTGCAGCGCCTGCTGGCGCACCATCTCGGCGAGATACGGGGCATCCACCTCGACCGGCGGTTCGTGCGGCGCGGCGTCGTCGGGCGCCGCGATGGCCTGGTCGTATTCGGCCTTGTTGATGAAACGGTGCGTGAGCATCTGGCCCAGCACCCAGTTGCGGCGCGCGATCAGGCGCGGCTCGTGGTCGATGGGATTGACCACCGACGGCGACTGGAAGGACGACGCGATCGCCGCACATTGCGCCAGCGTCAACTGGTCGATGGTCTTTCCGTAGTAGTACTGCGCCGCCGCGGCCACGCCGTAGGAGCGATGGCCCAGGAACATCTTGTTGAGGTAGAGCTGCAGGATCTGGTCCTTGGGCAGCTCGTTCTCGATCCGGAATGCGGTGAGCATTTCGGTCAGCTTGCGGGTGTAGGTCTTCTGCGGGCTCAGGAAGAAGTTGCGTGCCACCTGCTGGGTGATGGTCGAGCCGCCCTGCACCTTCTCGCCGTGGTGCAGCACCACTTCGAATGCGGCGCGCAGCGTCGAGGTCACGTCGATCCCGGAGTGGTGGTAGAAGTCGGCATCCTCGGCGGCCAGCACCGCGTTCTTGAGATACGCCGGCACGTTCTCGATCTGCACCGGTATGCGCCGGGTCTCGCCGAACTCGGCGATCAGCTTGCCGTCCGCGCTCAGCACCCGCAGCGGCACCTGCATCTGCACGTCCTTCAGCGAGGCCACCGACGGTACGCGCGGTTCGATCAACCAGTAGGTGACGCCCCCGGCGACGAGGCCCAGTACCACCATGCACGCCAAGCCAATCAGGGCGATCAGCGCCAGTCGTTTGAAGATTCTCATGCAGATTCCGGATCAGGCGCGGTGCGCGGTGCGCACGACGCCGCGGCTAACGAAGCGGTTGGAAAGTATAGATGCTCGTCCCGGATGCAGGTTCCGTGATCGTCGACAAAGTTCGTTTTTGCAGGTGGCGTATGCTCCGCCGCGCGTGCACGGCTTTTGCCTGAGCGTGCATCGCACCGCCCGGGGCGCGTCGGAAACAGCGACAAGGCGCCGGGGTTTGCGCAAGGGGGACGCAGACCGGGCGGGCGGAAGCCGGCTCGCGGATTTGTGACGCACGTCCACTGCAAATCCGCAAGCAACGAGGATGATTTCAGATCGAAAGCACTGGAACATCATAAGCTTGTACGCACTTTGCAAGGTTATTGATATTTCGTTAACTTTCGTATCTAATTCAAATCGCGCCACGTTTTTTGCGAGCGGGCACGGGGAAGGGGAATTCCAGTGGGAATACTGACAACCAATGCTGCGCCGCTGATCGGCGTCGACATCAGTTCGACGGCAGTGAAGTTGTTGCAGCTGAGCCAGGCCGGTTCGCGCTACCGCGTGGAGCACTACGCGGTCGAACCGCTGCCGCCCAACGCCGTGGTCGAGAAGAACATCGTCGAGGTCGAAGCCGTCGGCGACGCGATCCGGCGCGCGATGCAGCGCTCGGGCGCGCGCACCAAGTACGCGGCGGCCGCGGTGGCGGGTTCGGCGGTGATCACCAAGGTGATCCCGATGCCGGCCGACCTGTCCGATGACGATCTCGAAGGCCAGGTGCAGGTCGAGGCCAACCAGTACATTCCCTACCCGATCGAGGAGGTCAGCCTCGACTTCGAACCGATCGGCCCGGTGAAAGACAATCCGGAAATGCAGCAGATCCTCCTGGCTGCATCGCGCACCGAAAACGTGGACATGCGCGTCGCGGCGCTCGATCTGGGCGGGCTCACCGCCAAGGTGATCGACGTCGAAGTGTTCGCGATGGAGAACGCGTTCCGGCTGGTGGCCGACCAACTGTCGGTGCCGCGCGACGCGCTGGTGGCGCTGGTCGACATCGGCGCCACGATGATCACGCTGTCGGTGCTCAAGAACCAGCGCACCATCTATTCGCGCGAGCAGGTGTTTGGCGGCAAGCAGCTCACCGACGAGGTGATGCGCCGCTACGGCATGTCCTACGAGGAAGCCGGCCTCGCCAAGCGCCAGGGCGGTTTGCCCGAATCCTACGAGATCGAGGTGCTGGAGCCGTTCAAGGAAGCCATGGTGCAGCAGGTCAGCCGCTTGCTGCAGTTCTTCTTCGCGGGCAGCGAATTCGGCAAGGTCGACCAGGTCGTGCTGGCGGGTGGCTGCGCATCGATTCCCGGCGTGGCCGACATGGTGGTCGAGCAGCTCGGGGTGCCATGCGTGGTGGCCAACCCGCTGGCGAGCATGTCGCTGTCGCCGCGCCTGCAGGCGCAGACGCTGGCACAGGACGCGCCCGCGCTGATGATCGCGGCTGGGCTGGCCCTGAGGAGTTTCGACTGATGGCCAAGATCAACCTCCTCCCGTGGCGTGCGGAACGGCGTGAACGCCGCAAGCGCGAGTTCTTCACCCAGTTGATCGTCGCGTTCGTCGCGGCGGTGGTGCTGGTGTTGTTGTGGGGCTTCTGGGTAAGCCTGCGCATCGATCACCAGAACGACCGCAACGAATACCTCAAGGGCCAGATCGCGCAGCTCGACGCCAAGATCACGGAAATCCAGAACCTGCAGAAGGTCAAGGACCACCTGTTGGCGCGCAAGCGCATCGTCGAGAAACTGCAATCCAGCCGCTCGCAGATGGTGCACCTGTTCGACCAGATCGTGCAGACGGTGCCGGCCGGCGTGCGCTTGACCGGCCTGACCCAACAGGGTGACAAGCTCACGCTCGATGGCGTGGCGCAATCCAACGCGACGGTCGCGCAGTACATGCGCAACATCGAAGCGTCGCCGTGGATGGGGCCGACCACGCTGGTCAGCACCACCAATGTCCACAACGACACGAACACGCCGTACGAATTCCAGTTGGTGGTCGCGTTGACCACGCCGAAGAATGAGGGTAGTGGCGCGCCGGCAGCGGGTTCGTCCAGCGCGGCGCCCGTCGCAGCGTCGACCGCAGCCGCGTTGGCAGCGACGGGCGCACCGAGTGTCGCCACAGCGGCGGCGGTGCCGGTCGCTTCGGCCTCCGCTGCGCCGGCCAACCTGCCGGCGGCTCCGGTGGCGACATCCGCGCCGGTCGCATCGACGGCGGTGGGGGACAAGGCGCCGCAAGCGCCCGCTGCGTCCACCACGAAGGGAGGGGCCAGGCCATGAAATTCTTCGATGACCTGCGCAATCTCGACCGCAACAACATCGGCGGTTGGCCGAAATCGGTCAAGGGCTTCTTCGTCGGGCTGGTGATCGTCGTGGTCGTGTTCCTCGGCTGGTATTTCTACGTCAGCGGCCAGCAGGACACGCTCGCATCCGGCCAGCAACAGGAAGTGAAGCTGAAACAGGAATTCGAATCGAAGCAGGCCAAGGTCGTGAACCTCGATGCGCTGAAGGCGCAGCTTGCGCAGATGAACGAAATGCTGAGCCAGATGCTGCGCGAGTTGCCCAGCAAGACCGAAATGCCCGCACTGCTGGTCAACATCTCGCAGACCGCGCAGGCGGCCGGCATCGAAACGGAATTGTTCAAGCCGCAGCCGGAGATTCCGAAAGAGTTCTACGCGATCCAGCCGATCGCGCTGAAGATGCAGGGCACCTACCACCAGTTCGGCACCTTCATCAGCAGCGTGGCTTCGCTGCCGCGGGTGGTGATCCTCACGATGCACGACGTGTCATTGAAAGCCGCCAAGTCGGGCGGCGCCAAGGACGCGCCCCCGCCGGACGGCGAGTTGTCCCTCGAAGGCACGGTGCAGACCTATCGCTATCTCGGCGATGAAGAGGCCAAAGCCAACGACGAGAAGGCAGCGGCCAAGAAGGGAGGGCACTGATCATGCGAGCCGCCCGTATCGCCCTGATGTTTGCCACGCTCGGCATGATGCTCGGCCTTGCCGCCTGCAGCGGCCAGGACGACCTGCACGAGTGGGTGGCGCAGGTCAAAGCGCGCAAGGGCGCGCCCCTGCCCGCGCTGCCGGTCGTCAAGACCTTCGAAACCTTCATCTACCAGGACCAGGACCGGCGTGATCCGTTCGAGCCGGCGCCGGCGCAAGCCACCGCGCAGACCGCGGCGGGTCCCCATCCCGACCAGGACCGTCCGCGCGAGCCGCTGGAAGCCTTTCCGCTGGACAGCCTGAAAATGGTCGGCACGATCGGTGCAAAGGGCGGTATCGAAGCGCTGGTCAAGGATCCGCAAGGCGTGATCCATCAGGTCCACGTCGGCGACTACATGGGCCAGAACTACGGGCACGTCACCCAGGTGACGACCAGTGAAGTGGATGTGGTGGAACTGGTGCCGAACGGTTCGGGCGGCTGGATGGAACGCGACGCGAGCGTCGCATTGGGCGACAAATGACGATTCATCGGGGGTTACGTTCATGATGACCAAACCTGCTCACTACCTCCGTCGCTCCAGTGGCGGCCACTTCCAACCGCGACGCGGCTGGATGGCGTTGTTGGCGATGTCGGTGATGACGATAGGCCTGCTGGTGGCGGGACCGGCCATGGCGGCCAACACCTTGCAGAACGTCAGCGCCGCGTCGCTGCCCGGCGGCAAGGTCCAGGTCACCCTGACCTTCTCCGGTCCGGCCGCGACACCGCAGGCGTTCAGCACCAGCACGCCGCCGCGCATTGCGCTGGACTTCGCCGATACCAGCAACGGGCTCACGCAACGCAACTACCCGGTGAACCAGGGCACGGCACAGGGCGTCAGTGCGGTCGAGGCGAATGGCCGCACCCGCGTCGTGGTCGCGCTGACCGAGGCATCTCCGTACGTGACCAACGTCGAGGGCAATCAAGTCGTCGTGACGATTGGTGACGGCATGTCCGGTGCCACGGCTTCAGCGGCACCCGAACCGGCGGCTGCGCAAGCGCCGGCGCTGGCGACCGCGCCCCCGCCGCCGCAGTCGGAGCGTTCCCTTTCGGTGGTCAGCACGAATCCCGACAAGGCCGCCGCGATGGCCGGGAGCAACGTCATCACGGGCGTGGACTTCCAGCGCGGTGATCACGGTGCGGGCAAGTTGGTCATCGATTTCAGCCAGCCGGGCGCCGCCACCAGCATGCACAGCAATGGCGACGCGACGGTCATCGAGGTTGCCGGTGCCAGCCTTGCCGCATCGCAGGCCCGCCGCCTGGACGTGACCAGTTACGGAACGCCGGTGCGAAGCATCAATACCCGCCCGGTCTCGGGCGGCGCGAAGATCGAAGTCGATACGCGCGGCGTGATGCAGACCGCGGCGTACCAGACGGGCAACCAATACGTGGTCGAATTCTCGCGGCCGACGTCCAGTGAAACCAGCGTCCTGGGTGCGCCCAAGCCGATCGTGTACAACGGCAGCCGCGTCACGTTCAATTTCCAGGACATCCCGGTGCGTTCGGTGCTGCAACTGCTGGCCGACGTCTCCAACCTGAACATCGTGGCCGCGGACAGCGTGCAGGGCAATGTCACGCTGCGGCTGGTCAACGTGCCGTGGGACCAGGCGCTCGACGTGATCCTGCGCGCCAAGGGCCTGGCCAAGCGCCAGAACGGCAACGTGATCTGGGTGGCGCCGCAGGCCGACCTCGCCAAGTACGAGGAAGACATCGCCAATGCGCGCGAGAAGCAGCTCAACAGCGCGCAACTGGTCACCGATTACATCCCGATCAATTACGGCAGCGCGCAGCAAATTGCCGACCTGCTGACGTCCGGCGCGAAGGCGGGCAACGTCGGCGGTGGCGGTGGCTCGACCAGTGCGGAACGCGGATTCCTTTCGCCGCGCGGCAGCGTGTCGTTCGACGAGCGCACCAACACCCTCTTGGTCAACGACACACCCGAAAAGGTGCAGGAAATCCGGCAGCTGGTATCGGTGCTGGACCGCCCGGTCAAGCAGGTGCTGATCGAATCGCGGCTGGTGATCGCGACCGACAGCTTCACCCGCGAACTGGGCGCCAAGCTGGGCATCGCCGGCTTCCAGGTCAACCCGAGTGGGCAGGTGATGTCGACCGGGTCCACCACTGATGATGTGTCCAGTACGAACAACAGCGTTCGCACATGGCAGAATGGCTTGGCCAAGGCGCTGGCCACGGGTGGGGACCCCACCAGCGTCGCACCCCCGACGATCGCCTCTGGCCTGAATGTCAACCTGCCCGCGAATACCGCCGGCATCACCTCCAGCAACATCGCCTTCGGCATCCTGGGCAACGACTATCTGCTCAATCTCGAGCTGAGCGCCGCGCAGCAGGAAGGCCGCAGCGAGACCATTTCGCAACCGAAGGTCGTGACTGCCAACAACCAGGAAGCCAGCATCGTGCAGGGCCAGCAGATCGGCTACCTGACCTTCCAGAACTCCGGTGCCGGCGGTGGCCAGGGTACGGCGACGGTGCAATTCAAGAACGCCGCGCTGGAACTCCATGTCACGCCGACAATCACCTCCGACAATCGCGTGTTCATGAAGCTCAAGATCCTCAAGGACGCGGTCAGCCGGTTGGTGCCCAATCCGGGCGGCGGCTTTGTCCCGCAGATCGATCATCGCGAGATCGACACTTCGGTGCTGGTCGGGAACGGGCAAACGGTCGTACTGGGCGGTGTCTACGAGTTCCAGAACGAGCATGACGTCACCAAGGTGCCGTTCCTCGGCGACATTCCGATCCTTGGAGCGCTGTTCCGCGACAAGGTGGACAAGAACAGCAAGGCGGAATTGCTGGTGTTCATCACGCCGCACATCCTGGGCCAGGAAACCATGGTGCAATGAGGTTCCCTGCCAGGTAGGGACGCAGGAACGGCGCGGGCAACCGCGCCGTTCTGCATTCCGGGGGATACGCGGCCCGCCGGCTCGGACCAAACTTTCGCGCCCGGCTGTGGTCTACTGGGCGCATGCACGCCGACAGCTATCCCACGTCTGACGCCGCCGCGGCTCCAACTGCCGCGTCCGGCAATGCAGGCCCGGACGCCCTGCACGCGCGCTTCGCGGCATTGCGGTCCGCGCTTCAAACCGAGGTCATCGGCCAGCCAGCGCTGGTCGACCGCCTGTTGATCGCGCTGCTGGCCGACGGACACCTGCTGGTCGAGGGCGCGCCGGGTCTGGCCAAGACCACGGCGATCAAGGCACTGGCCGCGCGCATCGAAGCGGATTTCCACCGGGTGCAATTCACGCCCGACTTGCTGCCCGCCGACCTGACCGGCACCGATGTCTTGCGTCCGCAAACCGGCGTGTTCGAGTTCGAGCCCGGGCCGCTGTTCCACAACCTGGTGTTGGCCGACGAGATCAACCGCGCACCGGCGAAGGTGCAGTCCGCGTTGCTGGAGGCGATGGCCGAACGCCAGGTCACGATCGGGCGCCGCTCGTGGCCGCTGCCGAAGCTGTTCCTGGTGATGGCGACGCAGAATCCGATCGAGCAGGAGGGCACCTTCCCGCTGCCCGAGGCACAACTCGACCGGTTCCTGTTGCACGTGCCCGTGCGCTACCCCGCCGCCGGCGCCGAACGCGGCATCCTGCAGCTCGCACGCCGTCGTGCACGCGAGGAACTGGCGCCGCACGCCCGGCCGGAACGCTTGCTCGACCAGCAATCCATTTTTGCCGCACGCGAGCAAGTGCTGGACCTGCACATGGCCGAGGGCCTCGAGGAATACATCGTGCAACTGGTGCTTGCGACGCGCGATCCGCGTCCGTGGGCGCCGAAGTTGCGCGACCGGATCGCGTGGGGCGCGAGTCCGCGTGCCAGCATCGCGCTGGAACGCTGCGCACGCGCGGCCGCGTGGCTGGCCGGCCGCGACTACGTGCTGCCGGAGGACATCCAGGCGCTCGCACCCGACGTGCTGCGCCATCGCGTGCTGCTCGGTTACGAAGCGGAAGCGGAAGGTTTGCGGGTCGACGACGTGGTGCAGCAATTGCTGGAGCGGGTGCCGCTGCCTTGATCATGCGATCGTCCTTGATCGCTGCATCCCGGTTGGTGCCGTGAACGGAACGGGCCTGGGTTCGCGGACACCAGAACGGCCACCCATGGCCTGACTTTTCACAACAGCCGCTTCGTCACTGACGTTTTGGAGGCGGCTGTGACCATTGGTTGCGATGATATTGCTCGATCCCTCATGCCCGCAGAAAAAAGTTTCACCGACAGCATCACCCGTGTCGATCTCGCGGAGCTGATCGCGCTGCGCGCACGCGCGGGCAAGCCGGGCAGCGTGCGCACGCATGCCCGCACACCCTTGGCAGGCGGCCATGTTTCGGCGTTGCGCGGACGCGGGATGGACTACGCCGAGTCGCGCGTCTACCAGGCGGGCGACGACGCGCGCAACATCGATTGGCGGCGTACGGCGCGCAGCGGCAAATGGCACACCAAGTTGTTCGAAGCCGAGCGCGAGCGCAGCCTGCTTTTGCTCATGGACACCCACGCGACGATGCGCTTCGGTACGCGCGTGCGCTACAAGTCGGTGGCGGCGGCGCGTGCCGCGGCCTGGCTGGCCTGGACCTGCGTGCGGGGCGGTGATCGGGTGGGCGCGCTGGCCTTCGGCGCGGTGCGCGATGCGGTCGATCCGCACGCCTGCGCGCGCGGCGCCTTGAACACGCTGGGCGCAGTGGCGCGCTGGGATGCAGCCGCCGGCGCCGGCGCGGAGGCCGCCGAGCCCCTCTCGACCGCGATTGCGCGGGCGCAACGGTTGATCGCGGCCGGCAATCGCGTCTGGTTGCTGTCGGACGGTTGGTGCACCGACGCGAACGCAACCGCGGCATTGGTGCGCCTGACGCGGCACGCCGAAGTCCGCGTGGTGATCATCGTCGATCCGCTCGAGCGCGAACTGGCGCCCAGGGGCGCGTACGTGTTCGAGACGGCGGCGGATCGGCAGTTGGTCGACCTCGGGGGTGCCGAAGCGCGCGCCGGATTCCGCGACGCACTCGCCGCGGGCTGGCATGGCCTTGCCTCGGCATGCGATGCCGCGGGCGTGGCGTGGATGATGCTGTCGACGGGCGACGAACCCGACGTGGCGCTGGCGCCGTTTCTGCGGCGGCGGAGCGCACGGCATGAATGACAGCGGTCCCGTGCTTCGCGACATCCATCTGCCGCCGGCGGGTTGGTGGCCGCCGGCACCGGGTTGGTGGTTGCTGCTGCTGGTCGTGATCGCGTTCGCGGTCGGTGTGGCGTGGTGGTGGCGGCGTCGCGCGCGGCTGCGTCCGCTGCAAGCGATCCTCCGGGAAATCGATGCGATCGAGGCCGCGCACGCCGATCGTCACGATGACGCGTGCGCTGCCGAGGACGCCTCGCGCCTGTTACGGCGCATGGCCCGCCGCATCGATCCGGCGGCGGCCACGCGGGACGGCGCCGCGTGGCGCACCTTCGTGCATCGTTACGCGCGCGATGCCGCGACGCGGCAGGCCCTCGATGCCTTGATGGACGTACGCTTTCGTCCACTGCCCGCCCTCGATGTACCGGCGGTGGCGGCGGCGCTACGGGTGTGGTGTCGCACGGCTTGGCGGGCGCCCCGTGGGCGGCGGTTTCAAGAGCCTGTCGTAATCCCGAAAGCCGCAACGCCATGACTTTCGCATGGCCGTGGATGTTCGCATTGGTGCCGCTGCCTTGGCTGGTGTGGCGGTTCGTGCCGCCGACCGCGCCGGGCGCGGCGTTGCGGCTGCCGCAACGCATCGCGCTCGCGCGCACGCACGCGGCGGGCGCGGCGCGCTGGCGCATCGCGGTCGCCGCGCTGGCGTGGTTGTCGCTGGTGTGCGCCGCCGCGCGTCCGCAACAAACGGCGCCACCGCAGGCACTGACGCACACCGGACGGGCCATGATGCTGGCGGTCGACTGTTCCGGCAGCATGGCGATCGAGGACATGCGCTTCGGCGACCTTGCGGTCAGCCGGTTTGCGTCGGTCAAGGCCATCGCGCAGCGGTTCATCGAGAAGCGTTCCGGCGACGACGTCGGCTTGATCCTGTTCGGCACGCAGGCCTACCTGCTGACGCCCATGACGTTCGACGTCGACGCGGTCGCGAAGCAGATGGCGGGCGCGGCCATCGGGCTCGCCGGACGCGAAACCGCGATCGGCGACGCGATCGTGCTGGCGGTGAAACACCTCGACGCCTTGCCGGCGCGGGCGCGCGTGCTGGTGTTGCTCACGGATGGCGTCAACACCGCCGGCAACGTGGTGCCGCTGGAGGCCGCCAAGCTCGCGAAGGCAGCGGGTGTGCGCATTTACACGATCGGCGTCGGTTCCGATGCGCAGACGCTCAGCGTGTTCGGCATGCAACTGCCGGCACCCGACAACGAGCTGGACGTGCAGGCGTTGACGCGGATCGCGCGCGAAACCGGGGGACGGTTCTTCCGCGCCGCCGACGCCGGCCAGCTTGCCGCCGCGTATCGCGCCATCGACGTGCTGGAACCGCTGGCGCGCGGCGAGTCGCTGGTGCGTCCGGATCGCGAGTGGTACCCATGGCCACTGGCCCTTGCGCTGCTGCTGGCTTGCACGTTGTTGCCGTGGCGCGTGTTGGAGCCCCGCAAGGCCGTCGCGACATGAGCGCGTTCGACTTTCCCTTGCACTTCCTGCGGCCGTGGTGGTGGCTGGCGCTGGCCCCGTTGCCGTTGGTCCTCTGGATGTTGGCGCGCAGCGGTGGTCGTACGGCGTTTGCCCGATTGGCCGATGCGGTGTTGTTGCCGCATTTGATTCGCGGAGACACACGCAAGCGCGGTGCGTTGGCGCTGGTCACGCTGGCATGGTTGGTGGCGGTGGCCACGTTGTCGGGACCGGCGTGGCAGCAGGTCGCGGCGCCGCTGTACGTGAACGGGGCGGCGCGCGTGATCGCATTGTCCCTGTCGGACCACATGCTCGCCGGGGACCTGAGGCCCGACCGCATGACCCGCGCCCGCTTCGCGGTGCGCGATCTGCTGGATGCCGCGGGCGATGCGCGCACGGCGCTGGTCGCGTATGCCGGGGCGGCGTTCACGGTCGCGCCCCTGACCGACGACAAGCATACGGTCATGAACCTGCTGCGCGTGCTGCAGCCGGACGTGATGCCGGTGCCCGGCAACGATGCTGCAAGCGGCATCCGGCGCAGCGTCGAACTGCTGGGGCAATCACACGTCGAGGGCGGCGAGATCGTGCTGGTGACGGACACGGCCGACCAAGCCGCGGTCGCGGCGGCGCGGGACGCGCACGCGCAAGGCATTCGCGTGGATGTACTCGGAATCGGCACCGCGCAAGGCGCGCCGGTGCCCCGGCAGGGCGGCGGCTTCGCGAACGACGCGCACGGGCCCCTGATGGCTCGCCGTGATGATGCAGCATTGCGCGCGGTCGCGAAGGCGGGCGGCGGACAATACGTGGTCCTGCGAGCCGATGGCACCGGCGTGACGGCGCTGGCTGCGCCACAGACGGAAACCGGTCGCGCGAGCCATGGCGAGCGGGCGCAGGTGTGGCGCGACGGCGGCGTGTGGTTGCTGCCTGCGCTGCTGGTGTTTGCTGCGTTCGCATTCCGGCGCGGCTGGCTGATGCTGTTCGCGGTGTGCCTGTTGCCGCTTGGCGCGCCGCCCGCACACGCGGACTCCCTGGAATCGCTGTTCACGAATCGCGACCAGCGTGCGCTGCAGGCGTTGCAGCACGGCGACACCGCGCAGGCCCGGACACTGGCCGCGACGCCCGCGATGAAGGGTGCGGCGGCGTATCGCGCCGGGGATTTTGCCGAAGCCGCCAGGGCGTTCGCCCGAGGCGACGATGCGCGTTCACACTACAACCTGGGCAATGCGCTCGCCAGGCAAGGCGAGTACGGGCAAGCCATCGACGCCTACAAGGATGCCTTGCGGCGCGAGCCGGATTTCGCGGATGCACGCGCGAACCTGGATGCGGTCGAGGACTGGCTGAAGCGGCACGCCAAACCCCAGTCGCAGCAGGGCCAAGGCGGGAAGGGCGCGACCGGCGCCCAACGTGATCAGCAATCTTCCTCGAAGCACCCGGGCTCGCCGTCGACTGCGAACAAGGGCCAGGAGCCTTCGCAACCCGGTGCGCAGCAGCAGCCTTCGTCGTCCGCAAATTCCGCGACGTCGAATGGCCGTCAAGGCGGTGCGGCGCCCGGCCAGAACGCACGGCGGCAAGGCGGCGGGCCGGATGCCACGCCATCCAGCGACGATGGTGCATCGGCCGGCGAAGCCGCCAGGCAGGGTGAACAGGCACGGCACGCGTCGCAGGCCCTTTCGCGCGAGCTGCAGCGGGCCGACGGAAACACCGGGCGCACGGGCGGTGCATTCGCCTTGGGCCAGGATGACTCGAAGCAGGACGACCGCTTCAACGCCGAGCAACGCGCGATGCTGCACGCGGTGCCGGACGATCCCGGCGCGCTGCTGCGGCGCAAGTTCCGGCTGGAGTGGGAGCAACGCAACGGCCACCAACAGGAGGATCGCGAGCGATGATGCGCCATGGGTGGATCGTATTGCTGTTGTTGCTGGCGCCGCTCGTCCACGCCGCCACGGGGGCGCCAGGCGCCGTGCACGCGTTCCTCGATCGCACCCACGTCAGCCTCGGCGATACCGTCACGCTCAATATCCAATCCAGCGGCGCCCTCGACACGCCGGATCTGTCGCCGCTGCAAAACGATTTCCAGGTGCTGGGCACGTCGCGTTCCAGCAGCGTGCAGGTCACGAACGGCAAGGCCGAAGCGACCTCACAACTTGGCATTGCCTTGAAGCCGTTGCATGCGGGCACGCTCGCGATTCCACCGCTCGACGTCGGCGGCGCGACCACGCAACCGTTGACACTGCAGGTCGGCGCGGCACCCGCAGGGGGCATGGGCAAGGTCGGCGAGCCGGTGTTCATGGAAGCCAGCGTGCTGTCGAGTTCGCCCTGGGTGGGGCAGCAAACGGTATACACCGTGCGGCTGTTCTACCTGCCCGGCGTCGATGGCGCGCTGGGCGATCCGAGCGCCGACGGCGCGCGCGTGATCAAGCTCGATCGCGATCATCGTTACATGACCAATCGCAATGGTTATGCATACAAGGTGATCGAGCGCAGTTGGGCACTGATCCCGCAACGTAGCGGTGAGATCACGGTTCGGGGTCCGGAATTCCAGGGGCAGCGGCTTGCGGTGGGCAACCCCGGCACGTGGTTCAACAACCCCAACGCGATCTTGAATGGGCAGATGCCGGGTCTCGGCGCGCCGATCGAGGCGTTGGCGCCCAGCGTGCACCTGACTGCGCGCGCTGCACCCGCCGGCGCTGGCAAGCCATGGCTGCCAGCGCGCGCGCTGCAATTGAAAATGACCGGACTGCCGTCGAGCGGCGAAGTGGATGCGGGCACGCCGCTGACGCTTACGCTGAGCATCAGCGCCAGCGGACAACCGGCCGACACGCTGCCCGAACCGGAACTGCCGCCGATCGCGGGCGCGCAAACCTATCCCGACCAGACACAGGATTCCACCGACGACAGCGGCCAATGGCTGCAGGGCAAGCGCACGCGCAGCTTCGCGATCGTGCCGCAACGGAACGGCAGCCTCACGATTCCCGCGATCACCTTGAACTGGTGGAATGTCGAAACCGGCCGCGCCGAACAAGCGAGCGTGCCTGCGCACACGGTGCGTGTCTCGGGCGCGGTGGCCATTGCAGCGAGTGTCTCCGCGCCGCCAGACGCCAGTGTTGCGACGCGCAGCACCAGCGCGGTTCCCGTACCGGTTGCCGCACCGGCTGCGCTCGCGCCGGGCTTCTGGCGCGTCGTCGCGTTGACGAGCCTCGCGCTGTGGCTGCTCGTGATCGCGGCTTCCGCAACGTGGTGGTGGCGGCGGCGACGGCGCCGCGCACGCCACCCGCGTCCCGCGGCTCAACGTGATTCACCGCCGTCGCCTTCGAGGGGCGCGAAACCGGCGTCGGACGACGCGGGCGCTGCGGCGCCACTCGTACGACCATCGGATTCGCGCACACTGCAACACCAGGCGCTCGCCGCCGCGCGTGCGGGTGATGCGGCGGCTTGCGAACGTGCGTTGCTGGAGTGGGCACGAGCCGCGCGGCCGGGCATCACCCACCTGAGCCAGGTGCGCGATGCGCTGGCCGACACCGCCCAACGCGATGCGCTGGACGCGCTGCAGCGCGCGCGGTGGCAGGGCGGCGATCCGTCTTCGGCGTGCGCTGTGGTGGGGGAAGCATTCGCGAAAGGTTTCGCGTGGGGCAGTGACGGCAAACCTGTGCGCGACCGGGATGCCGGCCTGCCGCCGTTATACCCGTCACCATGATGACGCTCGTTGGGGTTCCCCGATCAGGTCCGGCGTCAGCCCGGCCTGCCGCGCTATATCCGTTGCGCTGAGGCACCGTGCGTTGGGCTCCATGCGCGCTGGGGCCAAATTATGGCTTGATATCGACATGCAGGCGTTCGGCCGCCCGTTGCCATGCCCCGGCCATGCCCCTGTCGAACGCGCACAGCACGATGCGGTGCGGCGTACGCGTGTGCTGCCGCGCTTCCGCCAGCACCGCCAATGCGATTGCCGCGGCGGCGTCGCGCGGGTAGCCGTACACGCCGCAACTGATCGCGGCAAACGCGATGCTGTCGATGGCGTGTTCGCGCGCGAGCACCAGCGCGTTGCGATGGCAAGCAGACAACAGGTCGGGTTCGCCGTGTTCGCCGCCGTGCCACACCGGCCCCGCCGTGTGGATCACGTGCCGCGCCGGCAGGTCGAATCCGGACGTGATGCGTGCTTCGCCCGTCGGGCAGCGCACCCCGGGACGCACTTCCGGCAATGCGCGGCACGCTTCCAGCAGGCGCGGGCCGGCGGCGCGGTGGATCGCGCCGTCGACCCCGCCGCCGCCAAGCAACGATTCATTCGCCGCGTTGACGATCGCGTCGACGCGCAGGGTCGTGATGTCGGCCTGGATGATTTCGATGGCCACTTCGCGGACGTCACCTGACACGCGTGGCGGCGCGCCGAACGGCGCCTCCTTCCGACATCAGCGTGGCTGCTTCAACAGGTCGCGGATCTCGGTCAGCAGCGTGACTTCGGGCGTCGGCGCGGGCGGGGCGTCGGCCTTCGAAGGGTGGACCTTCTGCAGGAGCCTGATGACCACGAACACGGCGAGCGCGATGATCAGGAAGGTGATCACCGTATTGATGAAGGCGCCGTAGTTGATCGCAACGATCTGTTTCGGGTCGGGTGAATCCTGGATGATCCACTTCAATTTCGCGAAGTCGATGCCGCCGACCAGGATGCCGATCGGCGGCATGATGATGTCGTCGACGAACGAGGTGACGATCTTGCCGAAGGCGCCGCCGATCACCACCGCGACGGCCAGGTCGACCACGTTGCCGCGCATGATGAAAGCCTTGAAGTCTTTCGCGAAGCTCATAGCGATCTCCTTTCGTGGAAGTGACCGGATCTCTCTTGCCGGGTCGCGGCGCGCCCATTTAGGCACTCCCGCGTGTCATGCGCAAGCCGCGCGCCTTCAGGTGATGCTGCCCTCCAGTCGCGCCACGCCTTCGAGTTCCGCCACGAAGCGGTCGCCGCGTGCGAGCGGACCCACGCCCGCCGGCGTCCCGGTGAAGATCAGGTCGCCGGGTTTCAGCTCGAACAATTTCGACAGCTCGGCGATGATTTCCGCGACGGGGAAAATCATGTCCGCGATGTCGGTGTCCTGGCGCGTATCGCCATTGACGATGAGCGACAGGCGCGCGTGCGCGGGATGTCCTGTTTCGCTTGCGGCACGCAACGTCGACACCGGTGCGGACGCGTCGAAGCCCTTGGCGACGTCCCACGGCAAGCCTTTCGCCTTCATTGCGGCCTGCAGGTCGCGGCGGGTCAGGTCGAGCCCCACGCCGTAACCGAAGACGCATCCGATCGCACGTGCCGCGTCGATGTCGCATCCGCCGCGCGCCAGCGCCACCACCATTTCCACTTCGTGGTGCAGTTCGTGTGTCACCGACGGATAAGGCACGTTACCGCCGCCGGCCACGATTGCGTCGGCCGGTTTCATGAAGAACACCGGGTTGGCGCGACTCACCGTTTGCGCGCCCATTTCCTTCGCGTGGTCGGCGTAGTTGCGGCCGATGCAGTAGATGCGGTGCACGGGGAATCGCGCGTCGCTGCCTTGCACGGACAGGGACGGAATGGATGGGGCCTCGAACAGGAAGGGCATCGGTGTGGCCTCGGCGGCAGGATTCGCGATTGTAGGCGCAGCCAGCGCCATGCGTCGCGCGGGTCCGGGCGGGTGTGACACCTGTCAGCCGCGGTGCTTGATGGTGGTGAGTGGCCGGCCGGCGGGTCGCCTGCCAAGCTGTGGCAGACTTGTGCGACCGCCGAAGGCGCGCCTGGGGACGACGGTGAGCGAAGAACGATCCAGCGACGATCTTCTGCAGCAATTGCGCATCGATCGCGCACAGCGCGACGATGGTGAATCGCGCCCGCGCTGGCCGTGGATTGTCGGCATCGCCGTGGTCGTCTTGATCATCGCGGGCGTGGCCGCGGCATTCGCGTTGCGTGGACAGGCGACCACAGTGACGACCGCGACGGCGGTGACTGCGGCCTCCAGCGGCGACGCGGCGGTGCTGCAGGCGACCGGCTACGTGGTCGCGCGCCGGCAAGCCACGATTTCGGCGCAGATCATCGGCACCTTGACGGAGGTGTCGGTCGACGAGGGTGCGCACGTCAAGCAGGGCCAGGTCCTGGCGCGGCTCGATCCCACCGCCTACCAGGCACAGCTCGATTCGACCAGGGCGCAGTACGCCGCCGCGCAGGCGTCGGTCGTGAAGGCGCGTGCGGTGCTGAAGCAGGATCGCGCGAATGCCGCGCGCATGAATGACGTGGTCGATCGCGGCTACGTGTCGAAGCAGGCCGCCGAACAGGCCAACACCCAGGTCGCCACCGACGCTGCTGCGCTCGATGTCGCGATCACGCAGGCGAAGGCGGCCAGAGACCAGATGCGGGCCGCCGAGGTCAACCTCGACTTCACCGTGGTCCGCGCGCCGTTTGCGGGCGTGGTGACTGCCAAGGGCGCGGAGGTCGGCGAGATCGTATCGCCATACACCGCGGGGGGTGGCGGCATCGCGGGCGGCCTCGCCACCATCGTGGACATGAACTCGCTGGAAGTGGACGTGGACGTCAACGAGTCCTACATCAGCCGCGTGAAACCCGGCATGCCGGTCGAGGCGATCCTGGACGCGTATCCCGACTGGAAGATTCCCGCGCACGTGATCGCGATCATCCCGAGCGCCGACCGCAGCAAGGCCACGGTGAAGGTGCGCATCGCGCTGGACAAGAAGGACCCGCGCATCCTGCCCGAGATGGGCGTGCGGGTGTCGTTCCTCGAAAAGAGCGGCGAGAACCACCAGCCGCTGCCCGGCGTGCTGGTGCCGAAATCGGCGGTGGTGAAGCGCGACGGCAAGGACGTGGTGTTCGTGGTGAAGGACAGTCACGCGCAGCGAACGTCCGTCACCACGGGTGCCGACTTCTCCGACATGAAGCAGGTTCTGCAAGGGCTGGATGCGGGCGCCGAAGTGGTCACCACGCCGCCCGCGGATCTGAAGGATGGCGAGAAGGTGCAGGTGAAGACCGCGAGCGGACAGTAATGGCTTGTCATTCCGGGGTCGGCCGCAGGCCGGAACCCGGAATCGGTGTCATGGCCGGCATCGAAACCGATTCCGGTTCGTCCCTTCGGGTCGCCCCGGAATGACGAGGTGTTTGCAGTCCAGCGCGTAGCGCGGGGTGAGGGTACGGTCTTCGCGCATCGTGGAAGATTGCGTGCATGCCGAACCCTCATCCGGCCGTTCCGGCCACCTTCTCCCGGCGGGAGAAGGGAACAGCAGCAAGGAGACGACGATGAACACAGCAGTTGCGGCAATGCAGGACGGCAACCAGACCGCAGGTGACAAGCAGACGCTGGTCGAGATCCGCGGCCTG
>JBDZUX010000036.1:0-32343 GCA_040255405.1 Lysobacteraceae bacterium
CCTGCCCTGCATCGCCCTCGCCGCGCCGCAATCGCCGAAGGACAAGGCGTTGGCGGCACGGGTCGACCGCGTCCTCACCGAAACGCCGGTAATCGACGGCCACAACGACCTGCCGTGGGAAATCCGCAACCAGTTCGGCAACATCGGCGCCGTGGATCTTGCGGCCGACACGTCCAACCTGCCCGGCAAGACCGGCGACAAGGCCGTGCACCTGATGACCGACATCCCGCGCGCCCGCAAGGGTCACCTGGGCGCACAGTTCTGGTCGGTGTGGATTCCGGCGACCACCACCGGTCCCGAAGCCGTGCAGATGACGCTGGAGCAAATCGACGTCGTCCGCACGATGGTCGCGAAGTATCCGAATGACTTCGAAATGGCGTCCACCGCCGACGACATCGAGCGCATCGAAAAGTCCGGACGCATCGCCAGCCTGATCGGCGTCGAGGGCGGCCATCAGATCAACAACTCGTTGCCGGTGCTGCGCAACTACCACGCGCTGGGCGTGCGTTACATGACGCTGACCCACGGCAAGAACACCGACTGGGCGGATTCGGCCACCGACGAGCCCACGCACCACGGACTGACGCCGTTCGGCCGTGCCGTGGTGCACGAAATGAACCGTCTCGGAATGCTGGTGGATCTCTCGCACGTGTCGCCCGACACCATGAAGGCGGCGCTCGAAACCACCCAGGCGCCGGTGATCTTCTCGCATTCCAGTGCGCGCGCGCTGGATGACCACCCGCGCGACGTGCCCGACGACGTACTGCGCATGGTCAGGCAGAACCACGGCATCGTGATGGCGAATTTCTATCCGGCATTCGTCTCGCAAGCCGTCGCGAACTGGAATGCCGACCGCGCCGGCGCGTCCGCGAAGTTCGACGCGCTGTATGTCGGCCAGCCCGCGCGCGCGAAGGCCGCGCTGGACAAATGGGAGGCGCAACACCCACAGCCCAAAGCCACCATCACCCAAGTCGCCGACCACATCGAACACATCCGCAAGATCGCGGGCGTCGAAAGCGTTGGCATCGGCAGCGACTTCGACGGCATCGAGGTCACACCTGCCGGCCTCGAGGGCGTGGACACCTATCCCGCGCTGTTCGCCGAACTGGCGCGGCGCGGCTGGAGCGATGACGAACTCGCCGGCCTCGCCGGGCGCAACCTGCTGCGCGTGATGCGCGAGGCCGAAGCCGTCGCCAGGCGATTGCAGGCGGAGGAAGCACCGTCGCACGCGACGATCGAGATGGACGCCGGCGCGAAGCATGGCGCAATCGAAAGCACGCGCGGGGTTTGATCCTGCATCCACGCGCTCCGTCGCGATTCCGTCGCCGTGCCTTCGCGGGCGCGGCGTCATTCCGGTGCAACGGCGAGGCGCACGCAATGGCGGCCGGCGCGCCTTGGCGGAGTTCAACGCCTGGGCAGCCCGCCGCAACCGATCGCGCAAGCGTTCGGCCGGCACCATTCCCGCCACGCCGAAGCTGCACGTCATGCCGATGCCCTGCGGCCATCCGGCTTGCCGGAATCACCCCGCGCCAGCTTCACCGCGACAGTGACGAGCGCACAACGTGCCGCGCTTCGTGTGAGCTTTTGTTACGCGCCGTCCTTTCGTGATCCGGATCGTGCTTTTGTCGGCGGGTCCCGGTATACATTGGGCATACATGTGCCCCGGGGCGGCAACGGAGGCCTCGTCAGTCAAAGGGAACCAATGACTGCTCAAGACAATACGCGCGGCAACAGCGATGGCTATTACGAAATGCTGTTTGTCGCCAACCCGCTGCCAATGTGGGTTTTCGAGATTGCCAGCGGCCGGTTTCTCGCGGTAAACGCCCAGGCGTGCAAGCAGTACGGCTACAGCGAGGCCGAATTCCTCGCCATGACCATTTCCGACATACGGCCGCCCGACGAGAACGCGCGCCTGGCCAAGGTGCGTTCCACGGCTCCCGCGGGTCACCGCGAGTTCGGATCCTGGCAGCACATCAGGAAAGACGGCACGGTCATTGACGTCGAGGTCAGCTCGGACGACATCGTGTTCCGTGGCATGGCCGCGCGGCTGGTGCTTGCCAACGACGTCACCGAGCGGCGCCGGATCGAAGCCGAGCTGCGCCGAAGTCACGAGCGCTTCGATTATCTCAGTCGCGCCACCGAAGATGCGATCTGGGACCGGGACATCGCGGGCGGCACGATGTGGTGGAACCAGGGTTTGCAGCTTCTGTTCGGCATCCCCGCCGACGAAGTGGTCGAAACCATCGACTGGGCGCGCGCGCGCGTGCACCCGGACGATCGCGAGCGCGTCGTGCAAAGTGTTCAAGAGGCGATCAGCAGCGGCGCGACCCAGTGGTCCACCGAACATCGGTTTCGCCGCCAGAATGGCAGTTATGCCTTCGTCTACAACCGCGGTTTCGTGATCCGCGACGCGGGCGGGCGCGCGGTGCGGATGGTCGGAGCGATGACCGACCTCTCGGATCGCAAGCGGCGCGAAGACACCCTGCGCGAACAGGCGACGCTGCTCGACCGGGCCAAGGACGCGATCATGGTACGCGGCCTCGACCACCGCATCCGGTACTGGAACCGGGCCGCGGAAACCATGTACGGCATCTCGCGGGCGCAGGCCATCGGCAAGCCCGTGGAGGAAGTCGTCATCCATGACGACCCGGTGGCGTTCGAAGTCGCCGACACCGAGGTGTTCAAGAAGGGCGAATGGTCCGGCCGTTTGCAGCAAACCGCCGCCGACGGGAAAACCATCACCGTCGACGGTCACTGGACCCTGCTTCGCGACGAGGGCGGCAATCCGGTGGGGGTCTTGAAGATCCATACCAACGTCAGCGAACGCGTGGAGCTGGAGCGCCGCCTCGCACAATCCCAGAAGCTCGAGGCGATCGGGCAGCTCACCGGCGGCATCGCGCACGACTTCAACAATTTGCTGACGGTCATCGTCGGCAACGCCGACACCCTGGCGGAGGAGCTGTCGGACCGGCCGGACTTGCTTCCGCTGGCCGACATGGTCCGCAGCGCCGGCGAACGCGGTGCCGAGCTGACCCGCCACCTGCTCGCCTTCGCGCGCCGCCAGGCGCTGGAACCGCGCACCGTCCGCCCCGACCAACTGGTCGATGGGATGCGCACCCTGTTGGGGCGTACCCTCGGCGAGAACATCGAGCTCGAAGTGGACCATGCGGCCGACGTCGCCAACGTGTCGGTGGATCCGGCGCAATTCGAGTCGGCGTTGCTGAACCTGTGCATCAATGCGCGCGATGCGATGCCCGGCGGCGGCAAGCTGATGATCGAAACCGGCAACGTGATCCTGGATGAAAACTACACCGAACGGCGCGCGGACGTGGCACCCGGCGACTACGTGCGGATTTCGATCTCCGACACCGGCGCCGGCATGAGCGCCGAGGATGCCGCGCGCGCGTTCGAGCCGTTTTTCACCACCAAGGCGCGCGGCCAGGGCACCGGCCTGGGTTTGAGCATGGTGTACGGGTTCGTGAAGCAATCCGGCGGCCACGTCGCGATCTATTCCGAACTCGGCCACGGCACGGTGGTGACGCTGTACCTGCGCCAGGCCCAAGGCCAGAACGAACCCGTCGTGCGGGTCGAACCCGGCGATGTTGCGGGCCACGGCGAACACATCCTCCTGGTCGAGGACGACGAGTTGGTGCGTGCGCACGCCGTGCAGTTGCTTGCGAGCCTCGGCTACGGCGTGGCCGCTGCCACCAACGGCCCGGAAGCACTGGCGCTGCTGCACCAGGGTATTCCCTGCGATCTGCTGTTTACCGACGTGATCATGCCCGGCGGCATGACGGGACCCAGGCTGGCCGAAGCCGCACGCGGGCTGCGACCCGGCCTGCCGGTGCTGTACACATCGGGCTACACCGAAAATGCGATCATCCACCATGGCCGCGTGGACCCCGGCATCAACCTGCTCCACAAGCCGTACCGGAAACCGGAGCTTGCAGCCAAGCTGCGGGCGGCGCTGGATGAAAAAAGAAAAAAAGGTGGCGCCTGATGAAGCAGGACATATCGCGACGGCTGCTGATCCTCGATGACGAACCCGCGGTGGCACAGACCGTGGCCTTTGCCGCGGAACGGCACGGCTTCGCCGTGCGGATGTCCCAATCCGCGCTGGCTTTTTTCAAGGACGTTGCGAGCTTCGACCCCAGCCACATCATCATCGACCTGTTGATGCCGGGCATGGATGGCGTGGAGGTGCTGCGCAACCTCGCGGCGGGCGGATGCGGCGCCAACATCATCATGATGAGCGGCATGGGCAGCAAGGTGCTGGAGTCGGCGCAGCGGACCGGCCTCGAACGCGGCCTGCGCATCATCGGCACCCTGTCCAAACCCTTCAAACCCGCGGAACTTCGCGCACTGCTGGATACGCATGCGCATCACGCGGCGCGTCCCGAGCCGCTGGCAGCAGCGGATCGCGAAGTGTTGCTGGCCGACATCGCCCCCGCCCTGCGCGACGGGCAGTTCGCGCTGCACTACCAGCCGAAGGTCCGGCTGGCGGACGGACGGCCCGCCGGGGTCGAGGCACTGGTGCGCTGGCAACATCCGGAGTTCGGGCTGCTGCCGCCCGACCGGTTCCTCCCGCTGATCGAACAATCCGGCAACATGGATGCGCTGACGATCCGCGTCATCGAAACGGGCCTCGCGTGGTTGACCGGACTCGCCGGCCGCAGTGCGCTGCAACTCGCGATCAACATCTCCGCCGCCAGCCTGACCGATGTCAACTTCGCCGACCTGCTGCACGAGCGATGCATCCGGTCCAGGGTGGATCCGGCGCGCATCATCCTGGAGCTGACGGAAACGACGGCCCCGCGCCGTACCGCCGAACTGCTCGACATCCTGACCCGCGTGCGGCTGAAAGGCTTCCAGCTCAGCATCGACGATTTCGGCACCGGTTATTCCTCGTTGGTGCAACTGGCGCAGCTGCCGTTTTCCGAAATCAAGATCGACCGTTCGTTCGTGTGGGCGCTGCATTCATCCGACGAAGCACGCAAGATCGTGGCCACCACCGTCGGCCTCGGCAAGCAACTGGAGCTCACCACCGTGGCCGAAGGCGTCGAGACCGAAGCACAGGCGCGCGCACTCACCGAACTCCAGTGCGACCAGGCACAGGGTTATTTCTTCGCGAGGCCCATGCCCGGCGACGCCGCGCAGGCATGGTTGCGCGAGCGCAGTTAGGGAGCGCCTGATCAACTTTTTTTGCCATTCCGGCGAAAGTCGGAACCCGTGGCTTCCCCTGATGCATGGACGCACAAGCCCTCGGGCCCGGATATCGCTGTGCGCTGGTGCCCGCCCTACGCCCACCTGTACAACGCCGCGTAATCCGCACCCGTGCGGCGGCACGCACGCCATGCGAGTCCGCCTTCGGCCATCGCGTCGCGCACGCTCGGCGCGATGAGGTGCAAGGCGCGCGCGGCGGCGCGGTCACGCCAGCGTTGCCCGCTTGAGCGCTCCATCAGATCGAGCGCCCACCTCGGGAGCAACGCGGCCGCGGAGCCGAGGAACAGGTCGCGACTCAACCCGGAGAACGGGATCGGCAAGCGAATCGAACCGAGCACGCGCAACGTCTCGCGCGTGCGCGCATCGAACACCAGTTCGGGGCGCACCCGCGCGAAGAACGCGTCCAGCTCGGCCGTCGACTCGGGCACGTTGCGCGCGCCGAGCGCCTCGGCGATCCGCGTCATTTCGGCGAGGTAGCGATCCTGCACGGGACGCGGAACGCGTTGGCAGTAACGCTCATACGCGCGCAGGAAGCACCAGCACCCGGCGCAATGTACCCACGTGAGCAGCTGCGGATCGTCCGCGCTGTAGGCACGCCCATCCTCGGCAGTGCCGCGGACGCCGTGGTGGATCACGCGCACGTGTTCGATCGCCGCTTCGGCCGGCGCGCGCGGCGCGTAGGTCGTGCGCCCGACGAACGCGGTGGTGTTGCGCAGCCGGCCAAGCGTATCGGTGCGGAACGCGGAATGATCCCACACGCCCGCCAGCGCCAGCGGATGCAACGCCTGCAACATCAGGGATGCGAGCCCGCCCGCCATCATCGATGGAAAATCCGCATGGATCTTCCAGGTTACGCTGTCCGGCCCGAACAGACCGGGATCGCCCAGCGGCGCGTCGTAATCCGGCGCCGGCACATCCCGGCTCAACACCGCGAGCACCTGCCGTCGCAGATGCTTGCGTGCGGCCGACGGCAGCAGTTTCATCCCGGGCAAATGCAATGGCGAAGCGGCGCCGTCGTGATGCCGCCCTCGCCCGTCCAGCGTCCTGTCATCCGGGTCGTGCATGCTGCAACTGTACGCCGAAGGCATGCGCGGCAGGCAACGGCATGCTTCAATGGTGTTTCCATCGGGAGGTTCACCGCGCAAATGGGACGACGGCCATGGGATTGTTGGTAGACGGCAAATGGCAAGACCGGTGGTACGACACCGCAAGTACCGGCGGGCGTTTCGAACGCTCGGCCAGCCAGTTTCGCAATTGGATCACGCCTGACGGCGGTGCCGGCCCGTCCGGGCAAGCCGGCTTCAAGGCCGAAGCAGGCCGTTATCACCTGTACGTGTCGTACGCGTGCCCATGGGCGCACCGCACCCTGGTGATGCGGGCGTGGAAGGGCCTCGAAACCTGCATCGACGTTTCCGTGGTGCATCCGTTGATGCTGGAAAACGGCTGGGAATTCCGCACCGATTTCAATGGTGCGACCGGAGACAAGGTGTATGGCTTCGACAAGCTGTACCAGCTGTACCTCAAAGCCGATCCGCACTACAGCGGCCGGGTGACGGTCCCGACGCTCTGGGACAAGCAGCGCGAAACCATCGTCAACAACGAGTCGTCCGAAATCATCCGCATGCTCGGTCACGCCTTCGACGGCATCGGCGCACGGCCCGGCGATTACTGCCCCGACGACCTGCGCGCCGACATCGACGCCATCAACGCGACCGTGTACGACAACGTCAACAATGGCGTCTACAAGGCCGGTTTCGCGACCAGCCAGCAAGCCTATGACGAAGCGGTCACGGCGCTGTTCGAGACACTTGAATCGCTCGAACGGCGCCTCGCGCAACAGCGTTACCTGATCGGCAACACGCTCACCGAAGCGGACCTGCGCCTGTGGACCACGCTGGCGCGTTTCGACGCGGTGTACACGACGCACTTCAAGTGCGACCGCAAGCGCATCAGCGATTACCCGAATCTCGAAGGGCTGCTGCGCGACATCTACCAGATGCCGGGCGTCGCCGACACCGTGTGGATGGACCACATCCGCCATCACTACTTCCGCAGCCACAAGACGATCAACCCGAACGGCGTGATTTCGATCGGACCCGTTCTGGCGTTCGATGCACCCCACGATCGCGACCGGCTCGGTCCGCGGGAGATGCGGTAAGCGAAAGCACGGGGTCGGGTTCACGCTTCCTCACAACGGACAAGCGAACCTGGCTCCTTCTGCGTCCCGAGGAAGGAAACCTGGCCCCCTTCTTTGCTGCTGTTTTCCGCGCATGGACGAACAGCAGACATCCGAGGCCATCGCCGAGTGGAATGCGCGCGGCGTGATCGTGCTGCCGAAGTTCTACGCCGACGCCGAAATCGATGCGGTGTTGGCCGACTATCGCGCGCTCTGGCACGACGGGCGCGCCCGCGTCACCGTGGACGACATGGACCTCGGGCGGCGCCTGCGTTTGCGCGACGTGACCACGGATGCCCGCGCGTTCGCACCGGTTCAAGGTCAACGATCTGTACCTGGAACAGGCATCCGTCCGCCGACTCGCGCTCAATGACCGGCTGGTTTCCCTGCTGCAACGCCTGCTGGGCGAACGGCCCGCGGTATGCAACTCGCTCAGCCTCGAATACGGCACCGAGCAGGAAGACCACGTCGATTCACTCTTCATGACGCCACGCACGCCGGCCCACCTCGTCGCGGCGTGGGTGGCGCTGGAAGATTGCTCGCCGGCCTCCGGCCTGCTGCGCTACTGGCCGGGCAGCCACCGGATCGAACCTTACGTTTTCTCCAACGGCGAGCGTCATTTCATTCCGGAAGAATTGGGCGCGTGGCAAGGCTGGATGCGCACGCAAGTACAGCAACACGGGCTGCGAAGCGAGATGTTCCATGCCCGCAAAGGCGACGTGTTCGTCTGGAACGCGCAATTGCTGCACGGCGGCAGTCCCATCGCCGACCGCGGACGCACGCGCCGCAGCGTCGTGTTCCATTACTTCTCCGAATCCGATTGCCGGGCGATGGGGCATCGGCTCGTTCCGCTGTCAGGCGGCTTCTGGATTCGGCGTTCGCAGCAACCCGTCCCGGGCAGCTTCAATGCGCGAATGCGCAGCCGGGCCGGAAAAATCGCCCGCCGCGCGCGCGGGCTGCTCGCGCGCAAATCCCGCTGATGATCGATCGTCAAACGCGGCAGCCGCGGCAACGATCATGTCGCCGGACCGCCATCCGGGATCGCGGAGGTCGGGCGCCGGCCGGGGCGTGAACGGCGGAATCGGGCGCGCCGCAACGGCGCCGCCCGAGCCCGGCCGGTACGGCCGCGGGCCGGACTACACTGCCCCGACACCCGCAGGAGTCCGGCCGTGAAACTGCACACCAAAATGGGGATCGGCTTCGCGGTCGGCCTCTTCGGCGGCCTGATCGTGCACGCCGCGACCGGCGGCCACGCACCGTGGCTGGATTGGCTGACGCATTGGATCACGGTGCCGGCCGGACAGATCTTCCTGCGCCTGCTGTTCATGCTGGTGCTGCCGCTGCTGTTCTCGGCACTGGTGATCGGCATCTCCGAAATGGGCAGCATGCGCGCGCTCGGGCGCATCGGTTGGAAGACCCTCGCCTACACGATCGTGGTGTCGGCGATCGCGGTGGTGATCGGCGTGGTGCTGGTCAACGTGTTCCGGCCCGGCGGCAACGTCGACCCGGCCGCGGCGAACGACCTGCTGGCCCACGCATCCTCGCGCGCCGGCGCCATCATCGAATCGAGCCGCACGCAACCCGAAGGCCTGCAGATGCTGCTCGGCATCATTCCGACCAATGTGTTCGCGGCCGCGGCCGGCAACGACATCCTGGCGGTGATGTTTTTCGCGGTGATGATCGGCGTCGGCATCGTGCTCAACGGCACGGCGCCGGCCAAACGCTTCAAGGACGTCATCGAAGGCCTGTTCGAAGTCTCGATGACCTTGATCGACCTGGTGATCCGGCTCGCGCCCTATGCCGTCGCCTGCCTCGTGTTCAACCTCGCCGCCCTGTTCGGCTGGGAACTGATCCTGACGCTCGCGGGTTACGTCGGCGTTGCATTGCTGGCGATGGCGTTGCACATGTTCGTGGTCTATCCGCTCGCAGTGAAGGTGCTGGGCGGCATGGGGCCGCTGCGCTTCTTCCGCGGCGTGCAGGAAGCCATGCTGATGGCTTTCTCGACCGCCTCCAGCAACGCGACCCTGCCGACCGCGCTGAAGGTCGCCAAGGAAGACCTGAAACTGCCGCCGCGCGTGTCGCGCTTCGTGCTGACCATCGGCGCGACCGCCAACCAGAACGGCACCGCGCTGTTCGAAGGCGTCACCGTGCTGTTCCTGGCCCAGTTCTTCGGCATCGACCTGGGCCTGCTGCAACAGGTGACGGTGATGTTCGTCGCCATCCTCGGCGGCATCGGCACCGCCGGCGTGCCCGCCGGCTCGCTGCCGGTGGTCGCGTTGATCTGCACGATAGTCGGCGTGCCGCCCGAGGGCATCGGTTTGATCCTCGGCGTCGACCGCCTGCTCGACATGTGCCGCACCACCCTCAACGTGACCGGCGACCTGGCCGCTGCGGTGGTCGTGTCGCGCGGCGAAGACGACGTGCCGGCGGACGCCGCGCTGGTGGAAAACGAAGGCTGACGGCGCCTCAAGCGGGGCCGCGCGTCGCCACCATCACCGCGCGTCCGGATGTCCAGGCGGCGATGCAGGAGGTCGGGCGGGTCCGGCAATCCCGGATCACGCCACCGTTGCGCTGAACGCCGCGACCCGGCGCCGCGGCTGGCTTGCGCCCATGGCCCCGCTACCATCGCGCCGACGCCCACGATGAATGTTCCGGCATGGAAGTCCAACAGATCGTATTCCTGGTGATCCTGGCCGCGGCGCTGGTCCTGCTGGTCACCGAGTGGGTGCGGATCGACCTCACCGGCGTGCTCATCGTGGTGGCGCTGGCCGGCACGGGCCTGCTGAAACCGGCCGAAGCGCTGTCGGGCTTCTCCAGCGACCCGGCCATCCTCGTGGCCTCCATGTTCGTGCTGTCGGCGGGCCTCGCGCAGACCGGGGTGACGGGTCTGCTGGGTGCATGGATCGGACGCATGGCCGGAGACAGCCTCTGGCGCGCGGTGCTGGTGATCATGCCCTGCGTGGCACTGATGGCCGCGTTCAGCCACCACCTTATGGTCACGGCGATGATGTTGCCGGTGATCCTGGAGCTCAACCGCTCGCACCGCCTGCCGGCTTCCCGGCTGATGATGCCGATGGCGTTCGCCGCGTCGCTCGGCACCACCGTGACGGTGATCGCCGCTCCGGCTTTCCTGGTCGCGCGCGACCTCCTCGAACGCGGCGGCGCGCAGGACGTGGGCATCTTCTCGATCGCGCCGATGGGCATCGTGCTGACCCTGATCGGCACCGTGTACATCCTGCTGTTCGGGCGCTGGCTGTTGCCGAGCCACCAGGGCCGCAGCGGCGGCGAGGACCGCTTTCGCCTCGAACGCTATTACACCGAGCTGGTGGTGCTCGAGGATTCGCCGCACGTCGGCAAATCCATGCGCGACTTCGGCAAGGAACACGCCGAACGTTTCCGGGTGGTCGACTGGCTGCGGCAGGGCGACTCGCGCCCCCGGCCGTGGCGGCGCAAATTGCTTGCCGCCGGCGACCTGCTGCTGGTGCGCGCCAGCCCGGATGAACTGGCGGCGCTGAAAGAGCAGCGCGGCCTCGCGCTCAGCGCGGTGGTGCAATATGGCGAGGAAATCGAAGATGCCAGCCGCGCCGACCGGGAAGAGGACGAACGCCTGGTGCAGGCGGTCGTCGGCCCCGACTCGGGACTGGTCGGCCGGACCATCGGCAATGTCGACTTCCTGCACCGCTACGGCGTGGTGGTGGTGGGACTGTGGCGCAAGCGCGGCTTCATCCGCAACGAACTGTCCAAGGTGACACTCGAAGCCGGCGACCTGATGGTGTTGTGGGGCGACAAGAGCGCGCTGGACCAGCTGGCCCGCAATCCCTCCTTCCTGTTGCTGGTGCCGTTCTCGGGCCGCGCTCAGGTGCGCGGGCGCGGCTGGCTGGCGGGCTTGATCATGGCACTCAGCGTGGCGGGCGCGACATCCGGCCTGCTGCCGGTCACCGTGTCGTTCCTGGCCGGGGCGACGGCGATGGTCCTCACCCGCTGCCTCACCTTGAGGCAGGCCTACGAGTCGATCGAGTTGCGCATCTTCGTGTTCATCGCCGGCGCCATCCCGTTGGGCCTTGCGATGGAACAGACCGGCACCGCAACCTTGTTCGCAAACTGGCTCTCGGGTTTCGTGTCCGGCTGGCCACCGACATGGGTGCTGTTGGCGCTGTTCCTGACCGCCGCGCTTTTCACCCAGATCCTGTCCGATACCGCGACCACCATCCTGCTCGGCCCGGTCGCGCTGGGCATGGCCGGGCTGCTCCACATGTCGGCCTTCGCCATGGTGTTCAGCGTGGCCATGGGCGCGGTGGCCGCGTTCCTTACGCCGATCGGGCACCACGGCAACCTGCTGGTCTACGAGCCCGGCCACTATCGCTTCACCGACTTCGTGCGCGTGGGCACGCCGCTGACCCTGCTGCTGGCGGCCGCCGTGGCGTGGCTGGCGCCGGTGCTGTGGCCCACCGGATGAAACTTGCCACGCGCTTCGAATTCCTCACGGAATATTGACTTCGCATCCGGGCCGGCCCGCTAACCTCCGACAGTCCTGGCCCAAAAGGATGACCCCATGAGACGTACCACCGCATTGCTTGCCTTGGCATCCGTCGCCTTGCTGGCAGGATGCGCCAACGACAACCAGGGGGCACCGGAGTCTCCCGCGGCGGCGGCTTCAACTGCGTCGGCTCCCGCGGCGGCGTCTCCAGCTTCGGCGGCTGCCGTTCCGGCGGAGACGTCGGCCCGTGCCCACGCCGTACTCGCGTCGGCCAGCGGCAGCGACGTTGCCGGTACCCTTTCGTTCGCCAGCACCGACCAGGGCGTCCACATCACCGGTCGCATCACGGGGCTCAAGCCCGACAGCACCCACGGTTTCCATTTCCACGAACACGGCGACTGCAGCACGCCGGATGCCAGCAGCGCCGGCGGCCATTTCAATCCGACGCAACAGCCCCACGGCCATCCCGGCGAGGGGCAGCGCCATGCCGGCGACCTTCCAAACCAGACCGCGAACGCCGACGGCGTTGCCACGGTGGACGTGCTCACGCACGACGTCGAACTCGGCACCGGCGGCAGCACCGACATCCTCGGCGGCGCGGTCATCGTGCACGCACAGCCCGACGATTACAGCAGCCAGCCTTCCGGCAATGCCGGTGCGCGCATTGCGTGCGGGGTGATCACCCGCGACTGAGGATCCGTCGCCGTCGCGGCGTGCCAGGCCGTGACGACGGTCGCTCCTGCGAATGCACCGGGTCATTGGCTTGGTACGACCGTCGCTCGTCCCGGGATGACACCGCCCGCACGCGCGGATCATCGGCACCGTCCACAGCATGGGGCATGCCGGTCCAGACGAACCCCGGATTCCGTGCTGCGGCATCCGGGCTACGCGCCGCTGCGATGTCGAGCGCCTTGTCTTGATCGTCATCCCGGCGCGAGCCGGGACCCATTCGGATTCGGCAAAAGCCACACTGGCCGTCTGATGCCATAGTGTGCCTTCGGTTCGACCGCGATGAGGTGATGTCATGTTGCGTTTGCGAAGCCTGTTGCCGTTGCTCGCCCTTGCGTTGACCTGCGGCGCCGCCAACGCGGCGGACACGAAGCAGTTCTTTACCGTGCACGAAATCGGCAAGGGCATCTGGGCCGCGATCGCGGAACCCGGCAGCGGCGCCGGCAGCAACTCCGGCTTCATCGCCGGCGACGATGGCGTGCTGGTCGTGGACAGCTTCGAGGATCCGGATGCCGCGAAGGCGCTGCTGAAGGTCATCCACGAGAAGACGCCGTTGCCGGTGCGCTACGTCGTCAACACCCATTACCACCTCGACCACGTCGCGGGAAACGGCGTCTACCAGGCTGCAGGCGCAGTGATCATGGCGCAGCGCAACGTGCGCGCATGGGAACGGACCGAAAACCTGAAGTTCTTCGGCGACAAGATCACGCCCGCGCAACGCACGATGGTGCAAGCGTACGTACTGCCCGACGTCCTCTATCGGGACGGCATCGACGTGCATCTCGGCAACCGCGACGTCGTGGTGCGGGTGCTGCCCGGACATACCGGTGGCGATTCGATCGTGGTCGTACCCGATGCGGGCGTGGTGTTCACCGGCGACCTGTTCTGGGATCACAGCCTGCCGAACCTGATCGATGCGAACACCCGCGCCCAGATCCACACCAACGATGTATTCCTCAAGGACTACCCGACCGCGACGTTCGTTCCCGGCCACGGCGCCATCGGGAGGGCGGCGGATGTGCGCGCATTCCGCGATTACCTCGTGGCGTTGCGGCAGGCGATCACGAAGGCGGAGGGCAAGGGCGAGTCCGGCATCGCGCTGCAACAGGATGTGCTGAACCAGCTGCAAGGCACCTACGGCACATGGAACTACTTCGACCACTTTGCGCCGCGAAACATTGCACAGACAATCGCCGAGCTTGCCGGCAAGAAATCGCTGCCGAAACCGATGCCTTGGGCAACCGGCGTCAACCCAACCGACCGCGATTGCCCTGGCAGGTTGGCGCTGGGCGCAGCGAAGCCCGACGAGGGCACCATCCCGGCCCGCCTTTGATCGTCATCCCGGTGCAGGCCGGGATCCATGTTGCTTTCGGCGCGCGCCTCCGCGGTGATCCATCGCCGGGTCCCGAATGGATCAATAATGTGCGCGTAATTCCCGGACGAAGCGATCGAATGAAAATGAAACCGGCTTCATTCGTCAGGATTGCCGTCGCTTCGCTCGCCCCGCTCGCCTGCATCGTGTCCGCCGCAACCCTCGGGGCCCCGCCGCCCCACCACGACACAACACGCCCGTGGATGAACCCCACCCTCCCGCCCGACCAGCGCGCCGCGCTGGTGCTGCAGGCAATGACCGGGAACGAGAAATTCGGATTGCTCGTCACCCAATACGGCGACGCCCATCCAGGACCTCCGGGCGCGCTCGGGTCGGCCGGTTACCAACCGGCCATCACGCGGCTCGGCCTGCCCGCCATCCAGGAAAGCGACGCGGGCCTCGGCGTCGCCAAGCCGCACGACATCGGCGCCACCGCCCTGCCATCCGGTTTGGCGACCGCGGCCAGCTTCGATCCGGCGCTCGCCTACGCAGGCGGCGCGATGATCGGCAGCGAAGCGCATCGCCGCGGGTTCAACGTGATGCTGGCCGGCGGCGCGGACCTGGTGCGCGATCCGCGCAACGGCCGCAATTTCGAATACGCGGGCGAAGATCCGCTGTTGGCCGGCATGATCGTCGGCGATGCCATCGCCGGCATCCAAAGCCAACACGTCGTTTCCACCATCAAGCACTTCGCGCTCAACGATCTGGAGACCGCGCGCAACGCGCTGAGCGCGGACATCGATCGCGCCGCCGCGCGTGAGTCGGACTTGCTCGCCTTCGAGATCGCGATCGAGACCGGCCACCCCGGCGCCGTGATGTGTGCCTACAACCGCATCAATTCCGTGTACGCATGCGAGAACGACTGGCTGCTCAATGACGTGCTGAAACACGACTGGCACTACCAGGGTTTCGTGATGTCGGATTGGGGTGCGGTGCACAGCGCCGCGAAATCTGTGTTGGCAGGCTTGGACCAGGAGTCGGCCGGCGAAACGTTCGACAAGCAGGTGTACTTCGACAAGCCACTGCGCGCCGCGGTGGCGTCGGGCGAAGTACCGCAATCGCGCATCGATGACATGGCACGGCGCATCCTGCGCGGCCTGTTCGCGGCCGGCGCAATCGATCATCCCGCCAAACCGGCGCCCATCGACTTCAACGCCGACCGCAAGGTGGCACAGCGCGTCGAAGAAGCCGGCGCGGTGCTGCTGCGCAACCGGGATGCGTTGCTGCCACTGTCCGCTGCGCAATCCGTCGCCATGATCGGCGGCCACGCCGACAAGGGCGTGCTGACCGGCGGCGGTTCCTCGGCGGTGCAGTCGCCGCAGGGCAATGCGGTGCCGGACGCGCAGCCCACGAACTGGCCGGGGCCGCGTATCTACCAGCCTTCCGCGCCGCTCGCGGCGATCGAAAAACGCGCGCACGGCAAGGTGGATTTCACCGACGGCAACGACATTGCCGCCGCCGCGCAACGCGCGGCAAGATCGGACGTGGCGGTGGTGTTCGTCGAGCAATGGGCGGCGGAAAGTTTCGACATGCCGACCCTCGCGCTGCCCGGCAACCAGGACGCACTGGTCGAAGCCGTGGCCAAGGCGAACCCGCGCACCATCGTGGTGTTGGAAACCAACGGTCCGGTCGCGATGCCATGGCTAAGCCAGGTCGGCGCGGTGCTGGAAGCGTGGTATCCCGGCGCGGCCGGCGGCGAGGCGATCGCGCGGCTGCTGTACGGCGAAGTCGCGCCAAGCGGCCGCCTGCCGGTGAGCTGGCCGCGCGACGCATCGCAACTGCCGCGCCCCGAAATTCCCGGCGCAGGCCTCGCCGCCATCGGCCTGCCGCCGCAGGGCAAACCAGCCGAGAACGTCGACTACGGCATCGAAGGCGCCGACGTCGGCTATCGCTGGTACCAGCGCCAGCACCTCGAACCGCTGTTCCCGTTCGGCTACGGCCTCACCTACACGCACTTCGACTACAGCGGTTTCGAAGCGCGCGTCGAACACGGCCGCGCCACTGCCTCGTTCACCGTGACCAACACCGGCTTGCGCGAAGGCGTCGAGGTGCCGCAGCTCTTCGTCACCCTGCCCGGCGCGGACGCCGTGCGTCGACTCGCGGGCTGGTGCCGGATCAGCCTGGAACCCGGCCAGTCCGCGCATCTGATCCTCACCGCCGATCCGCGCCTGCTGGTGGACTTCGACAGTCGCGACCGGCAATGGCAACGCCCGGCCGGCGCTTACCGACTGCAATTGGGCCACTCGGCGGCTTCTTTCCAGGGCGAAGGCACGATCACGCTGACGGCGGCGAGCTGGCCCGCGGACGCCGCACCGGAACCGGGACCAGGGTGCAGGTCGGCTCACGCAGTGCGATCCGACGCGCACCCATCCCTCACCCACTGATCCAGCGGATGAGGCGCGCCTGGATCGCCTCAATGTACGCCAACTGTTTTCGGTGCCGGCGAGACGCGCCAGACCACATTGCCGACGTCGTCGGCGACCAGCAGCGCACCGTCGCGATCGACCGCGACGCCGACCGGGCGTCCTCGCGCCTTGCCGTTCGCAGTAACGAATCCGGTGAGGATCTCTTCCGGTGGACCGGCTGGTTTGTCACCGGTGAACGGAACGAAGACAACCTTGTAGCCGCTTTGCGGCCGGCGGTTCCACGACCCGTGTTCACCGATGAAGACACCGCCGCGATAACGCGCCGGGAAAAGACCGCCGGCATAAAACGCCAGTCCCAACGCCGCCACGTGCGAGCCGAGCGCGTAATCGGGAACGATCGCGCGCGCCACGAGGTCGGGGCGTTGCGGCTTCACCCTCGGATCCACGTGCTGGCCGAAATAACTGTAGGGCCAACCGTAAAAGCCGCCCGGCGTCACCCGCGTCAAATAATCGGGCACGAGGTCGCCGCCCAGTTCGTCGCGCTCGTTGACGACGGCCCACAGCGCGCCAGTTCCGGGTTGCACGGCCATGCCGACGGGATTGCGCATGCCGAACGCGAACATGCGCGTGTCGCCGGTCGCCGGATCGACCTGATCGATGCGGGCGCGTTCCTCCTCGACCGCCATCCCCCGGTCGCCGACATTGCTGTTGGAGCCGATCGCGACGTACAGCACGTCGCCGTTTGGACCCGCCACGACATTCTTCGTCCAGTGGTAATTGATCGGACCCGCGGGCAGATCGGTCACCTTCTCCGCGCGCGCCGTTATCGACTTTTCGCCCCCGCGATACGGGAAGCGCAGCAACGCATCGGTGTCGGCGACGTACAGCGATCCATCCCGCAGCGCCATGCCGAACGGCGAGTGCAGGTGATCGAGGAATACGCTGCGGACGTCCGCGATGCCGTCTCCATTGCTGTCGCGCAACAGCACGATGCGGTCGGGGCTCGGCACCCCGGCGCCCGCGCGCTTCATCACTCGTTTCATCACCCAGCCTTTCAGACCACCCAGGCCTTGCGCTTCGGCCGGGGCATTGCTCTCGGCGACCAGCACGTCGCCGTTCGGCAGCACGTACAACCAGCGCGGATGATCGAGACCGCGCGCGAACGCGCCGACTTCGAACCCTGGTGCCGCGATCGGTTTGGCGCCCGCGCCCCAGCCTTCGGCGGGCGCGATGTTGACGGTCGGAATGGTCTCTGGACTGGGGGGCGGCAAGGTCGGACTTGCCCCCGTTTGGTTTCTTGTCGGCAAGGTCGCGTTGGTCCCGCACCCCGCGAGTACGACGAACAGCACGGCGGCCGCAACGAAGCGCGGCAACCCACGCGGCACGCCGCCGTATCCCTGCGTTGCCCGGCCCCGTCCGGGCTGGACCGTGGTCTGCTTCATCGGGATCCGGCTTAGGACTGCCGCCATGAACCGGGCCTGAGCGGACACCGGTCGTGCGCGTCGGCGGCGAGCAACGCCGGCAAGCCTGCGCCTGCTCCGGATTCATGAGGGCGGACAAACCGACGCCGTCCGGCCTTGTCGATCCCGCGGTCCGCCGATCGTCGCATCGCAGGTGGAGACATCGATCGGTACAGGAGCACCGGCATGCGCAAACTCATCGTTCCCGCGTTCATCAGCCTCGACGGCGTGATCCAGGCACCCGGCGGCCCGCAGGAAGACCCCAGCGGCGGCTTCGCCCACGGAGGCTGGGTCTGGCCTTTCGCCGACGACACCGACGAGGTGATGGGCGGCGTGTTCGAGCGTCCGTTCGAATTGCTGCTCGGGCGCCGCACCTACGACATCTTTGCCGCGTACTGGCCGGAGGTGGCGGACGACGCCCCGCATCGTGGCATCGCCGACATGTTCAACGCCGCCACGAAGCACGTCGCCACCCACCACGCGGGCACGCTCGCATGGCGGAACAGCCGCACGCTCGGTCCGGACGTCGTCGCCGGCGTGCGTGAACTCAAGCGCGGCGACGGTCCCGATCTGGTGACGCAGGGCAGCAGCGATCTGGTGCACCAGGTGCTGGCCACGGGTCTGGTCGACGAATTGCTCTTGCTCGTCTACCCGCTGCTGCTCGGGCGCGGCAAGCGCCTGTTCGATGAGGGTTCGCGGGTATGCGCGTTCCGGCTCGAATCATCCAGGCGCACGTCACGCGGCGTGCTGGTCAATCGCTATGTCCGCGAAGGCGAGGTGCGCACCGGTTCGTTCGAGTAAGCCAATCCGGCCCGGATCCGACCGGACCTGGTTGTTCCCGTTTGGTTGACCCTCGTCAACTCCGTCCGGTCTCGACCGCCTACCGTGAAAACACGATGGCAAGGCGGACGTTTCCCATGGACGCAGCGATCAGAAGGCGGATCATCGAAATACTGGATGCGAACCGGATCATGACGATCGCGACCCTGCGGCCCGATGGCTGGCCGCAGGCGACCACCGTCGGCTTTGTCAACGACGGCCTCGCGTTCTGGTTCCTGTGCGGCCGCGAAAGCCAGAAGACTGCCAACCTTGCGCGCGACGATCGCGTCTCGCTGACGATCAACGGCGACCCATCGGACATCATGGCCATCACCGGTCTGTCGATGGCTGCGCGTGCGGTGCCGGTCACCGACCGCGCCGAGGCCGAGAAGATCCTGCGGTTGATGCCGTCGAAGTACCCCGAAACGAAAGCGCTTCCGGTCGCGATGCCGACGCCCGACGACGTGAGCCTGTTCCGCATCGAGCCGACCGTGATCTCCGTGCTCGACTACTCGCAAGGGTTCGGGCACGCCGATCTCGTCACTTGTCCGTGACCAGGCCACGCGCAGACTCGCATACGGTTTCCACCTGCAGCCCCCTCGCACAAACCAGGCAGGCAACCCGATGAAACTCAACGTGCCCGTCGAAGCGTTCACCACACCCGACCCCGTGATGGTGCCGGACACCGCCTCGATCGACACGATGGCGGAACTGATGGAGCAACACGGCGTCCGCCACCTGCCGATCGTGCGCGATGGCGGTGTCGTCGGCGTAGTCAGTGACCGTGACCTGCGTGTGGCGCGCGGCCTGAGCGCCGAGCGCAGAAACCAGGTCATGGCGAGCGACATCATGGCCACCGACCCGATCTCGGTGCTGGCCGACACACCGCTGGACGAAGTCGCCTTCGACATGTCCGAACGCAAGATCGGCAGCGTCCTGGTCTACGAGGAAAGCGGCGAGTATCTCGGCATCTTCACGGTCACCGATGCCTTGAACGCCCTGATCGAGATCGTGCGCGGAGAAACGTGAGCAAAAAAAGGGTCAGGTTCGCTTCCCCTTGCGGCCGGCAAGTGCACCCGCCCCGCTTGCCTGCCTTGACCGGAACGGCGAAGGCGCGCATTGCCCGAGCCTTCGCCGGGAGCCCGCATCCGGGAACACACCATTCCGGATCTGCATCTGCCAAGGCTTCCGTTCCACGCCTGCATCGAATCCACGAAGGAGACCATCGCATGAAACGCCTGCGGGACAAGATTGCCATCATCACCGGCGGTTCCGGCGGCATCGGCAAAGCGGTCGCCGCGCGACTGCTCGAGGAAGGCGCCTCAGTGGCCCTCGTCGATCTGGACCAGGCCGGGCTCGACGCCACCGCCAGGAAACTTGGTGCCAGCGACCGCGTCCTCGCGGTGCAGGCCGACGTCGCCAACGAAGACGCAGTCCGGCACTACGTGCAGGCCACGTTCGACCGTTTCGGGCGCATCGACGTGTTCTTCAACAACGCCGGCATCGAAGGCAAGGTGGCGCCGCTCGAGCAGCAGGACACCGCGATGTTCGACAAGGTCATCGCGATCAACGTGCGCGGCACCTACCTCGGCCTGAAGCACGTGCTCCCGCACATGTACCGGGCCAGACACGGCAGCGTGATCAACACCTCGTCAGTGGCCGGCCTGGAGGGCTTCGCCGACCTCTTGCCCTACGTCACCTCCAAGCACGCGATCACCGGCATGACCAAGGTCGCCGCGATCGAGGCCGCCCGGCACGGCGTGCGGGTCAACTCGGTGCACCCTTCGCCGGTCAACACCCGGATGATGCGTTCGCTGGAAGCAGGCTTCGACCCGAACGACCCCGGCGCCGCCAAGGCCGGTTTCGAGAAGGCGATCCCGCTGGGCCGTTATGGCGAACCCGGCGACATCGCCAACCTGGTGTTGTTCCTGGCCTCGGACGAGAGCAGCTTCATCACCGGTGCGCAGTACCGCATCGACGGCGGCATGGGCGCGATGTAACCCCAGGAACGGGGATGAGTGACTGACCCTCCGTCCTTAAACCTCACCTCGTTCATTCCTTGCGGCGACAACGCCTTGCGTGGGCGTGCGGCTACCATGCTTGGCGGCGTACATCGCGCGATCGGCGTGCCTCAGCAAAGCCTCCGCATCGGCGCCGTCGGCGGGAAACGTGGCCACGCCGATACTCGCGTCCAGTTGAAACAGCCCTTCAGGCAACCGGTACGGTGCCACAAGGCGCGCGCGCAGGCCGTCGGCAATTTTCCGCGCGGCCTGCACGTCGTGGCAATCGGGCAGCAGCACCACGAACTCGTCACCACCCACGCGCGCGACCAAGTCGTTTTGCCGGACCCCGCGCTGCATGCGCGCGGCAAGCTCGCGCAACAAGTGGTCACCGACCGCATGGCCGCCGCGATCGTTGACATGCTTGAAGTCGTCGAGGTCGATATACAAAAGCGCCAGGCCGCCACCTTCGTCAGCCGCACGATCGATCGCGGCTTGCAGTTCCGCCTGCAGGCGATGCCGGTTGACAAGGCCGGTCAGGGAGTCGTGGTCGGCGCGGTGCTCGAGCTCGAGTTCGGCGCGACGCAACTCGGTCACTTCGTGGCCGACCCCGATCCGTACGCCATGCTCCGGCAGCCAGCGCGCCGACCACTGGATATCCACGGTGTGCCCATCCTTGTGGATATAGCGATTGCGGAAGTGGCGCTGCAGCTCCCCTGCCATCACCCGTTCGGCCTGCGCGGTCGTCATCTCGCGATCGTCCGGATGGACCAGGCTGAAGATCTGCCTGCCCAGGACTTCGGCCGGCGCATAGCCGAAAATGCGCTGGAAGCTCGCATTGACAAACAGCAGCCGGCCCTCCGGATCGACGACGCACACCGCATCGGGCATGAGATCGAGCACCTCGGCGAGCGGGGGAAGTGTCGGGGTCATCGTCGGGATTTGGCGTGGCTCTTTCCATGCGTGCAGGATTGATGCCAAGCGCCTGAACCGAAGTCCGAGCGCACTTCAGGACTTGCACGGCCGTGCCATTTTGAAACGGTGGTTACGCGGCCACCCTTGATCCGACGCGACGGCGCTCAGGCCGCACGCGCGGCGGGCGTTCCGGCCAATCACACGCCGCCGTGGGGGCAAGCCGCGTGCAGGTATTTTGGGCAAATGGAAAAACGAGCATCATGCGAACGATGCAACGGCGCCGCGCTGGTGGAGGGACCACGAAGCCATGAAGATCGCCACCTACAACGTCAACGGCATCCGGGCGCGGCTGCCTTTGCTGCTTCGCTGGCTCGAGGAACAGTCGCCGGACCTCGTTTGTCTCCAGGAACTCAAGGCGCCGCAAGAGCAATTTCCCCTCGCCGCACTGCAGGAAGCCGGGTATGGCGCGGTGTGGCACGGGCAGAAGAGCTGGAATGGCGTCGCGATTCTCGGCAAGGGCTGCGATCCCGCGGAACGCAGCCGGGCCCTGGCTGGCGATCCGGATGACGTGCAAAGCCGATACCTCGAAGCGGAAGCGCAAGGGATCGTCGTCGGGTGCCTCTACCTTCCCAACGGCAACCCCGTGCCCGGTCCCAGGTTCGATTACAAGCTGCGCTGGTTCCAACGCCTTGCGGACCACGCGCGCGACCTCCTTGATTCAGGCCTGCCCGTGGTCCTGGCCGGGGACTTCAACGTGATCCCGGAAGAGCGGGATGTCTACGCGCCGGAGCGATGGGTGGATGACGCACTGTTTCGCCCCGAGGTGCGCGCGGCGTACCGCGACCTGGTGGCACAAGGCTGGACCGACACGTTGCGCGCGACGCATCCGGATGCGCGCATCTACACGTACTGGAAATACCTCCGCAACGCGTTTGCGCGGGACGCCGGCATGCGGATCGACCACATCCTCTTGAGCCCCGCCGCGGCACGACGCCTGCAATCGGCTGGCGTGGATCGCAACGTGCGCGGATGGGAACGCACGAGCGATCATGCGCCGGTGTGGGTGGAGCTATGAAGAACGGGCCAGGTTCACCTACCCGACGTTCGCAAGTGAACCCGCCCCATTCCTGGTACGGACTTCCCTGCAGCAAGCCGCCCTGCGACCGCGGCGAGCGGCAAGCGAATGCGTTCGCGCTTGCCGCCCGGCCGTTTCGGCGGCGGCGTGGAGGGCGTGCTCGCCAGACGGCGGACCAGTGCCGGGTCGTGGATGTGGCCGTGCAGCAACAGCAGGTCGGTCCAGAGCGAGCTCATGACCGTCTCCCCCGAAACAGGGGTCTTCTCGACGAGCCGACTCCAGCCCGTCTTTTCACTGGCCGATGCGCCGCCAGACCGAAATGGGCACGTCGCCGTTCGGACGCGGTGGCACCCGGTAGCTCAGCGTGTCGCCGTGCAATTCGAAAGTGCGGGTTTGAACCTGCCCCTCCCAATTCGGAAAGGACGCACCTTCGATATGGAACACCAGTTGCTGCTTCGCTGGTTCGATCGCCAGCGTGCCGTAATGGGTGCTCGAACCCATCACCGCGGCCCGGTATTCGTCGGCGCTGGCCTTGGCCTTGGCCGGGTTGGCAAAGCGCGGGCGGTCACTGCGGAAAATCTGCAGCGAGTAGCGCCCGCTGCGGTCGATCATCAGCAGACCCTTCGGCGCATCCCCGTAGTCGTGCGAGCGCGTGCCGCCCGGATGGATCACATCGGCGGCCGCCAGTGTCCAGGTTCCGGCCAGCGAAACAGCGCCGCGGGTGTCGTCCGCCCTGGTGCCGGCGGCCCCGGCCAGGCCGGGCAGCAGAGAGGTGATGACGACGAGGCTGGCGAATATGCGATGCAGATTCATGGGGTTTCTCCTCCAATCGGGTACTCGTGGCGAGGCTTCACCGACTGTGGGGCTTGCCAGCCGTGATAAAAACCGAATAATTCGATAGCAACATTTTCGAATTGCTTACCGATGACACTCCCCAACCTCGACATGGCCGCCTTGCGCAGTCTGGTGGCGATCCTGCACCGCGGCGGCCAGGCCCGCGCGGCGGAACGGATCGGGCGCTCGCCTTCGGCGATCAGCCAGCAGATGCGCAAGCTGGAGTTGCAGTTGGGCGAACCGCTGTTCCGCAAGCAGGGCCGCCGCGTGGTGCTGACCGAAGCGGGCGACCGCATCCACGCCTACGCGCGCCGTATCCTGGAACTCAATGACGAAGCGGTGCACGCGGTGCGCGGCGCGGCGATCGACGGCAAGGTGCGCTTCGGGTTGCCGGGCGATTTCGCCGAGTCGTGGTTGCCGGCGGCGTTGGGGAAATTCAGGAAGGCTTATCCCGCGGTGCGCGTGGACGTTCTGGTCGAGCGCAACGGATTGCTGCTCGAACGTCTCGACCGCGGCGAGCTGGATCTGGTGCTTGCCATGAACCGCAGCGGTCGCGCAGACGCCGAGCGTCTTGCCACGCTGCCGATGACCTGGATCGGACCGGCGGGCACGGGCGAAGTCGTGCAGCCCGATGCGGTGCTGGATCTCGCGCTTTACCAGCCGCCCTGTTTCTTCCGCGAGGCGGGGACCGCCGCCCTGGACCAGGCCGGCATCGCCTGGCGGCCGGCTTTCGTCACTGCCAGCCTGCACAGCCTGTGGGCCGGCGTGGCGGCGGGTTTGGGCATCACCGTGCGCACGGGCGCCGACCTTCCGCCCTCGCTGATGCGACTGGGCGAACCCCACGGCCTGCCACCGCTGCCGAGCGTGGACCTCTGCCTGCATAGCGCCGCCGGACCACCTTCGGCGGCACTGATGCATCTGCGGCAGGCGGTGAAAGAAGAGGGTCTGGTCCACTTGTCTGGTGCCAGGAAGTGAACCTGACCCCGTTCTTCCCGTTCTTCACTTTCAGAGCTGCGACGAACCGAGCGTTGAAAGCCAGTCGGCGACGCGCCGCGTCCACGGGCGATTGCGCCACTCCGCAAACGTCACTTCGCGCGAGCGGCCGATGTCGCCGTCGATCACCTGTGTCATGTGCGTGGCGAAGGCACGGTCGGGGATGTTGAGGTTGGATTCGTCGTTCAATTTGAACGAGCGCTCATCGAAATTGGCCGAGCCGCCGATCGTCAGATAGCTGTCCACCACCATCAGCTTGTTGTGGAACAGCGACGGCTGGAACTCGAAGAAGCGCGCGCCCGCCTGCATGAACACACCCCATGTCTGCTGCGACGCACCGCGCGCGACCGGGCTGTCCACGTGCGCACCGGGCACGACAATGCGTATCTTCACGCCACGATGCAATGCGTCGAGCAGTGCGGATTCGGTCAACTCGTCCGGAATGAAATACGCAGCCTCCAGATCGATGCTGTGCCGCGCGCCGTAGATCGCCATCAGGTACAGCAACTGCATGTTGATGCTGCCGCCATCGGGCGAGCTGGCAAATGCCTGCACCGCGACGTTGCCGGCGCGCGACGGGTCCGGGTAGTACGCGTCCCCCAGCAAGACTTCGCCAGTGGTGGCCAGCCAGTTGTCCGCGAAAATCGCCTGCATCTGCGACGCCGCGGGGCCCTCGACCCGAAACTCCATGTCGCGCCATTGATCCGGCCTGGTGGCGTTGCCATTCCACGCATCCGCGATGCCGGCACCGCCATTGAACGCGATCCTGCCGTCGACGATCAGCAGTTTGCGATGCGTGCGGTTGTTCATCCGGTCGAGCGAATACCAATGCAGCGGATGGAAGTACTCGAAGCGCACGCCGCCGGCGCGCATGCGATCGACCAGGGACCGCTTCATCTTCGAGGATCCGACCCAGTCGGCCAGCACGTGCACCTTCACCCCGGCTCGGGCGCGTTCGATCAAGGCGTCGGCAAATTCTTCAGCGATGTTGCCGGACCAGTAGATGTAGGTTTCCATGTCGACGCTGCGCTGCGCGCCGCGAATCGACGCCAGCATCGCCGGGAAGAATTCCGCCCCGTTCTGGTAGTCGGCGACGGCATTGCCTTCGGTAATGCTGGCGCCCAGCAACGTGCCGATCTCGCGCCGGAACTGCGTGCTGTCCACCGCGCTCACGTGCTGCAGGCGATGCTGCAACTCCTGCTCGTGCGGCCAAAGGTTGAGCGCGACCAGGACAGCCACCGCCGCGCCGATCGCACCGAGCGTCGTCCAAGCGATTCGTCGCTTTGTCTTTGTGTTCATCCTTGTCACGAAAAGAACGGACTCAGGTCCACTTCCCCCACAAGGTAGCGCGGTTTTTCCCGCGTCGCTTCTCCCTCAGACCCGCAGCAGGAGGACCGGCAGCGCCACCAACCCCAATGCGAGGAGTATGCCCAGCAAGGTCATCACGACGCGCAGCGGGTCCGTACGCAGGATACCGGCGAAGGTCTCCGCGGTGCCGGCGCGCCTGGCAGCGGCGTATTCGGCCCGGACCCGCACGCTGCGCTGTTGCTCGTAATCATCCAGCGCACGTTGGGCGTCCGCGAAGTCCGCGTCTTCGGTCACCCAGATCCCGCCGGACGATATCCCCCAGAAACCGGGCGGGGTTTCGTAGTAGGCGATCCGCTTCGCGTCCAGCAGCGCACGCACGTCGCCGGCCTCGTCATCGGGCACGTTGCGCAGGTTCAAAAGCAGCCGGGACATGACGCCATGATAAGCCGACACTGATCCCGACCTGCGTCCAGCAACCAGGACACAGCCACCCGTTGCGGACGCTGGAACATCACCAGCCCACGCCCAGCCTTCGCATCGCGTCCAGCCACAATGCCCTGTCAGGAAATCGCCCCGCCACCTTTCCAGACTGGGCTTGATCAGTGGTGAACCATGCGGGACTTGCTGAGCTTCACTGCCTCGATCTTCTTCTGGGTCACGGGCAAGGGTCGAATGGCACTGGCACTCTCGTAGGCCTGCGTGGCCGCCGTGGCGTCGCCCTTCGCCCACGCGACATCGCCTTCCAGGTTATAGCCGTAGGCTTTCAGCGCCGGAACCTTCTGCAATTTGGCAGACAGATCCGACCACGCGTGCAGGTCACTCGCGTCGAGTTGGCCCGGTTTCACGTCGACGGACACCGTCATCTGCACGTGGGACGCATCGGCATAGACCGGCCGCCCGTTCACGCCGGGCGACGGAACGCTGGGGGCGTTTTGCAGGACGCTCGGCTGGCCCGACTTGGCTGATATGACGCCAGCGACAAGTTGTGCACCTGGCGTTACGGCGATACGCGGGGAGGCACGCTTCGCATTCATCAGCGCCTGGTTGGCCGGCGCCAGCAACCCGAAAGACGAGAGCACATCGGCCGCAACCACCCATCGTGCGGCAGACGGAAGATCCGGCGCCGATTTCGCGAGCGAGTCGCCCGCGACCTCGGCAATCTTCGCGTACTGCTGTTCCTCGGTCATGCGCGTGAGCTGGGCCACGTTTTCGGGGGAGGAAAGATAGTTGGCCACCTGGGTCGTCAGATCGCGGGTCACGGCATCATGTTTGGCTTGCACCGCTTCCACATCCTTGACGCGAACCACGACCACGTGGTCTTCGAGCGGTGGCACGCTGAGCGTGAAGCGGTATTCCGGTTTCAGCGTTCCGTGCAGGAGCACGAGCTGCAAGTTGCCCGTATGGTTCGCGGGGATGTCCTTCGGCGTGTCTTCCGGCAGCACCATCAGTCTCGGATCGGAAACCCGTGCGATGGTGTATACAAGCTTGCGATCTCCCTGGTTGACCAGACGGGCGCTGTTCCGCCCGTCCGGATCGGTCAGCTCGTAGGTCCAGTGATCGCCTTCCGGCACGAAGTCCGGCGTCGACAAGATCGGGCTGTTGGGCCGACCGAATACGTACTTCGCCAACGCATTGACCAGTACAACCATCGATGGATGCGACGGCCGGTCGGGTTTCACGATCGTGGAATGATCGGTGCCTTCGATGGCCGCCGGCACCCCGTCGCAGAAGCGGGTGGCGCTGGACCACGGCACGATCATGGCTCCATGCAACGGCGCCGTCTCGTAGGCGCAAATGATGGTCGGCTTATCCTGGTTCGGCACGCGGCCCCACGCATCGCTGAGCAGTTTCAGAAAATCGTTCTGATCGGCCATCAGCATTTGTTTTACGGCCGGATTCCTGACCACGTGCTGGGCGATGGCGGCGATCTGGGAGCCCTCCTGCGGAACGGCGTAGAACACCATCAGCGGCACCTTGTCGCGATGCGCAGGGTTATCGACCATCTCACGCATGATGATCAATCCGCCCATGCTGTGGCCGACGAACACCACGGTGGGATAATCCCATACGCCGTTGTACTGCAGCGACTGTTCCAGCATGTTCGCGGCTTCGCGGATGTCGAGCGAACCACGCCTGAGCGCGTTCGACGTGAATCCGAACACGAATATGTCGAGCTGCTTGCCTATGCCAGGTGCCGCTTCCAGAAGCTTGAAGAAGCTCTGTCCGCCCGGATTCGTCCAGGTGCCATCGGTGTCCCCAAACAGGCCGTGGACAAACACCACGGCCACCTTGTTGTTGGGGCTCGATCGTGTCACCCAGTGCGGGTCGGTGGTATTCGCTGCCGTATTGTCGGTCCCGCAGCCCGCGGCAACCAGCGCCAGCCCCATGACCAAGGCGACGCCCACGCGAGACCACGCTCCAAAGCGCCACGCCGACGAACGCCGCAGAGTGTCCACGGACCTTCTCCAAAACGTAACGGCCCGGCTATTTTCCGGCGGGCCAGTACCGGATGCAACGCAATTCCGCCGCCACCGCGATCGAACGTTTCCGGTGCTGCCGCGCGCCCACTGAGAACCTCCTCGATGAGAGGAAGCAAACGACGGGCAGCATGCGCGACCGCCTGCACATCCGCCGCACTGCATGCCCGGCCGTCGCACCCGCTACCGCTTCCAGGCGGCTACAACAAACACGCCACGCGCTCGTCCGTCCCGCTCGAGCGGCCACGAACACGGTCTTGAAAGCGCTGTCGTTCAGCTGTACCGGTTCGGCAAGGACCCTGCCGGCCGGCGCCCGGGCCTCCCGCCTGAAGTTGTCGGAACCCTCAGCCGCCCCTGGCACCCATTCCCGATGGGAGAAGGTATGGACGTTACGTGTTGCGGCGGCATTGGCCGCTGACGTCATGCAACGTTTCAGAGCTTGTCCGGACCACGGCGGAGCCATCGACGCAGCAGCGCCTTGTCGTAATACAGCGACGCCCCCGATGCGGACGGCACGCCCGCACCGCTGTGCAGGTAGTCCAGGTCGCGCAACACCCGCTTGCCCTCGCGCAGCACATTGCCGTCATGGTCCACCAACCTGAAGTCCAGGTCGATCCGCGGCGAGTAGATGTCGCGCATGATGCGCACGTAACTCCATTGCGGACCGCGCCAGGGCTCATACGCACCCGCCAGCCGGATGTTGGTGATGTTGACGTGCAAGCGCTGACCCGGCTTGAGGATGGCCTGCCCCTGCTTGACCAGGTAGGCCTCGAGCTGCGCCAGATAGTCGATCCGATTGAACCGGTCCTGCCTGCCGTACAGGCGGTTTTCGGTGAATTGCTCCGGATTGACGTACGTCACCGATACCGAAGATTCGGCCGGCTCCACCCCGGCGGCGCTTGGCGGCGCGATGCTGCCCAGCCACAGCGCGAGCGCGGCAAGGATGGCGATGCTGCCCCAACTGGATCCGGCCATGCGTTTCATGTTCCACCTCGCTTGCGACCTGTTGCATGGCGAGTCTGGCATGACCCGCGTTGCGCCCTCGTGTAGCTCGCGCCGAGCCGGTGGGAGCCGTTCCCAGGAACGGGCGTCTCGCTTGCCGAATCCGCAAGAACGGGGACAGGTTTACGTAGCCGGCGTGAGGAAGCGAACCTGGCGCCGCTCACTTCGTCCCCTATTTCGGTCGTCCCTTTCCCGTCCCCTTTGTCCTTTTTCCGATGTCGATTCCACGTGCGTTCGTTCGTCGCTTCACAAGGAGGTGGCCATTCCGGCTGCCGCTCCTGCCGAGGAGAAAGCCATGGCCTACATCGACGGTTTCGTGATTGCCGTACCCAACGCCAACCGTGAGCAGTTCATCAGGCATGCGCGTACCTTCGACCCCATTTTCCTGGAGTTCGGTGCCACCCGGGTGCTGGAATGCTGGGGCGACGATGTGCCTGAAGGCAAGCTCACCGATTTCCGCCGTGCGGTGCAGGCGACGCAAGACGAGTCCGTGGTGTTCTCCTGGGTGGAGTGGCCCGACAAGGCCACCCGCGATGCCGGCATGGAGAAACTCATGAAGGATCCTCGCATGGAGGACGCCGGCAACATGCCCTTCGACGGCAAGCGCATGATCTTCGGCGGCTTCGTGCCGCTGGTAAGCCTGCCGGCATAAAACCGGGGTCAGAGTCGACTTTTTCCGACAGCCACTTCCGGCGACCGCCGACAGCGCCGCATGCAAGAGAATATGAGAATGCCACAATCCGTCTTGCAAGGATTGCGGCCATGCCCCGTTCCCTCCGGGTGGACCTTCCCGGCGTTGCACAACACGTGATCCAGCGCGGCAACGATCGCCGCCCGTGCTTCTTCCTCGAGATCGACTACATCCGCTACCTGCAGGACCTGCGCGAGATCGCGCGGCGCGAAGGCTGCGCCGTGCACGCGTACGTCCTGATGACGAACCATGTGCACCTGCTGATGACACCCGGAGCCACGGGTCGCATCGGGCGCACCATGCAGGCCCTTGGGCGGCGCTACGTCCGCTACGTGAATGACCGGCATGGCCGAACGGGAACGCTATGGGAGGGACGCTACAAGGCATGTCCTGTCGGCGACGACCGCTACCTGCTGCAGTGTCACCGCTACATCGAACTGAACCCGCTTCGTGCGAACATGGTCGCCCACCCGGCCGACTACGCTTGGTCCAGCCATCGCTGCCACGCCCTCGGCGCACCCGATCCCTTGATCACCCCGCATCCTGCATTGGCGCGCTTGGGCCGCACCCCCGAAGAGCGGCGGCGGAACTACCGGGAACTCGTCATGCAAGCCGTCGACCCCGAAGAAACCGACGCCATCCGCCGGCACCTCCAACATCAACGCATTTACGGCCCCGACCGCTTCCGCCTTGCGATCGAACGGCAGCTGGGAAGAAAACTCGGGCCAAAGAAGATCGGCCGGCCGAAAAAGGTCGTCATCGAAACCGACGACCTGCTGGAAAGTCGACTCTGACCCCTGTTTTGCGACTCACGGCCCCAGGATCCGCGGCACCAGCGCGTGCCATCCCGGCGTGTCCCACAACAAGTAGACGGCGACGGCGATCGGCAGATACAGGCCCAGCCAGACCAGGTACGCCCGGTGCACCGTCCGGTGCCTGGTCACGTCCCACAGGAAGAGCGGCGACACCAGCAGCGGCGCGTAAAGCAGGGTCGAAAGCGGGTTGGCCGGGTGGGTGGTCGGCAACCAGTGGATCCGGTCGACCGCCGCCATCAGCGGCACCGCCACCGCGAGGAACATCATCCGCTTGTGGAAGCCCGGGTCGGTTCGCCGCGCGCGCAAGGCCAGCCCGACGCAGATCAGGAAGAGGATGCCGGCACTGATCTGGAGCAACGCGATGTTGTCGAGCAGCAACAGCGTGTGCCGCAGCTTTTCCCGCACCGGCGGCGGCGCCGTCTGGGCCTCGTGCCAGACCTGCTGGTAGATCGTCGGCACGAGCAGGAAACCGACCACGACGATGGCGGGGACGAGCACGAAAGCCGCGCGCCCCAGCAGCATGTGCCGGTCGCGCCGACCGGTCGCCATCAGCCAGGACTGGGCCAGCAGCACCAGCAGAAAGCTCCCCATCAGCACGGCATGCACGTGCAGGATCGGCGGAAGCGGCGGCCTGGCCCCGGCCATCACCATCTCGACCTTGTTGATCGAATCCGGAACGAACCCGCTCAGCGTGACGACGATGAAGAAGACCGCCATGAAGACCCAGATCCAGCGGTCGATGGCCTGCGCCAGCGGCCTGGCGGGCACACGGAGCGGTTGCGCGTAGCTCGTGGCCATGACACACCTCGTGACGGTTCTTTTCGCAACGGATGGCTCGACCGGGATCGGCACCATGTCGAACATGATACCGGGAGCACAGACAAGTCCGATGGTACACCCCGCCAAGGTTCCTCCCGCAAAACCGGGGTCAGAGTCGACTTTTCCGATAGATCTCTTCGGCGACCGCCAACAGTCTGTCACGCAAGCGAACGCCAGAGTGCCACGATCCGTATTGCAAGGATCGCGGCCATGCCCCGTTCCATCCGGGTCGACCTGCCCGGCATTGCACAACACGCGATCCAGCGCGAGGAGATCGGCCACCCGAGAAAGACCACCATAAAAACCGACGACCTGCTGGAAAGTCGACTCTGACCCCTGTTTTAATCTTGCTTCAATCCATTGGGCATCGCACGGCATGAAAACCATCGGGCTGATCGGTGGCATGAGCTGGGAATCCACCCTGCACTACTACCAGCGCATCAACGAGCTGGTGGCCGCGCGCCTGGGCGGCCTGCACTCGGCCAGGTTGTTGCTGTGGAGTGTCGAGTTCGCGGAGATCGCGCGCCTGCAACACGCCGATGACTGGGATGCGGCCGGCCGCATCCTCGCCGATGCCGCGCGCCGGCTGGAACACGCCGGGGCCGAAGGCCTGTTGATCTGCGCCAACACGATGCATCGGGTGGCGCCTGCGGTCGAGGCGGCCGTCAGCGTTCCGGTGCTGCACCTTGCCGACATCACCGCCCACGCCTTGCTGGCCGACGGCCACCGCAGCGCCGCGTTGCTCGGCACCCGCTTCACCATGGCCCAGCCGTTCTACCGCGAACGGCTGGA
>JBDZUX010000037.1:0-31723 GCA_040255405.1 Lysobacteraceae bacterium
AAACCCCTTGGGTCAAGGGGGTGAACGCGCGTCAGCGCGTTCGGGGTTGTGGGTGCGCCCTTTGAGTCAAGGGGTGAACGCGCGTCAGCGCGTTCGGGGTTGTGGGTGGGCTACTCCGCGGAATGATCGTCGCCCACCGGGTCGACCAGCGCCTGTTGCACCAGTGCTTGTTGTTCGGCGACGTGGGTGTTGTGGTGGCCGCAGGCGGGCGCCGGTGAACGCACACGCCCGGCGTAGTGGAGGCTGTGATCGCCATCCGCGCACGCCTGCAGGTGGTGCCGGATCTGGAACCACGCGCCCTGGTTCTGCGGCTCCTCCTGGCACCAGATGACTTCCCGCGCGCCGGGGTATTTGTCGAGTTCCGCGTTCACCTCGATGCGCGGGAACGGATACAACTGTTCGACGCGGATGATCGCGACATCGGCAATTTCCTGCTTCTCGGCTTCCTCGAACAGGTCGTAATACACCTTGCCCGAGCACAGCACCACGCGCTTGACCTGCTTGTCGTCCTTGACGCGTTGGTCGGGAATCACGAGATGGAAACGGCCGGTCGCGAGGTCGTCGAGCGAAGACACCGCGAGCTTGTGGCGCAACAGCGACTTCGGTGTCATCACCACCAGCGGCTTGCGGCAATCCCGCAGCATCTGGCGGCGCAGCATGTGGAACATCTGCGCGGGCGTGGTCGGCACGCAGACCTGCATGTTGTCCAGCGCGCAGAGCTGCAGATAACGCTCCAGCCTTCCCGATGAATGTTCCGGGCCCTGGCCTTCGTATCCGTGCGGCAGCAGCAGCACCAGCCCGCACAGGCGGTTCCATTTGGCTTCGCCCGAGGAAATGAACTGGTCCATCACCACCTGTGCGCCGTTGGCGAAGTCGCCGAACTGGGCCTCCCATATCACCAGGGTGTCGGGATCGGCGGTGGCGAAACCGTATTCGTAGGCCAGCACCGCGAGTTCGGACAGCAGCGAGTCGATCACCTCGACCGGGGTGTCTTCGCGGATGTGCGCCAGCGGCGTGTACACGTTGCCGGTCTTCTGGTCGTGCAGCTCTGCGTGGCGGTGGAAGAAGGTTCCGCGCGGGGTGTCCTGTCCGACCAAACGGAAGCCGAATCCCTGCTGGATCAGCGTCGCGTAGGCCATGTTCTCGGCGTAGCCCCAGTCCAGCGGCAGCTTGCCTTCGGCCATCTTGCGCCGGTCGCCGTAGATCTTGGCGACACGCGATTGCAGCGTCATGCCTTCCGGCCAGGTCAGGATCTTGCCGGCAAGTTCGCCCAGGGTCTTGCGCTCAACGCCCGTCTCGACGGGCTGGCCAAGGGTGCCCTTGGCAAACCGCGTCCAGTCCACCGCGAATTTTTGCGAGCCGGGCGGCGCCAGTTCGGTGACCGGCTTGCCCGCGTCGAGCTGGTCGCGGTAAGCGTCGAACAACTGCTTGCCGTCGCCCTCGCCAATCAGCTTGCGTTCGACCAGGCGTTTTGCATACAGCTGGCGCGTGGGCGGTAATTGCTTGATCACGCTGTACATGATGGGCTGCGTGGCCGAGGGTTCGTCGGCCTCGTTGTGGCCATGACGCCGGTAGCAGACCAGATCCAGCACGACGTCCTTGTGGAACTGCTGGCGGAAGTCGAACGCCAGCCGCAGGCATTGGATGACGGCCTCCGGGTCGTCCCCATTCACGTGCAGCACGGGTGCGTTGACCATCTTGGCGACGTCGGTGCAGTACAGCGTGCTGCGACTGTCTTCGGCGTCGGTGGTGAAACCGATCTGGTTGTTGACCACCAGGTGCACGGTGCCGCCGACGCCGAACCCGCGCGTCTTCGACATGTTGAACAATTCCATGTTCACGCCCTGGCCCGACAGCGCGGCGTCGCCGTGGATCAACACCGGCAGCACGTGTTCGCGCACGCCGTCGTGCGCGCGGATCTGGCGCGCGCGCACGGAGCCTGAAACCACCGGATTGACGATTTCCAGATGCGAGGGGTTGAACGCCAGGGCGACGTGGATGTTGCCGGCCGGCGCCGCGATGTCGGCCGAAAAACCCATGTGGTACTTCACGTCGCCCGAATGCGCGGGGTCGTCGGGGCCGTCGTGCTTGCCTTCGAATTCCGCGAACAATTGCTGTGGCGGCTTGCCGAGGATGTTGACCAGCACATTGAGGCGCCCGCGGTGCGCCATGCCGATCACCAGCTCGTGCACGCCGTCGCCCGCCGCGCGGCGGATCAGGTCATCCAGCAGCGGGATCAGCGAATCGCCGCCTTCCAGCGAAAAGCGCTTCTGGCCGACGTACTTGGTGTGCAGGTAGCGTTCCAGTCCATCGGCGGCAGTGAGTTTCGCCAGTACGCGCATGCGGGTGTCGTTGTCGAGGCCCGCGTCGCCGCTGGCTTTTTCCAGGCGGTCGTAAATCCAGCGGCGCTGGGTGTGGTCGCTGATGTGCATGAATTCGGCGCCGATCGTCGCGACGTAGGTGCGGCGCAGGCGCTCGCGCAAATCGCGCAAGGTCATGCGATGGCCGCCACCGGCGAAGGTGCCGCAATCGAATTCGGTGTCGAGGTCGGCGTCGGACAGGCCGTGGAAGGGCAGGTCGAGGTCGGGCGCGGCGCGCTTGGGCGCGATTGCGAGCGGATCGAGGTCCGCGGCAAGGTGGCCGCGCGAACGGTATGCGGTCAGGAAACGCAATACGCCCGCCTGCTTGCGGGCGTGTGCATCGTCCATCGGCACGCCGGCGCGACGGCCTTGCCGCTGCGCGGCGACGATGCGCGCGATCGCGTCGGCGTGGGAAACATCGCCGGTGCCCCCGCGCAGGCTCTGGAACCAGGTGCGCCATTGCGGTGCGACCGACTGCGGATCACGCAGCCAGTCTTCGTACAACTGGTCGAGGTAAGCGGCGTTGCCGCCGCCGAATTGCGAGGTTTCCGCCCATTGCCGCAACAAACTGCCGCCGTCACTCACGATGGTCACCACGGATAGTTGATCGTTGTCGAAAAGGCGCCGTCCCGCACGTTTTCAACGCGCCCGGTCCGGCGCAGGTCCGGACCCAAGTTTCACGGGATCGGGCATGCAGCCACCCGACCACGGCGGATCATCCATGACCCGCGCCAACGGGCGTTCAGCCGCGCCTGTTGACGGACACCGCGCGCGCCGCCACGGGCCGCTGCGCCGCGACCCAAAATTATAACGGTTTAATGCTGCAATGCGGGATTCGCGACCGGCCGGGTCAGCTACGGGTAAGGCCCCGAAGCCCTTCAGAGGCCCAGCGGGCGCAACTCCGGCCACGGCTCCGAACGCGCCCATGCTTCCTCGAACATGCGCATCAGCTCCGCGTGCCGGCCCGGTGCCCAGGTCGAGCCTTCCGCCGCCATTGCGCTTTCCAGGGGCCGGAACAGGTAGCCGCAGGTGTCCACGCACATGAAGGCCGAGCGATACGCGACGTCGGCGGGCTCCACCGGCCGGCGCATTTCGATGATGCTGGACAGCCGTTGCGCAAGGTCCAGCACGCGGGTGCCTTCCAGCAGGGCGCGGGTGAGGTCCTGCACCAGGATGCGAATCGAAGCGCCGCGCCCGGAAATGGCCAGCCGCCGCAGTTCGACCAGGCATGCGGTGTCGTTCAGGAGCTGCGGATGCAGTTCGCGCACCCACACGCACATGCTGTGCCGGGCCCCCGACAACAATTGCAGTGTGACGTCGATCAGCTCCTCGCGTGAGCTGGCATGCAGCACCTTGGGCTCCGGTGGCGGGGGCGGTGGCGCACGCTCGGGTTCCGGTAGCGGATCGAGCGCGCGGTGCATTCGCACGTGGGGGATGCCGGCCTCTTCGAATTCGTCGCCGACCACGGCGAAGCCGTAATCCAGATAGAACGGCACCGCGTCGCGTTGCGCATGCAGCACGACTTCGCTCATGCGCCGCGCGCGCGCCTGGTCGAGCAGGGCACGCAAAAGCATCGTGCCGACGCCGTTTCCGCGCCAGTCCGCCATCACCGCCATGCGGCCGATGCGGCCGGTAGGCGTCAGCCTGCCGGTGCCGATCGGGGTGCCGTCCGGGGCGCGGGCCAGCACGTGCACGCTGCCCGGATCGTCATCATCGACTTCAAGTTCGCGCGGAACGCCTTGTTCGTGGACGAACACGATTTCGCGTACGCTCGAGAGCGCTTCGCGGTCCGCCGCGTTGTTCCAATGACAGACTTCGACATGAAAGCCGCTTTGGATCGGCATTCGGTCGCCTCTCGGGGGGTGGCCGGGTGCGTGGCCGCCGATTGTAAGGCAGTTCAGTCCCGCCGCAATGTGAAATGGCCCGCGTCAATCAACGTCGCGACCAGTGCGACGCCGCGTGCGCGCTCGGACAATTGCGCGAGCCGGTTGCCCTCGATCCTGCGCGCGCCCGATGCCAACACTCTTGCCCAATCGACCGGTGCATCGAACACGTTGCCGGCAGCGTACAGGCAGGCTTCGCGACCGCGTCGGCGCCACGCGAAACGGCTCCACGGGTCGCGCTCCAGTAAGGCGTGCGGCAGGCGTTCGGCAAGCGCCTCGCGATCGATGCGCCGCTTGCGCGGCTCCGGCGGCCGTGCGACCCGGTAACGGGTGACGAAGGCGCCGAACCAGTCCGCGAAAGCGTCGTCACCAAGCGTGGCCGCGACCGGACCGAGCGCCCGCCGCGCCCGCCGCAACGCCGCATCATCGATTTCGCCGGCGTGGCCGGCGGGCTTCAGGTCGGGATCGGTAAAGCGCCGCGAGTCCGGCAAGGTTTCGGCGAGGTGCGCCGCGAAATCGAACAGCAGTTCGCCCGCGGCTGGCGCGCGCATCCCGACGGAAAACGTCGTGCACTCGCCGGCTGCCACGCCGTCGTGCGGCACGCCCGGTGGCAGATAAAGCATGTCGCCGGGTTCGAGTATCCACGCATGGGTGGGCGAAAACGTTTCGAGCAGTTTCAGCTCGACGTCGTCACGAAACGCGGTCGGCGGATTCGGGCGCGTGTCGATGGACCAGTGGCGCCGGCCGAGCCCCTGCAGCAGGAACACGTCGTATTGATCCACGTGCGCGCCGACGCCGCCGCCATCGGTCGCGTAGCTGATCATCACGTCATCGATGCGCCAGTTCGGTATGAAACGGAAATGATCGAGCAGCGCCGCAGTGTCTGCATCCCATTTGTCGACGTCCTGCACCAGCAGCGTCCAGTCCGTTTCCGGCAATCGTGCGAACAACAGGTCGTCGAAGGGGCCGGAGAGGACCTGCCATTGATCCTTTGGCGGCGCGGTGACGCGAGATTTTTTGTCGTCATTCGGGACGCGGCGCAGCCGTGAACCGGACTGCGAAGGCATGGATGCCGAAGCAGAACGCCGAAGGCGGGCCGGAGGGCGAGCCGCAGGATGCGGCGGGAAGCCCGGCGACGTTGCCTTCCCAGCGTCCCGGAGGACGATCCGCGCCAGCGCGCCTTCCATGCACGCCAACCCCGCCAGGTCATCCGGCGACAGCGGCGGCTGGAATCCGGGAAACGCACCGCGGATCAGCAACGGGCGCTTCTGCCAGTAGTCGCGGAGGAACCGCGCGGGCGGCATGCCGAGCGGTTGCTGCCCGCCCGCCGTGACTTCGATCGGAACGTTTTCGCGGCGGGTTTCACTCATGCCGCAATTGTAGCCAGCGCGAAGCGGACTCCGCGCCGGTCCGCGCGGGCATTACTGCGGCAAGGCAAAGGCGATGACGTAGTCGCCACGCCTGGTGCCGAGCGGGCCATGGCCGCCGGCCACGATCACCAGGTATTGTTTGCCGTCGATCGCATAGGTCATCGGCGTGGCCTGGCCGCCGGCGGGCAGTTTGTATTGCCACAACAATTTGCCGGTGTGGAGGTCGAACGCCCGGATGTCGCTGTCCATGGTTGCGGCGACGAAAATCAGGCCGGAAGCGGTGATGATCGGTCCGCCCATGCCGGGGACGCCCGCATTCCAGTGGTTGAGCACCGCGTTGCCCAGCGGCACCTGCCACAGGCGCTTGCCGGTGCGCATGTCCAGGGCGGTCAGCTCGCCCCACGGCGGCTTGACGCAGGGCGTACCCAGCGACGACATGAATGCCTTGCGGCGCATGCCGTAGGGCGTACCGCGCATGCGCGAGAAGTCCCAATCCTTGTATTCGGGCGAATCCGATTGCGCTTCCATCTGGTCGCGCGGCACCAGCGCGACCAGCATCGGCAGGTCGTTGGTGTTCACCACCACGATCTGGTGAACCGGATCGAACGCCAACCCGCCCCATTCGACGCCGCCCGCATAGCCCGGCTGTTCGACGCTGCCTTGCACGCTCGGCGGCGTGAAGATGCCTTCGGACTTGTAGCGCTCCAGATGACAGCCGAAGGATATGTGCGCGAGATCGTCCCTGGTCACCGGTCCTTGCCGCACCAACGGTGCCGGCAAAGTGGGAAACGGTTGCGTCATTGACAGCGCCTCGCCGGGCGCGCCGTCCTGCGGGACGGGCTTTTCGACGATCGGAAACACCGGCTTGCCGGTTTCGCGATCGAAGGTGAACAGCATGCCGGTCTTGGTCGGCTGGATCACGGCGGGGATCGAGCGGCCGTCGTGTTGCAGCGTCACCAGCGAAGGTTGCGCGGCGCTGTCGTAATCCCACAAGTCGTGGTGCACCAGTTGGAAACCCCACGCCAGCTTGCCGGTGTCGCCGTGCAGCGCGGCCACGGAATTGGCCCAGCGGTTGTCGCCCGGGCGCAGGCCGCCGAAGAAGTCCGGACTGGCCGAACCTGTCGGCACGAACACCAGATGCCGCTGCGGATCCACCGACAACGGCGCCCACGCATTCGCGGCGCCGGTCGTTTGCGCCGCGTGCGCGTCCCATTGCCCGTACACGGAATTGGATGGATCGCGCGGGATCGGATCCCAACCCCAGATGTACCTGCCCGTGCGCGCGTCGTAGGCGCGGACCGTGCCGTGCTCAAGTTCCACGCCGCGGTTGTCGCCCACCGATGATCCCAGGATCACCTTGCCATCCAGGATCACCGGCGGCGAGGTGACCAGGTAATCACGCCACTTCTGGCCGGGTTTCCAGGTGGAATGGATACCCTGCGAGAGATCCAGCACGCCGTGGTCGGCGAAGCCCTCGCACGGATTTCCGGTCTTCGCATCCAGCGCGAGCAGCCGGCTGTCGAGCGTGGGCGCGAAGATGCGTGCGTGGCAAGGCGCGCCGTCGCCCGATTGCGGATCCACCCACAGTGTGACGCCGCGCGAGGCCGCGTCCGAATACCGGATCCTCGGTACGTTCGAGTCATGCCGCCAGCGCTGCTTGCCGGTGATGGCGTCGACTGCGATCACGTCGGTGGCACTGGTCGTGAAATACAGCGCGCCGCCGTAGAGGATGGGCGTGGCCTCGGCCGTCATGTGCGACGTCCATTCGTCGCCGGGGAAACCTGCGCCGTGCTCGCCGGTGCGGAAGGTCCAGGCCACTTTCAGGCGCGCGACGTTCGCCGGCGTGATCTGCGCCGCGCTCGAGTAGCGCGTGCCGCCGGCATCGCTGCCGTAATGCGCCCATCCGGCGTCTGCCGCCGGGCCTGGCGTGGGGTGTCCGCCACAGCCGGCCAGCAGGGCGGTGAGGGTGGGGATCATCCAGTGGCGAACAGGCAGGCGCATCGCGCAACTCCGAGGGGGAATGCGCGAAAATTAGAGGCCGCCCCGGGCGCCGGCAAGGCGGAAAGTGGCGAGCGGCGCAGGTTCGTGACGAGCGGCGATGCCCGTGCCGCGAATCAGTTGAACAATTGCGGCAACCGGCTGCGGTAGCGGCGGCTGAAATTCACGTGGCTGCCGTCGGCCAGCACGATCCGGTAATCGCCGCTGTCCCAAGGCTGGATTTCGCGGATCCGGTCCAGATTCACGATGTGCCCGCGGTGCACGCGGGCGAAGCGCCTGGAGTCCAGCTTGCGCTCCAGGCCCGCCAGCGATTCGCGCAGCGGCCAGGTCGCGCCCTGCGCGTGGATGGTGACGTAATTGCCGTCGGCGTCGATGCGGTCGATGTCGGCGGTGTTGAGGATGAACTCGCGGTTGAGCTTCTTCACGACCAGGCGCTCCAGCGGCGCCGGCTCCTGCGCTGCCGATCCGGTCGCTGCGGGGGATGCCTGCATCGACGCCGTGATTTGGCCTTCCAGCCACAGCCGGTAAATCCGGAATGCGTGCAGGCCGGCGACGATCAGCAGGTAGGCCACTAGATCCTTGCGGTATTCGTAGATCCAGTCGGCCCACCATGCGCCGAAGTCGTATTGGGCGTGCATCAGCGCGTAACCAAGTTTGCGCACCAGCACCATCCCGCCGACATGGACCAGCGAAAACACCGGTGTGACCGCGAGATGCAGCGGCAGCGCCCAGCGCCAGGTGCGCGCGGTGATCGGCGCGAACCGGTAGAGCCGGGCGATCAACGGGATCAGCGCCCACAGCAGCAGGGCGCTGGAAAATTCCCACAGGGTCGGTTTCCACCACGCCAGCGATGCGCCGTCGCGGGCATAGTTGGTCATCGCGGTGAAGACATTCATCGTGCAGATCGCGGCGACGATGCCGCCGAAAACCACGATCTGCCAGGCCAGCACCCGGCGGTGGATGCCTGCTTCGGTGAGACACGGGACGGGCGCTGCCGTGGCCATGCGTGAATCAGATGTCGCGCGCGAGATCGGCGGCAAGGCCGATGTAGGTTGCGGGCGCGAGCGCCAGCAGGCGTTGCTTGTCGGCCGCCGGCAGATCGAGCGAGCCGATGAACGCTTGCAGGGTTTCGCGCGTGATCCCTTTGCCGCGGGTCAGCGCCTTCAGTTGCTCGTAGGGTGCCGGCAGGCCATGGCGGCGCATCACCGTCTGGATCGCTTCGGCCAGCACTTCCCAGCGTGCATCGAGATCGGCTGCGATGCGGTCGGCGTTTACTTCCAGTTTGTCGATGCCTTTTTCGAGCGACGCGAAACCGATCAGCGCGTGGCCAAAGGCTTCGCCCAGTGCTCGCAAGGTGGTCGAATCGGTGAGGTCGCGCTGCCAGCGGCTGATCGGCAGCTTTCCGCTGAAGTGGCCGAGCAGCGCATTGGCGACCCCGAAATTGCCCTCGGCGTTCTCGAAGTCGATCGGATTGACCTTGTGCGGCATGGTCGAGGAACCCACTTCGCCGGCCTTCAATTTTTGCCGGAAGTAACCGAGCGAAATGTAACCCCAGACGTCGCGGGCGAGGTCGATCAGGATGGTGTCGACGCGCTGCTGTGCGTCGCAGAGTTCGGCGATGCCGTCGTGCGGCTCGATTTGCGTCGTGTATTCCTGCCATTGCAGGCCGAGTGATTCGACGAAGCGTTTCGAGAATGCGCGCCAGTCGATTTCCGGATAGCTGACGACATGCGCGTTGAAGTTGCCGACCGCACCGTTGATCTTGCCGGGTACCTCGATCGCCGCGAGTTGCGCGCGCTGGCGTTCCAGTCGCGCGACCACGTTGGCCATCTCCTTGCCGAGCGTGGTGGGTGATGCGGTCTGGCCGTGGGTGCGCGAAAGCATCGGCAGGGCGGCATGGGCGTGGGCGAGTGTGCGCAACTTTTCGACGACCTTGTCGAGCTCGAACAGCAGTACGGCGTCGCGGGCATCGCGCAACATCAATGCATAGGAAAGATTGTTGACGTCCTCGGACGTGCAGGCGAAGTGCACGAATTCCCTGGCCTGTTTCAGTTGCGCATGATCTCCGATCCGTTCCTTGATGAAATATTCGACCGCCTTGACGTCGTGGTTGGTGGTTGCCTCGATGTCCTTGATCCGCGCGGCATCGGCGACGGAAAAACCATCGGCGATCTTTTGCAGGCTCACGCGTGCCGCGGCTGGAAAAGGCGGAAGCTCCGCGATGCCGGTTTCATCGGAAAGCGCGATCAGCCACGCTATTTCCACCGCGACGCGCCTGTGCATCAGGCCGTATTCGCTGAAGATCGGCCGCAGAGGATCGACCTTGGCGGCGTACCGCCCGTCCAGCGGCGACAGGGCGGTGAGGGGATCCAGATGGGTCATGGGCTGATCACGGTTGCGGAACCGCGCAAGTTTAACGGGGATGGGGATGGGTAGCGGGGGCGCAGACCGACTGTCTTCAATCGCTTGTCGCTGACGCTGGCGAGCGTGCTTCATCCTTGCGCCCCGCCACCCGTCCCCATGGGGAACGACAGCCAAGCGGTATACTTCCCGGTTTCGATTCCCTGGAAACTTCCACAATGCCGAACTTCCGCACCGAACACGACAGCATGGGCGAACTGAAGGTGCCCGCCGATGCGCTTTGGGGCGCGCAGACCCAGCGTGCGGTGGACAATTTCCCGATTTCAGGTCTCACGCTGCCGCGCGATTTCATCCGCGCACTCGGGCTGATCAAGACCGCGGCGGCGGACGCCAACCTGAAGCTGGGCCACTTGAAATCGACGCAAGCCGCGGCAATCCGCAAGGCCGCGCAACGCGTGGCGGCGGGCGAGTTCGACGCGCAGTTCCCGATCGACATCTTCCAGACCGGTTCGGGCACATCGTCCAACATGAATGCCAACGAGGTGATCGCGCACATCGCCACGCGCGACTCGAAGGCGAAGATCCACCCCAACGACCACGTCAATTACGGGCAGAGTTCCAACGACGTGATTCCGACCGCGATCCACGTCAGCGCCTCGTTGGCCGCGCGCGAGCAATTGCTGCCGGCGTTGAAGCACCTGCAGAAGGCCATCGACAAGCGCGCGCGTGAGTTGAAGAACGTCGCCAAGACCGGCCGCACGCACCTGATGGATGCGATGCCGGTGACCTTCGGGCAGGAACTCTCCGGCTGGTCGGCGCAGGTCACGTCGGGCATCGCGCGGATCGAGGACGCGCTGAAGCGCATGCAGCGGCTGCCGCAGGGCGGCACCGCGGTCGGGACCGGCATCAACGCCGACCCGAAGTTCGCCAAGGCATTCTGCGCCGAACTGTCGAAGGCGAGTGGCGTCAAGTTTTCGTCAATGGACAATTTCTTCGAAGGCATGGCGTCGCAGGATGCCGCCGTCGAATTGTCCGGCCAGTTGAAGACGCTCGCGTGTTCGCTGATGAAGATGTCCAACGACCTGCGCTGGATGAACTCCGGTCCGCTGGCAGGCCTGGGTGAAATCGAACTCGTCGCGTTGCAGCCGGGCTCGTCGATCATGCCGGGCAAGGTCAATCCGGTGATTCCCGAAGCGATGACCATGGTCTGCGCGCAGGTGATCGGCAACGACGCCACGATCACCGTCGGCGGCCAGGCCGGCAACTTCCAGTTGAACGTGATGCTGCCGGTGATCGCGTACAACCTGCTGCAGTCGATCGTGATCCTCGCGAACGCTTCGCGCCTCCTGGCCGACAAAGCGATCGCCGGATTCAAGGTCAACAAGCGGCGCGTCGACGAGGCGCTGGCGCTGAACCCGATCCTGGTCACCGCGCTGAATCCGGTGATCGGTTACGAGAAGGGCGCCGCGACCGCCAAGCAGGCCTACAAGCAGAAGCGCCCGATCATGGACGTGGCGCTGGAAACAACTGGCCTCTCAAAGTCGGAGTTGAAGAAGCTGCTCGATCCGGTCGCGCTTACCAAGGGCGGCATCCACGGCGGCAAGTGAAGCCGGAATCGCCGGTTCCGGACGGCAGACGAAACGTGTAGGGCGAGAGGAGCAGAGCGGATCCCGCCGCACTTGGCGCATTCGCCTGCACGGCGGGATGCGCCGCTACGCGGCTTTCCCGCCCTACCTGGCCTTGCCCCGGCTACATCGCGCGGCAACCCGGAATCAGTTGTTTCCGAGCGCGAATCGATTCGGGGTTCCGCCGCCCGCGCAGCCGGGCGGGCCGGCAGGTGCGTCGCGAGGATCAGGGCAAGATTCGCCCGGCGGTCAATCGTCGTTCTTCAGCGCATTCGTTCGACAGTCGTCGATGTCCTGCTGCGTCATGGTCGCGTAGGGTTTGAACGCGGGTACGTCGGCCGCGAGTTTTTGCTGGCTGGCCATCATCGCCGGCAGGCGATCGCAAATCTTCGCCGCCGCCTCGCGGATGCCGGATGCCTGCGCTTCGACATGCTGCCGGATCTGCTGCTTGGATTCGCCGGCCAGCGCACCGGCGATGGCCGCGCCCGCCGCGCTCATGCCGAGCGCCGCACCCTGCTTGCCGATTTCGACGCCTTGCTGGGCCACACCGACAACCTGCTGGCGGTAGGCCAGCATTTCGGTGCGCTGGACGGGTGTCAGCGGCACGGTCTTGCCCGCGATCAGGAAATCGCCCTGCGGCGTGATTTCGGCTTTGGGCCTGGCGTCGCCTTCGGAAACACGGATGTTCCTGGTGGCGATCTCCGTCCCGATCCTGTCCATCGCGCGGTCGATGGTGCTGGCGATCGGCGTGTCCGGCGCCGACGCGTTGGACGCCGCCGAAGACGCCGGGGCTTGTCCAGCGCTGCAGGCGGTCAGCACGGCGAAGCTCGATGCGGCGCAGAAGATGGAGAGTTTTCGCATGATCATGGCTGGCTCGGAGGAGGCGTATCGGGATGGCCGGGATGGGGGGCCGGCTGCGACGACGCGTGATTCGCGGCGGGAGTCTTCGGGTCGAGCGACGCATACGTGATGGCGCTGCCGGATGGCTTGCCGTCGAGCGCGTCGGTCGTGCCGTGGGTGACGCCGCACTCCAACCGATCCCGCGAGGCGTAGGGCGCGAACGCCGGTATCGCGGTGGCGATGGCCTTCTGCGTCGCGCCCAGGGCCTTGAGGTCGGCGCACAACTTGTCCGCGGCGGCTTCGATCCGGTCGGATTGGGCATCCAGCTTTTTCTCCGCGGGTGACGAACCATCGTGAAAGATCGACGAGATTGCCGCGCCGACGCTGCGGGTGGCGATCTGGACGCCCTGTTTGCCCACCTCGGTCCCCGAACTCATGGTGTCGCGCGCCTGCTGGTAGTAACGCTGCAACAACTGGCGCTGGTCCTGGGTCACGTCGATGGCCTTGCCATCGATCTCGAGGACGCCATCGCGACTGACGTGCGCGCTGGGGTGGCCCAACGCGTGCACCACGATGCCGTTCGAGTCGAAGGTGATGCTGTTGCCGAGCGTGTTGATGCCGGGCGAGCACGCGGCCAGCGCCGCAAAGATCAGAACGATGCCTGCGAGGGCCGGGACCCTTTTCATGGCTGTCTCCCTGGAGGACGTTGGGTTCGCTTCAGTCGCCGCGGCATTCGGAAACTTCGTGCGGCTCGATGGTGGCGTAGGGACCAAATGCCGGCATGGCCGCGGCCACCTTCCCCTGGTCCGCATACAAGCGGGCAAGGTCCTGGCATACGGCGTTCGCCAAGGCATCGACCTGTTTGGCGCGGCTGTCGACTTCCCGATCGATGGAGTCGGCGTTGCCGCTCGCCAACCCCTTGGCCACGGCGTCGAGGGCATGCATGCCGGTTTTCATGCCCGCTTTCCCGGTGGCGACCGCGTCCTTGCGCAGCACCACCGCGTCAGCGTGATAGCCCTTGAGCAATTCGCGCTGGGCGGGCGTCACGGCAAGGCTCTTGCCCTGGATGTCGAGATCACCTGCGGCGGTGATCCGGGCGTCGCTCCCGTCGCGGGCATGGGCGACGACGTCGCCGTTGTCCGCGATGGACAGGTGCTGGAAGATGCTGGTGCTGCGATCGTGTCCACCGCCGCGGCTGCACGCGGCAACGGTGGCCACGATCAGAAGGACGGTTGCGAGGGTCAGGATCCTGTTCATGGCTGTCTCCCGGTCGGTGGTGATCAGGCTTCGTCGCGCCAGCGGCGGAACCAGATCGCCGCGGCGATCAGGACGATGCCGACAACCGCGCCGATCCACATCTCGGGCATGGTGAACGCGCGCGCCATGGCCCCGTAGCTGATCGCGCCCAGTTGGTCGCCGTCGATGAAGTTCACGCCGTGCGCAACCGCATCAGGCGCGATCCAGCTCGCCGGAACCAGGCTGAGCAACGCGCGCCCGACCAGGTCGCCCCAGAAAAACCGGGTGTCGATGTTCGGCAGCCCCAGCAGGCCGACCCAGAAGTTCAGAACGCCGGCCAGGATCGGAATCACGACCGCCCACAGGAACGGCTTGCTGCGCACCGCCGCAGACCACACCAGCAACCAGCCGACCGTGGGCAGCGCCCACACCGCGTTCACCGGCACCATCGCCAGCAGGTGCAGCCACAGCGAAAACGGCTCGATGTGCGCCCACAGCAGGCTGAACGGATTCACCCCGTGCGCCAGGAACCACACGCTCATGATGATCTGCGCGCCGATGTAGCCGGCCAGCGTCACCACCGCCGCGATCAGCGGCGCGATGATCACGGCCGCGATCACCTTGGAGACGACGGTCGCCGTGTCCGAGACCGGCAGGGATTTCCAGAACAGGATGCTGCGGTCGCGGCGATCGTCGTACAACGCGCCGAGCAGGTAGAAGAACATCACGAAGAACAACACCACCGAGGCGATGAAGCCGAACAGCAACAAGGTCATGTCCAGCGCCTTCACCAGCTGGCCGATGTCGTGCGCGGTGGCGCTGCGCAACATTTCGCTCAGGTTGGCGGCGCCCATGCGCACGGATCCGTCGATGCCCATGCGGGCGCGGAACACTTCGCCGGCGATGATGCCCAGGATCGTGATACCCAGGATCACCCCGGCCGTGGTCACTTGCGCCCACAGGAAGCCTCGTCGCGATTCCCAGTATTCGCGTTTCAGCAACCAGGCAAACGGCGATTTCAAAATCGCGTTCATGCGTAGGTCCCTTTCATGATGGCGACGAACAGGTCGGACACCGACGGCCGCTTGACCTCGCCCAGCTGTGCCAGTCGTTCGGGATCGGCGCTGTCGTACACGAAGATGCTCTTGCCGAACACCGCGGCGCGCTCGTCGATGGGTTTCAGCGCGCGGGCGGCCTCGACCTTGTCGGCGTTCACCAGCACTTCGGCGAAGCGCGCGCCCATTTCTTCCATGGTCGTGCCGAGCGCCATCTTGCCGTCGCGGATGAACAACAGGTCGGTGAGGATGTGTTCCACTTCTTCCACCTGGTGGGTGGTGATCAGGATGGTCTTGTTCTCGTCGAAGTAGTCTTCCAGGAGGCTCTGGTAGAACTGCTTGCGGTAGAGGATATCCAGCCCCAGCGTGGGTTCGTCCAGTACCAGAAGTCGCGCATCGATGGCCATCACGATGGCCAGGTGCAACTGCACGATCATGCCCTTGGACATCTCGCGCACCTTCTGGTTGGCGTGCAGCTTGGTGCGGGCCAGGAAGCGCTCGCACTTGGCGCGATCGAAGCGGGGATGCACGCCGGCCACGAAATCGATGGCCTCGTGGACGCGGATCCAGCGGGGCAGGGTGGCGACGTCGGCGATGAAGCACACCTCGCGCATCAGACGCGGGCGTTCACGGCGCGGGTCCATGCCCAGCACCTTCAAGTCGCCCTCGAAATCGGTCAGCCCCAGGATGGCTTTCAGTGCGGTAGTCTTGCCCGCGCCGTTGGGACCGATCAGGCCGACGATGCGGCCGTTGCCCACCTCGAAATCGGCACCGTCCAGCGCCACGGCATTCTTGTAGCGCTTGGTGAGTCCACGCGCGTGGACCACGGTTTCGGATCCGGCCGCCGGCGGGGTGGCGGGTCGTTCCGCGATGGCTTCGGCTGCTGCGTTCATCACGATTCCCTCTGGTGTGATTCTTGCGCTGGCGTCGCCAGCAATTTCCCGGTGTCCAGGCCCATGCGTTCGATGCGCGCGCGCAGGCGCGGCCATTCTTCGCGCAGGAAATGTTCGCGTTCGCTCCGCAGCAGCGCGTCGCGCGCGCCGTCGGTGACGAACATGCCCAGGCCGCGGCGTTTCTCCACCAGTTGCTCGTCCACCAGTTCCTGATACGCCTTGGAAACGGTGAGCGGGTTGATCTGGTAGTCGGCCGCGACCTGGCGAACCGAGGGCAGGGCATCGCCCTCGCTCAGCGCGCCGTCCAGGATCATCGCCACCACGCGTTCGCGGAGTTGGCGGTAGATCGGGACGTTGTCGTTCCAGGTTACGCTCATGGCTTCAGTCCTGGCGATGATGTTTCCATTCCCGCACCTGGTGCGCGGAACCCCTGTGAAAACCCGTCATGGAAAAATCCATCACGCGGAATCCCATCACGCGCCGGCTTCGCTGGACGCGAACGAGTAGTACGGCATGGCCGCATCGGCGCGCGCGGAGGACGTCGATGCCGCGTTACCCTTCTGGCCTTGCTTGTGCAGTTCGCGAAGCTGGGCGCTGGAAGGCGTGACCTCGATGGTGGGCAGCGTGGTGATCACGGTGGTGGCGGTGGCGTTGATGGCCGCGCGCGAGGCATCGGCGGCGGCATTGCTGTAGGTGGCGATGCCGGCCATCCCGGCGGCGGTGATCAGCATGGCGGCGATGACGGCGATGGATTTGCGGGCGTTCATGGCGGGCCTCCTTTAGTGACCTCGTTGACCAGTGTTGTAGTGAACTATAACACCATTTTTCAACCCGTCAATACCCCCTGCCATCAGTCATGGATGCGGCCGGGCACGGCCCGGTTCGCAAAGTGCCGGCGGGGGCACTGCCGGCCGGTCCGCGACTGCGCACCCAGCCCGCCAGCGCATGAATGAACCCTGTCGTCATGTGGCGGTCCAATTGCGTTGCTCATTGCCATTCCGCGGCGAAACACGCAGAATTGCGCGTTCAGTGACGCATCACCGCGCCTTCGGCGCGTCAGCCATCCATCATCAGAGGACAACACCGATGAAGCAGATCATGCGGCCGAGCCTGGCCGCCGTTGCCGTGATCGCCGCACTTGGCGTCGCAGGTATTTCGCAGGCACAAACCAATTCGACGGCGACGGTCGACAAGGCCAAGGCGAGTGAGATCGTCGGTTACGAACTCGCTGGCCGGTATCCGGACTGGGCGCGTGATCTGGTGAATCCGCAGCAGGTCGGCCAGGCCGTGACCCGCGCGCTGCAGGGCCAGAAGCCCAGCATGAGCGAGACCGAAGCGCAGAGCGTCGCCAAGGCGTTCGGCGAACAGTTCTCCGCACGCGCCAAGCAGCACTATGACCAGGTCGCCGCGCAGAACAAGCAGGCAGGCGATGCCTTCCTTGCCAAGAACAAGTCGCAGCCCGGCGTGCATGTCACGTCCGACGGCCTGCAGTACCAGGTGATCACGCAGGGCACCGGTCCGAAGCCGAAGGCCACCGACACCGTGCAGGTGAACTACACGGGCTCATTCGTCAACGGGCAGGAATTCGATTCCTCGGCCAAGCACGGCTCCGGCCCGGCCAAGCTCGATCTCTCCAACGTGTTCCCCGGTTTCAAGGAAGCGTTGATGCTGATGCCGACCGGCAGCCACTACAAGTTCGTGATTCCGTCCGACCTCGCGTACGGTTCCGAACCGAAGAATGGCTTCCCGCCGAACGAAACCCTGATCTTCGACGTCACGCTGGTGAAGATCGGCGCGCAGTGATTGCGGCGCAAATGGTGAACAAAAAGCGCGGCCGAGAGGCCGCGCTTTTTTGTGCCGTCTGCAGGAGCCGGCCCGCCGGCGACGCTTCCTGGCCTTGTTGCCATTGCGTTCGCGCAACCGCGTCGCGCGCAGGCGCGCTCCTGCACGATGCCGCAGCGCCTCGGCTTTCATTGCAGGAGTGGCCCACGGCCGCGATCGACGCAGCATCGCCGCGCTTCGCGGTGCGATCAGCCTTGCGCGATCGCCTCGACCTTCGCGGCGCAGATGAAATCATTCATCGACAGGCCGCCGACGTCGTGCGTGGACCAGTGCAACACGCAGCGGTTGTAGCCGACTTCGAGATCGGGGTGATGGTCCTGCTTGTTCGCAATCCAGCCGATTGCGTTGACGAAGCCGAGCGTCTCGTGGAAGTTCTTGAAGCGGAACGTCTTCGCGATCGACTTGCCGCCTTCCGCGGCCTGCCATTCCGGCAGCAGCGCCAGCAGTTCGCGCGCGCGGGGCGCATCCACCGCATCGCCTGGCCCCTTGCGGGGTTCGCAGTGCAGCGCGGCCAGTTCGTCGCGGGTCATCGGTTCGCGGTCAGTTGCCGCCCTGGATCTTGCCGTGCAGGTCGGACAACTTGCTCGGCAGGCTGGAGAAGTGCGCCGCCAGGTCCTGGATGTCCTGGTCGCTGAGCGGCGCGGCCATGCCGTTCATGATGGCGTTGGTGCGCTGGCCGTTCTTGTACTCGTGCAGGACCTGCACGAGATAATCCTGATACTGGCCCGCGAGCGCGGGATAGTTCGGCGCGATGCCGTTGCCGTCGGTGCCGTGGCATGCCGCGCAGGCCGCCGACTTGGTTTTGCCATCGGCGGCATTGCCCTTGGCCGACGCCGTGCCAAAGCCGATCGCCAGCGCCACGGCCGCGAGGGAAACGAGAATGGTGCGTTGCTGCATGGTCGGTCCCCTCAGTTCTGGTGCAGTTGCTTGGGCGCGAGGCTGGACAGATAAGCCGCGATGTCCTCGATCTGCTGTTCGGTCAGGCTGTGGGCCTGCGCGTTCATCGTCGGGTACTTGCGCGCGCCGCTCCGGTATTCGTTGAGCGCGTCGATGATGTACTGCTCGTTCTGTCCGGCAATGCGCGGCACGTGGTATTCCGGATTCGTCGCCTGGTATCCGGTGATGCCGTGGCAGCCGTGGCAGGTGTAAACCTCGATCTTGCCCTTGGCGGGATCGCCTTTGGCAAAGGCGCTGGAGGCGAAACACACGAAACCCGCCATCAGGACGACGGTCAGCATCGATCGGATCATGTTCCCTGGTTCCCTGCAGGCGGCTCGCGCCGCGTGGCAAAGCCGGAAGTATAGCTCGTGCCCGGCGGTCGGGGGCAAGCTTGCGCGTGTCGGGGCGCGCCGTCAGCCCGGATGCGACGCCGCGTGCGCCTGCTGCATCGCGTCGATCGCCAGTGCCGAATGCGCGTAGGCGGCGCCCGCGCGCATCTCGGCTGCGACCCAGATCGCTTCCATTACCTGCTGCTCGGTCGCGCCCGCCTTCAGCGCGGCCTTGGTGTGGCCCTTGATGCAGTAGGGGCATTGGGTGGTGTGCGCCACCGCCACCGCGATTAGTTGTTTGGTGATGCCCGGCAATGCACCGTCGGCGAACACCGCGCGGCTGAAATTCTGGAAGGCTTCGAGTGGACCGGGCGCCAGCTCGTGGCGTTTGCGCGCAATGTCCACGGTGGATTCGGGATACATCGGATGGTCCATGGCGTAACCTCGCAATGCAAAGTGCCTACTTTACGCCGATCACCCTTGGCGGCGTTGTCGGTGGTCAAGGCGCGGAGGCGGCCGGCAAGGATGATGAGCAGTTTGCCAAGGCGTGCGGGTAATGGTTTGATGGCGACATGAGGACGTGGCGCTCCATGCTGTGGGGTGTGATCGCGTTGCTGGCAACGGCGACCTGCGTAGCGGCGCCCCCATCGCCGATGGCGCATCCGGCCGCCGTGGTGCTGCGCGTCGATGGCCCGATCAGTCCGGCCAGCGCCGATTACGTGGTGCGCGGCATCGAGCAGGCCGATTCGATGCACGCGGCGGCGGTCGTGTTGGAGTTCGACACGCCCGGCGGGCTTTCGAGCTCCATGCGCGACGTCATCAAGGCGATCCTCGCCTCGCCCGTTCCCGTGATCGGTTACGTCGCGCCGGCAGGTGCGCGCGCGGCCAGCGCCGGCACTTACATCCTGTACGCGTGCCACGTGGCCGCGATGGCCCCGGCCACCAACATTGGTGCGGCGACGCCGGTCTCGTTGACGGGCGGCGGCAGCGTGCCGTTGCCTGCGTCCACTGGCGGCAAACCAGCAGCGTTGGGCGAAAGCACCGAAATGCGCAAGGTCACCAACGACGCCGTGGCCTACATCCGCGCGCTGGCCGAGCGCCGCGGCCGCAACGCGGACTGGGCGGAAAAGGCGGTGCGCGATGCGGTGAGCGTGTCGGCCGACGAGGCGCTGAAGCTGCACGTGATCGACCTGATGGCACCGGACATTCCGACGCTGCTGGCCGACGTGGATGGCCGCAAGGTTGAAACCGCCGCGGGCTCGCGCGTGCTGAAGACGCGTGGCGCAAGCATGGAAACCATCACGCCCGGCGTGCGCAGCCAGTTCCTTGGCGTGATCGCCAACCCGTCGGTTGCCTACATCCTGCTGTTGCTCGGACTCGGCGGACTGGTGATGGAAGGCATGCACCCGGGCGGCGTGCTGCCGGGCGTGGTCGGGGCGATCTGCCTGTTGCTGGCGTTGTATGCATTCCAGTTGCTGCCGGTGAACTTTGCCGGATTGGGGCTCATCGTGCTGGGCGTGATCCTGATCGTTTCCGAAGCCTTCGTGCCGGCGTACGGCGTACTCGGCACCGGCGGCGTGGTTTCTTTCGTGATCGGCTCGGTGATCCTGATGGACACGGGCGTGCCGGGCTACGGCATCGCGCTGCCGGTGGTGGTCGGCATCGCGATCGCGGCCGCGGCCATCCTTGCGGGCATCGTGTGGATGGCGATGCGCTCGCACAAGCGCCCGGTGGTGAGCGGGCGCGAGGAAATGATCGGCGCGATCGGCGAAGTGGTGGCCGATTTCGAAGAAGGCCGCGGCGCGGTGCACGTGCACGGCGAGCGCTGGCAGGCCCGTTCCGAGGTGCTACTGCAGCGCGGCCAGGCCGTCTCGGTCACCGCCATGCACGGCCTCGTTCTCGATGTGAAACCCCTGGCTGTCCCGAAGGAGGCAACCCCGTGAACATGTATCCCGTCATCGCGGTGATCGTCGTCATCGTGTTGATCATCCTGTTGTCGTCGATCAAGATCCTGCGCGAATACGACCGCGGCGTCGTGTTCCTGTTCGGCCGTTTCCAGGCTGTGAAGGGGCCCGGCATCATCATCCTGATCCCGGTGATGCAGCAGATGGTGCGGGTCGACCTGCGCACGATCGTGGTTGAGGTGCCGCCGCAGGACGTGATCTCGCGCGACAACGTGCCGGTGAAGGTCAACGCGATGATCCTGTACCGCGTGATCGATCCCGAAAAGGCGGTGATCCAGGTGGAAGATGCCCGCGAGGCCACCAGCCAGCTCGCGCAGACCACGCTGCGCTCGGTGCTGGGCCGGCACGAACTGGACGAAATGTTGAGCGAGCGCGAAAAGCTCAACGCCGACATCCAGGGCATCCTCGACCAGCACACCGATGCCTGGGGCATCAAGGTCTCGAATGTCGAAATCAAGCAGGTGGACCTCGAAGAAAGCATGTACCGTGCGATCTCGCGCCAGGCCGAGGCCGAGCGCCAGCGGCGCGCCAAGATCATCAACGCCGAGGGCGAACTGCAGGCGTCCGAGAAACTGATGCAAGCCGCGCGGACGCTCGTCGAGCAACCCCAATCGATCCAGTTGCGCTACCTGCAGACGCTGGTCGAGGTCGCAGGCGACAAGACCTCCACCATCGTGTTCCCGCTGCCGTTGGACCTGCTGGAGCCGCTGCTCGGCAAACTGAAGAAATCCGCCGGAGAAACGCCGCCCACGCCGTGAGCGCGGGGCGGCGCGTTCAAACGCGCGCCGACTTCACCAGCAGGTGCTTCGCCAGCGCGCCGTGCATGTGGCCGATCGCGCGCACCAGGTGCAGCATGCCGAACAGCAGGAAGAAGCCGACCACGAACATCGCGATCGCGTCGCCCCAGCCCGGGATGTGCGCGCCAAAGCCCCAATTTATCGTCACGTAGCCGTCCACGAAATCACGCCCCCAGCCGAAGAAGTTGAACGCCATCGCGATCGGCGTGAACATCAGCGCCAGAGACACGGAAGCAAGCACCACCACGATCACGAAGTAGGCGATCCCGAGCGGCAGCATCAGGACCATGTAGAACAGCGTCGCCCAGGTACGCGGGTCGGTCAGCATTGCCGCGATCCGTTTCAGCCAGGATCGATCCGGTTCGTGGTAGGGCGGGCGGCGCGGCATCCGGACGCCCAGCATGCCCTCCACGATGCGGCTTTCCACCAGCGACAGGCCGCGCACCGAGGCCATGAACAGCAGGAAGAAGGGCAATCCGAAAATCATCACCGCGAACCCGGCCGACAGCGACAGACCCGTGACTGCCCATGTGAAGTAGAAGATCCCGGTGGCGAGCGCCAGCAGCATGTAGAACATCGCGCCGTACGTGTGCGGATCGGCCAGCACGCCGAAGAAGCGGCCGATCGCGGAACGCCGGGGACGCGGGGGTGGGGTGCGCAATGCGCGCGCCACGGTTTTCTCCGTGGTGCGGTAGATGTCCGCGACTTCTTCCGGCGCGCCGTAGCTGGTCGAAATCTTCGCCAGCAGTTCGGCCTCGCTCATGCCGGGGTTTTCGGCGAGCTCTGAACGCAGGTGTTCCTCGGCGTCGTACAGCGCGTCCTGGATCATCGCCGGATCGGCGCCGGCCAGCGCGGTGCGCAGTTGTGCCAGGTATTCCTTGATGGTTTGCGGCGTGCTCATGGCGTTGCTCCTCTCGCGCTGTGGATCAGCTTCGGACGAGGTATGTCGTCGTGGTGGTGCGCGGGTGTGGGTTTGGGCGGATGCATGGCTTTCCCCTTCAACGATCGGCAAGCACGGAGTCGACGAAGTTGCGGGTGGAAGTCCAGGCGCCCGTCCATTCGCGCAGGGCTTTGCGGCCCAATGGCGTGATGCGGTAGTAACGTCGCGGCGGTCCGGCTTCGGAAGGTTCGACGAAGGTGTCCAGCAATTCCGCCGCGCTCAGGTTGCGCAGCACCGGATACAGCGCGCTCTGCTTGCCGACCAGCACGCCGCCGGCTTCGCGTTCCAGCTGTTTGGCTATCTGGTAGCCATACAGTGGTTCGCGTGCGGCCGCGAGTACGGCCAGCAGCACCAGCGACACCGTGCCGGCGGCCAGCTCCTTCTCGAATTTTTTAAGATGGACGTCTGTTTCCGGCATCGCAAGCCACTTGCACCACGCATATAGGCGAGTACACTATACCGCAGTTGACAATAGTGGCATGCGTCTGAAGTCATGGGTATGTCGTCATGGGCCGTGAGTCATGCTGCCCGCCATGCCGAAGCGGCGCATACTGGATGCGCGATCCGGATTCGCGGCAAACGCCGTCCGGCGAGGAGGTTGAAATGTTCGAACTCGGAATTCTGGTGCTGGTGGTGGTCGGTGCGTTCTGGTTGTTCGGAGCGCTGCTCGCCGGGCTGTTCAAGCTGACGTTCGGTTTGATCGGGGCGTTGTTCGGCGGCCTGTTCGGCTTGTTCTTCGTCGGTCTCGCCGCGTTGCTGGTGGTGCCGATCGTGTTGCTCGCGTTGTTGCCGTTGCTGCTGCCGGCGTTGTGCGTTGCCGCGCTGGTATGGCTGATCGTGCGCGCCTCGCGCCCGGGCCAGCCGGCGCCGACCGCACATTGACACGCGCGCGGCATCCGTCATGGATGCCGCGCGGACTCGTGTCCGCAACATTCCTTGTCGTCACTCCGGGGCGGGGCCGCAGGCCCGAATCCGGAATCGGTTCGGTGGCTGGTGCGCGAACCTGCGTCGTGATCAGCCGCGATCGAGATTGAAGCGCACCGGCACGATCACCCATGCTTCGATTGCACGGCCGTCGCGGATGGCCGGGTGGAAGCGCCACGCGGCGAGTACGTGCCCGCGCGCTGCATCGTCCAGCATGCGCGATCCGCTGCCGCGTTCGATCATCACCTGCACGGGCTTGCCGTTCGGATCGACCAGTACTTTCAACAGCACCGTACCCTGGATGCCGGCGCGCAGCGCCTGCACCGGGTAGGCAGGCGGCGTGGCGGTTTCGTAGGCGATCGTGGCGCTGCTGTCGCTGGCGGCCGGGGCCGTGTCCGTTCCTGTCATCGGGAACGTGGTGGTCACCGGCGCGAGCGGTGCGGGGGTTTGCAGCGCGGGGGTCACGATCGGGGCGGCAGGCGTCGGCGCGACATGGATGCTCGGCACCGCAATCTGCTTCACCGCATGCAGTGTCGGCACGGTGGGTGGCGCCACCGGCGGAGGCGGTTGCAGCACCGCGAACAGCGATTGTGTCGGCGGGGCGTGGAGCGTGTGCGGCGTGCTCGGCAGCAGCGCGACCAGCACGATCGCGAGGTTCAAGCTCAACGTCAGCGCCATCGCGAAGGAACGGGTCGCGTGCGGCGCACATTCGAACGAACGGGGGACTGCCATCGACGTCATGAGCCACCTCCTTGCAGTGAGGAACGTGGCCAAGGGCGCCGCGGCGCGACGCCTCGGTCGGATTTCACGCTACGCTTTTGCGATGTGTCGGACAAGTGCCGCCATTTCCTGCGCGCCCTTTTCGTTCGTCGTCCGTTGGTGCGCTGCGGGCTTTACCATCGTGCCTTTCGCGCTCCGGGAGCGACCCTGATGCAGAACCGTGACGACACGATGCGTGCAAGCCGCCGCCATTTCCTGCAGGCCTCGGCCTTGGGCGCAGCGGCCTTGCCGGCGATGTTGCTGGGTGGCAACGCGGGCGCCGCGGAAGCACCCGGCGCCGATTCGAAGCTGCCGAAGTCGATCCTGGCGCTGCAACCGGTCGCAGCGAAGGTCGTTCCGATCAGTGATGACGAACGCCGCGCACGGGTGGCGCGGGCGCAGCAGTTGATGGGCCGGCACGGCATCGATGCGATCTTCGTCGATGCCGGCACCACGCTCGACTACTTCGCCGGCCTGCGTTGGTGGAACAGCGAGCGCACGATGGGCATGTTGCTGCCGAAGTCGGGCGATCCCGTCTACATCGTTCCCGCGTTCGAACGCAGTCGCACGCAAGGGCGGATCCGGATCGGCAGCGACGTACGCACCTGGCAGGAGAACGAAAGCCCCTACGCGTTGATCGCAAACGTGATGCGCGAACACCATGCTGGCATTGGCGTGCTCGGCATCGAGGATCGCGTGCCGTTTTATCGCGCCACCGAAATCGGCAAGGCGCTGCCGCAGGCGAAGCTGGTGGAAGCGACGCCGGTGACGGCGGGTTGCCGCGCGATCAAGAGTCCGGCGGAACTCGCGCTGATGCAGGTCGCCTGCGACACCACGCTTTCCGTTTACCGCGCGGTGTGGGAAGGCCTGGAACCCGGAATGACCCAGCACCAGGTGTCCGCGTGGATCGATGCCGCGTACCAGCGGATGGGTTTGCGCGGTGAAGCCAGCGTCAACGTCGGCAAGTACACCGCGCAGCCGCACGGTTCGACCCAGCCGCAGCACATCGTGGAAGGTACGCCGGTGATGCTGGACGATGGCTGCTACATCGAAGGCTACCAGAGCGACCTCACCCGCACGTTCACGCTGGGCAAGGCCAGCGACAAGATGAAGCGGGTATTCGACATCGTGCGCAAGGCGCAAGCCGCGGCGCTCGCGGCCGCGCACCCCGGCGCGACGATGGAATCAGTGGATGCCGCCGCGCGCAAGGTGATCGTGGATGCCGGCTACGGGCCCGGCTACCAGTATTTCTCGCACCGGCTCGGCCACGGCATCGGCATGGACATGCACGAGTGGTACTACCTCGTGGGCGGCAACACGCGCAAGATCGAGGTGGGCATGACCTTCAGCGACGAGCCGGGCATCTACATCCCGGGCGAATTCGGCGTGCGGCTGGAGGACGACATGCATGTCACCGAAGCCGGCGCGCGCTGGTTCACGCCGCAGAGTCCGTCGATCGAACAGCCCTTCGGCTAGCGCCGCGCGCCAAACCTCATGCGCCAGCCGGCGAGTCGATCAGTCCGGCGGCAATTTCGATCGAGTGCAACCGCGCCGCGTGATCGTGCATGTTGCTCGTGAGGATCAATTCATCGGCGCCGGTTTGTTCGATGAACGCGTCGATCCGGTCGGCCACCGTGCCCGGCGCGCCGATCGCCGAGCACGACAGCACGTGCTCCAGTAATTTCCGGCCCTGGGGTTCCAGCGATTCGACATAGCCTTCGACCGGTGGCGGAAGCCGGCCAGGGCGACCCGAGCGCAGGTTCACGAACGACTGCTGCCACGAGCTCGCGAGGTAGTGCGCCTCGTCGTCGGTGTCCGCCGCGAACACGTTGTAGCCGAGCATCGCGTGCGGCCGTTGCAGGAATCGCGATGGTTTGAACTGCGCGCGGTACACAGCGATCGCATCCATCATCTGCGCCGGCGCGAAGTGCGACGCGAACGCGTAGGGCAACCCCAGCATCGCGGCGAGCTGGGCGCCAAACAGGCTGGAACCCAGGATCCAGATCGGTACCTCGCTTCCTTCGCCGGGGACCGCGTGCACCGGCGTGTGCCCTTCGAAGTACGCGATCAGCTCCAGTACGTCGCGCGGAAATGCGTCCGGGTCGGTGTCGAGATTGCGGCGCAACGCACGCGCCGTGGCCTGGTCCGAACCCGGCGCACGGCCGAGGCCGAGGTCGATGCGACCGGGATACAGCGCCTCCAGCGTGCCGAACTGTTCGGCGATCACCAGCGGCGAATGATTCGGCAGCATGATGCCCCCCGCACCCACCCGAATACGCGAAGTGGCGCCCGCGACATGGCCAATCAGCACCGCGGTCGCGGCGCTGGCGATGCCCGGCATGCCGTGGTGCTCGGCCATCCAGAAGCGGTTGAAGCCCCAGCGTTCGGCGTGTTGCGCGACATCCACCGTGTGCGCCAGCGATTCGGCCACCGAACCACCTTCGGTCACCGGGCACAGGTCGAGGAAGGAAATCGGGATCATGGCAAAGGCAGTTGGTGCTGGTCGCCCGAATAATCAAGGTGCCCATCCACCACGCGCGCCGCCGAGGTGTAAGGATGTTCCAGTGGCGACGCCGGACCCATGATGTGCCGCACGCGCGTCCCGTTGAGCTTGAACACGTCCGAGATCAGGCCGCGATGGCAGCGCCACCACACCGCTTCCGAGCACATGATTGCGGTGCGTTGCTTCGATGCCAGCGCCTTCAGCCGTTCGATGCCATCGTAAAACGCCGCGGTCTGCATGTAATCGGCGTAGCCGCGAAACGCGGGGTGGCGCCACGCGGTGTTGGGCGAATCGGGTTGTACCTTGCGGCGTCCGCCGAGTTCGGTGAAGGGCTCGTAGCGGACACCGGCTTCCTGCAATCCCTCCCGCAAAGGTTCCGCGTTGAAATGCGGATACTTGCGCGAGCCGGGAAAGTGGCGCACGTCGGCCAGCACTTCGATGGCGTTGTCCTTCAGCAATGCGATGAATTCATCGAGGCTTCGCGTCGAATGACCGATGGTCCAGAGCGTTTCGGGCCAAGGGGTTTCACTGGATTTCTTGCCCGTGCGCATGGGGCCAGCATACGCGCACGGACGGGAATGCACGTTGCCGCCTGTCTATACTGGCGAGATGAATACCTACACCACCGCCAACACCGTTGACGAATTCCGCCAGCAGCTTGCCGACGTGCACGCGCGCATCGCGGCCGCGTGCGCGAAGGTCGGGCGCGATCCGGCCAGCGTGCACCTGTTGCCGGTCAGCAAGACGGTGCCGGAAGCGCGGCTGCGCAATGCGTATGCCGCTGGTTGCCGCACCCTGGGCGAGAACAAGGTGCAGGAAGCACATGGCAAGTGGCAGGCGATGTCGGATTTGCCGGATTTGCGCTGGTCGATCATCGGGCATCTGCAGACCAACAAGGCCAAGCTGGTGGCCGAGTTCGCATCCGAGTTCCAGGCGCTGGACAGCCTGCGGGTGGCTGAGGCGCTGGACAAACGCCTGCAGGCGCTCGGACGTTCGCTCGACGCGCTGGTGCAGGTGAACACCTCGGATGAAGAAAGCAAGTTCGGACTGCCGCCCGATGAAGTGGAAGCGTTCGTGAAACGGCTGCCGGCGTTCTCGTCGCTGCGCGTGCGCGGCCTGATGACGCTGGCGTTGTTCTCGGACGACGCGGCAAAGGTGCGGCCGTGCTTCGCGCGCCTGCGCGAACTGCGCGAGCGCTTGCGGCAGTCCGCGCCGGCTGGCGTCGCGATGGATGAACTTTCGATGGGCATGTCCGGCGACTACGAACTCGCGATCGAGGAAGGTTCGACGATCGTGCGCGTCGGTCAGGCGATCTTCGGCGCGCGCGCGACGCCCGACAATGCCTACTGGCCGGACGCAAGCGGAGCCGCGAATACAAGCGGGGTCGCGAATAAGTGAAGCGGAGGCAAGATGCCGGGATCACCGGCGGTTCGGGTGGAACGGGATTCGTCCACTGGCACCAGCAGTCGGAGATCTCGTTCAGGCACAAAGCGCATCGGCAAGCGCGCGCAACAGCTTCGCGCCGTCGCCGCGCCAGGCGCTGCCATGCATGCACGCGAGTGTCACGGGCTCGGTTGCGGCCAACCTCTCGAGCATCGGGCGTGCATGCTTCGTGTGCGAGAAGTAATCCATTTCGTGGCGGAAGGCCTCGCTTGGTGCGAGGATGTCCGACTCGGTCACGGCCGGGTTGTCGGCGCCGCCCTGGGTAAACAGGTCCCCGCACAAGAGCGTCCTGGTCCGCTCTTCCATCAGGAAGCCGCATTCCCATGCGTGTGGGAGGTGCGGTGTGTCGAACCATCGGACGGTGTGCTTGCCCAGCGGGACCAATTCACCGTCGGCGAGCGCGCGGGGCGGCCGGTCTGCAAGGTCGGTGATGGACACCAGCGCAGCGACGTTGCCGCACAGGGGCGCCGCCTGCGGCGCCACTGCAAGCCACTCGTTGAGCGAGCCGCACTCGTCGGCCTCGACGTGCGAGAACGCGATGTGCCGAAGGCGTTGGGGCAGAAGCACGCTGGCGACGGCCTCGTGCACGAGGGGAAACATCCTGCGCGGCCCCGTGTGGAAAATCAGCGGTTCGTCGTCGACGATCAGGTACTGGTTGAATGAAAATCCGCCGCCCGGAAGGGTCACCGGGGTGCTGATGCGATAGATGCCGTCCGCGACCTCGTGGACATTGGTCCCGGATTCCCTGTTCGTGATCGTCATCTTGCCCTCCTCGCCTCGCGGCGAACCTGGCATGCCAGGTGGCGCCACGATGCCCGGCGCCAAGCAGGCCGAGGAACCGTGGTGTCGGGATGCTGGAACCCGCGAGGGAAGCTGTCAAGCGCGCGAAATCGGCTCGGAAACCGGGCGCCCGTACGGCAAGCTGGGAAGACGATGTCGGATCGTCACGGCGCCTATCGCGCATACCCTGGGTGCGATCTTTTTAGGTCGCGGTTGGAACGGCGCAACGTGGCCGGATGCCGCTTCGGTTCACAGCAGCCGGCTGAAGATTCGGATGCCGGCCAGGTATTCGCCCGCGATGGTGCCGAGGTTGGTCAGCATGAAGACCAGCAGGGTGCGCGCCACGCGGTTGCGCCACCAGCCGGAGACGTGCAGCAAGTCCTTGCGCATGGACTGGAAGTCCGCGACCCGCGGTTTGCGCAACCAGGCTTCGGCCATGCCGGAGAAGACGCCGGACGACAACCCCGGTGGGCGTATCGGCTTCAATGGCCCCATCACCGCGGCGGTGAGCACCGACAGCGGATGCCCGCCCGCGATGGCGGCGCCGATGGCGCTCAACGCGGCGGTGTAGATCATCCAGTCGCGCAACGCGTGCCAGCCCGTCGCCGCGTTGTGCCAGAACAGGTAGCCGATCGCGGCGAAGATCGCCAGCATCACGCAGATCGCGAAATATTTCGGCCACTTCGGTGCCGGCAGTTTTGCCGCGAGCGGTTCGATCAGCGTACGCGGTGGATCGGTTTGTGCGCCGAGTTCGCGCTGGATACCCGCCAGGTGGCCGGCACCGATCACCACCAGGACCCGCTTCGCGTCCGGTTTCATGGACGATTCCTCGCGCAGCCGCGCCGCCATGAAACGGTCGCGCTCGCCGATCAAGGCCTCGTACAACGGTTTCGACTCACGCGCGAATTCGCCGAAGGCGCCTTCCAGGATATCGCCCTGTTTCAGCTTTTCGATCTCGGCTTCATCGATGTCGTCGCTCGAAAACACGCTGGCGACCAGGCCGCCGATGATGCCCATGCGGTCGCGGAAACGCACTCCGCGATAAGCGTGGTTGAGGGTGGTGCCGATTTCGCGATCGACCAGCCACAGCGGCAGGCCGCGTGCATCGGCCTCGTGCATCGCGGCTTTCATCTCCGCACCGGGCTCGATGCCGTATTGTTCGGCGATGCGCTGCTGGAACGACGACAGCGCCAGCGACGCGAACACCATCCCGGCCTTGCCGGTCCGGATCACCTGGAACAGGTCCATCTTCGCGAAGGCTTCGGGATCGCGGATGCCGCGCGCGCGCGATTCGCAAAGTTCCACGGCGACGGCGTCGAACCGTTCGCGCTCGACCAGCGCTTTCACCGCCTCCACGGAAGCGCGGGAAACGTGCGCGGTGCCGAGCAGCACGTATTCGACGCCGTCGCGCTCGATGCGCGCGAGGGGCTGGTCGCGCATTGGATCGGAAGGAGCCGGGCTTGGATGCGTGTTCAGGGCTGGATCGTTCATCGGTGTTCCGTTCGCGTTGAGCGTAGCTCGCGCAGCGAGCGGAGGCGTGACGCCACCGTCCTTCGACGTCGGCCTCTTCGAGGCCTACGCTGAAGACGAACGGCGCGTCGGAGGCTGGTCTTCAATCCCGAAAGCGTTTCGTCAAATCGCCGTACGCGTCGATGCGGCGGTCGCGCAGGAACGGCCAGATGCGCCGTACGTTCTCGCTGCGCGCCATGTCGATGTCGGCGGTCAGCAACTCGCGGTCCTGGTCGTTGGCCTGTGCGAGGATTTCGCCCTGCGGACCGGTCACGAAACTGGATCCCCAGAATTGCGCGCCGCGCCCGTCATCGGGCGCCGGTTCGAAACCGACCCGGTTGCACGCGAGCAACGGCACGCCATTGGCGATCGCGTGACCGCGTTGCACCGTGATCCAGGCGTTGCGCTGGCGGTCTTTTTCGTCCTGCGGGTCGGCCGGATCCCAGCCGATCGCGGTGGGGTACAACAGCAGTTCCGCGCCGGCCAGCGCCATCAGGCGTGCGGCTTCCGGATACCACTGGTCCCAGCACACCAGCACGCCGAGCTTGCCGGCCGACGTGTCGATCGGATGGAATCCGAGGTCGCCCGGCGTGAAGTAGAACTTCTCGTAATACGCCGGATCGTCGGGAATGTGCATCTTGCGGTACTTGCCGGCGATCGCTTCGGAGCGGTCGAACACCACCGCGGTGTTGTGGTACAGGCCCGCCGCCCGGCGTTCGAACAGCGACGCGACCACCACGAGCTGCAGTTCGGCGGCAAGCTTGCCGAGGCGTTCGGTCGATGGGCCGGGAATCGATTCGGCACGATCGAATTCCGCCACCGACTCGTGCTGGCAAAAGTAGGGGCCGTTGTGGATTTCCTGCAGCAGCACCAGTCGCGCGCCGGCCTTGGCCGCTTCGCGCAGCCCCGCCTCGATCGCATCGAGGTTGGCATCGACGGTGCCGCGGTCGGTTTCCTGCAGCAGGGCGACTTTGAGGGTCCTGTTCGTCATGGGCGACAGTTTACGCGGTGCCGTAGTTTCGCGGGGACGCGCCTTGCGTGGGATCCGGCGATCCGCGCGCGGAAGGCGCTCTCTATCGCGCGCAGGCGCGGTCGCGCACAGGTGCGCTCCTACCGGTGACGCGTTTGGCAGGAGCCGGCTTGCCGGCGACCACTTCGGGCGCTCGTCGATGGTTGCAGGAGCGGTCGCGCACGGGTGCGCTCCTACCGGTGACGCGTTCGGTAGGAGCCGGCCTGCCGGCAACCATTCGGGGCGCTCGTCGATGGTTGCAGGAGCGGTCGCGCGCCGGCGCGCTCCTATGATGACAATGCGCCGGCGGGGAGCTGCATCGTCATGCAATGCAGGCTGCCGTTTTGCCAGATCAGCGGACGGC
>JBDZUX010000038.1:0-31263 GCA_040255405.1 Lysobacteraceae bacterium
CGATGGCAGGGCACGATGATGGCCAGCGGATTGGCGCCGTTGGCGGCGCCCACGGCACGCACCGCGCGCGGCCGGCGGATGCGCCGCGCGATGTCGGCGTAGCTCACGGTTTCGCCATAGGGAATCGCGAGCAAGGCACCCCACACTTCGAGCTGGAACGGCGTGCCGGACGGACGCAACGGCAGGTCGAATTGCAGGCGCGTGCCGGCAAAGTACTCGTCGAACTGGCGTGCCGCCGCGTGCAGTTTCGATCTGCCGTGTTCGCCATCCGGAGGCGCCGGGGGTGCCGCGCCATCGTGCGGCAGGCCCACTTCGACCAGCCCGGCACCATCGCTCACCAGCAGTAGTGGCCCGATCGGTGAGTCGATGTAGTCGTAGTACAGCATCTCGATCAGAATCCGTAACCCAGGAAACCGCCATCGACCGCCAGCACTTGCCCCGTGATGTAACCGGCGGCGGGAAGGCACAGGAATGCGACCGCTGCGGCCACTTCCTCGGGTTCGCCGATGCGCGCCATGGGGGTGCGGTCCAGCACTTCTTCAAGGTAATCGGGATCGGCCAGCGCTTCGTCGGTGCGCCGCGTGCGGATGTACCAGGGCGCCACCGCGTTGACGCGGACGCCATCCTCGGCCCATTCGCAAGCGAGGTTGCGCGTCATCTGGTGCAACGCGGCCTTGCTCATGCCGTATGGCGCGCCGGTGCGCACGTGCGTCGCACCCGATACCGAGCCGATGTTCACGATCGCGGCGTGGCCATGCTGCGCGAGGCGCGGATGCGCGAGCTTGCACAAGTCGAACGCGGCCACGCTGTTCAGTCGGAATACTTCCTCGAGGTCGGCGGGTTCGTACTCCAGCGTGGGCTTCTTGAGATTGCCGCCGGCGTTGTTGACCAGCAGGGACAGCGGCACGTCGATGTCGGCGATCCAGTCGAAGATCGCGAGACGGTCCTCGGCGTCGGCGACGTCGGCGGAAAAACTGCGCGGATCGCTTTCGGGAAAGTCTTCGCGCAATTCCTCGCAGACCACGCTCAATTCCGTTTCGTCGCGCGCGACCAGCAACGGCTGTGCCCCCAGCCCCGCCAGCTCACGCGCGCAGGCCAAGCCGATGCCGCGACTGGCGCCGGTGATGAGGCAGGTCTGGCCATCGAGGCGCCAGCGACCGGGGGATGCGTTCACGCGCAGGTTCCGTGGATCCTCCGGGGAAGCTTACCGCAGCTTGCAAGCGTCCGCCCGCCGCGCGACACTGCGCTGCATGATTCGTCCCCTCGCCATCCTGGTTTTGATTGTTCCGCTCGCGGCATGCGGTTCGCATCCGACGCCGGATGCGGCTGCAACTGCGGCGGCGCCTGCGCCGGCGGCCACCAATGCGCTGGCCGGAACGCCGCTTGCCGTTTACGGCCACGACCTGAACAAGGCGAAGAACGTGCAGAACATCGTCAACGAGCAGGCGAAGAAGCAGGCGGCCGCCATCGACGCGGCGACCGGTTCCTCAGGTTGAGCAAGGCCCGGGCGCTTGCGCACCCGGGCCCGCATTGGCCGCGCAGGGCGGCGGAAAGCAAAGGTCAGAACCTCACTTCGGCCTGTGCCGACAGCAGCCCCGTCGAGAGGTTGATGTCGTTCTTCTTGGCGCGGTAGTAGTCGTAGCCGATGCCGACGCCGAAGTTGCGGCTGAAGTCATAGCCCACGCCCAGCCCGCCGTAGTAGCCGTCGGAGCTGCGGTGGTTGCTGATCGGGGTGAGATCGCGGGTCATGCCGTCGCCGCTCCACGCGTACAAACCCGTGCGCGCGGAGACGTACCAGTTCGGCGTGAAGCTGTATTTCGCGTTGGCACCGACGGTCCAGCCGTGCAGCGAGGCCTTGTTGTTCGCGACCACCGGATTGGTATTGAACACGTTCTTGACGCGGATGTTGCCGAGGTCGTTGTAGCCGATCTCGGGGCCGATCGCGAAGCCGTTGTCGAGCGCCCAGCGATAGCCGCCGCTGATCTGGTAGCCGGTATCGCTGCCGCTGTTCCGGCCACTGCCGAAGTAGCTGTGGCCTGCGTTGCCATTGATGAAGAACCCGCTGTCGGCGCCGGTCGTGTTCGTGGCGTCCTGCGCGTGGGCTTCTTGAATGAAGCTTGGGGCTGCCACGAAGGCCGCGGCGATGGCGAGGACGATTGCAGTGTTGCGCATGATTGTCTCCACTTGTGGTTGGTCACGCACGCTTTCGCACGCGCTTGGCCACTGAGACTGGGAGCAATCGGCAACGTTCGTTAAGGTTTCGCTAGCGCCTCAGGCGCTGTTCATCGCAAGCGTGAGGACGACTTGCGGCTGCGTGCGAAACTTTTTGCGCGACGCACGGTCACGCGCGGTCATGCGATGCGATGGCCATCGGCAGCGTCGAACGCGTGCAGACGCGAAGGGTCGAATGCCATCCGCAGCTTCGCACCGGGCGCAGGCAACGAGCGGGGCGGCACGCGCGCGACCAGTGCGATGCTGCCGAAACGCAGGTTCAGGAAAACCTCGTTGCCGACCGGCTCGACCACTTCGAGCATGGCGTCGAATTGCGTGGCCGATGCGGATGCTTCCGTGCCCCCGCATTGCAGGTGCTCCGGGCGCAGGCCCAGCACGACTTCGCATCCGCGCAGCGCGCCCAGCGGCAAGCACGGCGCGTGCAGGCCCTCGAGCGGCAGGCTCGCGTTTTCCATTTCGAGCGCGAGGGCATCGTCGCGCAAGCGGCCGCGGAAGAAGTTCATCGCCGGACTGCCGAGGAATCCCGCCACGAACAAGTTGGCGGGCTGCTCGTACAGGCGCATCGGCGTGTCGATCTGCTGGATCTCGCCGTCGTTCAACACCACGATGCGCTGGCCCAGCGTCATCGCCTCGACCTGGTCGTGCGTCACGTAGATCATCGTCGCGCCGAGGCGGTGGTGCAGCCGCGCGATTTCCACGCGCATCGCCACGCGCAATTTCGCATCCAGGTTCGACAGTGGCTCGTCGAGCAGGAATACCCTTGGCTCGCGCACCAGCGCGCGGCCCAGCGCGACGCGTTGCCGCTGTCCGCCGGAAAGCCGGCGCGGGCGCGCGTGCAGCAGATCTTCGAGGCCGAGCATCCGGGCCGCGTCCGCCACGCGCTCTTCGATTTCCGCGCGCGCGTGGCCGCGCAATTTCAGGCCGAACGCCAGGTTCTCCGCCACCGTCATGTGCGGATACAACGCGTAATTCTGGAACACCATCGCGATGTCGCGTTCGCGCGGCGCCAGGTCGTTGACGATGCTGCCGTCGATCGCGATGCTGCCCGAGGTGATGCCTTCCAGTCCGGCGATCGCGCGCAGCAATGTGGTCTTGCCGCACCCGGACGGGCCCACCAGCACGAGCAGTTCGCCGTCCGCGACGGTAAAGCTGGCGCCGGCCACCGCGACCTTGCCGTCGTCGTACACCTTGCGGACGTTGTCGAGTCGAACCGTCGCCATGCGTTGCCCTGCTCGTTGCGCCCGGTTGCAGCAGTCCGGGCCGGCCGGGCATACCCCGGCATCGGTTGGGGCACGTTATCATGCTGGTGTAAGCGTTTACATCACCTGGAAACGAATCGATGGCCGACACTGCGGAATCCGCCCACCCGATCTTCCCGGCAGGATTCCTGTGGGGCTGCGCCACGTCGGCCTACCAGATCGAAGGCTCGCCCCTGGCCGACGGCGCGGGGGTGAGCAACTGGCACCGGTTCGTGCACACACCCGGTCGCGTGCGTGATGGCGATACCGGCGACGTCGCCTGCGACCACTATCGCCGCTGGCGCGAAGATGTGGCGCTGATGCGGACGCTGGGCATGCGCGCCTATCGCTTCAGCATTGCCTGGAATCGGGTGCTGCCCGAAGGCCGTGGCCGCGTGAACCCGGAAGGCCTGGCGTTCTATGACCGGTTGGTGGATGCGCTGCTCGAGAACGGCATCCAGCCGATGGTGACGCTGCATCACTGGGACCTGCCCGCCGCGCTGGGCGATCGCGGCGGCTGGTTGAATCCCGACATCGTCGACTGGTTCGCCGACTACGCGCGGGTGGTGGTCCGCAAGCTGGACGATCGCGTCGGCCTTTGGACGACGCTCAACGAACCGTGGGTAGTGAGCGACGGCGGCTACCTGCACGGGGCGCTGGCGCCCGGGCACCGCAGCCAGTTCGAAGCGGCGATCGCCGCCCATCATCTGCTGCGCGCACATGGCGCGGCGGTGCAGGCGTATCGCGCCGAGGGGCGCAACAACATCGGGATCGTGGTCAATCTGGAACCGAAGTATCCGGCCAGCCAGCGCGAGGACGATCTCGCCGCCACCCGCCGCGCCGACGCCTACATGAACCGCCAGTTCCTGGATCCCGTGTTCCTGGGGCGCTATCCCGAGGAGATGCGCGAGGTCTTCGGCGATGCATGGCCGGCCTGGCCCGATGAGGACATGGCGCAGATCCGCCAGGCCATCGATTTCCTGGGGGTCAACTACTATACGCGCAACGTGGTGCGGCACGACCCGCGACGCTGGCCGCAACGGGTGAGCGGCGCGCCGCAAAAGCATGCGAGCCACACCGAAACGGGCTGGGAGGTGTATCCGCAAGGCCTCACCGACGTGCTGAAGTGGGTGAGTGCGCGCTATGGCCGTCCGCCGATCTACATCACCGAAAACGGTGCAGCCTTCTACGACCCGCCTACCGCTGAGGACGGCCGCATGCAGGATCCGTTGCGGATCGCGTATCTGCGGGCGCACCTGCGGGCCGCCCACGCGGCGGCGCGCCAGGGCGTGGACCTGCGCGGCTATTTCGTGTGGTCGCTGCTCGACAATTTCGAATGGGCGCACGGCTATGCCAAGCGCTTCGGCATCGTGCACGTGGATTACGCGACCCAGCAGCGCACCCCGAAAGACAGCGCGCGGTTCTACGCCAAGGTGATCGCCACGCACGGCGCGGTGCTGGGCGTCGCCGCCTGAGCTTGGACTGATGCCGACTGTTGGCAAGCGTGAAACCGCAGAAACCGGTTTCACCCCTTCACGCTTCCCAGCAACAATCCGCGCAGGTAATAGCGCTGCAGTGCAAGGAACAGCGCCAGCACCGGAACCACCGTCACCACCGCGCCGGCCATCATCAGCCCCGAATCCTGCACGTGTTCGCGCGAGAGCGAGGCGAGGCCCACCGGCAGCGTGTAGTGCTGCTGGCCGGTCAGCGCGATCAACGGCCACATGAAATCGTTCCACGCGACGAGGAAGGTGAACACCGCCAGCGTGACCAGGATCGGCTTCAGCAGCGGCAGCACCACCTTGGTGAAAATCCGGAGTTCACCTGCGCCGTCCACCCGCGCCGCTTCCAGCAGTTCGCCCGGGATGCTGCGCGCGTACTGGCGCACCAGGAAGATGCCGAACACGCTGGCCATCGCGGGCAGGATCACCGCCCAGTAACTGTTGATCAGCCCCGCGTATTTCAGCAGCAGGAACAGCGGCAGCATTGCGACCTGTGCGGGGATCACCAGCGCCCCGATCAAGACACCGAATATTTTTTCGCGCCCTGCGAAATCCAGCTTCGCGAACGCGTAGCCCGCCAACGTATTGCAGGCCAGCGACAGCAGCGTGATCGATGTCGAAATGATCAGGCTGTTCGCGAAATAGCGGCCCATGCCCGCGTGCGCAAACAACTCGCGGTAGTTGGCGAGGGTCGGGTGCAGCGACAGCATCGGGGGCGGCAGGTTGTTGGCTTCGCCCGGTTGCATGAACGACACCGACAGCATCCAGAACAGCGGAAACAACACCACCACGGTACACGCGGCCAGTGCGCCGTTGACCAGCCACGCGTGCATGCGCGGCTTCATGTCGCATTCCCCCGGTCTTCGCCGAAGCGCCACATCAACGCCGTCGCCGCGAACATCACCAGGAACAGCAGGAACGCCACCGCCGAGGCGGTGCCCATGTTCCACCACTTGAAGCCCTCGTCGTACATCAGGTACAGCACGCTCACCGTGCTCTGCAGCGGGCCGCCTTCGGTGATCACGTAGGGTTCGGCGAACAACTGGAAGTAACCCGACACCGTGAGGATGCCGACCATCAACAGGATCGGCGACAGCGCCGGCAACGTGATGTGCCGGAACTGCCGCCACGCCGACGCGCCGTCGATGCGCGCGGCTTCGTACAGGTCGCCGGGAATGGCCTGCAAGCCTGCCAGCAGGATGATCATGTTGTAGCCGAAGTTCTTCCACACCGCGAACAGGATGATCATCGGCATCGCCCAGTGCGGATCGCCCAGCCAGTCGACCGGCGGGATGCCGAGGTGCGCCAGCACGAAGTTGACCACGCCGAATTGCGTGTTGAAGAGGTAGCGCCAGATCACCGCGACGGCGACCACGGTCGTCACCACTGGCGCGAACAGCGCGGTGCGGAAGAATGGGGTGAAGCGCGCGGCGGTGGCATTGAGCAGCAGCGCAGCGGCCAGCGAACAAAGCATCGAAAGCGGCACGCCGACGACCACGAAATACAGCGTGTGTCCCAACGCCGCCCAGAACAGCGGGCGGTGCAGCAAATCCCAATAGTTGGCAAGGCCCACGAAGCGCAGGTTGCGGATGTCGGCGAGTGCGTACAGGTCGTAGTCGGTCAGGCTCAGGCCCAGCCCGGCCAGCACCGGCAGCAGGAAGAACACGCCCAGCACCAGCAGCGCGGGGGCGAGGAATAGCCATGCGGCCCCGCTGCGGTTCATGGTGCCGCCTCGTGTTGCTGCGCCAGCACCCAGCGCCGCTTGGCGAGGATCGTGTCCGCCTCCGCGTCCATTTGCGCCGCGGCCTGATCGACGGTCAGTTCGCCCGCGACTGCGCGCGCGGCGACCTGCTGCATCATGTTGACGATCTCCTCCCATTCGGGAACCTTGGGCGCCGGACGCATGTGCTCGAGCTGGGCGCGGAATGCGTGCAACTTTGGATCGCGCTCGAGCGGCGGGCTTTCCCATGCGGAGCGCCGTGCCGGCAGGTCGCCCAGCAACTCGTAAAAGCGCACCTGCACGTCCGGCCGCGACAGGTATTCGATCAGTTTCCACGCTGCGTCCTGGTGCCTGGAATGACGCAGGATCACCAGGCTCGAGCCGTACGCGACCGAGTCGCCCGGCCCATCCGGGCCGGGCAGTTGCGCCGTCGTCCATTCACCTTGTTGCGAGTCCGTAAGCCGCTTGCGGAACTCGCCGATGTTCCAGGGGCCGGAAAGGTAGAACACGAACTCGCCGCGCCCGAAGGCCTGCCACGGGTTGCTCACCTGCACATTGGTGAACGGCGGCACGTCGCCGCGCCGGAACAGGCCGACGTAGAACGCCAGCGTACGCTTGAAAGCGGCGCTCCCAAAGTTGCCGTAGCGGCCGCCGTCTCGCAGCAGCGGCACGTGCTGCTGCAAGGCCAGCGCCAGCAACTGGTCGTACTCGTTGGTCGGCAGCAACGCGCCCCAGCGTGCGCCGCGGCTTTTCGTCCGGATCGCATCCATTTGCGCCTGCCATTCGGCCCAGTCGCGCGGAGGCGCGTCGAAGCCCGCCTCGCGCAGCAGGTCGGCGCGGTAGAACAGCAGGCGCGTATCGACATACCAGGGGATGCCATACAGCGTGCCGTCGATCACGCTGGTGGTCCACGCGTTCGCGAAGTAATCGTCCGCACGGACCAGCTTCGACTGAGCGACGCGCGGTTGCAGGGGCACCAGCGCGTGCAATGCCGCGAACTCGGCGATCCAGGTGTTGCCGATCTGGGTGAGGTCTGGCAGCGAGTCGCCCGCGTAGGCGGTCAGCAGTTTTTCGTGCGCCGCTTTCAGCGGGATCTGCTGGACGCGCACGTGGATGCCCGGATGCGCCTGCTCGAAGGCCGGCAACAGTTGCGTGACCGCCTCGCCTTCGCGGCCGATGGTCCAGAACTCGAGCGAAGTGCCGGAAGGCGTCGACGCAGTGCAGCCCGCGAGCAGCACCGTGGCAAGCACCACGGTTGCCATGTTCAGGCAGCACTTGACCGACCGGTATCCCATCATTTTTCCGTTCGTGCCGAGCCCTTCGACAAGCTCGGGACAGGCTACACGAGCGCGGCGAGCGAAGTCGAAGCATCCGCAGGAAACGGAGAAAACATGCCCTTCGACCTCGGCGCATCGCGCCCGCGCTCAGGACGAACGGTTCCCGGATGCGGCAACCAACATGCTCAGTGAACCTGTGCGGGTTCGCGCGTGGCGTCAACTGTATCGGTCTTTCGCTCCAGCCAGCCGCCCGTGAAGCCCGCACGCTCGAGGCCGCGCCGGATGTACGGGTTGCGGCGCATCACGTTCCACACGAAATCCGAGCGGTAGTTCTCGATCATCAGGAGGATCGGCCCCTGGTCGATCCCGAGGTACTGGTCGTCGAACCAGCCTTCACCGGGCACCACGCGTCCACTGCGCAGCGGCACGTCCGCCAACTGGAACGTGGGATTGAAGGCGTCCACGAAACCGTATTTGGAATAGAGCCATTTGCCGTAACGGCTGTACATCGCATCGATCGCCGGCAACACCAGCTCCGGCGCGAACACGATCGAGCCGATCGCCGCGGTGGGCGCGATGGTGCCATCGTCGATGATTTCGCCGACATCCGCACCGCGCGCGAAATAGCCGTAGAACTTCAGGCTCGTTCCATCCGGCCGCTGCCAAGTGGTATTGCCCGGGCCGTCGCAGGCGGTCAGCCCCCAGATGTTCCCGTCGTAGCCCGCGAAGTGGCCTACCGTGGAGATTGCATACGCGCGTTGCCCGATTACCGAGCGACGGCCGTTCTCGAAATAGTCCATTCCGCGCGCACGCATGTACGCATCGCGGATACCGCGGAAATCCAGCCACGACTCGCTGTACTGATGGCCGAACAATGGCGCGAAGCCGACGTGCGGCTTGCCGCCCATGAAGCTGCCCCAGGTGAGGTGGTAGGTCGATGTCCACGCCTTCCACGCCTCGGGCTTGACCGCATGGGTGGGCGAGCCGAGCGCGAGGATGTACAGGATTTTCGCTTCGTCGTAGCCCTTCCAGTCGCTGGGAATGAACTTGCCGCCCGGCGTCCAGCCCATGCTGACCAGCGGCGGACGCGCCTGGGCCCACGCCCAATCCACGTCGCGATAGAGCTTGTCGGCAAGATCCCGGATTTCGCGTTCCTCGGGATTGTCCTTGTCGAAATAGGTCTGGTCGAACAGCACGCCCGCCATCAGCAGCGTGGTGTCGATGGTCGACAGCTCGACCCAGCGGCCGTAGCGAAGCCCGGTCTGCATGTCGAGGAAGTGGTAGAAGAACCCGTGGTAACCGGCGTCGTGGTCCTCGCTGTCGCCCTGCGGCGCGTTCGCGAAGAACTTCAATGTGGCCAGCACGCGCTGGCGCGCCTGTTCGCGCGTGATCCAACCGCGCTCGACGCCGATCGGGTACGCCGTCAAAGCGAACCCCACGGCGGCGATGCTGGAGAAGTAATCGCGCTCGGGGTGCGGCGGCCAATGGTCGGGCACCAGTCCGTTTTTCGGATCGGCCGTCTGCCAGAAGAATTCGAACGTGCGGTGCTCGATGTCGTCCAGCGATGGCGACTGCAGGGCACTCGCCGCACCGAGGTCCATCGCCTGTTGCGGGTTGACGCGCGCCGCGGCATGCACCGGCGCGGCAGTCAGCAGCGCCAGCAGCAGGAAAAACGTGGTGGTGCCGGCCCTGCGCAGCAGGGCCGCTGCGGTGAAGCGAACTCTCATTGCATTCCCCATCGCGGCGATCGCGCCTCCGCGGGCACGAGACCGGCCGAACGTTGCATCACATTCCCCATTGGACCACCCCTCGTGCTTGATGCGCCGCGATTGCCGTCACACGGCGGCGCAGTGGCGCGCAATGAATTGCTGGTGCATCGGCATGGCATCGACGCACGACGCGATCACGCGCTGGACGCCTTCCATCAATTGCCGCAGTTCGGTCTCGGAAAGCTGGTCGACCGCCGGGTGGTACGTGCGCGGCAGGATGCGCTGGCCGATCATCACTTCCACCCAACTGGTGAGCGCGAACAATTCCTCGGCATTGCGGTAGAACCGCCCGCTGTCGCGGAACAGCCGGATGTTGTCGGCCAGCGGTTCGGGAATGTCCATGGTGCGGCAGTAATTCCAGAACGGCGTGTCGTCGCGTTCGGTGGCGCAGAAGTGCAGGATGATGAAATCGCGGATGCGTTCGATCTCGAACGCCGTCTGCGCGTTGTAGCGGTCGATCACCGCCTGGCTGAAACCGCGGTCCGGGAACAGGTTGACCAGGCGCGCGAGACCGGACTGGATCATGTAGATCGCGGTGGACTCCAGCGGTTCCAGGAAACCGGCCGCGAGCCCGAGCGCGACCACGTTCCTGTCCCACGCCTTCCTGCGCTGCCCGGCCGTGAAACGCAGCACGCGCGGCTCGCCCAGCGCCGGGGCATCGAGCTGGCCCAGCAATGCCGCCGCGGCCGCATCGTCGGAAATGTATTGGCTTGAATAGACGTAGCCGTTGCCGACGCGGTGCTGCAGCGGGATCCGCCAGGTCCAGCCGGCTTCGCGCGCGGTGCAACGCACGAATGGCGTGGGCGGCCCGGAAGGCTCGCAGGCGACCGCCACCGCCCGGTTGCAGGGCAGCCAATGCGACCAGTCTTCGTAGCCCGCGTGCAGGGTCTGTTCGATCAAGAGGCCGCGGAAGCCGGAGCAGTCGAGGAACAGGTCGCCCTCGACGCGCTCGCCGCTTTCAAGCACCACCGCCTTGACGAAGCCGTCCTCGCCACGCAACTGCACATCCACCACCTTGCCCTCGGTACGCCGGACCCCGCGCTGCTCGGCGTAACGCCGCAGGTATTTCGCGTACAGGCCGGCATCGAAATGGTAGGCGTAGGCGATGTCGGCCAGCGGCGATTTCGGTGGCACGTCGCTGGCGGGTGTCATGAACTTGCCCAAGGGGCCAGCCTTGGTGTGCAGCGAGTATTCGCCGAGCCCGGCCGCGATACCGCGTTGGTGCGCCTTGATCCAGTACTGGTGGAACGGCAGCAGGCCGTAGTCGTGGCCGAGGGTACCGAACCCGTGGAAATAGCGATCGCCGATGCGCGCCCAGTCCACGAATTCGATGCCGAGCTTGAAGGTGCCCTTGACCGTGCGGACGAATTCGGCTTCGTCGATTTCCAGCAACTGGTTGAACAATTTCAGGTGCGGCACGGTCGCTTCGCCGACGCCGACGGTGCCGATCTGTTCGGATTCGATCAGCCGGATCGAAAGTGTGCCGGGGAACAGCTTGGCCAGCGCGGCCGCGGCCATCCAGCCCGCGGTGCCGCCACCGACGATCACGATGTCACGGAGGGGCGAAGCATTCATGCCGTACGTTCGCTGCAATCGTTGCAAAAAAAAGGCGGGCCCGTGGAGAGCATCGGACCCGCCTTCCCACGCTGGTGGCTTGCGAGACGGAGGGATGCGGCCTTACCACCTCACCCCCATCGTGAACTTGAAGGTGCGCGGGACACCGACGATGTCGCCCGTGGTGTTGTAGGTGATCGGGTAGAAAGTGGGGAAGGTGGTATTCACGTTCGCATAGTTCTTGTAGTTGAACGCATTCAGCACGTCCATGCGCAGGTACCACACGACGCTGTCGGTGATCCGGAAGTTCTTGATCGCCGCGAAATCCACTTCCCGGTAGCCGAAAATCGGACCCCCGAACAGGAAGTGCTTGCCGCCGGACGGAGCGCCTGCGACAGGCAGGTTGTTGGCGCCGTTCGGGGCAGTGGCCGGAAAGGCGTAGTTGATGAACCCGTTTTCGGGCGTGGGCGTCGCCAGCGTCAGCTTGCCCGAAAAGGTGAAACCCCAGGGTCCGTCCACCACGCCGGTGGCGACCAGCCGGTGCTTGGGCGCGGCATCGGACCGGATGAATGGGTAATCCTGGATGGTCGCCTGGTCGAAGGAGTAGTGTTCGGCGATCGCGCGGTTCTGGTCCGCGTTCGTGTAGGTGTAGGCAATGGTGGCGCCCCAGCCCGATTCGGGCGTGTAGGGTTTTTCGGCGTACAGCAAAACCTGGGTGCTGTGGGTCTCGATGCCGTTGCTGCCGATGATCAGGCTGCCGAACCCGGGAATGCCATTCCCCCAGGGCTGGCCGCCATTCGCCCAGAATGCGCCGTTGGGGAAGCGGTTGCCCAGTGTGAACACGAAGCCGTCATGGCTGTTCACCCGCGCCACCGTGGCGCTGGTGTTCCAGTCACCGAGCTTGTTGCGGATGCCGAGGCTGAACTGGTCCGAATAAGGCACCTTCAGGTCGTTGTTGATCATGTCGACTTCCTTGCCGGCATTGGTGCCCTGCACCAGCGCCTGCAGGTTGCCCACGTCCATGTATTTGGGATCCCATGGGATGCACGGCTGCCCCATGCATGGCTGGGTGGGGCTGCTGAAGTAATAATCCTGCTGGCCCAGTGCGAACTTGGTCTGCTCCAGTTGCAGGTAGTCGTACAGGTTGCGATCGTAGGAACGGCCCGCGCCGCCGAACAGCACGAAGCGCTGGTCGCCGGTCAGGTCGTAGGAGAACCCGAGTCGCGGCTGCCACTCGTTCTTCTTGGGGCTGCGGTTGTGCCCGTTGCTGATGTAGTCGTTGATGTCGATGCCGCCCAGCGCCAGCGTTTGCGTGTAGGTCTGGCCGGCAGGTGCATTCGGGTCCTGGCTGTTGAAGGCGGCCACGATATTGGCCGGCGTCACCCAGTTGAGGTACGAAGCGTTGCGCTCCATGTCCCAGCGCACGCCCAGGTTCAGGGTCAGACGGTCATTGACGGCCCAGTCGTCCTGGATGTACGCGCCGAACTGCTTGTCCTTGGTGGTCACGATCGGACTGAAGCCCACCGACGGGACCGGGAAGGTGGCCTTGTATGGCGTCGGATTGGTCCCGACCGGGCTGCCGGGCGGACAGTTGTTGCCGCCGCCGGGTGGGCACACGTTGTAGAACAGGGGCGCGGTGCTGCCGCCGGCATCCTGGGCCGCGAGCGTCAGGTCCTCGTAGCGCACGCCTACCTTGACGACGTGGTCGCCGAGCCAATGGAAGTCGGTGAAGGTCAGGTCATCCTTGAAGCCGGGTCCCTTCTGGCCCTTGTTCTGGCCGGCGCGTGGATCCGGCGCGCCGGTCTGCAGGATCGTCGCGTTGTTCGCCGGACCGAAGGTGTACACCTGGCCGGTGCCAAAGGTGGTCGGCTGCGGCACCCAGAACGCGTTCTGGTAAGTCAGCATGGCTTCGTTGAACCAGGCGTCGGTGGCGTGCGACCAATACAATTCGTAGCGCTTGACGTCATTCTTGGTGGTGATGCCGTGCGAGGCTGCGCCGGTGCCGCCGACCTCGCCGACCTGGGTCTCCTTGCGGATCTGGGCCCGCAGTTCCACGCGGTCGTTGTCGGTCGGTTCCCAGTCGAGTTTGCCGAAGAACAGGTTCTCGAAGAACGGTACGCTCGCCGGACCGATCTGGGCCTGGGCATCGGGCGGCAGCAGGTCGGTCACGCCAGTGACGCCCGGCACCACCGCGGCCGGCGTGACGAAACGCTTCACCGAATCGGTGATGAAGAAGTGCATCTTGTCCTGGATGATCGGGCCGCCGAGGGCGAAGCCGTACTCCTTGCTCTCGGACTGCGCTTTCGAGCCGGCCTGTTTCTCCGAAGGCGTCATGTCGCGGTAACTGGAGTCGGTGTAGTTCCCGTACACCTCGCCGTGGAATTCATTGGTGCCCGATTTGGTCACCGCGGTTACCGCGGCGCTCGAGAGCTGTCCGTACTCGGCCTTGTAGTTGGAGGTGAGCACCTTGTACTGGCCGATCGCGAGCAGCGGGAACGGATTGCCCCGGCTCGCCTCCTGTCCGGCGATGCCGCCGCCTCGCACGTACCCCTTCTGGCTGACGCCGTCGATGAACACGTTGACTGAACTGGTGTTCTGGGCGCCGCCTTGCAGCGACGTGTTGCCGTCCTGCTGGACCGTGAAGATCATGCCCGGCACGGAGTCGGCGAACTCCAGGAAGTTGCGGGTGGCCTGCGGCTGGGTCTGGATCTGGTGCAGCGAAATCGTCTCGCCCACCTGCGAGGTCTTCATGTCGACCAATGGGGTGCCGATCACCTGCACGGCGCCCAGCGTGGTGGGCGCTGCCTGGCCCGCAGGTGCGGCGGCCGCACCCGACAGGTTGAGGGTCGCGGTGGATGCGACGGACAGCGTCACCGTCTGCTCGGTGCCGGGACCGGCATCGACGCGATAAGTACCAGGCGGCAGGCCCACCAGCACGTAGCTGCCGCTCGCGGACGCCCTCGTGACGCGCACGGATCCGGTGGCGACGTCGCGCGCGGTGATTTGCGCGTTGGGCGGTGCCGTGCCGCGCAGGTTGGCGTTCGCGGATTGCGCCCAGACCATCGTGGGCGCCGCCACGGTGGCGGCGATGCTGCTCGTGACCAGCGCAGCCAACAGGTTCTTGCGCAACGTTGTTTGGCGTTTCATGTCCCCTCCGGCATACATTTGGGGTTGTCAGGTTTGTGTATGGATGTCTTCTTGTCTGCCGGTTGCGTTCGCGCGAAACCCGCACGAGGCGCGCACCACCACCTCGCACGGCATGGTCGTCACGTCCGCTTCCGGTGTCTCCAGCGTTTGCATCTGCACCACCAGCCGCTCCAGCGCGGCGTGTCCCAGTTGCGCGATCCGCACATGCACCGTGGTGAGCGGCGGATGCGTGTAGCGTGCGATCGGGATGTCGTCGAAACCGGCCAGCGCGATTTCGTCCGGTACCCGCACGCCGGCCTCGTTGAAGGCCGACAGGCAGCCGATCGCCATCATGTCGTTGGCGGCAAACACCGCATCGGGCCGCTTGCGTGCCGCCAACAGCGCACGGCCCGCGCGAAAGCCGGAATCTTCGCTGTAGTCGCCGCCCAGGTAGCACGCGCTCGCGCCGCCCTTCCCGGCGATGGTTTGTTCGAATCCGCGCCTGCGTTCCCGCGCGTCGCGGTTGCCTTCCGGCCCTTCGATGAAAGCGATGTGGCGATGGCCGAGTGCGAGCAGGTGCCGCGTCATCGCGCGGGCGCCACCCTCGTTGTCGATGTTCACGTGCGGTCGGCGATAGCCGCGCGGCGCGCTGTCGAGCAGTACCGCGGGAACGGAATCGGCGAGGTGCTTGCGCAGGAAGGCGGCGTCCACGTGCGGCGACATGATCAGCACGCCATCCACGCGGCCCTGCATCGCACGCAAGGCCACGGCGGCTTCGTCCGCGTCGCCGTGGGAACTGGAGACCAGCAGGTGCAAGCCGTGCGCGCGCGCCGCGAGGTCGATGCCGCGGATCAGCTCTGAAAAGAATTCGCCGAACAGGTCCGGCAACAACGCACCGACCGCCTGGGTGCGGCGGGTGACCAGGCTGCGGGCCGCACCCATGGGCACGTAACGCAGGCGCGCAGCCGCGCGCTCGATGCGCGCGCGCGTGGCCGGCGTGACGTCGGCGCTCCCATTCAATGCGCGTGATACGGTCGCCACTGAAACCTTCGCCTCCCGGGCGACGTCCTTGATCGTCACCACTGCACGCGTCCCCCGTGGCCTGTTGGAGCGGGCGCTCTGGAGGCACCTGCCAACCGAATGTAAACGTTTTCATTCCTGAATGCAAACAGTCTGGATCGCCTCGAGATCCAGTCCCGAAACGGGGTGGCCGATGGCGTGTTGCGCGCGGGCGCGGGTACGCGTCAGCCCTGGGCGCGTTGTTCCAGCATGGCCACGGCCGGCAGGGTTTTGCCTTCGAGGAATTCCAGGAACGCGCCGCCGCCGGTCGAGATGTACGACACCTTGTCGGCGATGCCGTACTTGTCGACGGCGGCCAGCGTGTCGCCGCCACCGGCGATCGAGAACGCCTTCGAATCGGCGATCGCGCGCGCCAGGGTTTCGGTGCCGTGGCCGAACGGATCGAATTCGAACACGCCGACCGGGCCGTTCCAGACCACCGTGCCGGCCCTGGCGACCAGGTCCGCGTAGCGCCTGGCCGTGTCGGGGCCGATGTCCAGGATCATTTCCCCGTCGCCGACCTGGTCCACCGGCTTGACCGTGGCCGGTGCGTCGGCGGCAAACTTGGGCGCCGTCACCACGTCGGTCGGAATCGGCACATCCGCGCCGCGCGCGTGGGCGCGCTCGATCACCTTGCGCGCCGCATCCAGCAGGTCGGCCTCGAACAGGGACTTTCCCACCCCGTGGCCCGCGGCCGCGATGAAGGTGTTGGCGATGCCGCCCCCGACGATCAACTGGTCGACGCGCTGCACCAGGTTCTGCAGCAGGTCGAGCTTGGTGGAAACCTTGGAACCCGCGACGATTGCCAGCAGCGGGCGTGCCGGATCCTTCATCGCCTTCCCGAGCGCGTCCAGTTCGGCGGCGAGCAACGGGCCCGCACACGCGGTCTTCGCGAACTTCGCGACGCCGTGCGTGGACGCCTGGGCGCGGTGCGCGGTGCCGAACGCGTCCATCACGAACACGTCGCACAGCGCAGCGTATTTTTTCGCGAGGGCCTCGTCGTCCGATTTCTCGCCCACGTTCATCCGGCAGTTCTCGAGCAGCACCACTTCGCCGCGCTTCGCGTCGACACCGTCGAGGTAATCGCGTTGCAGCCGCACGGTGGCGCCGAGTTGCCCGGACAGCCATTCGGCGACGGGCTTCAACGATTGCGCCTCGTCGAACACGCCTTCCTTCGGGCGGCCGAGGTGTGACATCACCAGCACCGCGGCGCCGGCCTCGCGCGCGGCGCGGAGTGTCGGCAGCGCCGCATCGAGCCGCTGCGTGGAGGTGATCCTGCCGTCCTGGATCGGCACGTTCAGATCCTCACGGATCAGCACGCGCTTGCCGGATAGATCGAGATCGGTCATGCGGATGAACGTCATGGAATGGCTCCAGCGGTCGATGCGATATTGAACCTTGCATTGTCGACGCCGCACTCGCCGCGCGCAATTGCGCTAACCTTCCCGCTTTCCACGGCCGCCGAAACCTGCATGCCCGACACGCGCACGTTGTACAGCTACTGGCGCTCCAGCGCGGCCTATCGCGTGCGCATTGCGCTGAACCTGAAGGGGCTCGATTACGTGATCGCGCCGGTGCACCTGGTGCGCGGCGGCGGTGAGCAGCACCATGACGACTATCGCGCGCTGAACCCGCAGCAACTGGTGCCGACCCTGGTCGATGGCGGCAGGACGATCATCGAATCCCTCGCGATCATCGAATACCTGGAAGAGGCCTATCCCGATACGCCGCGCATGTTGCCGCCCGGCGTGGTCGCCTGCGCGCGGGTGCGCGCGATCGCGCAGGCGATCGCGTGCGACATCCACCCGCTCGGCAACCTGCGCGTGCTGCAATACCTGCAGCGCGAGCTCGGTGCGAGCGACGAACAGAAACTGGCGTGGTCGCGGCACTGGATCGAGGTCGGCTTCGACGCGATCGAAGCGATGCTGGCCGCCAACCGCATCGGCCCGTTCTGCGAAGGCAACGCACCCACGCTGGCCGACTGCTGCCTGGTCCCGCAGGTGTACAACGCGCGGCGCTTCGGCGTGGCGCTGGACCGCTATCCCGTCATCGAATCGATCGACGCGCTTTGCCGCAAGCTGGAAGCCTTCGCGCGCGCCGCACCGGAAGCGCAAGCCGACGCGCCCGTCGCCGCGTAGGCGCGTGCATTTCGGGCTGTCGTTTGGGCTAGTCATACAGGGGACGTGCCGTGTCCATCATGCCCGCTCCGGACGCCGCGCAGCTGCGCGTCATCCGTCATGGTCATTCCGGACGCCGCCCGGCGGCGATCCGGAATCGGCGGGTTGCAGCCACCTGCGTGGGTTCGACACCGATTCCGGGTTCGACCCTGCGGGTCGCCCGAATGACGAACGTTCGGGCAATCAGGATGACGAGCGAGGCTCGGTGGTTCTTGCCGAAACGGTGGTCAGCCCACGAACACCCGTGCGTTGCGGAAGATCCGCATCCACGGTGAGTCTTCGCCCCACTCGCGCGGGTGCCAGCTCATCTGGACCGTGCGGAAGACTCGTTCCGGGTGCGGCATCAGGATCGTCACGCGTCCGGATGCGGCGGTGAACCCGGCCAGGCCATCCGGCGAGCCGTTCGGGTTGTATGGAAAGGTATCGGTCGCCTTGCCGCGGTTGTCGACGAAACGCACGCAGGCCGTGGCCTTGCCGGCCTTGCTGCCTTCGGGGAACACCGCGCGGCCTTCGCCATGCGCGGTGACCACCGGGATGCGTGAGCCGGCCATGCCGCGAAACAGGATCGAACCCGCGTCCAGCACCTCCAGTGTCACCAGGCGCGCTTCGTATTGTTCCGAGGCATTGCGTGCGAACGTGGGCCACAGTTCGGCGCCGGGGATGATGGACTTCAGGTGGGCCAGCATCTGGCAACCGTTGCACATGCCGATGGCGAACTTCGATTCGTTGGCGAAGAACGCCGCGAACTGGGCGCGCAGTTCGTCGTGGTAGAGGATCGACGCCCCCCAACCGCGGCCCGCACCCAGCACGTCGCCGTAGGAAAAGCCGCCACACGCCGCGAAACCGGCGAAATCGCCCAGTGTGTGCCGGCCGGCCACCAAGTCGCTCATGTGCACGTCCACCGCGTCGAAGCCCGCGCGGGTGAACGCCGCGGCCATTTCCACCTGGCCGTTGACGCCCTGCTCGCGCAACACCGCGACGCGCGGACGCACGCCCCTGGCGATGTACGGCGCGGCCACGTCATCAGCCGGATCGAAGGTGAGCTTCGCGTTCAAGCCCGGATCGCCGTCGTCGCTGCGCCAGTCGCGTTCGGCGTCGGCGCAGGCCGGATTGTCGCGCAGGCGCTGCATGGCGTGGCTGGTTTCGTGCCACGCGCCGACCAGCTTGCGCCAGTTCCACTTGGCCACGGTTTCGTCGCCGCCGTACAGCTTGATGCCGAGCTTGGCCTTGGGCCGTGCGATCACGCGTGACATGACGGCCAGGCCATTGGCCTCGGCGATCGCCGCAAAGGCATCGTGGTCGTCGACCCGCACCTGCACCACCGCGCCGAGTTCTTCGCTGAACAGTGCGCGCAGCGCGTTGTCGGCCCAGCCGTCGAGGAAGATTTCCAGGCCGCAGTGGCCGGCGAAGGCCATTTCCAGCAACGTGACGATCACGCCGCCATCGGAACGGTCGTGATAGGCGAGCAGCAGGTGCTCCTCGCGCGCGGCGCGGATCGTGCCGGACAGCCCGCGCAAACGCTCAGGGTTTTCGAAATCCGGCGGCATGCCGCCGTCGCGCTCGTACGCCTGCGTCAGCACCGAGCCGCCCAGGCGGTCGCGTCCGGCGCCGAGGTCGAGCAGCCACAATTCCGTGTCGCCCGCATCCATCCGGAGCTGTGGTGTCAGCGCGCCGCGCACGTCGCCCACGCGCGCGAACGCGCTGACGATCAGCGATACCGGAGCGATGGTGCGTTGATCGCGGCCGGCGTCGCGCCAGAGCGTGCGCATCGACAGCGAATCCTTGCCGACCGGAATGGACATGCCGAGCGCGGGACACAGTTGCTTCGAAACGGCTTCCACCGCGTCGAACAATGCCGCGTCTTCGCCCTCGTGGCCGATCGCCGCCATCCAGTTGGCGGACAGACGAACTTCTTCGAGGCTCGCGATCGGCGCCGCCAGCAGGTTGGTGATCGCCTCGCCCAATGCCATCCGTGCGGACGCCGCGCCATCCAGCACCGCGACCGGCGCGCGTTCGCCCATCGCCATCGCTTCGCCCGCGTAGCCTTCGAAGTCGGCCAGCGTCAATGCGCAATCCGCGACCGGCACCTGCCATGGTCCGGCCAGTTGGTCGCGTGCGCAGAGGCCGCCGACGCTGCGATCGCCAATGTGGATCAGGAACGCCTTGTCAGCGACGGCGGGCATGCGCAGCACGCGGTCGATCGCATCATCGAGGCCGATGCCGGTGAGGTCGGGAATGATATCGAGTTGCGGCGTGATGCGGGTCGCGTCGCGCTGCATCCGCGGCGGTTTGCCGAGCAGCGTCGCCAGCTCCATGTCGATGACTATTTCTTTTCCTTCCCCCGCTTGCGGGGGAAGAGCCTGCTCCCGGAATGCTTTTGATCGGGGGTGCCCGGCGGGCGGATGGGGGACGGCGCGCGTCGAGCGCGCAACAATGAGGCGCTGTTCTTCCGTCGCGGTGCCGACCACCGCGAATGGACACCGCTCGCGCTCGCACAGCGCGCGGAACCTGTCGAGGTCCGCCGGCTTCACGCCCAGCACGTAGCGTTCCTGCGACTCATTGCACCAGATCTGCATCGGCGAGAGTTGCGGATCGTCCAGCGGCACCGCGTCGAGGTCGATGTGGCCGCCGACGCCGGAATCGTGCAGCAGCTCGGGAATCGCATTCGACAGCCCACCCGCGCCGACATCGTGGATCGCGACGATGGGACTGGCGTCGCCGAATGCGCAACACGCGTCGATTACTTCCTGGCAGCGCCGCTGCATTTCCGGGTTGTCGCGCTGCACCGAGGCAAAGTCGAGCGCCTCGCTGGATGCACCGGCCGCCATCGATGAAGCAGCGCCGCCGCCGAGACCGATCAGCATCGCGGGGCCGCCCAGCACGATCACGTGGTCGCCCGGCGCGAGCTTGTTCTTCTTCACCAGCATCGGGCGCACGTTGGCGACGCCGCCGGCCAGCATGATCGGCTTGTCGTAGCCGTGGCGCATGCCGGGCTTGCCGGTTTCGAGCTCGAACGTGCGGAAGTAGCCGGCAAGGCACGGCCGCCCGAATTCGTTGTTGAAGCCGGCCGCACCCAGCGGGCCGTCGCGCATGATCTCGAACGCACTGGCGACGCGGGGCGGCAGCGGGCGTTCCGATTCCCATGGCCGCCGCAAATCCGGGATCCGCAGGTGCGAGACGGAAAAGCCGGTCAGGCCGGCTTTCGGTTTGCCGCCGCGTCCGACCGCGCCTTCGTCGCGGATCTCGCCGCCGGATCCGGTGGCCGCGCCCGGCCATGGTGAAATCGCGGTCGGATGGTTGTGGGTTTCGACCTTGATCGCGTAAGGGATCGCTTCGGCGTGCGTGCGCCAGACCCCATCGGCGTCGGCGAAGAAGCGCGCGCCGTTCGAGCCTTCGATCACCGCGGCGTTGTCGCTGTAGGCCGAAAGCGTGTAGGCGGGCGACGTCTTGTGGGTGTGGCGGATCAGGTCGAACAGCGTGGAGGACTGTTTTTCGCCATCGACGGTGAAGCTGGCGTTGAACACTTTGTGCCGGCAATGCTCGGAATTGGCCTGCGCGAACATCACCAGTTCCGCGTCGGTCGGATCGCGGCCGAGCTTGGCGTAGTTTTCGGCGAGGTAATCGATCTCGTCCGGCGCCAACGCCAGGCCCAGCGCCGTGTTGGCGCCTTCAAGCGCGATGTGCGCATCGTTGCCCAATGCCACGGTCGATAGCGGCGCGGATTCGCCGCGCAGGAAGATCCGCCGTGCATCGCTGAGCTTCAGCAGCACCGATTGCGTCATCGGGTCGTGCAGCGCGTTCGCGATCGCGGCGAAGGCGGGATCGTCCGGGCCAGGCAGGTGCTCGATCAGGAACGCGGTGCCGCGTTCGACGCGCGCGACGTGGATGCCGACGTGGTGCACGATGTCGGTGGCCTTCGACGACCACGGTGACAGCGTGCCGAGCCGCGGCACCACCCACAACGACGCATCCGCGGGCGGCGCTTCGGTCGCATCCAGCACTTCCGCGAGGCGGCGGTGCAGCGCAGGTGGCAGCTGCGACTTCGATTCGACGAAGTACACCTGTCGGGCGCCGCGCACGCGAATGCCCTTGGCGATGGCACCGAGGCGCAGGTTGAGCCGGTCGAGGCGGAAATCCGACAGGGCGCTGCGCCCGTCGAGAACGATCATGGCGATGGGGAAACCCGGCCGAGGGAGCCGATCATTATAAATGCGATCGTCCGTGATTGCCGCCAGCCAAGTGCCGCGCGAACACGAGGTCGTTCGTTCGGCAGGCGCCCGGACGGCGGTCCGTGGCCTGGCTCCTCGCGAAGGCTGCTTCGCTTACGGTGAGGATGGAGCGGTGGGCGTGGCGTGCACCGTTTCGAGGCGCCGCAGCAGTTCCTGCGGATCGACGTACCCGCCCAGCACCACGCCGTTGTCGGCGATGACGGTGGGCGTACCGTCCACGCCAAGGTCCATGCCGAGGTTGAAGTCGTGTGCCACCGGTGACTCGCACGTGGCGTTGCGCGGGTTCTGGCCCTCGAACGCGCGGGTCAGCGCGCCCTTGCGATCGGACGCGCACCACACGTCGGCGGCCTTCAGCGCAGATGGCGTGCCGAGCCCGCTGCGCGGCCAGAACAGGTAATCCACGGCAATCCCGAGCTTGTTGATCTCGGCGATGTTGGCGTGGAACGCGCGGCAGTAAGGGCAATCGATGTCGGTGAACACCGTCACCGTGTATTTCGGATTGGCCGGGGCGAAGCGGATCATCCCGGCAGGCGACAGTTTGGCGATGGCGTCGCGCCGCAGGCGATTCATCGTCAAGCTGTTGAGCGGCGTGCGGGTCTTGATGTCGAACGCGTCGCCCTGGATCACGTAGCGTCCGTCGCCAGTCATGTACAGCACCTGGCCTTGCGCAACCACCTGGAACAGTCCGCCGATCGGCATGGCCGCGATCTGCTGTACCTTCGCGCCGGGTGCCATCTGCGAGACCGCGGCGGTGATCGCGCTGCGCACGGCTGGCGTCACGGAACCGGCGGCCGGCGCGGCACCGGCATCGACGATAGCGGCGGGATGGTCGGACGAACAGGCGCTCGCGCCAACGACGGCCAGCGCGAGCGCGCAAACAAGTTTCAGCATGGCGGGTTCGGGGGCGCGTTCGCGCGCACGGAACAGATTCGGCAGGATGCTAGCACGTGGCACGGCGCAAAACCGTGCGCCGGATACTCAGAACACCAGCCACCAGCAGCCGCCGAATTCGGTGATGCCGAAATCGCGCGTGGCGCCGTCCGCTGTGGAGATTTCGAAACCGGTCGGCGGAAGCGGCGGGGCGTTGGCGTCTCCCGCGGTGGCAACCGGGGAAGCCTGCGTGCCGGTGAATGGCGGTCCTGCGGCCGAAGCAATCGCGATACCTGCCAACGGTTGCTTCAGCCATTCCGCCAGCGAGCGCAACGTGCTGCGTGCGGAAGCTTGATCCATGCCGCGCCACAGAATCAATCCCGCCAAGCGGTTCACGTCATGGTTCGCGAAAGCGTCGCCGACGGCCTGCCGGAGTGCTTGCGGTGATGCCGCACAGATGTTCGCTAATCCGTTGTCCGTTGCACCGGCGCTGCTGGAGCCGGGCATCGGATTGCCGCATGGCTGCCCGGCGAATACGGGCTCGCCGTGCGTACCGATGCAACGGTAGATCTGCGCGTGCGCGAGTGGGGCGCAGGCGACCAGCGCCATCAAGGCGAGGCATTGCAGGAGCGTGTTGCGCATCTTCTGTTTCCCTTGCCCCGGCGCGGCTCGGAAGAGCGGACCTGGAGCAGGGGAGGCCGGCGTGTCGTGTTCGACGAGCGCTTCAGTCTACATCCGCATTCCCGGAACTTTTCCCAAAGAGAGGCGAATGATACGCACGGCTCATGCGAGGTTGTCCAGGCGCTGCAGCACCGCGGTGGTCGCGCGCGCGCGATTCAACGTGTAGATGTGCAGGCCGGGCGCGCCGCCCTCGAGCAGGCGCCGGCACATCGCGGCCACGATCTCGGCACCGAATTCCCGTACCGAATCCACGTCGTCGCCGTAGGAGACCATTCGTTTGCCGATCCAGCGCGGGATTTCGGCGCCGCACATCTCCGAGAAACGCCGCAGTTGCGCGAAGTTCGCGATCGGCATCACGCCCGGCACGATCGGGATCGCGACGCCGGCCGCACGGACATCGTCCACGAAACGGAAATACGCGTCGGCATTGAAGAAGTACTGCGTAATCGCGCCGTCCGCGCCCGCCTCCACCTTGGCCTTGAAATGCTTCAGATCGGCCTGTGCGTGGTCCGATTGCGGATGGCATTCCGGATAACACGCTACCTCGATGTGAAAATACCCGTCATGTTCGCGACGCACGAACTCCACCAGGTCCGAGGCGTAGCGGAAATCGCCAGGCGAGGCCATGCCCGAGGGCAGGTCGCCGCGCAACGCCACGATGCGCTTGCAGCCGAGTTCGCGGTAATCGTTCAGCAGCGCGCCGATTTCCTCGCGCGAGCCGCCCATGCACGACACGTGCGGCGCCACTTCCAGCGCGTGGGATTCGCGCAGGTGCCGCACCGTGCGCGGCGTGTGCGTCAGCGTCGATCCGCCCGCGCCGAACGTGACGCTGACGAACTCCGGCGCCAGCGCCTTCAGCTTCGGCAACGCGCGTTCGAGCTGCGCCCGCTGCTCGTCGTTCTTGGGCGGAAAGAATTCCAGCGAGATCGGCGTCATCGGGATCCGGCGTCCATATATCTTTCTATCAAGATAGAGAGAATGGTCGCGGGATGCAACGGCCAAAACGAAAACCGCCGGCAGATGCCGGCGGTTTGGTGTTAGCTCGTTTCACCCGGTACTTCGTTCGAAGCGGCTGTTGTGGAAAGTCAGGCCAGGGAAGGCCGTTCTGGTGTATTGGGACCGGGACCGGTGTCGCTGCTCAACCATGTCAACGAAGCAGCGATCACGGACGATCGCACAAGTTACGCCGCCTTCTTCCACTGTCCCAATGCAGCGAGACCGTTGTCGCGTGCGCGCTCGACCACGATTTTCTGCGCGGCGGCGAAGTTGCCGTCCAGGTCCTTGGCCCACAGGTGGAGCGCGGCCTGCTGCATCGCGCGGCCATAGGAGAACGACAGCGGCCACGGATGGGGGCCGAGGCGGTTGATGGCGTTGAGGTGCGCGGTGGCGTCTTCGTCGCTCTGGCCGCCGGACAGGAACACGATGCCCGGCAGCACCGCCGGTACCGCGGACTTCAGGCACAGGATGGTGGATTCGGCGACTTCCTCGGTGTCGGCCTGCTCGTCGCAATCCTTGCCCGACAACACCATGCTGGCTTTCAGGATCGTGCCCTCCAGCATCACGTTGTGTTCGTACAACGCGGCGAACAGCGATCGCAGCGTGGCCTCGGTGACCTCGTAGCAGGTTTCGATGTCGTGATCGCCGTCCATCAACACTTCGGGTTCGACCATCGGGACCAGGCCCGCTTCCTGGCACAGCGCGGCGTAGCGCGCCAGCGCATGGGTGTTGGCGTCGATGCAGGTGCTGGACGGCATGTCGTCGCCGATCGTGATCACTGCGCGCCACTTGGCGAATTCGGCGCCCAGCTTCACATATTCCTCCAGCCGGCCGCGCAGGCCGTCGAGACCTTCGGTCACCAGTTCACCCGGAAACCCGGCCAATGGCTTGGCACCCATGTCGACCTTGATGCCGGGGATGATGCCGGCGTCCTTCATCACCTTGGTAAACGGCACGCCCGCCCTGGTGGACTGGCGGATCGTCTCGTCGTACAGGATCGCGCCGGAGATGTGCTCGGCAAGGCCCGGCGCCGTCAGCAGCATTTCACGGTAGGCGCGGCGGTGCTCTTCGCTGTCGGGCACGCCGACCGCGTCGAAGCGCTTCTTGATGGTGCCCGAGGATTCGTCGATCGCGATGATGCCCTTGCCGGGCGCGACCATCGCCTGCGCGACGGCTTCCATTTGGTCGATGCTCATGGCGGCTTTCCGCTCGTGTCGGTAGGCAGTCAAGTATAGGCGAAACGGCAATGTGCAGCCGGGGACTCGTGCCGTGCCGAGTCCCCGGCGCCTGGACGATCCCTGCCAAAAAGCAAGGCACTTGACACGGATCAAAGCTGGTCAGGGCGGATCGAAACCAGGACGGATTGATCCGCGTCCATCCGCGTCGATCCGTGTCGAAAATGCCCGCCATCCTTGCTGCTGGCCCGGGACGGTGGATCCACCCGTGTCAGCGATACCCGTTCGGGAAATCCGCCAGCGTGCAGGCGTCGGTGATCCTCTTGCGCGCGGCGGGATCGGCGGGCAGGTTGAACGGAATGATGATGTAGGTGAACACGGGTTCGCGCCCCACGTTGTCCTTGCCCGGCACGTAGTGCATGTCCTTGACGGCGCTGGCCGCCACCGTCTTCAGGTCGCCCGCCGGAATCGTCTTGCGCACCACGATGTCGCGGGTCACGCCGTCCGAGCCGATCATGTAGGTGACCGCCGCGCAGGTCGGCTTGCTGAGGTTCACGCCGCTGTTGGGCACGTCGACGTTCAGCGAAGTGTTGGTCATCATCCAGTAGTTGTCGCGCTGCGCGGGCTGGATCGCGCGGACATTGGGGTTGATCGCGGCAACCGATGCGGCTGAAACGAGCAGGGCGGCGAGAGCGGTAATGATCCTGGTCATGGGGTTCCGCGCGACGCGATGGACGGTTCCATCATAAATCCCGCAGGCTTTCGGCGATTCCGTCCGGTCCCACGCGCAGCAGTTTCAGGGTGTTGGTGCCGCCGCCGCGACCGGTGTGGTCGCCATGGGTCAGCAGCACGCGGTCGCCTTCGACCAGATCGCCGCGCTGGAACAATTGCCGGACGGCTTCGCGTACCACCAGTGCGGGATAGGTGTCGTGGCCGGCGAACGGGATCGGCCTGACGTCGCGCAGCAGCAGCATGCGGCGGCGCGCTTCCGCGCTGGGCGTCAGCGCGTAGATCGGCACCGACGAGCGGTAGCGCGACAGCCATTGTGCGGTGGTGCCGGATTCGGTCAACGCAACGATTGCACGTATCGGCATCTGCGTGGCCAGGAACATTGCCGCCATCGCGACGGCCTGGTCGGTGCGATCGAGACGGTGGGTCAGGGCCGAAATGTCCTCGGTCGGCTCGAACTGACGCTCGGCGCCGAAACAGATGCGACTCATCGCGGCGACGGCAAGGTCGGGGTGCTTGCCCGCCGCCGATTCGGCCGACAGCATCACCGCGTCGCTGCCGTCCAGCACCGCGTTGGCGACGTCCAGCACTTCGGCGCGGGTCGGGATGGGCGATTCGACCATCGATTGCAGCATCTGGGTGGCGGTGATCACCGCGCGGTTGCGTGCCAGCGACTCGCGGATGATTTTCTTCTGGAGGCCGGGCAGCTCGGCGTCGCCGATTTCCACGCCGAGGTCGCCGCGCGCGACCATCACGGCGTCGGAAGCATCGATGATTTCTTCCAGCTTCTCGATGGCCTCGGCGCGCTCGATCTTCGCCACCAGCCAGGCGTTGCCACCCGCCTCGCGCAGCAACTTGCGGGCTTCCTCGATGTCGGCGGCGGAGCGCACGAAAGACACCGCGAGAAAATCGGCGCGCAATTGCGCCGCGAGCTTGATGTCGGCGCGATCCTTGTCCGAAAGCGCGCCCAGCGACAGACCGCCGCCCTTGCGGTTGAGGCCCTTGCGGTCGGACAGTTTGCCGCCCACCTCGACCCGGCAGTGGATCTCGTCGCCTTCGATGTTTACGACTTCCAGTTCGATCAGGCCGTCGTCCAGCAGCAACCGGTCGCCGTCCTGCACGTCCTGCGGCAGCCCGAGGTAACTCACGCCCACGCGCGTCGCGTCGCCGGGCGGCGCTTCGGCGCGGCAGTCCAGCGTGAAGGCGGCGCCCGCTTCGAGCTGCACTGGACCGGTGGCGAATTTCTCGATGCGGATCTTGGGGCCTTGAAGATCCGCCAGCACCCCGACTTCGCGATTCAGGTTCGCTGCCGCGGCGTGCGCTTCGCGGGCGCGGCGCAGGTGATCCTCGGGTTTGCCGTGCGAGAGGTTCAGACGCACCACGGCCACGCCTTCGCGCAGGATGCTTTCCAGCATGCCAGGTGCGTCCGTGGCGGGCCCAAGGGTTGCAACGATGCTGGTGCGGCGGGTCTTGTTGTTCATCCCGCCAAGCTAGCACAAGGGCGCGCAGGGCGTCGCGCGCGCGTGCCGAAATTGTTGCTTTCTTCCCGCTGTCATTCCGGGCCCGGCCAAAGGCCGGAACCCGGAATCGGTCAGTCAGTCACTGGAAAAACCGATTCCGGGTTCGCCCCTGCGGGGCGCCCCGGAATGACGAGGCTTGGCGGTCGCTGAGGAGTGATCGGGTCGCCCGGGAAGCGAAGTGCGAATCAGAACTTCGGCTTTTCCGGCGCTTGTTGATAGCGCTCGACGGACGCGCGGATCTCCGCACGCGCGGCGGCGGCATCGCCCCAGCCCACGATCTTTACCCACTTGCCGGATTCCAGATCCTTGTAGTGCTCGAAGAAGTGCGCGATGCGGTTGCGCCAGTGTTGCGGTGCGTCGTTGATGTCGCGGATGTGCGCGTAGCCGTTGAACACCTTGTCGTCGGGCACGACGACCAGCTTGGTGTCATGGCCGGCCTCGTCGTCCATGTTCAGCATCCCGACCGGCCGGCAGCGCACCGCCGAGCCCGCGATCAGCGGCAGGGGCAGCAGCACCAGCGCGTCCACCGGGTCGCCGTCGCCCGACAGCGTGTTCGGGATGTAGCCGTAATTGCACGGGTAGCGCATCGGCGTCGACAGCACGCGATCCACGAAGATCGCGCCGGAGGCCTTGTCCACCTCGTACTTCACGGGTTCGGCGTCCTTGGGAATTTCGATGACGACGTTGATATCGTCCGGCACGTCGCGGCCGGCGGGGACGAGGTCCAGGCCCATGGGTAAAGTCCTTGCGAAAAGCCGGCCATTTTACGACAGTCCCGCGCGCGTCATCGCGCCGTCCAATGAAAAGAAAGTCCCGCGCAGGCCGGGGCTCTCAGGTACGCGTGTTTAGATCAAAGCCGCTGTGGGTGAGAAGTCAGGCCAGGGAAGGCCGTTCTGGTGCCCGAAAACGCGGAGCGGCACCGGTTGAACGCATGATCGGGCAACGCCGTGATCAGGGAGATCACATCAATTTGTCCCACAGGAAATCGTAGGCAAGCGCGTGCATGGTCGCGGACTGCGCGTTGTCGGCGCCGGCCCCGTGCCCGCCCTCGGTGTTCTCGTAGAACCATACGTTCTTGTAGCCCATGGCTTCCATCTTCGCGGCCATCTTGCGCGCCTGCACCGGGCCGACGCGGTCGTCGCTGGTCGTGGTGTAGAACAGCACGTCCGGATAATGCATGTCGGGCTTGACGTTCTGGTACGGCGAGAAGGTCTTGATGAACGCCCATTGCTTCGGGTCGTCGGGATTGCCGTACTCGGCCATCCACGATGCGCCGGCCGACAGGTGCACGTAGCGCTTCATGTCGAGCAGCGGCACTTCGCAGGCGATCGCGCCGTAGAGTTGCGGGTATTCGGTGAGCATGTTGCCCATCAGGAGGCCGCCGTTGCTGCCGCCTTCGGCGCCGAGATGCTGCGGTGAGGTGACGCCGCGACGGATAAGGTCTTCCGCGACCGCCGCGAAATCCTGGTATGCCTTCGGACGGTTGGCCTTGAGTGCGGCCTTGTGCCACGCCGGGCCGTATTCGCCGCCGCCGCGGATGTTGGCGATCACGTACACGCCGCCGCGTTCGAGCCACGCGCGGCCGATCGAGCCGGAGTAGTGCGGCAGCAACGATACTTCGAAGCCGCCGTAGCCGTATTCCAGCGTGCGGTTCTTGCCGTCGAGCTTCATGGCCTTCGGCGCGATCTGGAAATACGGCACGCGGGTGCCATCTTTCGAAGTCACGAAGTGCTGGCTGACCTCGAACTTCGAGGCGTCGAAGAACGCCGGTTCCTGCTTGACCACCTTCGCGGGTTCGCTGCCGAGCACGCCGCGCTCCAGCGAAGGCGGATCGAGGAAGCCGGTGACGGTCAGCCAGTATTCGTCGGAACGGTCGGGATCGGTATCGACCACCATGATCGTGCTGAATTTCGGCGCGCCCGGCAGGGCCTCGCGCGTCCATGCGCCATGGCCTGTTACGGGCGGCGTCAACACGTCGAGGCGGCTCGTCACGTCGTCCAGCACGTCGAGAATGATGTGCTGCCGGGTCCACGAGTAACCGGCCAGGGCGGTGTGCGCATCGGGCGTGAAGAGCGCCGTGAAATCGCGCTTGCCGGTCATGAACTCATCGAAGTTCATCGCGATCAGCGCCCCGGCGGGCCAGGTCTTGCCGCCGGTCGTCCACGGTGACTTCGTCTGCACCAGCAGCCATTGGCGGTGCACGTCGGCGTTGGCGTCGTCCGGTACGTCGATCTTGACCAGCTTGCCGTCCTTGCGCAGGTATTCGTAGCCGTGGAAGAAATCCTTCTGCACCTGCACGAAATCCCGCTCGTACCCCGGGGTGCGATCGTGGAAGGCGCTGACCGCCAGGTCGGTCGGTTTGCCTTCGTACACGACGGTCGCCGCGGAAAGCGGCGTGCCGCGCCTCCATGCCTTGACGATGCGCGGATAGCTCGACTTGGTCATCGAACCCGGACCGAAGTCGGTGCCGACGTAGATGTGGTCCGCATCGATCCAGCCGGTCTCGGTTTTCGCGACCGGCAGGAAGAAGCCGCCATTCACGAAGGATTTCGACGGCAGGTCGAACTCGCGCACTTCCACCGCGTCGCCGCCGCCGGGCGACAGCCGCACGAGGCAATGCACGTATTCGGGCTTCATGCACTGCGCGCCCTTGAACACCCACTTCTTGCCTTCGGCCTTGTTGAGCGCATCGATGTCGAGCACCGTTTCCCATTTCGGGTCGGTCTTTTGATATTCGGCCAGCGTGGTGCGCCGCCAGATGCCGCGCGGGTGTGCCTTGTCCTGCCAGAAGTTGTACAGGTAATCGCCCATCCGGGAGACGTACGGAATGCGCGCTTCGGAATCGAGGACCTCGAGGATCCCACCGCGGGTCTTGTCGAACTCCGGCGATTCCATGAAGGCTTGCTTGGTGACCGCGTTCTGCGCGTGCACCCAGTCCAGCGACTTCGCGCCGTGGACGTTCTCCAGCCACAGATACGGATCGTCGGCCGCAGCGCTTGCGGCCGGTGCCTGGGATGCTGCCGGTGGTTTTGCCGATGCCATGCCTGAAAGAGTGATGCCCAGTGCGAACGTCGCGCAGATGATCTTCATGGCTGCCGTCCCCGCGGTTTTCCGGCATGGAGTGTGGCGCGGTGTCTCGCCGCGTCGCGTGTGGCGAAAGTCATGCGACCTGAAACAAGCAAGCCCCGCGGCGGCGGGGCTTGCTTGTTCATTGCGGCAACCGCGATCAGTGCACCATCAGCAGTGGGATGATCAGGAGCGCCACGATGTTGATGATCTTGATCAGCGGGTTCACGGCCGGGCCCGCGGTGTCCTTGTAGGGATCGCCCACGGTGTCGCCGGTGACCGCAGCCTTGTGGGCCTCGGAACCCTTGCCGCCGAAGTTGCCGTCCTCGATGTACTTCTTGGC
>JBDZUX010000007.1:0-110711 GCA_040255405.1 Lysobacteraceae bacterium
TTCTGCACCTGTTCGCGCATCTGCTCGATCAGCACTTTCAGGTCCACCGCCGCGCGGGTGGTGCGCTGGTCGACGGATTTCGACGCCAGCGTGTTGGCCTCGCGGTTGAATTCCTGCATCAGGAAATCCAGCCGCCGGCCGACGGGTTCGTCCAGCGCCAGGATGCGCCTCGCCTCGACGACGTGCGCGGCGAGGCGATCGAGTTCCTCGTCCACGTCGATGCGCGACAGTTGCAGCACCAGTTCCTGTTCCAGCCGTCCGGGTTCGGCGGACTGCGCCAGATCGGCCAGCCGCGATTCGAGCTTCGTGCGCAGCGCCGCGCGGATGTCGGGCAGCAGCGCGCGCACCTCGGCGACGATGCGTTCGATGCCGTCCAGCCGCTCGCGCAGCGCCGTCGCGAGCTTTTCGCCTTCGCGCGCGCGGCCGGCGATGAATTCATCCAGCGTACGGTCCAGCAGCGCCAGCGCGGCCTGGGCCAGCCCGGGCTGGTCGAGTTCCGGCTTCACCAGCAGGCCGGGCCAATCGAGCAGCCCCGCGAAATCCGTCGCGAGTTGCGGAAAGCGGGCCTTCAACGCGTCGGCGGTCGCCGCGAGTTGCGTGGCGGTGCGTTCATCCAGCAACAAATCGGTGGCGGCCACCGGCGGGCGGTACCGGAAAGTCGCATCGACCTTGCCGCGCGCAAGCCGCGCCCCGACGTGTTCGCGAACCTGCGGCTCCAGTGCACGCAACTCGTCGGGCAGGCGGACCCCGACTTCGAGGAAGCGCGAATTCACCGCGCGCACCTCGCATGCCAGCCAGCCTTGCGGCGTGGCGGATTCGGTGTTCGCATAGGCGGTCATGCTGCGGATCATGGGCGGTCCCGGGCAAACGCAACGAACCGCGATGGTAAACTGTCAGGCTCCTTGCGGATACCTTTCGATGGCCAACAAGCGTCCTTCCGGTCGCGCGCCCGACGCGCTGCGCGCCATCACGATCGAACGTCACTACACCCGTCACGCCGAAGGTTCGGTACTGATCGGCATGGGCGACACCCGCGTGCTGTGCACCGCCAGCGTCGAGGAACGCATCCCGCCGTGGCTGCGCGGCAAGGGCGAAGGCTGGGTCACTGCCGAATACGGAATGCTGCCGCGCGCAACCAGTGAACGCACCCAGCGCGAAGCCGCACGCGGCGGCCAGGGCGGCCGCACCATGGAAATCCAGCGCCTGATCGGACGATCCTTGCGCGCCTGCGTCGATCGCGTGGCGCTTGGCGAACGCGTGATCACGCTGGATTGCGACGTGTTGCAGGCCGATGGCGGCACCCGCACCGCGGCGATCACCGGCGCGTATGTCGCGCTGGTCGATGCAGTGAACGTGCTGATGCAGCGCGGCGCGCTGAAACGCAATCCGATCCACGGCGCGATCGCGGCGGTTTCGGTCGGCGTATACCAGGGTGTGCCGGTGCTCGACCTCGATTACGCCGAAGACTCCAGCTGCGACACCGACATGAACGTGGTGATGAACGACGGCGGCGGCTTCATCGAATTGCAGGGCACCGCCGAAGGCCATGCGTTTCGCCGTGAAGAACTCGACGCGCTGCTGGCGCTGGCGCAGAAGGGCGTCGGCGAATTGATCGAAGCGCAGCGCGAAGCACTGGCGACATGAAACTCGTGCTGGCCAGCGGCAACGCCGGCAAGCTCGTCGAACTGCGCGGGCTGCTGGCAGGCACCGGCGTCGAACTGGTTTCGCAACGCAACCTCGGCATCGGCGACGCCGATGAAACCGGCACCACCTTCGTCGAGAACGCGATCATCAAGGCCCGCCACGCGGCCACGTTGTCCGGCTTGCCCGCGCTGGCCGACGATTCGGGGCTTTGCGTGGACGCACTGGATGGTGCGCCGGGACTCGATTCCGCGATCTACGCCGGTACGCATGGCGCGGACGAGGCCAACAACGACAAGCTGTTGCGCGCACTTGCCGGCGTGCCGGACGAACGCCGCACCGCGCATTACGTGTGTGTGCTGGTGCTGCTGCGCCACGCCGCCGACGCCGATCCGCTGATCGCCACCGGCCGCTGGCCGGGACACATCCTCGTTGCGCGCCGCGGCAGCCACGGCTTCGGCTACGATCCGTTGTTCCTGCCCCACGATGGCGGAGGCCTCGCCGCTGCCGAACTCGAACCCAAGTTGAAGAACCGCATCAGCCATCGCGGGCAGGCGTTGGCACAGTTGCGACAAGCACTGGCGTCGGCCTTGAATCCGGTTTCCCGTGTGAATGCGGGGATGGGGCAAGAGTAGTGGGGGCGCGCCAGTGAGTCTTCCCGGCATCCCCGAAAGTTCGGCCGCCACAGCGCGGCTGGAGGCGAGCGCGATTGGGCACAGCCCGCGCGGCAGGCCTGACGCCCCCGCTACCCATCCCCCGCCCCCGCTTTCGCTCTACATCCACATCCCCTGGTGCGTGAAGAAGTGCCCGTACTGCGATTTCAATTCGCATGGGCTGCGCGCTGCGATGCCGGAGCACGAGTATGTCGCGGCCTTGCTGGTGGATCTCGGTGGCGATCTCGCCGATTTCGGAAGCGCCGTCGGCGGGCGCGAGGTTTCCAGCGTGTTCTTTGGCGGCGGCACGCCCAGCTTGTTCGCGCCGGATTCGATCGCGCAAATCCTGGACGGCGCCTCGACACGCATCCCATTCGCACGCGATTGCGAGATCACGCTGGAAACCAATCCCGGCACGGTCGAACACGGACGCTTCGATGGCTACATGAAGGCGGGCGTCAACCGCATCAGTTTCGGCGTGCAGAGTTTCGACGATGCCAAGCTGCGCGCGCTGGGCCGCATCCATTCGTCGGCCGAAGCCGAAAGCGCGATCAAGCTGGCCCAGGACGCGGGCTACGCCAACATCAACCTGGACCTGATGTACGCGCTGCCGCGGCAAACACTGGAAGGTGCGCTCGCCGACATCGAGCACGCGATCACGCTGCAGCCCGCGCACATCTCGCATTACCAGTTGACGCTGGAACCCGGTACGCCGTTCGCGAAGCGTCCGCCGCCGCTGCCCGACCACGACGCCGCGTGGGACATGCAGGAGGCCTGTCAGGCGCGATTGGCCGCGGCGGGCTACGCGCAATACGAGGTATCGGCCTACGCGCCGGCCGGCCGTCGCTGCCGGCACAATCTCAACTACTGGCAGTTCGGCGACTACCTCGGCATCGGCGCGGGTGCCCACGGCAAACTCAGCGGGGCCGACGGCGTCCGACGCCGCTGGAAAATCCGTTCGCCGCGTGCCTACCTGCAGCACGCGGGCACGCCGCAACGCACCGGCGGCGACGAAACCGTCACCGCGGAGCAGCTACCGTTCGAATTCATGTTGAATGCCTTGCGCTTGAACGACGGAGTGCCGCTGGCGGATTTCCCGGCACGCACGGGACTGCCCGTGGACGCGATCGCGGCACCGCTGCGCGAAGCGCACGCGCGCGGCTGGCTGGTCGAAGATCCCGATCGGCTGCAGGCGACGCCCCTCGGTCAGCGCTTCCTCAACGACCTGATCGAAGTGTTCCTGCCGCCGCGTGACTGAACTGGTTGCCCTCGCCTGTCCCTATTGCGGTGAACCCATCGAGCTGGTGGTGGACGACTCGGCGGGCGACGCCACCTACGTCGAGGACTGCCCGGTGTGCTGCCGGCCCATGCAGGTCGACGTCGAGGTCGTCGACGCCGCGGTGTCCGTGCGCGTCAGGACCGGCGACGAATGAGCCCGGCGCCGTGATGGCGCTTTCCGCCGCGCTTGCATAGAATCGCCGCGTCGTGGACGGTTTGCTGGCAAGGAGCTTGCATCCGGACCCACGGGGAATCCAGGGGTCTTCCAGCGTCCATGCCATCGACCATGCCGACACTCGCCGACCGGGGCGACCTGGCGCCACGCGCCCGGCACCTGCTGGCGCAGCAACTCGCCGAGTGCGGCGCGTTGCTGGAACCGCTGCTGCGCAACGTGCTGGATGACCTCGAACACGAACTGTTCCGCATCGCCGAGCAGTCCAGCGGCGGCCAGGCCCAGCACGAGGCCATGGAGGCGCTGAAGGAAGTCAAGCGCACCCGTCCGCGCTTCCAGGGAAAGTTCATGGGCTTCCTGGAGCACCGCTTCGCCGATGCCGGCCGGCCCCAGGCGGCAAGCCCTTCCCCGGACGGCCAAATGGCAGCCGGCGACCTGGCGCTGGTCGATCCGCACGAATTCGACGAAACCATGGCGTTGGACGACCTGTCTACGCGCACCGAACTGCACGCGGGCAACGCGATCTTCGATTTGTGCCACCGCTATGCCGTGCTGGTGGCCGCCCCGCCGCTCGACACCCAGGCGTTGCCGCCCGGCCCGCACGAGCTGGCGGTGGTGCTGAGCGAAGCCGCCCTCACCCTGGGGCTCCAACGCGAGCACCGCCTGCTGTTCTATCGGCTGTGCGATCGCCGCCTGTTCGGCGCGGCCGAATCGTTCTACGGACGCCTGAACGACCACCTCAAGGCTTCCGGCATCCTGCCCGACCTGCGCAGTTACCTGCCCAAACGCGCACCATCGGAACCGCGCGCGGCGCCCGCCGCATCGGCCCCCGATGAGGTGACGGCGGCAAGCCCCATCGCGCCGGCGACCAATTTCACCCCGCCGGCCGGGCCGCCGATGGGCGAACTGCACGCGCTGCTCGATGCGCGGCGGCAGGCGCTGCACCCGGAAGCCCGGGCGGCCGCCGCGCAGTCCGCGCAATTCGCGTCGATGCCGGAATTGCAGGAAGCGCTGTCGGCGTTGCAGGCATTGCCCTCGCGCAAGGCCGGCGCGCCGCAGGCCGGCGAGCGCCTGACCGGCGATCTGCTGGCCCAGCTCCGGCGCGGTTCGCACGGCAACGCGGTGCAATTGCAGCCCGAACACCGCGACGCGCTGGACCTGGTCGGCCTGCTGTACGACCAGTTGCTCACCGAGACCCGCAGCGAAGGCATCGCGCAACAACTGCTCGCCAACCTGCAGGTGCCGCTGTTGCGGGTGGCGCTGTCGGACAATGATTTCTTCACCGTGCGCAACCACCCCGCGCGGCGGCTGCTGAACCTGGTGCTGGAAACGGCCAACCTGTGGCTGGATCGCAGCGACGACCATTTCGACGTTGCCTTGAATCAGCGCCTGCAGCGCTCCGTCGAACGCGTCGCTTCGGACTTCCAGGGCGACCTCGGCGTGATCGAACGCGAGGCGGACGACCTCGATTCGCACCTGCGCCTGCTCAGCCGGCGCGCCGAAATCGCCGAGCGCCGGCAAGTGGAAGCCGCGCAGGGCCGCGACCGCCTGCGTGACGCACGTGCCGCCGCCGCCGAGGCGGTCAGCAAGCGGCTCGCCGGACACAAGACCACGCCGCTGGTCCGCGCCTTGCTGGAAAACGCCTGGACCGACGCATTGACGCTGACGCTGTTGCGGGAAGGCGAGAACAGCGAAGCCTATCGCCGCCGCCTGGCCGCCGCCGACCGGTTGCTGGGTTCGCCCATCGAGCGCGACGATACCAAGCTTGCCTCGGATTTGACCCACGGCCTCACCCAGGTCGGATTGCAGGCCGCCGAAGCCGACCAGATCACCCGCTACGCGCTGGATCTGCCGCAGCGCGCGGCCCCACAGGCCGCGGCGCCGCCGCCCAGCCAGACCGAGCTGCTGATTCGCCTGAAGTCGCGCCACAAACCCGAGGATGACGAGGCCGCCTCCCCCGCCGAAGCCGGTCCGCGCAAACTGCCGCTGACGCCCAGCGAACGGCGCGCACTGGAAACATTGAAGCAACTTCCGTTCGGAAGCTGGCTGGAAATCACCATCAACCAGCAGGGCCAGAAGGTCGCGCGCAAACTGGCATGGTTCGCACCCACCAGCGGCCGCTGCCTGCTGGTCAACGCGCGCGGCGCGGCCGCGCCTGAACGAACGCTGGACCAGATAGCGCGAATGATGGCGCGCGGCCAGGCCCGCCTCATTCCGCGGCAGGATGGCGGTATGATCGACCGTGCCTGGAATGCACTGGTGACAAGTTTGCGGAAATTCAGTCGGTCCAACCAGCCCACGGAACCCGCCGCATGAACGACGAACGCCGCAGCGCCCCGCGCAAGCCGACCGCCGCGCCGATCGAGGTGATCGACAGCATCAGCGGCGAAAACATCGGACGGGTGGGCAATCTCTCGCGCAACGGCATGATGCTGATCTGCCATCGCCCGCTGCGCGACGACGCCCTGTATCAGTTGAAGTTCCGCCTGCCCGACAAGCGCGGCGTACCCACCGACATCGAAACCGGCGTGCACACGATGTGGACCGAACTGGCCGCCACCAGCGGTTACCAGTGGTCGGGGCTGCGCATCATCTCGATCAGTGGTTCGGCGGCGGCCTCGCTGGACAAGTGGCTGGAACACGGCGCGGCGTAGGAGGCGTTGCCGAGCGCCGACACACGCCGCGGCCTGCACTTTGCGTTGCGGCACGCGTCCCCGCATCATGACGGTTCCAGATTCCACGCGGCCGCCCGAAGTACCGCCATGACTGCTTCCCCGCAGGACAATCTTTCCGCGCTGTATCCCGCGCACCTCGCCGAAGTCGAAAAGCGCAGCGCCGACGCGCTGGCTGCGTGCGGGCGCGACACGCTGGTGGTTGCCGCCGGCGCTCCCCATGGCTGGTTTCTCGATGACCAGGATTACGCCTTCAAGACGAACCCGCATTTCCTGCACTGGCTGCCGCTGACCGACGCGCCCGGCAGCTGGATCGTGTACACGCCCGGTGCCAAACCGAAACTGATCTTCCTGCAGCCACGCGACTACTGGCACGTCGTGCCCAACGCGCCATCGGGCTACTGGGTCGAGCATTTCGAAGTCACGATCATCCGCAACGCCGAGGAAGCCCGCGCGCACCTGCCGAAGGATGCCTCGCGTTGCGCGATCATCGGTGAAGCCAACGCCGCGGCTGGCGACATCAAGCCGGACAATCCTGCTGCCGCACTGAACCTGCTGCATTACCGGCGCGCGTTCAAGACGCCGTACGAAATCACCATGATGCGCGTGGCCAGCAAGCTCGGCGCGCACGGTCATCGCGCTGCGGAGCGGGCCTTCCGCGAAGGGCTGTCGGAATTCGACATCCACTGTCGTTACCTCGAGGCCACGCGACTGACGGAACCGCAGTTGCCCTATGGCAACATCATCGCGCTGGACGCGCACGGCGCGGTGCTGCACTACATGCACTTCGACCGCAACCCGCCCGCACACGCGCACTCGTTCCTGATCGATGCAGGCGGGCAATTCCACGGCTATGCCTCGGACATCACACGCACCTACGCGTCGCCCGACGCCGGTGAATTCCAAGCCTTGATCGACGCCGTGGAAACCGCGCAGCAGGGATTCTGCGCCAAGGTACGCGCGGGGCAAGGCTACCCCGAACTGCATATCCACGCGCACCACGTGCTGATGCAGGCCATGCGCGACCTGGGCTTCATTACCTGTTCGCCCGAAGCCGCGGTGGCCAGCGGCATTTCATCCACATTCTTCCCGCACGGGCTCGGACACTTGATCGGACTGCAGGTCCACGACGTGGCTGGCTTCGCCCGCGACGAAACCGGCGCGACGATTCCGAAACCCGAAGGCCACCCCTACCTCCGCCTCACGCGCACGCTGCAGCCCGGCATGGTCACCACCATCGAGCCAGGCCTGTATTTCATCGACATGCTGCTGGCGGAACTGCAAGGCAGGCAGGCCGCGAAAGATGTCGCGTGGAACAAGGTCGATGCGTTCCGCAAGTACGGCGGCATCCGCATCGAGGATGATGTCGTGTGCACCGAAGGCGAGCCACTCAATTTGACCCGCGAGGCGTTCGCGGCAGCGTGAAGGCAGGTCACTACCTTCAAGTTGGCGCCCGGGAGATGGGTTCGACCGCGCAACTCGCATTACCCTGGCTCCCACCTTGAAGGTGAAGGTTTTTACTTCATCGCCACCGCGTCGGTGGTGGTGGGCAAGCCGACCTGGTGGCAGAACGCAGCGAAGCGCGGGTCGTCGCGGTAGCGCAGGATGATGGAGTCAATGAGCAAGTTGTTGATCCCGGGATCGCGCGTGGCCCAGGCCCGATCCAGCCACTTGAAGGTGTGGTCCGCGTCGCGGCGCAGCGCGTACACCTCGGCGATCTGGTAAGGCGCGCCGCCGGCGTCCTGGGCGATCAGGGTTCGCAGCGCGTCGTCGGCAGCCTTGGCGTCGGGGCCGATCTGGGTCGCCAGCGCCAATGCGATCCGGCGCCACACTGGATCTGTTTCCTTTTGCGCGGCGGCCAGCGCGGCCTTGGCATCGCCGCGCAGGATTTCGATGACGGCCAATTGATAGTGATACGCCGCCGCGCTGGGTTGCAGGGCGATCGCAGTGTTCGCAGCCCGGGCCGCATCGTCGAGGCGACCCAGCGCCCTCAGGTAGATGCCCAACCACTGGTACCAATTGGCATGTCGCGGATCGGCCTGCAGCGCCTGCCGAGTCAGGTCCACCGCCCGCTGCACCTGTCCGAGCGAGCCCGAAATGCCGCCGAGGAAGAATTTTGCGTTTGCGTCGTTGGGCGCCAGTTGCAGCGCGCGCTGCGCCTCGGCCTCCGCGCCGCGCCAGTCCATGTCCGCGCTCTGGAGCAAATTTGTGCGCGCCTGATGGGCCTGAGAGGAGTCGGGCGCCAGTTTCAGCGCGGTATCCACGGCCGCGCGCGCCTTGGAAATCGCGGTCCGGGCATCGACACCACCGGAGTACTGGACCGCGAGGCCGACCCACATCCGCGACAACTCCGCATAGGCAGCAGCATAGTTCGGGTCGAGGCGCACCGCTTGCTTGAAAGCCGCGATGGCCGCGCGCAGGCCCGCCTCCGTACCGAGGTTGAACGCATTCATCCCGCGCATGTAGGCGGCGTAGGCATCCAGGTTGCCGCTGGGCGGGCGGTCATTCTGCACCGCTGCACCGGGCGTAGTCAGGAGTTTTGCCTTGAGCGCGTCCGCCACCGACTGCGTGATCGCATCCTGCAGCGCAAACAAGTCCTTGTAGGGCTTGTCGTAGCGCTGCGACCACAGCGCGCTGCCGTCCGATGCGTTCACCAGCGTGGCGGTGATCCGCACCATGTCCCCCGCGCGTTGCACGCTGCCTTCCAGCAAATGTGCCACGCCCAGCTTCTCGCCGATCAGCTTGCTGCTGTCCTTCGAATCGCGGAACTGGAATGCCGAATCGCGGCTGATGACCTTGAGGCCCCCGAACTGGGTGAGCGCGGTGATCAGATCCTGCGACAGGCCGTCCGAGAAGTACTGCTGGGACGTATCGCCGCTGTCGTTCTCGAATGGCAGCACCGCAACGGATTTTTGCGGAATGCTGGGCGCCGGCGCGGGAATCATGTCATTCGCGGCATGACGCGGCATGGCGGTATTTCGCGACCCGGATGCAAGTGCTTCGGCGGGGGAAGCCGGGGCGGCGCCTGGGATCGTTTCCGGATTCCGATTCGCGGCATCCGGGCTACGATCCGTAATCAGGCTACTCACGATCGCATTGCCCGCCGGCGCGTGCCGCACCACCAGCAGCCGCCAACCCATCACGGCCACCGCCAGCACCAGCACCGTAATGATCAGGGCGTTGAGTTTTTGCCCTACCGAATGGTGCGCGTGCGCGGGCCGGGCTTCCGGCGAATCGGCCGATTCGGTGCGACGGACGCCTTCGCGCGTCAGCTCGAACGCCCACGCGAGGATCAGCGCAACGGGAAAGCAGAGCACGAACAGCACGATCAACATCTTCAGCACCCATGCCGGCGTGCCGAAGGTCGGCAGTACGACCGAAGCGACCTGCAACAGCAGCCAAGCGGTCACCGCGTACGCGATCGCCACCCGCCACACGTGACGGCGCTTCATCTCCTCGAAAAACGAACGCTTGGCGGGCGATGGCACGTTCACTTCATCGCCACCGCGTCGGTGGCCGTCGGCAAGCCCACGTTCCTGCAAAACACGGCGAAGCGCGGGTCGTCACGGTAGCGCAGGATCAAGGGGTCGTAGAGCAGGTAAGAAACACCGGGGTCGTGCTCCTTCCACGCACGGTCCAGCCAATGGAACACCGCATCCGGATCGCGGCGCAGCGCGTACGTCTCGGCGATCTGGTAGGGGCCAAGGTCGGCATACTCGGCGAGCAGATTCTTCAACGCCGCATCGGCGGCCTTGCGATCGGGGCCGATCTGTGGGGCCAGCGCCATCGCGATATCGTGCCAAGGTCCCGGTGGTTCCTCTTGCGCGGCCGCCAACGCAGCCTCAGCATCACCGCGCAGGATCGCGAGAATCGCCGCCCATTCATGGTAGGCCGTGCCCTGTGGCTGCAGCGCGATCGCGGTACCAAGGGCTTGCTGGGCATCGGCCATGCGACCGCCACAAGCAAGGTATTGCGACAAGGCGTAGTACCAATCGCCATTGCGGGGATTGGTCATCAAAGCCTGCTGCACGAGGTCGACCGCGCGCCTGCACTGGCCAAGCGTGGCCAGCACCGAACCGTACAGATACTTCGCGTCACCGTCATTGGGGGCAAGCTCCAGGGCACGCTGGATCTCGGTCTGCGCTTCCTTCCAGCCTGACTCGGAAAAAGCCAGATAGCTGCGGGCGGTGTGTGCGGCAGCCAAATCCGGAGCCAGCTGCAACGCCTTGTCGCCTGCGCGTCGTGCCTGCTTGAACGCCTGTTGCTGTGCTGCGCCCCCCATGAAGGCGCCGCCCAGACGTGCCCAGGCCCGCGACAGCGCGGCCCATGCAGCCGCATAGCCGGGATCAATCGTGACCGCGCGCTGGTAGGCGTCGATGGCCTGGCGCGCATGCGTTTCGTCGGTGCGCGCGAAATTGGTAATGCCGCGCAGGTACGCGGTGTAGGCATCCAGGTTGCCGCTCGGCGGGCGATCGCTCTGCACCACCGCGCCCGGGGCGGTCAGCAGCTTAGCTTTCAATGCATCGGCCACCGAATGCGTAATCGCATCCTGCAGCGCGAACAGGTCCTTGTACGCCTTGTCGTAGCGCTGCGACCACAGGATGCTCCCATCGGCGGCATTCACCAGCGTCGCCGTGATGCGCACCTCGCCTTCGACGCGCTGCACGCTGCCTTCCAGGATGTGGGCAACGCCGAGCTGCTGTGCGATGGTCTTGATATTGTCCTTGCTGCCGCGGAATTGGAACGCCGAATCGCGGTTGATGACTTTCAGGCCCGCGAACTGCGAGAGAGCGGTGATCAGGTCCTGCGACAGGCCATCGGAGAAGAACTGCTCGTCTTTCTGGCCACTGTCGTTGACGAATGGCAACACCGCGACGGATTTTTCGGGGATGCCTGGCGCGGGAAAGACAGGCGCGGGTGACTTCGCAACCGATGCCGCAGGCGCCGCGCCCGGCGGGGCCACGGCAGGTTGCACAATCGACGGTGGCTGATGCCGCACGGCGTACAGTCGCCAGCCCAGCAATGCGATCACCAGTACCAGCACCGCAATGATCAGCGTGTTCAACTTGCGACCGATCTGACGGTTTGCGTGCTCGCTGCGCGCGCCAGGCGAACCGGCAGCCTCGGTGCGGCGGATGCCTTCGGGGGTGAACTCGTAAATCCATGCAAACGCCACCGCGACCGGAAAGCCGATCGCAAGCAGGATCACCACCAGTCTCACCGCCCAGTTCGGAACATTGAAGAACGGAAAGACTTGCGTGGCGACCTGCACCAGCAGCCAGCCTGCCACCGCGTAGGCGATCGCCACGCGCACCACGTGGCGGCGCTTCAACTCTTCGAAGAAACCGGACTGGTCGGATGCCACCGCGCTTCAAGGATTCCCCGCCGGGTGCGTCCCGGCCTCCGCTTCCCACGAGTGTAGTCGATTGCCGCGGCGGATACAGGTATGACGCGCAACCTCGCGTCGGGATGTCCGGCCGCGGGCCGGCGCATGACGCGGGAACGCAACTGACGCACTGACAAAATGCGCGCGACATCCGAACCCTGGTCCGGCCCTTCGCCCGGAGCGGGAAGAAGAACGTGGAACAAAGCTGCCGACGGAGCGCGTTCACGACCTGCACGACCCATCGCCAAGCGGACAGGCGCGGCGTAATCTGCGATCATCGGGAACTGTTTTTGCCGGGAAAGTCGCCACGATGAGTCACGAAACCGCAATCCACCGCAACGTCGGCGCGTGGGCGCTCATGTTCACGGGCCTGGGCTCGATCATCGGTTCCGGCTGGCTGTTCGGCGCGTGGCGCGCGGCGCAACTTGCGGGTCCCGGCGCGATCTGGGCGTGGATCATCGGCGCGGTGGTGATCCTGTTCATCGCGGTGACGTATGCCGAGCTCGGCGCGATGTTCCCGGAATCGGGCGGCATGGTGCGCTACGGCCAGTATTCGCACGGCACGCTGGTGGGTTTCATCGCGGCTTGGGCCAACTGGATCGCGATCGCCTCGGTGATTCCGGTGGAAGCGGAAGCCTCGGTGCAATACATGGCGTCGTGGCCGTGGCCGTGGGCGCAGAACCTGTACCACGTCGCGCCGGGTGGCATGGGCGAATTGAGCCCCACCGGCCTCGGGATTTCCGCACTGCTGGTGATCGGCTACTTCCTGCTGAATTACTGGAGCGTGAACCTTTTCGCCAAGACCAACACCTGGATCACGATCTACAAGCTGGTCGTGCCGGCGCTCACCGCGATCGCGCTGATGGCGACCTCGTTCCATCCCGAGAACTTCCACATCGGCGCGCATGGCGGGCCGCACGCTTACAACATTTCCGCGATCCTGACGGCGGTCGCGATCAGCGGCATCGTGTTCAGCTTCAATGGTTTCCAGAGCCCGGTGAACCTCGCGGGCGAAGCCAAGAATCCCGGCCGCAACGTGCCATTCGGTGTGATCGGGTCGATTCTTTTGGCGACCGTCGTGTATCTGCTGTTGCAGGTCGCATTCCTCGGCGCGACCGATCCCGCGGTGCTGGCGCAGGGCGGCTGGGCCGCGATCGAACACTCCTCGCCGTTCGCGCAGCTGGCGATCGCGTTGAACCTCAACTGGCTGGCGTTGCTGCTGTATTCCGATGCGTTCATCAGTCCCAGCGGCACCGGCGCGACCTACACCGCGACCACCGCGCGGATGATCTACGGCATGGAACGCAACGGCACGCTGCCGAAGATCTTCGGCCGCGTTCACCCGCGCTTCGGCATCCCGCGCCCGGCGATGTGGTTGAACCTGGTGGTCGCCTTCATCTTCCTGTTCTTCTTCCGCGGCTGGGCGACATTGGCCGAGGTGATTTCGGTCGCGACCATCATTTCGTACTTGACCGGACCCGTCAGCGTGTCGGTGCTCAGGCGCACCGCGCCGGACATCCACCGCCCGCTGCGGCTTCCGATGCTGCGCGTGATCGCGGGCCTCGCGTTCGTGTTCGCGACCGAACTCCTGTACTGGGCGCGTTGGCCGCGCACGGGGGAAATCATCCTGCTGATGGTGGTCGCGTTGCCGGTATGGCTTTGGTACGCGGTGAAGCGCGGCGGCGCCGACGTGATGAAGCAGGTGCAAGGTGCGGCGTGGCTGATCTTCTACCTGCCCGCAATCGCGGCGTTGTCGTGGGCGGGCAGCGCGCGGTTCGGCGGACACGGTTACATGCCCTACGGCTGGGACCTGCTGATCGTCGCAGTCATCGCGATCGGCTTCTTCGCATGGGGCCTGGCCTGCGGCTGGCGCACGCCGGAAGTGGAAGCGATCAAGATGGAAGCGCAGGCGCATCCGGGCGGCATACTGGTGCCGCCGGACGAAGAGACCGCCGAGCGCATGGTAGAGCGATAGGCTCTGGACTTCCTCGCGCGCAGGCCCGCTCATACAGGGAGCAACCGTGCTGCGAACGGCAGTTACGCCAGCGCGAGCACGTCGCCCAGCAATGCCTGCGCGGTCACTTCGGGCCCCGCGCCGGCGCCCTGGATCACCAGTGGACGCGGCCGGTAACGCGACGTGGTGAATGCGAACAGATTGTCGGCGCCCAGGAGGTGCGCCGCGGGATGCGAGACCGGGACTTCGACCAGCCCCACCCGCGCGGCGCCGTCTGCATCGAAACGCGCGAGGTAGCGCAGCACGCAAGCGCGCGCCGCGGCCGCGGCGTGACGCGCGGCGATCGCGGCGTCGAGCCCGTCGAGGCGATCGATGAATGCATCCTTCGACAGGTGGCGCAGCGGGGCCGGCACCAGGTTTTCGACTTCGACCCGCGTGCGTTCCAGCGGAAACCCCGCCGTGCGCGCGAGGATCAGCAGCTTGCGCGCGACATCCTCGCCGGAAAGATCGGCGCGCGGATCGGGTTCGGTGTAACCCAACGCACAGGCTTCGCGCAGCAGCGTCGAGAATGGATGCCGTCCGTCGTAATGGTTGAACAGGTACGACAACGAACCCGAGAACACGCCTTCGATCCGCGTCAACGTGTCGCCACAAAGATGCAGTCGGCGCAGGGTCGAGAGCACGGGCAAGCCGGCGCCGACGGTCGCGCTGTCGCCGTACTGGGCGTCTTGCGCGCGCGCAGCCTGCAAGGCGCGCCAGCCGTCGAGTCCATCCCCGGCCAATGCCTTGTTGGCGGTGACCACGTGGCAACCATGCGCCAGCCATCCAGGGTGACGCCGCGCCAATTCCATCGAAGCTGTCGCGTCGACCACGACCCGGATGGCCGCGCCGCTTGCGTGCAACGCCCGCAGCAGCGCGACGTCGTCGCGCCGTTCGCCGCCCGCATCCAGCCGCTCGCGCAGGCGGCGCTCCGCCAGCGCCGCGGGCTGCGTCTGCTGGTGCCGCGAGTTGGCCGCGCCAAGCAAGCGCAGGTTTCCACCCGCGGATGTGCGCAACAATTGCAGGAATGCGCCGCCGACCTTGCCGGTGCCGAACAGGACGATTGCGATGTCGCGCCGCGCCGGGGCGTGGGGAACGCATGCTTCTTCCGCGAGCACCGCGCTCATGCCGGCAGCGCCACGCGTTTTCGCGACACCGCGTCCGCGCGGGCCAGCGCCGCGCGCAGATGGCGCGACAGATCGGCAATGTCCTCGATGCCGACCGAGAGACGCAGCAGCGTGTCGGAAATGCCGGCCGTACGGCGCGCTTCCGGCGCCATCGCCGCGTGGGTCATCGTGGCTGGATGCGCGATCAGGCTTTCCACGCCACCCAGCGATTCGGCCAACGTGATGCATTGCAGGCCATCGAGGAACGCGCGCACCGCATCCTCGCCGCCCTCGAGCTCAAAGCTCAGCATCGCGCCGAATCCGGATTGCTGGCGCTTCGCCAGTGCGTGCTGCGGATGCGAGGCCAGGCCGGGATAGAACACCCGCGTCACCGCCGGATGTTCGTTCAACAGGTCGGCGAGCGCAGCGGCGTTTTCCTGATGGGCGCGCAGGCGTGCCGACAACGTGCGCAGGCCGCGCAAGGTCAGCCAACTGTCGAACGGCGCGCCGGTGAGGCCCAGGCAATTGCCCCACCATTTCAGTTTCTCTGCCACTTCGGGTTCACGCGCAATCACTGCGCCGCCCACCACGTCGCTGTGGCCGTTGATGTACTTGGTGGTCGAATGCACCACCACGTCCGCGCCCAGCGCCAGCGGCTGCTGCAACGCCGGCGACAGGAACGTGTTGTCCACCACGCACAGTGCGCCCGCCGCGTGCGCCGCCTGCGCGACGTGGCGGATGTCGGTGATGCGCAGCAGCGGGTTGGATGGCGTTTCCACCCACACCAGCGCCGGCTTGTCCGCGAGACCCGCCGCAAGCATGGTCGGATCGGTCAAATCCGCGAAACGCACGTCGAAGCGACCCTTCTTCGCCCACGCATCCAGCAGCCGCCACGTGCCGCCGTAGCAATCGTGCGCGGCCAGCACCTTGCCGCCGGCCGGCACCAGTTCCAGCGCCAGCGCGACCGCCGCCATGCCGCTGGCCGTCACCACCGCGCCCGTGCCGCGTTCGAGATCCGCCAGCGCCTCGGCCAGCAGGTCGCGGGTGGGATTCCCGCTGCGGGAGTAGTCGTACGCGCGCTTTTCGTTGAAACCCGCGAACGAGTAGTTCGTCGAAAGGTGCAGCGGCGGAATCACCGCGCCGTGCTGATGGTCGGTTTCGACGCCGGCGCGCACCGCGCGCGTACGGGATGCGATGGTGTCCATGTCATGCTCCGCAATCGTGCAGCGCTTCGCGCAACAAGGGCGCGAGGCGTTCGTGTTCTTTCAGGAATCCGTCGTGGCCATACGGCGTTTCGATGACCTCGAGGCTGGCTGTCGCGCCGAGGCGTTGCTGCAGTTCACAAAGATCCGCCAACGGCACCAGACGATCGCTGGCGAAGCCGATCAGCGTGGCCGGGACGCGAACGGCCTCGGGATCGACATCATGCAGGTCGATGGATTCGGACAGTGCGAGGTAGCGGTGTGCGTTGAAACGCGCGACGAAGCTTCGGCCATGGTGTTCCAGCCAATCCTGCACCGGCAACCGCAGCTCGCCATCGCGCCACGCGGCGCTGCCGGCGAACCGGCGACCGATTTCTTCGCCGCTGCGGTAGGTCGTCAGCGCAAGCTGCCGCGCCAGGGACAATGCATCGTCCACGCAGCCGTTGTCGAGGCCCAGCTTGACGATCCCGCGTTGCACCGCGCGCTGCGCGGTAGCGAAGGGGTGCGGGCGATGCGCGCCCGCGAGCACGACGAGGCGGGATACCCGGTCGGCATGACGGGCAGCGAACGCCAGGCCCACCATCGCGCCGTACGAGGCACCGATGAAAGCCTCGACACGGACGATGCCGAGCGCATCCAGCAGCGCCGCCAGCACATCGGCCTGATCCGTGCTGGAGATCGAAGACGCATCCAGATCGTCCGCGTCCACCCAGTCGATCGCCAGCACGCGCACACGATCGAGATCGACCGCGCGACCTTTGCCGACTTGCAAATCCCACCAGCCTGGCGCAGCGCGCTCGCCCGTTCCGCAGACATCGCGGTTCGCCGAAATGCCGCCCTGCACGATGACGGTGGGCGCGCCCGGTGCGCCGGCCCACAGGTACCGCACCTCGACGTCGACCGGACCCTTTCCGTAACGCGGCGCGATCCGGACCCGGCGGCTGCAGCGCAGGCAGGTGAAGGGCGCAGCGGCGGTCGCAACACGCGGCGCACCCTCGACCAACGGTTCGGTGACTTCGGTGACGGCAAGGCTCATGGCGGTTCTCCGGGAAGACACGAACACCGAGTCATGCGGAGAACCGGAAACAGCCGTCCAATCCCGCGGCACGCGGGATTGCGCGACTCATCTCTCGGGCGGCATGCAATGCCTCCGCAGGAGTTGGCACCGTGCGAACCCTTGCGGGTTTGCGGGTTGCCCCGGCTTCCAAGGGCCTGTCCCTCAGCCGGTCTCGATGAGCAATGGGTCCAATCTAGCTATGACCTGCCTTCATGTCAACGGCCATCTAGACGTCTATACGCCCATATTACAAACGATCATTTGCGGACGATTCGTGGCAAGACCGGCGATTCCCGCGACGCTGCCCGTCGCGTCGCGACAAACGGCAAACCCTGCGGCGACCTGTTTCCGCGCCTGACGCGCTTGACAGGTCATTTGCGTGCATATACACATATATGCCAATGCCGCCTGATTCCTCGCTGCTCGAAACCACTCGTTGCCTGTGCCTCGCGGCGCGGCGTGCCTCCCGCGCGATCACCCGCGAATTCGACCAGGCACTGCGCCCGCGCGGACTGCGCGCCACCCAGTTCACGTTGCTGGCGGCGCTGCACCTCACGGGACCAAAGGCCATCGGAGAGCTGGCCGAACTGCTTTCGGCCGATCGCACCACCCTCACCCGCAACCTCGCCCTCGCCGAGCAGCACGGCTGGGTGACGTTGCAACCCGGCCGCGAAGACGCGCGCTCACGTATTGCGTCGGTGACACCGAAGGGCTCGCGTGTCTTGAACGCGGCGATGCCAGCCTGGCGCGAAACGCAACGGCGGCTCACTGACCTGATGGGCGCGCAGGCCGCGGCCAGCCTGCGCAAACTCGCGGGCGGACCCTGCGCGATGGAGCGTCCGTCATCGCAACCTGCACGCGGCCGGCGCAAGGCCGTGTCGAAACCGCAGCCCATCATCCGTCATCAAGACGCACATCCTGCGAAAGCCTGAGGAGGACCCGATGCAACTCTACTGGTTCGACACTGCCAATCCGCGCAAAGTATGCGCCGTCGCGAAATACCTGCAATCGCCGATCGAGTACGTGCACGTCGACCTCGGCCGTGGCGAGCACCGGTCGCCGGCATACCTCGCCCTCAACCCCAACGGCAGGGTGCCGACGCTGGTCGACGGCGGGCGCACGCTGTGGGAATCGGCCGCGATCATGTGCCACCTGGCCGCCCGCTCGGATTCCGAGCTGTGGCCGCAGGACGATCGCCAGATCGACGTGATCCGTTGGCTGAGCTGGGACCTGGCGCACTTCTACAGGTGGGGCGGCACACTCTATTTTGAACACGTCATCAAACCGCGCTTCGGCCTGGGTGATATCGACCGCGCCGCGGTGGCGCAGGCCACCAACGAATGGCGGCGTTTCGCGGCGATCCTGGACAGCCACCTGCATGACCGCCGCTGGCTGGCAGGCAACGGTCTTTCCATCGCCGATTTCGCGGTCGCGGCGATGCTGCCGTACGCGCAACCTGCGCGCATTCCCCTGGGCGAATTTTCCGCGGTCCAGCGCTGGCACGATCGCCTGAACGAACTGGATGCCTGGCGCGAACCGTTCCCCGAGCTGGCCGTGGCAGCCTGAATGTCGCAACGCCCGGTTGTCGATCTCCGGCAACGCTGTTCGTCGCCGAAGTGAACACCGGCAATCATCGAGGAAACACCATGCAAATCGCAAGCTATCTGTTCTTCAAGGACAACGCCGCGGAAGCCTTCGATTTCTACGCCGGCTGTCTCGGCGGCAGGGTCGCCATGCGGGTCACCATGGGTGAGATGCCGGAGTCCGAAAACCTGCCGGCGGAAACGCGCGACCTTGTCGCCCACGTGCGGCTGGAAGCCGGCGACGCCGTGCTGATGGGCTCCGACTGGTGCGGCCCCACGCCCGATCCTTACCCCGGCATCCACGGCAATGCGGTGTCGTTGTCGGTGGATACACCCGCGGAAGCCGAGCGCGTGTTCAAGGCACTCAGCGAAGGCGGCAACGTCACCATGCCCATCGCGGAAACCTCGTGGGCGCTGCGCTTCGGCATGTTCACCGACCGCTTCGGCGCCAACTGGATGGTCAATTGCAGCCGGCAGGAATTCGATCATGCGTAAATGTCTTGCGACCTGCATGGCGATCCTGCCGCTCGCCGTCGCGAATGCCGCGGCGGCGCAGCCGGCCAGCTACACCATCGACCCGGACCACACTTACCCGAGCTTCGCCGCCGATCATGCGGGCCTCTCGACCTGGCGCGGCAAGTTCGACCACAGCAGCGGGACGATCACGCTGGACCGCGCGAAGCACACGGGCACCGTCCACATCGTCACGCGAATCGACAGCATCAATTTCGGCAATCCGGCATTGACGCAGATGGTGCTGCGCGACGCGATCCCGGCGCCGTTGTGCAAGACCCAATGCACGTTCTTCGACGCCGCGAAATATCCGACCGCCGTCTATGACGGCACGCTCGCGGATTTCGTCGATGGCGCACCCACGCGCGTGGTCGGGAAATTGACCCTGCACGGCGTCACGCGACCGCTCGATCTCGCGATCGAGCATTTCAAATGCATTCCCGATTTCGTGGCGAAACCGCGCGAGCGCTGCGGCGCGGAGGCATCGGCCACCTTCGATCGCGCCGATTTCGGCATCGATGCCGGCCAGTCGTTCGGCATGGACATGCACGTGTCGATGCAGATCCAGGTCGAGGCGGTGCAGGACAAATAATCCGCGTCGTTCGATGGCCGCCGTCCTGGTTCGGCGCTACCCTGATGTTCTTTCAGCACATCGGGGAACACCGCATGGCCACGCACCGCACGTTGTTGTTGGGCTCGCTGATCCTGGCGTTCGGCTGCCCACCGTTGCTTGCCGCTGAAACCACGGCGCAGGCCATGCCGGAATACATGGACATGCTGGCCCACGCGATCTCGGTGCAGACCGTGCAGGGCAAGGACCAGGTGCCGGCGCTGGCGGGCTACTTCGCGGACAAGCTGGAAGCCGCCGGCTTCGCGAAGGCCGACATCGAAACGTTCCCCGTCGGCCATACCGAAGCGCTGGTAGTGCGCTACCGCGGCAAGGGCGAGGGCAAGCCCTTCATCGTCCATGGACACATGGACGTGGTCCCCGCCAATGCCGAAGGCTGGAGCGACCACGCACCCTTCAAGCTGGTCAAGGACGGTTCGTACTACTACGGACGTGGCGTCGCGGACATGAAGGACCAGACCGTTGCGCTGGTCGAGACGTTCATGCGCCTGAAGCGCGAAGGTTTCGTGCCCCGGCGCGACATCATCCTCGCGCTGACTGGCGACGAGGAAACCGACGAATTCACCGCCGAGGCAGTCGCCGACCGCTACCGCGCTGCCGAGTTCGCGCTCGATGCCGATGGCTGGTCGGGCGAGTACGACGCCAACCTGAAGCCGGTCATGTTCGGCGTGGTCGCCGCCGAAAAGGGTTACGCGGATTTCCTCGTCACCGCGACTTCGCCTGGCGGGCATTCCAGCGAACCGAACCCCGACAACGCGATCTACAAGCTGTCTGCGGCGATGCAAAAGATCGCCGCCTACCCGTTCCCGGTGAAGTACAACGGCATCACCCTGGCATCGTTCAAGGCGATGAGCGCGCACATGCGCGGGGCGCTCGCGGAGTCGCTGCACCGCTTCGCCGAACACCCGGGCGACGCCAGGGCCGCCGCGGTGATTTCGGCCGATCCCGCTTACGTCGGTCAGATCCGCACCACCTGCGTCGCGACGGAATTGGCTGCCGGCCACGCACGCAACGCGTTGCCCGAGAAGGCCACCGCGAACGTGAACTGCCGCATCTTTCCCGGCGTCACCGTCGCAGCGGTGCAGCAGCAACTGCAGCGGGCCGTCGCCGATCCGGCCATCAAGGTGAGCGTGCAGGATCCGGCACCCGTCCTGGGTCCGATCTCGTATCCCGTCCTGCCGCAGGTGATGACGGTGGTTACGCAGACGGTCCGGCAACGATTCCCGGGGCTGGAGGTGATTCCCGTGATGATCCCGGCCTCATCCGACAGCCGCCACTTCCGGAATCACGGCGTGCCGACCTATGGCGTCAGTCCCGCGTTCGCCAAGCCGGGCGACGTGCACGCGCACGGCTACAACGAACGGATCCTCGCCAGCGAGTTGCCCGCTTCGCTGGATTTCTGGCACGCATTGCTGCCCGCGCTGGCCGGGGCGAAGTGACGTCCGGCACACGATGGCCGCACGCGTGCCCGGATAATCTTGATGGATTCGTGACCGCCTGGAGCTTGCCATGCCATTCGTGCGCCTGCTGATCGCCGCATCCATCATGCTCGTTGCCGCGTGGATCCCGCCCGCGCAGGCCGAAACGACGCGCCAGGCGATGCCGGAAACCATGGCCATGCTGCGCCACGCGATCGCCGCGCAGACCGTCGAAGGCAAGGGCCAGGTACCGGCGTTCGCGCAATACCTCGCGGACAAACTGGAATCGGCCGGTTTTTCCCGATCCGACATCGAGATCATTCCGGTCGAACACACCGCCGCCCTGGTGGTGCATTACCGCGGCAGCGACAAGAGCCTGAAGCCCATCCTGCTGTCCGGGCACATGGACGTGGTGGCCGCCAACCCGAAGGACTGGCAGCGCGACCCATTCAAGCTGGTCGAGGAGAACGGCTACCTGTACGGCCGCGGCGTGGCCGACATGAAGACCAACGTGATTGCGCTGGTCGAAACCTTCATGCGGCTCAAGCGCGAACATTTCGTGCCGAAGCGCGAGATGATCCTGGTGTTTTCGGGCGACGAGGAGACCGACATGGCCTCCACCCGCGAGCTGGCCAGGCGCCATCACGATGCGGCATTCCTGCTCAACGCCGATGCTGGCGGCGGCACCTACGATGCGCACTACCAGCCCGTCGTGTACGACATCCAGGCCGCCGAAAAGACCTACGCCGACTTCCAGTTGACCGTGACCTCTGCGGGCGGCCACTCCAGCGAACCCGACGCGCCCAAGAATGCGATCTACCGGCTCGCCAGGGCGCTCGAAAACATCGCCGCATACCAGTTTCCGGTGCAGCACGACGCCATCACGCTCGCGTCGCTGAAAGCTACCGGCGAACACAGCAGCGGTCCGATCGCCGAAGCGATGCGCGCGTTCGCCGCCAACCCGGATGACGCGAAGGCCGCCGCGACGCTCTCGGCCGACCCAGCCTACGTTGGCCAGATCCGCACGACCTGCATCGCCACCATGCTGGATGGCGGCCACGCGTTGAACGCGCTGCCGCAGCGCGCCGACGCCAACATCAACTGCCGCATCTTCCCCGGCACGCACGTGGCGTCGGTGCAGGCTGCGCTGGTCAAGGTGATCGACGACCCCAGCGTCAGGATCACGGTGCGCCAACCGCCGCCGGTGGAAAGCCCGGCTTCGCCGCTGCGCGAGGACGTGGTGGACGCCGTGACGGCGACCATCCGCGAACGTTTCGCGGGCGTGGACGTGGTACCCGGCATGTCGGCCGGCGCTTCGGACAGCATGTATTTCCGCAATGCGGGCGTGCCGAGCTACGGCGTCGACCCTACCTTCTCGAAACCCAACGACGCTTTCGCGCACGGATTGAACGAAAAGCTGCGCGCATCGGAAGTCCCGGCGGCGCTGGATTTCTGGCACAGCCTGTTGACCCGGCTCACGAAGTAGCGTGCCACGCCGGCCAATGCGCTTTCCTTGGGTCGGCCGGCGGCGCCCGCTAGAATGGCGGGTTTGCGTTTCGCGCAAATCCGCCCCATGTCCAGCCACCTCACTGAAACCCGGCGCCGCCGTACCTTCGCGATCATCTCGCACCCGGACGCGGGCAAGACCACGCTGACGGAAAAGCTGCTGCTGTTTGGCGGCGCGATCCAGATGGCGGGCGCGGTGAAGTCGCGCAAATCCGCGCGCCACGCGACCTCCGACTGGATGGCCATGGAAAAGGAGCGCGGCATTTCGGTCACCAGTTCGGTGATGCAGTTCCCGTACGCGGGCCGCATCGTCAACCTGCTGGACACCCCCGGCCACGCGGATTTTTCCGAGGACACCTACCGGGTGCTGACCGCGGTCGATTCGGCGCTGATGGTGATCGACTGCGCGAAAGGCGTCGAGGAACGCACCATCAAGCTGATGGAGGTGTGTCGCCTCCGCACCACGCCGATCATGACCTTCATCAACAAGCTCGATCGCGAGGGCCGCTCGCCGATCGAACTGCTGGATGAAGTCGAGTCGGTGCTGAAGATCCAGTGCGCGCCGGTGACCTGGCCGATCGGCATGGGCAAGCGCCTCAAGGGTGTCTATCACCTGCTGGATGATGAGGTGCATTTGTACGAATCGGGACGCAACTTCACCCGCCAGGATTCGACCATCCTGAAAGGGCTCGACGATCCCGAGCTCGAACGGCGGATCGGCGCCGAGGCGCTCGCGGAACTGCGCGAGGAACTGGAACTCGTGCAAGGCGCGTCGCAGCCCTTCGATGTCGAAAAATACCTCGCCGGCGCGCAGACGCCGGTGTTCTTCGGCTCGGGCATCAACAACTTCGGCGTCCAGCCGCTGCTGGATTTCTTCGTCGAGCACGCGCCGTCGCCGCAACCACGTGCGACCGCAACGCGGGAAGTGTCGCCCGAAGAAGCAAGACTCTCGGGCTTCGTGTTCAAGATCCAGGCCAACATGGACCCGGCGCACCGCGACCGCGTAGCCTTCCTGCGCGTCTGTTCCGGCCGCTATACATCGGGCATGAAGGCGCTGCAGGTGCGCACCGGCAAGGAAGTGAAGCTGGCCAACGCGCTGACCTTCATGGCCTCCGAGCGCGAGATCGCGGAAGAAGCATATCCCGGCGACGTGATCGGACTGCACAACCACGGCACCATCTCGATCGGCGACAGTTTCAGTGAAGGCGAGAAGCTGGTCTTCACCGGCATTCCCAACTTCGCGCCGGAACTGTTCCGCCGCGCGCACCTGCGCGATCCCTTGAAGATGAAGGCGCTGCGCGCGGGCCTCGCGCAATTGTCCGAGGAAGGCGCCACGCAATTCTTCCGGCCATTGATGTCCAACGACCTGGTCCTGGGCGCGGTCGGCGTATTGCAGTTCGAGGTCGCGGCGTACCGATTGAAGGACGAATACAACGTCGATTGTGCGTTCGAGAACGTGGGCATCATTGCCGCACGTTGGGTGCATTGCGGCGACGCGAAGAAACTCGCCGAGTTCCGCGAACGCAACGCCATGCATCTTGCCGTGGATGCCGCCGAACAACTCGTGTACCTTGCGCCCACGCGCGTGAACCTGCAGCTTGCCCAGGAACGCTGGCCCGACGTCACCTTCACCGACACGCGCGAGCTGGCAAGGTCTTTGCCCTCGTAGGAGGCTGCCTGCGGGTGACCGCGGTGCGCCTGACCAGGGACGGTGCCTTGGATCGCGCGCAGGCGCGCTCCTACAATGCCAATGCGTTTGCATGGAGCCACGCATGAAAGTCAGAGCTGCCATCGCGCACAAGGCCGGCGCGCCGCTCAGCATCGAAACCGTGGACCTCGAAGGTCCGCACGCGGGCGAAGTGCTGGTGCAACTGAAGGCCACCGGCATCTGCCACACCGACGCCTACACGCTGTCGGGCGACGATCCCGAAGGCTTGTTTCCCGCGATCCTCGGTCACGAAGGCGCGGGCATCGTGGTCGAAACCGGGGCGGGCGTGACGTCGGTGAAAAAGGGCGACCACGTGATCCCGCTGTACACGCCCGAATGCCGCCATTGCGAGTACTGCCTCAATCCCAAAACGAATCTCTGCCAGGCGATTCGCGAAACGCAAGGCAAGGGCGTGATGCCGGATGGCAGCAGCCGTTTTTCGATCGGTGGCGAGCCGATCCACCACTACATGGGCACGTCCACCTTCGCCGAGTACACGGTGCTGCCCGAAATCGCGGTCGCGAAGATCCGCGAGGACGCGCCGTTCGACAAGGTCTGCTACATCGGCTGCGGCGTTTCCACCGGCATCGGCGCGGTGATCAACAGCGCGAAGGTCGAACCCGGATCGAAAGTGGTGGTATTCGGCCTCGGCGGCATCGGATTGAACGTGATCCAGGGCGCGCGGCTCGCGGGCGCGGCGATGATCGTCGGCGTCGACCTGAATCCGAAGCGGAAGGAACTCGCCGGGAAATTCGGGATGACGCACTTCGTCAACGCGGGCGAAGTCGAAGGCGACCTGGTTCCATACCTTGTTTCATTGACGAAGGGCGGCGCCGATTATTCGTTCGAATGCATCGGCAACGTCAAGGTGATGCGGCAGGCATTGGAATGCTGCCACAAGGGCTGGGGCGTGGCGTGCATCATCGGCGTGGCCGGCGCGGGCCAGGAAATCTCCACGCGACCCTTCCAGCTCGTCACCGGCCGGCGCTGGATCGGCAGCGCGTTCGGCGGGATGCGTGGACGCACCGACGTGCCGAAGGTGGTCGACTGGTACATGCAGGGCCTGATCGAGATCGATCCGATGATCACGCACACCCTGAAACTGGAAGACATCAACCGCGGCTTCGACCTGATGCACAAGGGCGAATCGATCCGTTCCGTGGTGGTTTTTTGAAATGGACGTGATCTCCGAACAGCGCTGCTGCGGCGGCACGCAAGGTTTCTACCGGCACGATTCGACGGCTTGCGGCGGACCGATGAACTTCGCGGTGTATGCACCGCCACAGGCAGCGCATCGGAAAGTACCCGTGGTGGTGTACCTGGCCGGCCTCACCGCAACGCACGAAACCTTCCCGATCAAGGCCGGCGCGCAACGCGTGGCCGCGGAACTCGGCCTGATGCTCGTCGCCCCCGACACCGGTCCGCGCGACACCGGCTTCGAAGGCGCGACAGGCGACTGGGAGTTCGGCGAAGGCGCTGGCTTCTACCTGGATGCCACGCAATCACCGTGGACATCACGCTTCCGGATGGAAACGTACGTTGTCGACGAATTGCCGGCGCTGATCGCCGCCAATTTTGCGGCCGACGTCGACCGTTGCGGCATCGTGGGCCATTCGATGGGCGGACATGGCGCGCTGACGCTCGCGCTGCGGCATCCGGACCATTACCGCTCCGTTTCCGCGTTTGCGCCGATCGTCGCACCCGCGCAAGTGCCGTGGGGACTGAAAGCCTTCCCGCGCTATCTGGGTGACGATCGCGAAACGTGGCAAGCCCACGATGCCTTCGAACTGATGCGCTCGGGACGGCGCTTCGACGGCACCATCCTGATCGACCAGGGCGACGCCGATCAGTTCCTGTGCGGGCAACTGCGCCCGGAGTTGTTCGTCGAAGCCTGCCGCGCCGCGGGACAAGCGGTCGAGCTGCGCATGCAACAGGGCTACGACCACAGCTACTGGTTCGTCCAGACATTCATCGAGGAGCACCTGCGCCATCACGCGCAGGCGCTCGCCTGATCCGGGCGAACCCAACGCGACGGATCAGGCGATGTGCAGCGACCGCTGCGTATCCGCGCCGCCGTGCACGATCTTCGCGCGCAGTTCCTCGGGATCGAAATCATCCACGTTGATGAACTCCGCGGTCGCGCGGCGGAGGCGTTCCAGCATCGCGCGTTCGGTTTCGCTGATCGCGCCTTCCCTTTCGGCTTCCGCCAGTTGCTCGAAATAATCGTGCGCCTGGATGCTGTTGGCCTTGACGGCCTTCAGGAACTTGCGCTCGACGGGTTCCGCCGCGACCACGTCCGGCAACAGCGCGTGCATCCGCCCGACCGGATTGTTGGCGTTGGGCGTCAGGTACATCCCGCTCACCAGCGCGTCGCGCGCGGCATTGGGCGCGGTGATCAACGCAGCCACGCGGCGACCCAGGCGATCCGACGGGGGCACTTCGCGGCGGCCGAACGGAAACACCAGCATGTGCACCAGCCACGCGACCGGGCGCACCGGAAAGTTGCGGATCACGCCGTCCAGCGCCATCTGCATCCGCCACACCGATTCGTGGAACGCCCACGCCAGCATCGGGCGCTCGACTTCGGGGCGGCCTTCGTCTTCGTAGCGTTTCAGCATCGCCGAGCAGATGTAGAGATACGACAGCACGTCACCCAGCCGCGCGGAGATCTTTTCCTTGAACTTCAGCTTGCCGCCCAGCACGCCCATCGCGGTGTCGGCCAGCAACGCCAGCGCCGCGGAATAGCGGTTCAACTTGCGGTAGTAGCGGCGCGTGTAGGCATCGCCCGGCGCCTTGCCGAACTTGGCGAAGGTGAGGCCCAGCACCAGCGAACGCGCGGCGTTGGAGAACCCGAACCCGATGTGTCCGAACAATGCTGCGTCGAAATCGCGCAACGCCTTGGCGCGATCGGGTTCGCGCGTGGCGTGCATTTCCTTCAGGATCCACGGATGGCAGCGGATCGCGCCCTGCCCGAAGATCATCAGGCTGCGGGTCATGATGTTGGCGCCCTCCACCGTGATCGGGATCGGCGCGCCCTGCCACATCCGGCCAAGATAGTTGGAGGGCCCCAACTGGATGCCCTTCCCGCCATGCACGTCCATCGCGTCCTGCACCACGACGCGGCCGAGATCCGTCGCGTGGCATTTGGCGATCGCAGAAGCCACCGCCGGTTTTTCGCCGCGGTCGACCGCGGCCGCCGACGCGCGCGACAACGCCACCGTCGCGTAGGCGAACCCGCCGATACGCGCCAGCGCTTCCTCGACGCCTTCGAAACGCGCGACCGCCAATCCGAATTGCTTGCGGATGCGCGCATACGCACCGGTCGCAGCCACCGCGAGCCGCACGAAACCGGTGGCATTGGACGGCAGCGAAATGCCGCGCCCGACCGACAGGCATTCGACCAGCATGCGCCAGCCGTGGCCGGCCATGTGCGGACCACCGATCAGGGTGTCGATCGGCACGAACACGTCCTTGCCGCGCAGCGGGCCGTTCTGGAACGGAATGTTGAGCGGAAGATGCCGGCGGCCGATTTCGAGCCCCTGTGTTGCGCGCGGAATCAGCGCGAGGGTGATGCCGAGGTCTTCCTTGTCCCCCAGCAGATGCTCGGGGTCGTACATCCGGAACGCCAGGCCCACCAACGTCGCGACCGGCGCCAAGGTGATGTAGCGCTTGTCGAAGGTGAGCCTGATGCCCAGCGCTTCCTTGCCGTCGATCGTGTGCTTGCAGACGATGCCATAGTCGGGAATCGAGGTGGCGTCCGAACCCGCGTACGGACCCGTCAACGCGAAACACGGCACCTCGCGCCCGTCCGCGAGGCGCGGCAGGTAATGGTTCTTCTGCTCCTCGCTGCCGTAGCGCAACAGCAGTTCGGCCGGGCCCAGCGAGTTCGGCACCGCCACCAGCGAGGACAACGTCGCGGAAATGCTGGAGAGCTTCTGCAACACCCTCGAGTGCGCCAGCGCCGAGAATTCCAGGCCGCCGTAGCGCTTCGGAATGATCATCGCGAAGAAGCCCTTGCGCTTCACGTAATCCCAGATCTCCGGTGGCAAGTCGGCGATTTCGTGCGTGATGTGCCAGTCGTCGACCATGCTGCACAGTTCTTCGCACGGCCCGTCGAGGAACGCCTGCTCCTCGGCGGAGAGCTGCGGCTTCGGTTCGGACAGCAGCTTCGACCAGTCGGGCTTGCCGGCGAACAATTCGCCCTCGAATCCGACGGTGCCGGCGTCCAGCGCGACCTGTTCGGTTTCGGAAATCCGCGGCAGCACGCGCTTGAAGAGCTTCAGCAGCGGTGCGGCGAACAGCGCGCGGCGCAGCAGCGTCAGGTTCAGCGGCAGGGCGACCAGCGCCACGAACAGGCCGAGCAGCACCCACATCGGCGTGAACGCCCGCAGGCCGAACCCGACGACCAGAATCGTCACGATGGTGGCGAGCGTCCATTGCCAGAGGCGGCTGCGGAAGTACGCACAAGCCATCCCGACGATCAGGGCGCAAACAAGAATGATGATGGTGTTCATGGCAACCCTCGCGAACCCGCGGCACGCGTGCGCCGTGGCAGCTCGGCATCGATGCCGAGTGTATTCAGAAATGGCTCGATCGCGGCGGCGAACGCGGCATTGTCGTCACCGGCCAGCGTGTGGGTCGCGTTCGGAATCCGGACGTGTGTCGCGTGCGGCACCACATCCAGGAATTCCTTCACCGTCGCTTCCGACACGATGTCGCTGCGTCCGCCCGAGACCAGCAGCGCCGGCACATCGATGTTGCGCGCCGCGTCCAGCAGGCGCTGCTGATGACGCTCGCCCTGGCGCGCCACGGTATCCAGCATCGCCGGATCCCAGTGCCAGCGCAGCCGCCCGTCGGCCCCGCGGCGCAGCAACTGCGCGAGTTCATGGCGATCCTTGCGCCGCCGTCGCTGCGGCAGGTACGCCGCCACTTCCCCGGCGGCTTCGTCCAGCGTGCCGAACCCCTGCGGATGCGCGCGCATGAAACCCAGCATACGCTCCACGCCCGCAGCCTCCCAGCGCGGCGTGATGTCCACCAGCACCAGTGCACGGAAGGGCGCGGGGCGGATTTCACCCGCGGCAACGAGGCCCAGCAGGCCGCCCATCGACGCACCGACCAGCACGGGCGGCACGTCCGACGCGCGCGCGACCACCAGCAAATCGTCCACGAATTGTTCGAGACGATAACCGCCATCGGCCACCCGGTCGCTGTCGCCGTGACCACGCGCGTCGAAGGTGATGGTCCGCCAGCCGTGCTCGGCCAGCGATTCGGCGGCACGGGTCCACGCGTGCCGGCTCTGGCCGAAACCATGGGCGAACAGGACGGGCAACCGGCCCGCACCCCGCGTTTCGACGGCCAGGGACAAACCGCCGCCCACCGGCAACCGGTGCAGTGCCTGTTCGACTGATCCCGTTCGTGTCTCCATACGCGAAAGTATGGATTTGCGCCTGCATCCTGTCAATACGCTACAGTATGGTCATGCCTGCCGACCCTGCCGCAACCCGCGAACCCGCCGACGCGACCCGTCGCGGACGCCCGCACGCGCGGCTTTCCGCCGCCGATTGGGAGCGCGGCGCACTCGAGATGATCGCGGACGAAGGCGTGGGTGCGCTGGCGGTGGAAGCACTGGCGCGGCGGCTCGGCGTCACCAAGGGCAGCTTCTACTGGCACTTCAAGAATCGCGAAGCGCTGTTGCATGCGGCGCTCACCCGCTGGGAGGCCGACGACACACGCGAACTGGCCGGCCACGTCGAAGCCGTGGACGAGCATCCCCGCCAGCGGCTCGGCGCGTTGTTCCGCTGGGTTTCCGGCGAAGCCCAGGCGCACCGGATCTACGCGGCATTGCTGCAGGCGCTCGATCATCCGCAGGTCAAACCCATGATGACCCGCGTATCGCAGCGCCGCATGGAATTCCTGGAACAGGCGTTCCGGCAGGCCGGCCTGGATGGCGAAGCCGCGCGCCATCGCGCACGCCTGACCTATGCGGCGTACGTCGGTTTCCTGCAGTTGAACCTGACGCTGGAAATGCCGCACCTCTCGCACGAACAGTACGACGCTTACGTCGAGCACGTGATCGGAACACTGGTGCCCTGAACATCGCTTGTGCAAACGCTGGATGGTGCGACGCACAATGCACCACCCGCGGCCTGCCTTGCAAAGGCACCGGGCGCAGACTACCGTCACTTCCCCTGCACACGTTGGGAGTCGCGCGCTCTCACAATGTTTTCAGGCCGACTCGACACGCCGGCCGGTCGCCGAAGGTCACGAAAAAAACAATACGCCCTTCCGTTGCAACGACGACCGCGATGCCTGAAGCAAACGCAGGATTTCTTTCTGGAGTATCACAACCGATGCCAAGCAAACTCGATTCCTTGAACCGATGGGTTGATGACGTCGCCAAAAGGACGAAGCCCGCCCACATCCACTGGTGCGACGGCTCCGAAGCCGAGTACCGGCAGCTCGTGGACACGATGCTCGAAACAGGGGATCTCGTCGAACTCAACCAGGAAACCCATCCGCGCTGCTACCTGCACCGATCCGACCCGAAGGACGTCGCGCGCGTCGAAAAGCTCACCATCATCTGCACGGAGAGCCGGGACGACGCGGGCCCCAACAACAACTGGATGGAGCCGGCCGAGGCGCATGCGAAGATCGACGCGCTGTTCGAAGGTTGCATGCAAGGGCGCACGATGTACGTGATCCCGTATTGCATGGGTCCGCTCGGTTCCGCGCTGTCGCGCTGCGGCGTCGAGATCACCGACTCGCCGTACGTCGCTGCCAACATGCGCATCATGACCCGCATGGGCACCGCTGCGCTGGAACGCATCGAACGCAAGGGCACGTTCGTCAAGGCACTGCATTCGATCGGCGAACTCGACCCCGAGCGCCGCTGGATCATGCATTTCCCGGCGGAACTCGGCATCAAGTCGTTCGGCTCGGGCTACGGCGGCAATGCGCTGCTCGGCAAGAAATGCCACGCGCTGCGCATCGGCTCGTGGCAGGCGCGCAGCGAAGGCTGGCTCGCCGAGCACATGCTGATCGTCGGCATCGAGAACCCGAAACACGAAATCCGCTACATCGCCGCGGCTTTTCCGTCCGCGTGCGGCAAGACCAACCTTTCGATGCTGATCCCGCCGGAAGGCTATCGACGCGAGGGCTGGAAGGTATGGACGGTCGGCGACGACATCTGCTGGATGCGCCCCGGCAAGGATGGCCGCCTGTACGCGATCAATCCCGAGGCGGGCTACTTCGGCGTCGCGCCCGGCACCTCGAAAAAGACCAACTCGAACGCGTTGGCCATGCTGCAGCACGACACCATCTTCACCAACGTCGCGGTCACCGACGACAACCAGCCGTGGTGGGAAGGCCTGGATGACCGCAAGCCCGTGAAGGACTGGCAAGGCCGCGACTACGACACGTCCGGCAAAGGCGGCGCGAACGGACCCGCCGCGCATCCGAATTCGCGCTTCACCGTGCGGGCCAACCAGTGTCCGAGTTGGTCGCCCGAGGCCGAAAACCCCGAAGGCGTGCCGATCGACGCGATCGTGTTCGGCGGCCGCCGTGCCGCGCGCGTGCCGCTGGTGTTCGAGGCGCGCGACTGGACCCATGGCGTGCTGGTGGGCGCTTCGATGGCATCGGAAACCACCGCCGCGGCGACCGACGTCGGCGTGAACATACGCCGCGACCCGATGGCGATGAAGCCGTTCTGCGGCTACAACTACGGCGACTACTTCGCGCATTGGCTGTCGTTCGACCAGCCCGGCGCGAAACTGCCGAAAGTCTTCCACGTCAACTGGTTCCGCAAGGGCAAGGACGGCAAATTCCTGTGGCCGGGCTTCGGCGACAACATGCGCGTGCTCGAATGGATGCTCAAGCGCGTGGCGGGCGAAGTTGGCGCCGTCGAGACGCCGATCGGCAACCTGCCGCGCACCGATGACCTCAATGTCGAAGGGTTGAACCTGACCGATGGCGCGCTGGCCGAATTGTTCCGCGTGGACAACGCCGAATGGCGCGAGGAGGAAGCCGCGATCGGCGAATACCTCTCGGGCTATGGTTCACACTTGCCTGATGCGCTCAAGGCCGAGCATGGGCGGATCGTCGAGGCACTGGACGCCGAGGCGCCCCCGTCTGCTGCGCCCGCGCGCGCGGCCGCGGCACGCTGACACGCTGCCCGCCATTCCGGCTCTTGCCGGGATGGCGGGCGCGGGAACGCGGTGGGGGCGAGCGTCTCACGCGAATCCCGACGCGCCGCCCACGTTGGGCTTCGCGATGCCCGGCCCAACCTGCAAAAGCACTGCGCAGGCAAAGATGCCGGCTCGTGCTAATGCCCATGTTCGCCTGCGCGATTCGACCCGCCATCACGCACTTGCGCCTCAATAGTATCCCTCCCCGGCAGCCACCTTTCCGCGGAACACCCGGTAGGAGTACGCGGTGTAGGCAAGTACCGCGGGAATCATGATGATGACGCCGACCAGCACGAAGCCCTGCGATTGCACGGGCGACGCGGCCTGCCAGATGGTCATGGAGGGCGGCACGATATTGGGCCAGATGCCGACCACCAGCCCGATGAAACCGAGCACGAAAAAGCACAGGGACAACACGAACGGCGCGACCTCGCGGTTGCGGATCACCGCGATCCACAGCGCGGCCGCGTTGAGGACGGTGAGGATCGGCACCGGCGACAGGTACAGGAAGTTCGGCCAGGTGAACCACCGGGCCATCAGGTTGGAATCGAGGAACGGCAGCCACGCGCTCACCAGCAGCATGAACGCGATCACCGCCAGCATCAGCGGGCGCGTCAGGTCGAAAGCGATGCGCTGCACGCGGCCTTCCGTTTTCAGGATCAGCCAGGTCGCACCCAGCAGTGCGTAGCCGAACACCACCGCGATGCCGGTCAGCACCGAAAACGGACTGAACCAGGCGAAGGCGATGTCATGGACGTACTTGCCGCCGTTCAGCGGCATGCCCTCCACCAGCGCGCCCAGGATCAGGCCCTGCGTGAACGCGCACAGCACCGAGCCTGCCGCGAACGCGAAGCCCCACACCACGCGCGACTTCGCCGCCTTGAAGCGGAACTCGAACGAGACCCCGCGCGAGATCAGCGCCACCAGCATGATCAGCACCGGCAGGTACAGCGTCGACAACACCGCCGCATAGGCCTTCGGAAATGCGGCCATCAGGCCAGCGCCGCCCATCACCAGCCAGGTTTCGTTGCCGTCCCAGATCGGCGCGGCGGTATTCATCATGTGGTCGCGCTGCCGGTCGTCGTCGGCGAACGGCGTGAGGATGCCGATGCCGAGCACGAATCCGTCCAGCAACACGTACATCATCACCGCGAAGCCGATGATGAAATACCACACCACCGGCAAGGTGTTCGCGAGGGTCATGGCCGTTCCCCCATTTCCTCATCCGCCAGCGACAACGGTCGCGAAGCGGTCGGCACCACGCCCTTGCGTTGGGGCGCCGCGACCGGACCTGCGCGGAGCATCTTGAGGAGGTACCACCCCACGAACCCGAACAGCGCCACGTACACGGCGACGTACACGATCAGCGACGCCAGCACGCTGCCGCCGGCGATATTCGGGCTCACGGCATCGGCGGTCCGCAGCAATCCGTACACCACCCACGGCTGGCGCCCGACCTCGGCCACCCACCAGCCCGCGATCAACGCGACGAAGCCCGACGGCATCATCCAGATCCAGCTTCGAAGATACGCGCGCGAGGTGAACGCCGTACCGCGCTTCCATTTCCACAGCCCGTACCACGCCACCAGCACCATCAGCACGCCCAGCGCAACCATGATCCGGAACGAGTAGAACGGAATCGCGACCGGCGGCCGGTCATCGCGCGGGAAATCGCGCAGGCCCTTCACCGCACCGCTCCATGAATGGGTCAGGATCAAGCTGCCTGCGTGCGGGATATCCAGCGCATATTCGTTGCGCTGGGTTTGCTCGTCGGGAATCGCGAACACCGTCCACGGCACATCGCCGCCGCTCTCCCATATCCCTTCCAGCGCAGCCAACTTGGCCGGCTGGTGCCGCGCGACTTCCTGGCCCGACAAATCGCCGACGACGATCTGCAGCGGCGCCACGATGGCCACGAATACCAGCGCCGCCTTCAGGCACAGCGTGGCTTTTTCGACGAAACGGTTTCGCAGCAGGTAATACGCGGAAATGCCGCCGATCATGAACGCAGTGGTCAGGAACGCCGCCAGCACCATGTGCGGCAGGCGCACCCCGAACGACGGGTTGAAGATGACCTGCCACCAATCGGCGGGCTCGAACACGCCGTCCTTCAGCGTGTACCCGGCGGGTGTCTGCATCCAGCTGTTGGCCGACATGATCCAGAACGTCGAAGCCAACGTACCCGCCGCCACCATCACCGTGCAGGCGAAATGGGTCTTGTGCCCGACCCGCTGCCAGCCGAACAGCATGATGCCGAGGAACGAGGCTTCCACGAAGAACGCGGTCAGCACCTCGTAGTTCAGCAGTGGCCCGACGATGTTGCCGGTGTCGGCCGAAAAGCCCGCCCAGTTGGTCCCGAACTGGAAGCTCATCACGATGCCGGACACCACGCCCACGCCGAACGACACCGCAAAGATCTTCATCCAGAAGAAGACCAGGTCGCGCAGGTGCTCGTTGCGGGTTTTCAGCCACCACGCTTCCAGGAACACCAGCCAGCTCGCCAGCCCGATGGTGAACGCCGGAAACAGGATGTGGAAGGAAATCACCCATCCGAATTGCAGGCGCGAAAGTAATAGCGCATCGGTCACGGCTTCGATTCCTTCGCCGCCGGCGCGGCATGCTGCGAACAGAGCCGCACCATTACCGCACCGTGCGTCAAGGCACCGTCATTTCCCCGGCAAGTGCGCCGACACGCCGCAATGGCAGGCCACCGTCTGCCCGGCGCTACGGCCAGGCGTTGGCGTGCGGTCCGAGCTTGCCGCCGCGCTGTGGACGAATCACGCAGAAGCGCTGGCCGGTCGGTGCCTCCATCACCACCCAGGTCTTGACGGCCTGCACGCGCCTGGCGCCCAGCGCTTCCAGCCGGCGCACCTCCGCCTCGATGTCGTCGCTCTCGATGTCGAGGTGGATGCGGCTTGCGTGCCCCACCTGCTGGACTTCGACGATCGGTTCGTCATCGTGCATCGCGAGGCCGATGTAGTTCGTGTTGGCGGGGTTCGCGCCCGGGGCCACCGCACGGCCCAGCGCCTGCGACCAGAAGCGCGCGGCTTCCGCAAGGTCGTCGGTCCTGCAATCGATGATGAAACTGCAAAGACGGCTGTGGTGCATGGCACCCTCCGTTCACGCGCGCCGCAGCGCGCGATCCATGCTCAAGGGACCGGGTCCGGCAGCCGACAGGTACAGGAACACGAAGCAGAACAGCACCGCGCTGTCGCCGCCATTGAGGTAGGGGAAGATGTGGTTGGTCGGGAAATGCGCCATGAAATAGGCGAACGCCATTTCACCCGACAGGATGAACGCAATGGGGCGTGAGAACAGCCCGAGCAGCAGCAGCAAGCTGCCGCCGAATTCCAGGATCCCGGCGAGGCCAGGCGCCAGCGTGAAGAGCTTCGCCGAATCAATCAGCGTGAACGGACCGGCCGGAAGGTTGAACAGCTTGTCGGCACCGTGGCACAGGAACAGGAACGCCGCAACGATGCGCAGGATGCTGAGCAGAAACGGTGAAGCATTGGTCCAGGAGTTGTTGCCGGCCATGCTGGTGCTCCCCTTGGTGGACAAGCGATGGGCCGCTGCGCAACGCAGGCCGGCCCCGCGGGCGAACCATAACACCAAATGGCGCCGGCGAACGGGTCCTGGCGCGGTCAGCCACCGCACAACGCCTGCACGTCGTCGATGGTCTTCGGAAGCGCCGCGGTCAGCACTTCGCTGCCGCGCGCCCCCACCGCCACGTCGTCCTCGATGCGGATGCCGAGCCCCCGCCACTTTGGCGGCACCGTGGCATCGTCGGGCGCGATGTAGATGCCGGGCTCCACCGTCACCACCATCCCCGGCTCGAGCATGCGCGGCTCATCGTCGATCCGGTAATCGCCGACGTCGTGCACGTCCAAGCCGATCCAGTGGCCGGTCTTGTGGGGAAAGAAACGCTTGTAGGCATCCGATTTCAATACCGCGCGCGGGCTGCCCGTCAGCAGCTTCAGCGCGCACAGGCCGTGCACGATCACGCGCGTGGCCGCGTCGTGCGCGGCGGTGAACGGGGAGCCCGCACGCACTTCCTCGATGGCAGCCTGCTGGGCTTCCGCGACGAGGCCGTACAGCGCGCGCTGCTCGCGCGAGAAGGTGCCGCCGATCGGCCAGGTGCGGGTGATGTCGGAGGCATAGCACTCGACCTCGGCGCCGGCGTCGATCAGCAGCAGGTCGCCGCGACCCAGCTTGCCGCGGTTTCGGGTGTAGTGCATCACGCAGGTGTTGTGCCCGGCCGCGACGGTGGGCGGATACGACGGCACCGCACCGTGCGCCCGCATCACGTGCAGCAAGACGGCTTCGACTTCGTACTCGGCCGCGCCCGGACGCGCGGCACGCAGGGCGGCGCGTTGCGCATCGCCCGCGATTTTAGCGGCGCGGCGCATCAACGCGATTTCGCCGGCGGATTTGTACAGGCGAAGCTCGTGCAACAGATGTCCCAGCGCCACGAATTCGCGCGGCACCACGCCGCCGCCACGGCTGCTGCGCAGGCGCCGCATCCAGCGCAGCAGTTGCGCGTCGAATTCGTTCTCTCGGCCGAAATGGCAATACAAGCGCGTGCGGCCTTCCAGCATGCCGGGCAGGATGTCGTCGATATCCTCGACCGGAAACGCATCGGCGAGGCCGAATTGCGCCGCCGCGTTTTCCGGCCCGATGCGGGTGCCCTCGATGCGCTCACGCGCGGCATCGCGCTCGCGGCAGAACAGCACCGCTTCGCCGCTGGCACGGCCGGGCAGCAGCGCCAGTACCGCGTCGGGTTCCGGAAACCCCGTGAGGTAGTGGAAATCCGAATCCTGGCGGTACGGCCAGGCGGCGTCGGCGTTGCGCATCCGCTGCGGTGCGGCCGCCACCACCAGCGCGGCGCCCTCGCCGGCCATGCGCATCAATTCGGCGCGCCGGCGCGCGAACTCCGCGGGTGCAATCATTGCGGCCTCGCGGGCACGAGCGCCACGTGCAGCCGGGCGACGCCGCTCCGGATGAAATCGAGCACGTCGTGCAGCGAGGCTTCATCCTCGTCGTCGCAACTGAGGTGCATCGCCGCAATCTGGCTGAAGGCCTCCAGCAATTCTCGAACATCGGGCATCTTCGCCGCCGTGGCAAGGTCGCCCTTCAGCGCCAGCCCGCCCAGGAACCCGCGACACCAGTCGACCATCGCATCGGCACGCGCAGCGAGGGAACCGGAAGGCAACAGCGGCGCGACCGGCTCACCGGTTTGCAGCCGATGGGAAACATCGCCAGCCACGCTGTCCAGCAGCATGTGCAATGCATCGGCGGCGGCGCCGGCCTCGTCAGCCTCCAGCGCCAAGGCCGCCAGCAGTGCGTGGGCGCGTCCCTGTCCACCCGCGCACAGATAGCCGGTGATCGAGCCATGCAGATCGGCAGGCGCGACACCCAACTTCGCCCGTGCGAGCGCCACCTCCAGGATTTCGTAACTGGGGGTTTGCATGTCGATGCCTCGCGTCTCGGCCACACGCCATTCTAGGCAAAGTCCAACGTGTTGCCCACGACGCGACATGCGCGTTTGAGTACACTTGGCCCGCAGTCGCGCCCGATCCGCCCCCGGGGCAGTCGCGGAATCAGGCTGCGCTTCGTCAGGGCCATCCCATTTCACCATGAGCCGCATCCCATCCGGATCATCCGAGGCCAGACTGCGACCCGCGCATCCGCGGATCGCGCGTGCACTGGCAGGCGCGCTGGTCGCATTGATGGCGATCGGGATTGCGCGCGCCGACGACGCACCGGCCTCGTGGTATGCGTATCAGCGCGACTTCCATTTCCAGCAGCTCGACAGCAGCGACGGGCTGGTACAAAACTCGGTATCGCTGATCTTCCAGGACCAGCAGGGCTTCATGTGGCTGGGTACCCAGGGCGGATTGTTCCGTTACGACGGCTACTCGTTGCGGCGCTACACGCATGATCCGAATCGCAGCGACAGTCTGCCCGATAACTACCTGGTCGCCTCGCTGGCGGATGCAGGCGACGGACGGCTGTGGGTGGGTTCGCCCACCGGCGGCCTGATCCTGTTCGACCCGGCGGTGGACCAGGTGCTTCCCCTGCCGGCCGCGGTCCAGCGCGGCGGCCTGGCGGTCACCGGATTGCTGCGCCTGCCCGACGGAAACGTGCTGGTGGGCACGCCGCTCGGCGTCGACCGGCTCGTCACCGGCGCCACGCCGCAGTTGCGGCGGGTCTGGGGCGAGCCCGCCGGCACCCGGGAGGAAGTGCGTGCGTTCACGCGCTGCCCCGACGGCGGCGTCTACGCGACCGTCGCGAAACAGGTTCTCGCATTCGACGATGCCGGAGACGGCGCGCGCGTGCTCGCCACCAACGAACAGCCCATCCATGCACTGTATTGCGGGCCGCACGGACACCTGCTGCTGGGCGACGTGCACGGGCTCGACAGCGTTGACCGCAAGTCGGGCATGCTGGTTTCCGTCTGGCGCGCTCCGGATGGCGCCGGCGTGCGCGCCGTGACCGCCGACCATGCCGGCAACATCTGGCTGGCGCTGTCCGATCACAGCCTCTTGCGCATGGACGACAACGACGGCACGACACGGGTGACGCCCGCGCCGGTTGGCATCACCGGCGGGCTTCCCGACTCGGGCATGGAAACCCTGTTGGTCGATCGCACGGGTTTGCTGTGGGTGGGCACGCTTTCGGCGGGAGCAGTCTGGACAGACCCGAATGGCAGCCCGATTCAAGCGGTACTCAATCTTGCCGGCGATCCTCGGGCCCGCACCTTCGTGCGAGCGTTCCAACCCGCTGCCGACGGCCAGTTCTGGGTGACCATGAGTGGGCCCGGTTTGGTGCGCTATGACCCTGCAACCCGTTCGGTCACCAGTTTTGCGGGGGCCCTTGCGCGTCCGCTGGAAAACGAACACGCGCTTGTCACCCAAGGCACCAATACCCAGCCGCGGTTGCCGAACCTGAACTGGCGGGCGGGCGGAATGGCGGCCAGCAGTTTTGGAATCGTTCCGGACGCAGACGGCACCTTGTTGCTGCCTTCCAACCATGGCGTCTTGCGATTCGATCCCGCCAGCGGCAAGGCCACCTGGATGGTGCTGGACGGCCAGCCGGCCACCACCCCGGTGCGCACATTGTTCCGTGCCGGCGACGGCGACCTCTGGGTTGCACCGTACGACGGCGGCCTGATCCGTTACCACAATGGCCACGCGATACAACACTTCGACAACAAGCAAGGCTTGGCCAGCAACAACGTGGTGGTGATCGCCCAGGATCACTCCGGCAACATCTGGGCCGGGACCACCGACGGTGTTTCGATGATCGACGTTGCCACCGGCAAAATCCGCACCTTTCGGGAAGATCCGGGCAACCACCGCTCCTTGGCCGGCAATGCCGTCGCCAGCCTGCTGATCGACCGGCAGGGTGGAGTATGGATCGGGTCGCTCTCCGGTATCAGCCGGTTGGAAGGCATCGACGCCGGGGGCGCAGAATTCCGGCGTTACGGACTCGGCGACGGATTACCCGATCACACCATCAATTGCATGCTCGAGGATGCCAAGGGCCACATCTGGTTCAGCACCAACCTCGGCCTGGGCCGCCTCGACCCGAAGACCGGTTCCATCCGCAACTTCGGCCTCGCCGATGGAACCCAAGGCAACGAATACAACTCTGGCGCATGCCTGCGCAACGACGACGGTACCCTGCTTTTCGGCGGACACGACTTCGATATCATCCAACCGGAACGCCTGCGCCCTCCCAATCATCTGGCACGGGTGGCGTTCACGTCCTTCTACGCGGGTGGGACCCGGGTCCGGTTTCCGCAGTCGCCGTCACAAACGCTGACGCTGGAAACCGGCGACCGCAGCGTATCTGCGTCATTCAGCTCGCTCGACTACGCCGCGCCCTCCCACAACCGTTTCCGGATTCGACTGCTCGGTTCACGCCATCCGGGTTGGTCCGCACCCACGCTGGATCACACCGTCAGCTATTCCGATCTTGCACCGGGCGATTACCGCCTGGAAGTCCAGGCGGTCCTGAGGGATGGCGCTCCGGGCACCACCGCAAGCCTGCAATTCCACATTCCGGTCGTCTGGTGGTGGAGTTCCGTAATGCGGCTGGTGTACGGCATCGCGATCTTGCTGCTGATCCTGATCGCGGCGCTCGGCTGGCGCAGCCACCACCTCGAGCAGGTGCGCCATCGCCGCCAGTTGCGGCTGCGTGAAAGCCGGCTGCGGCAGGCACTATGGGGCGCGGGCGACGAATTCTGGGACTGGAACCTCGAAAAGGGCACCATCCTGCGGCTGGGGCCGGAAGGCACGCCCGGCGGCCACCACGAACAATCGGTGCCGGCCGACGAATGGCGTCGCACCATGGTGCACCCCGAGGACCTCGCCAACCTCGATCACGCGCTGGCCGAGCACCTCGCGGGCCGTACCGAGCATTTCGAGGTCGAACATCGCGTGCGCGGCCGTGACGACGAATGGACCTGGGTGCTTTCGCGCGGCAAGATCATCGATCGCGATGCCACGGGCAAACCGTTGCGCGTGTGCGGCACCGAGCGCGACATCAGTGCGATCCGGGCCGCCGACCGCGAACGCCGCATCGCTTCCGAGGTCATCCGCAACATGAGCGAGGCGGTCACGGTCACCGACCTTGATTTCCGCTTCATGTCGGTCAACACCGCCTTCACGCGCATGACGGGCTATGCCGAACACGAGGTGCTCGGCCGCGACGCGTCGATCCTCAACGGCAGCCGCCATGCGCCGGACAGCTACACCCAGCTGCGCCAGACACTGGCCGAAACCGGCCACTGGCGCGGCGAACTGTGGCAGCGCCGCAAGGACGGCGAGGAATTCCTGTGCTGGGTGGAATTGAACGAGGTCTGCGATTCCTCGGGCCAGCGCACCCACATGATCGGCGTGCTCACCGACATCACCGACCGCAAGCGCGCCGAGCAGGAACTGCGCTACCTCGCCAACTACGACACCCTGACCGGCCTGCCCAACCGCGCGCTGCTGGGCGAGCGCCTGGGCGCGGCGGTGATCAGTGCGCGCCGCGGCGGCCACAAGGTCGGGCTGTTGTTCCTCGACCTCGACCGCTTCAAGCACGTCAACGATTCGCTCGGCCACACCGCGGGCGACCGCACATTGAAAGCTGCGGGCGCACGCCTGCGCCAGTGCGTGCGGGAAAACGACGTGGTCGCGCGCCTCGGCGGCGACGAATTCACGGTGGTGCTGGAGGATCTCGCCGATACCCGCGGCGCCGAGGAAATGGCCCAGCGCCTGATCCGCGCATTCGCCAAGCCGCTGCCGATCACGGGCACCCAGGAAACGGTGATTTCGCCCTCCATCGGCATCGCGCTGTACCCGGACCACGGCCAGACCCCGGCCGATCTCTTGAAGTGCGCGGACACCGCGATGTACCAGGCCAAGGCCAGTGGCCGCAACACGTGGGCGGTGTACCACCCCGGCATGGACGCGCGGGCGCGCGACCACGCCACCTTGATCAACGCGCTGCGGCGCGCGCTGGACCGGGGCGAATTGCGGCTGGTCTACCAGCCCAAGATGGACCTGCACAGCGAAACGATCACCGGCATGGAAGCGCTGCTGCGCTGGCACAACCGCGACCTCGGCGAAATTCCGCCGAGCGTGTTCATCCCGCTCGCGGAAGAAACCGGCCAGATCCACGAGATCAGCGCGTACGTATTCGCGACCGCCTGCGCCGACCTGCGCCGCTTCCGCGAAGGTGGCCACCGCAACCTCATCATGGCCATCAACCTGTCCGCGGCGCAGCTCAACCGGCCCGACCTGACCGCGCACATCTGCGACCTGCTGGCCGAACACGACGTGGCGCCGAACCAGGTGGAACTGGAACTGACAGAAAGCATGGTCATGGCCAATGCCGAACAGTCCGTGCGCCTGCTCGGCGAGCTGAAATCGATCGGCGCACGCCTCGCGATCGACGACTTCGGCACCGGCTATTCCTCGCTCGCCTACCTGAAGCGGCTGCCGATCGACACGCTGAAGATCGACCAGGAATTCGTGGGTGACATCACCACCGATCCCGACGATGCGGCGATCACCGCCACCATCATCACGATGGCACACTCGTTGCAGCTCAAGGTGGTGGCCGAGGGTGTCGAAACCGCCGAGCAACTGGCATTCCTGCGTGCGCAGCATTGCGATGAAATCCAGGGCTATTGGCTCTCCCGCCCGCTATCCGCGGAAGCCTGCCTCGATTTCCTGGATCGCCACGCCGCCGCACCCCTCGTGACCTGAAAGATGCGATGCGTGCGCACAGTCCTTCGTCAACATCCTGATATATTCGCGCCATGAACACCGACGCCCCTTCCGTCGAAGCCGAACTCGCCGCGCTGGCCCACGCGCTGGACCAGGCGCTGGAACGCATGCGCCGCCTCGCCGAGGAGAACGCCAGCCTGCGCCGCGGGCGCGACCAGCTGGTGGGCGAACGGGCCGCCCTGATGACCCGCAACGAGCAGGCGCGCGCGCGGGTCGAGGCGATGATCGAGCGCCTGAAGTCGCTCGAGAACGCAGGCTGAGACACGAGAAATGAGCGACGAATCCGTCACCGTCACCGTCAAGCTGCTCGATCGCGAGTTCCTGGTGGGCTGCAGGCCCGACGAGCGCGAAGGGCTGCTCGCGGCCGTGGAACACCTGAACCGCAAGATGCGCGAGATCCGGCACGCCTCGCGCAGTCCCGGCTACGACCGCATCGCAGTGCTGGCCGCGCTCGACGTCACGCACGAATTGCTGATGCTGCAACGCAGCCAGAACGCGTTGTCGGACAGCGCGGGCGAGCAGATCGCGTTGCTGCGGCGCAAGCTTGAAGACGCCCTCGACGCCCCCGTAGAATGACCTTGCTGGCGTCCCCTGCGGTGAACGACAGCGCGCCCCCAGCAATGTGCCTTGTTCCTAATGTACGACCTGGGGCCGGCGGTTACCGGGTCCTTGTGCAAGTCCGTCGCGAACGGAAAGCCTGAAAGCCCGATCAGCCTGCCCACTTGATCCTCCAGGATCAGGGTCGCTCGGCGCGCATCGTCACTGCGGAGGATGTCAGTTTTGCGATCGTCCATGATCGCGGGTTTGCTTGTGCGTTCTTCCATGGACGCCGCCCCGCCAAATCGGGTCGTCAACGACACCGGGACGAAGCTCATCGAGACCAGAAGGCCCATCCATGGGCTGACTTCTCACAACAGCCGCTTCGACCGAGAGATCGACAACCGCTTCGCATGAAACGGCAGGGAGTCCGGATGAAGCAAAGCACAATCCGGAAAGCGCCTTGCGAATGGCGTCTCCCGCATGAATGAGGGTCGCGCGCTGTTGCGGGCACGCATGTCGCTGGAGCGCAATGAACTCGATGCGAGACGGCGCATTGCGGCGGCGGCCGGCGTGTTGCACAGCCTGGAGAGCCTGCCCGAGTTCATGACTGACGCCAGGGTCGCGGGGTATTGGGCCGTACGCGGCGAATTGCCGCTGAACCTTGCCGTCGCATCGCTGACGCGGCGCGAACAGCAGTACTTCCTGCCGGTGCTGGGCGAAGCGCGGCAGCTGCGCTTCGCCCGGTACCGCGAGGGCACGTCATTGCGGAGCAACCGCTTCGGCATCCCGGAACCCGCCGTGACGCCCGGTGCGGTGCAGAGCGCCGGCGACATGGACGTGATCCTGCTGCCGTTGCTCGCGTTCGACCGGAAAGGCCATCGCCTTGGCACCGGCGGCGGCTGGTACGACTCCAGCCTGGCATTCCTTGGCAACGAGCCGCGCCCCGCACGGCCCCTGCTGGTCGGCATCGGCTACGCCTTCCAGGAAGTCGAAACGGTTCCGGTCGAACCCTGGGACGTCGACCTGGATTACGTCGCCACGGACGCGGAGCTGATAGCCTGCCGGACCGATCCGATGGCCTGACGGAACCGCCATGCAACGCTGGCTGATGAAAACCGAACCCGACACGTTCTCGATCGACGACCTGAAGCGGCGCCGTGTCGAGCCATGGAACGGCGTGCGCAACTACCAGGCGCGCAATTTCATCCGCGCCATGGCACCCGGCGACCAAGTGATGATCTACCATTCGAGCTGCGCAGTGCCGGGGGTGGCGGGGCTTGCCAAGGTCGCGAGCGCACCCTACCCCGACCCCGGCCAATTCGATCCGAAGGATGACTACTTCGACGCCGGCAGCGATCGCGGCAATCCGCGCTGGTCGCTGGTGGACGTGCGCTTCGTGCGCAAATTGAAGCGCGTGATCACCCTGGACGAGATCAAGACGCTCCCGGACCTCGGTGATTTCGTATTGACCCGGCGCGGCAACCGGCTGTCGGTGATGCCGGTCGACGACCGGCAATGGGACGCGATCCTCGCGCTCGAATGACGCTCTGAACCAACAGGGGAAGGCCTTGGACATCGAAGCACAGAAACGCGCGGCCGGCGAAGCCGCCATCGAGTTTGTCGGAGACAACGGCGTCATCGGCGTGGGCACCGGTTCAACCGTGAAGTATTTCATCGACGCGCTGGCCAGGATCGGGCATCGCATCGACGGTGCGGTTTCGAGCTCGGAGCAGTCGAGCAAGCTCCTGCGCGCGCACGGCATCGAAGTGCTGGACCTCAATGCGGTCGGCACGATTCCGGTCTACGTGGACGGTGCCGACGAGTGCGACGGTGGGCGGCACCTGATCAAGGGCGGCGGCGGCGCGCTCACGCGCGAAAAAATCATCGCGGCCGTCGCGAAGCAATTCGTCTGCATCGTGGATGCGCACAAATGCGTCGAGGTGCTGGGGAAATTCCCGCTGCCGGTCGAGGTTATCCCGATGGCGCGCAGTCATGTCGCGCGCGAAATCGAGCGTCGCGGCGGTACGCCGGTCTGGCGCCCGGATTGCGTCACCGACAACGGCAACTGGATTCTCGACGTGCACGGGCTCTCGATCCGTGAACCCGAAAAGCTGGAATCGGAATGGAACCAGATCACGGGGGTGGTCACCGTGGGCCTGTTCGCGCACCGTCCGGCAGACGTGGTGCTGGTGGGCGACGGCAGAAGGTTCTGACGGATGCCGCAGGCACTTGCAGAGGGCCAGGCCGATGGATTGGAAGGCCATCCGTGGCCGTGGTTCCACAAACAGCAGCTCCGCGTGCGGCTTATGCGGCCCGCAAGGCCGCCAGTGCGCCGCGCATGCCTGTCACGAGCTGATCGCAAGCCGAAGCGCCGATGGCATTGCGAATATCGTTGAGTACCTGCTCGCCCGTGTCGTTGGCGGCACTCAGCGCGTTGCGACCGGAGTCAGTAATGACCCACGTGCCGCCTTCCTGCTGCACCATGCCCTGTTGCAGCATCGCACGCAGGTTGCTCTCGACATCCTGCGAGCTCAGCCGCAGTTGCTCCGCAAGCGAAGCAACGGTCAGCGGCCCTGCGAACGTGAGCCGTTTGGCTACTAGATAAAAGTAATAACTCGTCAAGCCACTGGACGAAATGCCTTGTTCCACGCGCTGCAACAACGCGCCGCGCAACGCCGCAGTCATTGCCACAAGGTCGTGCTGCGGTGTGCGGGGTACTTCCATCGATAGCTTCATGATTATCTCCGAGGTCAGGTCGGGGGCGCCGCCGGAATTGACGACCCCCCGACGATACCCCCGAGGCTGACCCCGAAGCCAGAACTTTTTCACGTTTCGTGACAATCGGGCGAATTCAAGCCGGAAATGACAAAGCCCGCCGAATGGCGGGCTTTGCGTCTTTGGGGCCAATCGCTGACAGGCGATGGCGGATTTGGCAGCCCCGGAAGGATTCGAACCTCCGAATGCCTGAGTCAGAGTCAGGTGCCTTACCACTTGGCGACGGGGCTTCGTGACTGATTTTAGAGCGAACCGCGAGGCGCCGCCAACGAAGCGGCCGTTGTGAAAAGTCAGGCCACGGATGGCCGATCCGGTCACGCCACCCGCAGACAGCCGCGCCAGCTTGCCTCCCCGACAACGTCGCGTTCAGGGGCGATCGCGAAAATCAACGCTTCGAGAACTGCGTCGCACGCCGCGCCTTGTGCAGGCCCACCTTCTTGCGCTCCACTGCCCGCGCATCGCGGGTCATGAATCCGGCGCGGCGCAGTGGCGCCTTCAGGGTTTCGTCGTACTCGACCAGCGCGCGGGCGATGCCGAGGCGGATCGCGCCGGCCTGGCCGGTGATGCCGCCGCCGGCCACGTTGACCTTGATGTCGAACTTGTCGACCATCTGGGTCAGTTCCAGCGGCTGGCGCACGATCATGCGCGAGGTTTCGCGGCCGAAGAATTCGTCCAGCGGCTTGCCGTTGACGACGATCGCGCCGTTGCCCTTGCGCAGGAACACGCGCGCGGCGGAGGTCTTGCGGCGGCCGGTGCCGGAATTTTGCTGCAGGGTCGCCATGATCAGATCTCCAACGCCTTGGGCTGCTGAGCGGAATGCGGATGTTCGGCGCCGCGGTACACCTTGAGCTTGCGGAACATCGCGCGTCCCAACGGGTTCTTCGGCAGCATGCCCTTGACGCCGAATTCAATCGCGCGCTCGGGATGGGTGGCCAGCAAATCCTTGAGACTGGTCGTCTTCAGGTTGCCGACGTAGCCGGTGAACCGGTGGTAGTTCTTGGCTTCCAGCTTGTTGCCGGTCACCGCGACCTTCTCGGCGTTGACCACGACGATGTAGTCGCCGGTGTCGACGTGCGGGGTGAACTCGGGTTTGTGCTTGCCGCGCAGGCGACGCGCGATTTCCGAGCACAGCCGGCCGAGGGTCTTGCCGTCGGCATCGACAACCAGCCAGTCACGCTTGACCGTCTCGGCCTTGGCGCTGAACGTCTTCATGGGAACGATCCGTAAAAGTTGTTTGGTCCGCACGTGGTGCGGGGCCGCGCCACGGAGGCGCGACGGGTTGACAGCAACGAAAGACCGGCAAGGATAGCGGCGCCGCGGTTTCCGCGCAAGCGCGACCGCCCGGCGCGGACCCCGTCGCCGCCGCCAAACCGCCATCCGGAAGCTCCGGCGGATCGGCGATTCAGCCCGCGCTGGTGCCGGATGCGCGACAATTGTCGCATGAATACCGATGTCCGTCGCCCCACGCCCCTCGACTTGCTCATCACCGGCTTCCAGCGTGCGCTGGACACCGTTGCCGGCGCGGCGATCGCCGCGCGTCCGTCTCCCGGCGAAACGCTGCCGTTGCCCGGGCTGGATGCCAGGGCGCGCCGCCACGCTGCCGGCCTCATGCGCGTGAACCATACCGGCGAGATCTGCGCGCAGGCGTTGTACGACGGCCAGGCAGCGCTCGCGCGCGATCCCGCAACGCGGGCGCACCTTGAAACCGCGGCCGCCGAGGAAACCGACCATCTGGCCTGGTGTGCCGGGCGGCTTCAGGAACTGGACGACCGGCCGAGCCTCCTGAACCCGCTCTGGTACGCGGGCAGTTTCGCGATCGGCGCGGCGGCGGCGCTGGCCGGCGACCGCTGGAGCCTCGGGTTCGTGGTCGAGACCGAGCGCCAGGTGGAAGCGCACCTGGGTGAACACCTGCAACGCCTGCCGCCCTCGGATCTGCGTTCGCGCGCGATCCTTGAAGCCATGCGGATCGACGAAGCCCGTCACGCCGACAACGCCCTGGCGCGCGGCGGCCAGCAGCTGCCACCACCGATTCCGACCCTGATGCGCGGCGCCTCGGCGATGATGAAAGCCGTGGCGTACCGCTTGTAGGCGCCTGCCCGCAGGCGATCGGGGAGCCTCCGGGTGCGGTCGCGATGGAGACATCGCGCGCAGGCGCGCGCCTACATCAAGTTGCGCCCGTGGAAGAGTTCCTCGATCTCGCGCTTCAGCAGCGACTCGATCTTCTGGCGATCCTTGAATGAAAGATCGTCCGCGTGCGCCTCGAACAGGTAGGTGTCGAGGTCGAAATCCTTCACGTGCATCTTGGTGTGGAACATGTTTTCCTGGTACACGTTGACGTCGAACATCTCGTACTTCTGGCGGATGTGCTTGGCCAGGTAGTCCTGGATCGAGTTGATCTTGTGGTCGATGTAGTGCTTCTTGCCGTGGATGTCGCGGGTGAAGCCGCGCACCCGGTAGTCCATCGTCACGATGTCCGACTCGAAGCTGTCGATCAGGTAGTTCAACGCCTTCAGCGGCGAAATCACCCCGCAGGTCGCCACGTCGATGTCGGCGCGGAAGGTGGCGATGCCGTTGTGCGGATGCGTTTCCGGATAGGTGTGCACGGTGATGTGCGACTTGTCCATGTGCGCCACCACGGCATCCGCGATCACGTCCTTGCCCAGCTTGTCGACGATCGGGTGCTCGGCGATCAGGATCGTCACCGACGCGCCCTGCGGATCGTAATCCTGGCGCGCGATGTTCAGGATGTTCGCGCCGATGATGTCCGCCACGTCGGTCAGAATCTGGGTCAGGCGATCGGCGTCGTACGCCTCGTCGATGTAGTCGATGTAGCGGTCGCGCTGGTCCTTGGTGACCGCGTAGCAGATGTCGTAGATGTTGAAGCTGAGCGCCTTGGTGAGGTTGTTGAACCCCTGCAGCTTCAAGCGGGGCAGCGGCTTGACCACGGCAGTGTGTCCTCGGGAATGGAAGCAGCGCGCCGAGCCGGGGGGCGGCCGCACGCAAAAAGGGGTGGGTCGGAAGGGGGACAGTATGCGGGAAAGTCGCGGCCGGCGCATCCTTCGCACGGGACGGCTGGCCTGCAAGAACATGAATGTGGCACAATCGCTTCGAGATGTGCGTAACCCCCCGCACGTAATGTGCGACGCAGGACAGGGACATCATGTCGGAATTGCGCTATCTGCTCCAGCAAGTTTACGAACGCTCGAAGGCGCCGCCGATGCTGGCGCCCGACCCCGCCGCGATGCAACGTCTGCTGGAGCAGTGCCACCGCCGCCGGTACCCCGGCAAGACGGCCATCCTCCGACCCGGCGATCCCGCCAACACCCTGTTCTACGTGATCGACGGTTCCGTCACCGTCTGCAGCGAAGACGACCAGGGCCGCGAACTGATCCTCGCCTACATCAACCGCGGCGAGTTCATCGGCGAGATGGGGCTGTTCGTCGAACAGGCGCAACGCGAAGTACTGATCCGCACGCGCAGCGCCTGCGAGCTCGCCGAGATCAGCTACGACAAGCTGTTCCACCTGTTCGAAGGCACCCTGCGCGATGACTGCCCGCGCATCCTGTTCGCGATCGGCCTGCAGCTGACGCACCGGCTGCTGCGCACCTCGCGCCAGGTCAGCCGCATGGCCTTCATGGACGTCACCAACCGCATTGCCCGCACCCTGCTGGACCTGTGCCAGGAACCGGATGCGATGACCCATCCCGAAGGCACCCAGATCCGCATCTCGCGGCAGGAACTGTCGCGTATCGTGGGCTGCTCGCGCGAGATGGCCGGCCGCGTCCTGAAGCAGCTCGAAGACGATGGCGGCATCGACGTGTCGGGGAAGACGATCGTGGTGCGTGGCACGCGCTGACCGCGCGGCATCCGCACGGGCTTGGCGGAACGGCTTGGCCTCGTCTTCACATGGCCCGTTCTACTCGGCGCCACCCATGCGACACAAACACCGGATCATCGCCTTCGCAGCCGCACTCGTCATCCCGCCGGTGCTGCACGCCGGCGCGTCGTCCGCGCTGACGCCCGCGACAGCCAAGCCCGTGTTTGCCGAAGCCATGCGACTATGCGACGCCGATTCCGGGCGGCTCTGGGGCGTTTCACTTTGCGGACCGATGCTGCTGGTCGACCCAGCGACGCGTCGGGTCATCGGCAATCGGCGGGGCAGCGGGAGCAAATTGCACGAGGCGGATGGTGCATTCGAGGGAACCCTGTCGACCAGCGTCAACGTCGCCAACACCGCGCTCGACTGGGACGGCACGCGTTGGAGCATGCTGCTCTGGCCGCTGCCTGCCGACAGGGTCACGCGCGACGTCGTGCTGATGCATGAATCCTGGCATCGCATCCAGGATCGCCTGGGCTTGCCGGCCGCTTCGCCGACCGTGGGCTACCTCGACACGCCCGAAGCGCGCATCCGGATGCGGCTCGAATGGCGCGCCCTGGCCGCGGCCTTGCGCGCCACCGATGCGTCCTCGCGCGATCGCGCCATTGCCGACGCATTGGTGTTCCGTACGTGGCGCCGCCAGCTGGGCATCGATGCCGCAGCCCATGAGGACGCACTGGAACGCAACGAAGGCGTGGCCGAATACACCGGTCGCCGGATCGGCGCCGGCAAGGCTGCACCAGCTTATACGCTCCGGGATCTGGCCGAGGCGGAACAGGGGAATTCCTTCGTGCGTTCGTTCGCGTATCACTCCGGACCGGCGTGCGGATTGCTGCTCGACATCGTCGAACCGGACTGGCGCACCCGCATGAACGCACAGGCTTCATTCGGCGCGCTGCTGGCCCGGGCGATCGGCTGGAAGCCGCCGGCGGATGTTGCGGACGCGGCAAGGCAGGCGGGCGCACGCTACGGCGCAAGGCAAATCGTCGACGAAGAACGTGCGCGCGACCAGCGGCACCGGCGTGAACTCGTCACGTGGAAACAGACCCTGGTGGACGGCCCTGTGCTGGTGTTGCCGTTCGTGGCCATGCACATCCAGTTCGATCCAAATACGTTGATGGCACTGCCGCCCCACGGCACGGTGTACCCGACCGTGCGCATCAGCGATCGCTGGGGCGTGCTGGATGCACGACACGGCGCGCTGGTTGATTCGGATTGGTCGCGGGCACGGGTTGCGGTCGGAACGGATTTCTCGCCCGCGCATCCCGCCGGCCCGGGATGGACACTGGTGCTGGCACCTGGCTGGACGCTGGTGCCAGGCAAACGCACGGGCGACTGGGCGTTGCACGCGTCGGCAACGCCCGCCTCCCGTGCGCGGTCACACTGATACCCGCTGGGGCTTCAATGCCACTCGACACGGGTCACGCTGCGACCCAGCGCATTCTCGACCCGCTTGCAGAGTTTGGGCGTGGCATTGACCAGCACCGCTTCGGCGGCCAGCGCGAGCATGGGCAGGTCCTCGTTGGAATCGCTATAGGCCACTTGCCACGCCTCGATCCCGTGTCGTGCCAGCAGTTCCACCTTGCGGCGCCCGACGTTGTGCCAATCCGAGCGCATGCCCAGGCGCCCCGCGCGCAACCGCGACGCCAGCACCTCGACATCGGTGACGCCGAGTTCGGCCAGCACGCCGCGCACCAGCGATTCCTCGCAACCCGTGACGATCACGATGCGGTCGCCGGCGGCCTGATGCCTTCGCAAGGCGCTCAACCCTTCGCGACAGAAGTGACCCGGCTGGCGCACCAAAGCCACCGCGAACGCCTGCGCAAGATCGCGGTAGCGCGCCTCGCTCAGCCCGAGCAACCCAAGGTGCACCAGCGAACGCAGCACGCGCCGGCGCGAGAATGGCAACGTCAGCAGGAACCACGGGCCGAGCACCAGCACCAGGCCCTTGCGCCAGCGGACGCGCGCGTAACGGTCACGCATGAACATCGCGAACGTGTCGCCGCGGACCAGCACGCCATCGAAATCGAACAGTACGACGCGACGCGTCGTTTCCACTCGCCCCTGGTCCATCCTCACGCTCCCGCGAACAGCCTCGCGAGCTCCGCACCGGGCTCGGCAGCGCGCATGAACGTCTCGCCGACGAGGAACGCGCCGACGCCGGCCGCACGCAGGCGCGCGACGTCGTCCGGTGTGGCGATGCCGCTTTCGGTGACCAGCAGGCGGTCGGGCGGCACGGCCTCCCTCAGCGACAAGGTGGTTTCGATGTTGGTCTGGAACGTGCGCAGGTCGCGGTTGTTGACGCCGATCAGCGTCCGTGGCGCATTCGTCAGCATCAGCGCGCGTTGCAGGTCGACCGGATTGTGGATTTCCACCAATACATCCAGCCCGCATTCGATGGCCAGCGCGTGCAGGTTCACCAGTGCGGCGTTGTCCAGCGCGGCGGCGATCAGCAGGATCGCGTCGGCGCCGATCGCGCGCGCCTCGTGCACCTGATAGACATCGATCGTGAAATCCTTGCGGAGTACCGGCAGCGAACACGCATCGCGCGCTTCACCGAGATACGCGTCGCTGCCCTGGAAAAAATCCACGTCGGTCAGGACCGACAGGCAGGTCGCACCGCCCCTTTCGTAACTTCGCGCAATCGCGGCCGGATCGAAATCGTCCCGGATCAATCCCCGGGACGGGCTCGCTTTTTTTATCTCCGCGATCACTGCCGCCTGCCGGGCCTGCACGCACTTGCGCAGCGCCGCGGCGAAGCCGCGCGCCGGCGCCGCGGCGGCATTGCGGACGCGAAGTACGGCGACGGGAACACGAGCCTTGCGTTCGGCGATCTCCTCGCGTTTGCGCGCAAGAATGGTTTGCAGGATGTCGTTCACGCCGGTCGTGCAGCCAGCGCTTGCGTGGCTGCAACGAACTGATCGAGCCTGGCACGCGCCGAACCATCATCGATCGCGCGGTCGGCACGCGTGATGCCATCGGCGATCGACGCCGCGACGCCCGCCGCGTAAAGCGCCGCGCCGGCGTTCAGCAGCACGATGTTGTGCGCCACGCCGTCGGCGCCATCCAGCACCTGCAACAGCATCGCCTTCGATTCCCCGGCGTCGGCGACGCGCAGGTTGCGGCTGGATGCCATCGGGATCCCGAATTGTTCCGGTTCGATTTCGTACTCGCGCACCTTACCGTCGCGCAATTCGCCGACCAGCGTGGCGCCGCCGAGGGAAATCTCGTCCAGTCCGTCCTTGCCGTGGACCACCAGCGCACGCTCGACGCCAAGCCGCTGCAGCACCCGCACCTGGATGCCGACCAGATCGGGATGAAAGACGCCCATCAGGATATTCGGCGCATTCGCCGGATTGGTCAGCGGCCCCAGGATGTTGAACAGCGTGCGCACGCCCAATTCGCGGCGCACCGGCGCGACCGCCTTCATCGCGGGATGGAAACGCGGCGCGAACATGAAGCCGATGCCGGTCTCCCCGATACAGCGCGCGACCTGTCCGGGCCCGAGATCGATCTTCGCACCCAGGGCCTCCAGCACGTCGGCACTGCCCGACGACGAGGACACGCCGCGATTGCCGTGCTTGGCGATCTGCGCGCCGGCGGCCGCCGCGACGAACATCGATGCCGTGGAAATGTTGAAGCTGTGCGCACCGTCACCGCCGGTGCCCACGATGTCCAGCATGTGCGGATGCGGCGGCACCGTGACGTGTTCGGCCAGCTCCCGCATCACGGTCGCCGCGCCCGCGATTTCGCCCACGGTTTCCTTCTTGACCCTGAGGCCGGTCAGGATCGCCGCCGTCATCGCGGCCGACACCTCGCCGCGCATGATCTGGCGCACAAGGTCGATCATCTCGTCGTGGAAGATCTCGCGATGCTCGATCGTGCGCTGCAACGCTTCGTGCGGCGTGATGGGCATGTTCATGCCGCTCGGGACAAGGGCGCGCGGATGAAATTGCGCAGCAGGTCGTGTCCGTTCGAGGTCAGGATCGACTCGGGGTGGAACTGCACGCCCTCCACCGGCAACGCCTTGTGGCGCAAACCCATGATCTCGTCGAAGGAACCGTCCGGGTGCTCCGTCCATGCGGTGACTTCAAGGCACTCCGGCAGGCTCGCGCGCTCGACGACCAGCGAGTGGTAGCGCGTCGCTTCGAACGGATCGGCAAGCCCGGCGAACACGCCTTGGCCACGATGCCGTATCGGCGAGGTCTTGCCGTGCATGATTTCCTTCGCGCGAATCACGTTGCCGCCGAAGGCCTGCCCGATCGCCTGGTGGCCCAGGCACACGCCGAGGATCGGAATCGCGCCGGCGAGTTCGCGGATCAGCGCCAGCGAAACGCCGGCCTGGTCGGGCGTGCCCGGCCCCGGCGAAATCACGATGCGTGCCGGCGCCAGCGCGCGGATGCCGGCGACATCCACCGCGTCGTTGCGCAGCACCTTCACGTCCTGCCCAAGCTCGCCGAGATACTGGGCGAGGTTGAACGTGAAGCTGTCGTAGTTGTCGATCAGCAGCAGCATCGGTGATGTTCGCTCGTGGGGAAGCGATCATAGTGTCCGGTCCCGTGTTTCGCATCCCCGGCGACGGTCCGGGCGCGGCGACCTGCGAAATCGCCCCCGCCCACCACCGACTTGCGCTGGATCAATGCGCCGCCGCGGCCCGCCGCTAAACCGGCGGCCATGCGCGCCGCTTCATTCCAGCACGACGCCGGACCGGCCGTGGCCTTCCACGTCCACGGCCTCACCAAGGTCTACCGTTCGGGATCGGTGGAGGTCCATGCGCTGCGCGGCGTCGATCTCGACATCTTCGACGGCGAGATGCTGGTGCTGCTGGGGCCATCGGGTTCGGGCAAGTCCACTTTCCTCAACATCCTCGGCGGTGTCGATCGGCCGACGGCGGGCGAGGCGCGCTTTCGCGACCACGACCTGACTGGCCTGGGTGAGCGCGAGCTGACGCGCTATCGCCGCGACCACGTCGGCTTCGTGTTCCAGTTCTACAACCTGATCCCCAGCCTCACCGCGCGCGAAAACGTCGCGCTGGTGACCGAAATCGCCCGCCGCGCGATGGCGCCGGAGGAAGCGCTTGCCCTCGTCGGCCTCGCCGGACGCGCCGATCATTTTCCGGCCGAGCTGTCCGGCGGCGAGCAGCAGCGCGTCGCGATCGCCCGCGCGATTGCCAAGCGGCCCGAAATCCTGCTCTGCGACGAACCGACCGGCGCACTCGATTCGCCCACCGGCGTGATCGTACTGCAGGCCATCGAGCGCATCAACGCCGAACTCGGCACCACTTCGGTGGTCATCACCCACAACGTCGTGATCGCGGACATGGGCCATCGCGTCGCGTCGTTCGCGAACGGCCGGATCGCGCAAGTGACCACAAACGCACACCGGCAACCGGCCGGTTCGCTCAGGTGGTGAGCATGCGCGCCCTCGACCGCAAGCTGTTGCGCGATCTTTGGCACGCGCGCGGCCAGGCCGCCGCGATCGCCGCGGTGATCGCCTGCGGCGTCGCGATCGTGATCATGACCTTTGGCGCGATGACTTCGCTGCGCGACACCCGCGACAGCTACTACGAGCGCTACCGCTTCGCCGACGTGTTCTTGCAACTGCGGCGTGCGCCGCTGCCGGTGGCCGCGCGGATCGGCGAGATTCCCGGCGTCGCCGAGTGGGAGACGCGAATCACTCGTTACGCGGCGCTCGACATCCCGACGCTGCCGCAACCGGCGGCCGCGCTGCTGGTGTCACTGCCCGACCGCGGCGAGCCGCGGCTCGACCGCATCGCGCTGCGCCAGGGCCACCTGCCCGGGCGCGGGCGCGACGAGCTGGTGATGAGCGAGAACATGGCGCAGGCGCTGGGCCACGCGCCGGGCGACAAGCTTGCCGTGTTGCTGAATGGGCGCAAGCGCGCCTTCACGATCGCCGGCGTGGCGCTCTCGCTCGAGTTCATCTACGTGCTCGCGCCCGGCCAGCTGATGCAGGATGACCGCACCTTCGGCATCCTCTGGATCAACCGCTCGATCATGGAAGCCGCCTACGACATGAAGGGCGCCTTCAACGACGTCAGCCTGCGGCTGGCGCCGGATGCGTCGGAACCGGATGTGATCCGCCGGCTGGACCTGCTGCTGGCGCGCTACGGCGGCACCGCCGCCTACGGCCGGGCGGACCAGCTCAGCAACGCCTACCTCGATCAGGAGCTCGGGCAGCTGCGCACGATGTCGATCGTGATCCCGCCGATCTTCCTCGCGGTCGCGGCGTTCCTGCTGCACATGGTGCTGTCGCGCCTGATCGACACCGAGCGCGAATCGATCGGCCTGCTGAAAGCCTTCGGCTACACCCACCGCGAGGTCGGCGTCCACTACCTGAAGTTTTCGCTTGCCATCACGGCACTGGGTGTCATCGCCGGGTGTGCGGCCGGCCTGTCGCTCGGCCACTGGATGACGTCGATCTACCAGCAACATTTCCGCTTCCCGTTCCTGCGTTACGAGACCGACCCGGCGGTGCTGTCCGCGGCGGTCGCACTGTCGTTTGCCGCAGCGATCCTCGGGACGTGGAGCGCGGTGTCCCGCGCGGTGCGGCTGGCGCCGGCCGCGGCCATGCAACCGCCGGCGCCGACCAGCTACCGGCGGACCCTGGTAGACCGCCTGCAGCTCGGCCGGCACCTGTCGATGCCGACCGAAATGATCCTGCGACACATCCTGCGCTGGCCGCTGCGGGCGCTGTTCACGGTCTTCGGTGCCGCGATGGCGGTGATGCTGCTGGTCACGCTGTTCTTCTTCTTCACCTCGATCGACGAACTGGTCGACAGCTTCTACTTCCGGGAAAACCGGCAGGACCTCGTGATCGGACTGGTCGATCCGCGCTCCGAGTTGGCGCGCTTCGAGATTGCGCGCCTCCCGGGCATCAGGGCCGCCGAACCCGTCCTGCAAGTCCCGGCCCGGCTGTCGCACGGCCACGTGGGCCAGCGGATCGCGATCGCGGGCTTGAGCCGCGACACCGCGTTCCGGACGTTCCAGGACTCGGCGGGGCGCGGCTTCACCCTGCCCGGACAAGGCATTGTGTTGTCGGAGAAACTGGCGGACCTGCTCGGGCTGGTCAGCGGTGAATCCGTGCAGGTGGAAATCCTGCAGGGGACCCGGCGCCGCGCCGAACTGCCGGTGGCCGCGGTCACCTCCGAGCACGTCGGGCTTGCCGCCTACATGGACCGGCGCGCGCTCACGACGTTGACCGGCGAGCCCGGCACGCTGACCGCAATCCAGGCGCTGGTCGATTCGGCGGCCCGCGCCGAATTGATGCGCCGCCTCAAGGCCATGCCGGCCGTCGCCAGCATCTCGACCCGCGAACAGGCGATCACCGCGCTCCGGGAAACCATGGCCCGCAGCATGACCATCGTGATCGATTTCTACATCGCGCTCGGCGGCGTGATCGCCTTCGGCGTGGTCTACAACGCGGCCCGGATCTCGCTGTCCGAGCGCGGGCGCGAACTGGCCAGCCTGCGCGTGCTCGGGTTCACCCGTTCCGAGGTGAGCTACGTGCTGCTGGGCGAACTGGCCCTGCTGGTGCTGGTCGCGTTGCCGATCGGGTGCGGGCTCGGCCGCGGCCTGGCCTGGGCCACCGCGCGCGCCATGGAAACCAAGCTGTTTCGCATCCCGTTCGTGATGCAGCCCTCGACCTACGGCGTCGCGATGGGCATCGTGCTCGCCGCGGCCGCCGCTTCCGCCGCGATGGTTGCCTGGCGCATCCACCGGCTCGACCTGATCGCGGTCTTGAAGACCCGGGAATGAAGATGCCGCCGAGCCTCCGTCGCACGCTTGTCGTTGCCATCCTGGCGCTCGTCGTCGCGGGTGCACTGGTGTGGAGCTTCTGGCCGCGTCCGGTGCCGGTCGAGACGGCCGAAGTCACGCGCGGCCCCATGGCGGTCGAGGTCTCCGACAACGGCCGCACCCGCGTCCGCGAAATCTACCGGCTGTCCGCGCCGGTCAGCGGCCGGCTGCTGCGCGTGGAGGTGCACGCCGGCGACAGCGTGATCGGCGGCCAGACCCGTGTCGCGGAGTTGCAGCCCATTCCGCCAAATTTCCTGGACGTGCGCACCCGCGCGCAGGCCACGGCGGCGGTGGACGCCGCGCAGGCCGCGCAAACATTGGCCGCGGCGGAAGTCCGGCGGCAGCGGGCACAGCTCGAATTCGCGACGTCGGATTACGGCCGGTTCCTCGCGCTCGCCCGGATCAGTGTCACCAGCCGCGCGGACCTCGAGCGCGCCAAGTTGGCGCGCGACACTGCCGCGGCTGCGCTGGCCTCCGCCGAAGCCGCCCTGAAGGTGAAGCAGTCCGATCTCGCCGCGGCACGGGCGCTCCTGATCGACCCGGGCAATCCGGGCAATCCGGCCGATCAAGCAACCCGCGACAGCATTCCGCTCATCGCACCGGTATCCGGCTGCGTGTTGCGGGTCGCGAGCGAAAGCGAGGCGACGCTTCCCGCCGGCGCGCTGATCATGGAAGTTGGCGATCCACGCAAGATGGAGGTGGTGGCCGAACTGGTTTCCCAGGACGCCGTCCAGGTCCACGCGGGCGACCGCGCCACCATCACGGACTGGGGCGGGCCGACGCCGCTCGCCGCACGCGTCCGGCGGGTGGAGCCCTCCGGCTTCACCAAGATTTCGGCGCTGGGCGTCGAGGAGCAACGCGTGAACGTGTTGCTCGATCCGGCCGGCACGGCGGAAGCGTGGGCGGCGCTCGCCGACGGCTTCCGGGTGGTCGTGCACATCGTGGTCTGGAGCCATCCGGACGCGATCCGGGTGCCCGTTTCCGCGCTGTTCCGGCAGGGCGACGGCTGGGCAACGTTCGTCCTGCGCAATCGTCGCGCGGTGCGCACCGCCATTTCGGCAGGGCACGCCAGCGACGAAGTCGCGGAGGTGCTGGCCGGGTTGCGCCCCGGTGATCGCGTCATCGTGCACCCGAGCGACCGGGTCCGCGACGGTGTGCGCGTCTCGGTGGAGGCTGCGACGGCGAAGTAACGGCACCGTCGCGATGCGTTCGCCAGCTTCAGGCCGGGTCCAACCGGGTCCGCTACCTTATGGTTTGGCACCCGGCAAGGCATCCAGCGATAGCTTGGTCGAGGGTGCGATCCCGGCCATCCGAAGACAGGCAAATGACTGAAGGTCGACAACGGCGCCGGTCGATTGCGCGCACGGTGATCGCCGCCATGCTGGGCATCACGGTGACGGGCTGCACCACGATCGGTTACTACGCCCACCTGGCCGCGGGCGAGATGGCCGTGCTGCGGGCGCGGGTGCCGATCAAGCAGGTGATCGCAGATCCTGATGTCGATCCGGCATTACGCGCGCGGCTGGAATTGGCGCTGCGCGCCCGCGCGTTCGCATCCGGCACGTTGAAATTGCCGCGCAACAAGAGCTACACCACCTACGCCGACATCCACCGTCCGTTCGTGATGTGGAACGTGTTTGCCACGCCGACGCTGTCGCTGCAGCCGGTCGAACATTGCTTCCTGTTTGCAGGTTGCGTCGCGTACCAGGGCTTCTACCGCCACGATCGCGCCGAGGCACTGGCCGACAAATTGGCGCTGCAAGGCGATGACGTGTGGATCAGCGGCGTGCCGGCATATTCCACGTTGGGGCATTTTGCCGATCCGCTGCTCAGCACGATGGACCAATGGAGCGACGACGAGATGATCGGCACCATCTTCCACGAGCTCGCGCACCAGCAGTTTTACGTCAAGGGGGATACGGCTTTCAACGAATCGTTCGCGACCTTCGTGCAACGCCAAGGCCTGGAACAGTGGCACGCCGACAACCACCTGCCGCCGCCCGACCCCACGGCAGCCGCGCGGCAGCGGCAATTCACGAAACTGGTGCTGGCCACCCGCGACAAGCTGAAGGCGGTGTACGCCAGTGATCTTTCCGATGCCGCGAAAAGGGGGCGCAAGGCGCAAGCGTTCGCCGACCTGCGGCGCGACTACGCGCACCTGCGCGACACCGAATGGCACGGCTACCACGGCTACGACCATTGGTTCGACACGCCCATCAACAACGCCAAGCTGCTGCCGTTCGGTCTCTACGACCGCGGCGTACCGGCGTTCGCCGCACTGTTCAAACGCTGCGACGGCGATTGGACGCGCTTCTACGCCGCGGTCCGCCGGATCGGCGGCGAACCGGCGGTGCAACGCGACGCATTCCTTGAAAGTGCCGTCGCACCATCCGACACGGCGTTGCCCTGATTCAGGTCAATACGCGCGGGACGGTCGCCGCGCATGCTTGCGCGGTCCCCAACACGCGAGTGCGCGCATGAACACGCCTGCAGAAACCCCCGCCTACACGCCCTACCCGTTCGACGCACGTGCGATCGCGCACCGCTTCCGCCACTCGGCCATCTTCGGTGCGCTGGACGCACTCAAGCCGGGCGAGGCGATGCGCTTCGTCAACGACCACGATCCGATTCCGTTGCTGCACCAGATGCAGCAACGCTACGAGGACCGCGTCGAGGTGATCTACCAGGCCCGCGGCGGCGACGGCCCGGTGGTGATCGATTTCGTGGTCAGGCAGTAATGGCCTTTCCGGATTTCTTCGCCGAAGTGCCGGCGCTCAAGTTGCACGATGGCCTCGCGCAACTCCTGGGCGCCAGCGACGACGGCGTGATCGAGTACCACTACGCCGACGCGGTGAGGCTGGCCGGGCACTCCTGCCCCACCGTCGCCGGCGGGTGGCTCAGCGCGCGCGCCGCACTGCGCCACTTGTACGGCGAAGAGCTGCCCGAACGCGGCGGCATCAGCGTGTACCTCAACGATGCGGAGAATGCCGGCGTCACCGGCGTGATCGGCCAGGTACTGACGCTGATCACCGGCGCAGCCGCCGCCAACGGTTTCCATGGCCTCGGCGGACGCCACGTGCGCAGCAACCTCCTGCATTACGCGCAGGGCGACGTCGCGGGCGTGCGCCTCAAGCGCAACGACACCGGCGCCGAGGTCGAGGTCGAAATCGACACCAGCCCGGTGGCAGGCGACCCGATGATGCGCCCGTTGATGCAACTGACCATGACGGGCCAGGCCAACGCCGCGCAACGCCGCGAGTTCGGCCGGCTGTGGCAGGACCGCGTCCGCCGCCTGCTGATCGACCACGCCGACGATCCGGCGGTGGTGAAGGTGCGCGCGTTTGCGTGAGCTGCACTTCCCCTCTCCCTCGGGGAGGGGGGAGCGCAGCGTACGGGTGAGGGTTCGCACCCTACAGGGTACCGACTGAAAACCAACCTCGTCATTCCGGACGCGGCGAAGCCGCGATCCGGAACCCAGCGACTTCTGCTCCTGATTCGTTGACGCCAACGGCGCGGCATCTCGTCACCGGCCGTCCATGGCCTAATCAATTACTCCTCGAAGTAATCAGAATCGAGCCGTTTCAATTCCAGGGTGGATGTGACACTCATACCCACTTTGTAGTCCACCATCAACTCGGCCAACTTCTTGCCATTGATGAGCACCACGCGGGACTCGGACCGCGTGGCGGAGTCGCGCGCGGATTTCGTGAAATCCGATGTCGTGAAGAACACGCCCTTGCGTGCGCGCTGCAATTGAAGCGCGCCGATAAAGTCGCGGATTTCAGGATCTCCGACTGTCCGATCCGGAGCCCATTTCTTGGCCTGCACGTACACAGTGTCAAGGCCGAGCGTATCTTCCTTGATTGCGCCATCTACTCCCCCGTCGCCGGGGCCACCCAACAGAGTGCCGGCGTCGTCCACCGCCCCGCCGTAGCCCATGGCCCTGAGCAAATCCACTACCGCTCGCTCGAAGCAAGCCGGACTCGCGTGAAACAGTGCATCAAGCACATCATTCACAAGGCTGTCACGGAGTTCATCGAACGCTTGCTGCAGTGCTTCCTGTGGAGTGACGGCTTCCGCGCCCACACTTGCCAGCGGCGCGTCGGTTATTGGTTGTACGGGGCGCGAACGATCCTTGAATGCACGGAACTCGGCGAAACGTGAGAGATAGGCATTGTCGATTCGCTCAGTCGACTGCAACGCCTCCTTTCCGCGGACAGTGATATGAACCATCGCTCGCGCAGGTTGTTCCACCAAGCCTGCCTGCTTCAAATAAGTTTTCGCCCAACCGACCCTGCTGACGAACTTCACGATGCCGCTCGGCAGCAGTTCGGCACGCTCGAGGGGCGTCAGTCGGAATTTTTCTGCCAGCGTTTCAGCAAGGTCGCGTACACGATGGACTTTACCGTCCACGCAAGCTTCGAGCATGGGACGCATAATCGTCTCGTAATCTGGAATCGCCATCTCGTCCCCTTGGATTTCGATGGTCAGCAGTCGACCGTCGCTGGGAGGCGCACCACCGATCAGAGCCCGTAGGGCGGGAGAAGCGTAGCGAATCCCGCCGCAGCACGCGAAAGGCGGGTTGTCGCCCGCCCTACAAAGGTGGCGATGGCCGGGCTTGCGAGTGTGTGCCCGCACTTGACCTTTGGCGCTCTCCCGGAGAGAGATTGAGTCACAACCCCCGCACCGCCTGCGCCACGGCACGGAACAGTGCCCGCCCCTTGTTCATCGTCTCTTCGTACTCGGCGGCAGGGTCGGAGTCGTACACGATGCCGGCCCCGGCCTGCACGTGCAGGCGGCCATCCTGGATCACGGCGGTGCGGATCGCGATGGCGGTGTCGGCGTCGCCCCACCAGCCGATCCAGCCGATCGCGCCGGAATAGACGTTGCGCTTGAACGGCTCCAGTTCCTGGATGATCTCGATGGCGCGGATCTTGGGCGCACCCGACACGGTGCCGGCCGGGAAGGTCGCGCGCAAGACGTCCATGTAGCTCAGGTCCGGCCGCAGCGTGCCCACCACCTGCGACACGATGTGCATCACGTGCGAGTAGCGCTCGATCGCGAACGAATCGCTCACTTCGACGCTCCCGGTTTCGCTGATGCGGCCGATGTCGTTGCGGCCGAGGTCGATCAGCATCAGGTGCTCGGCGCGTTCCTTGGGATCAGCCAGTAATTCTTTCTCCAGCGCCGCGTCTTCCTCCGGCGTGGCGCCACGCCTGCGGGTGCCGGCGAGTGGTCGCACGATCACCTTGCCGTCTTTCAGGCGCGCCAGGATTTCCGGCGACGAACCGACGATCTGGGTTTCGCCGAGGTCGAAAAAGTACATGTACGGCGAGGGATTCAGCGCGCGCAGCGCGCGGTATACGTCCACCGGCCGAGCGTTGAAACCGACGCTGAGGCGTTGCGAAGGCACCACCTGGAACACGTCGCCGGCGCGGATGTACGCCTTGCAGCGTTCCACCATGGTCTCGAAGGCTTCCTTCGTGAACGACGATTTGAAATCGCGTTCGTCGAGTACTGCGCCGTGTGTGGCCGGCGGATAGGCCGCGCCGCCCTGGCGCAGGTGGTGCGCCAACGCGTCGAGCCGGCGCTGCGCGCGCGCATACGCGTGCGGGCGCGAAGGATCGGCGTGCACGATCAGGTACAAGCGGCCTTTCAGGTTGTCGAAGACCGCGACTTCCTCGGCCAGCACCAGCAGGATGTCGGGCGTGCCGAGTTCGTCGGTGCGATCCCAGTTGGCGAGGCGCGGTTCGGCGTAGCCGATGGTTTCGAATCCGAAGTAACCGACCAGCCCGCCCGTGAAGGCCGGCAGGTCGGGCAGGTGAGGCACCCGGTATTGCGCGCGCAGGCGTTCGATCTCGGCCAGCGGGTCGTCCACTTCACGCGTCTCGACGACCGAACCTTCCTCGATCACGGTCAACGTGTGCGCACTGAAACTGAAAACGCGCCGCGCAGGCAACCCGATGATCGAGTAGCGCCCCCAGTTCGCGCCGCCCTCGACCGACTCCAGCAGGAAGGTGTACGGACCGTCGGCGAGCTTCAGGTACACCGACAGCGGCGTGTCGAGGTCGGACAGCACCTCGCGCACCAGCGGAACGCGGTTGTGCCCCTCGCGGGCGAGGGCGTCGAATTGGACGTGGTCGAGCACGGAAACATTCCTTCTGATTCGCGGCCTGTGTCAGCAGTCGCTTTTTGCCTCGCCATTTCGGGGCCGACCGCGCTGTTTACGGGCGGCACCCGGAACCCGGTGGCTTTCCGAACCCGAAGCAAAATCGCCGGGTTCCGGGTTCGCCTGCGATGAAGCCGCAGGCGCCCCGGAATGACGACAAACAAGTTGTTCGGAACATCGCGACCAAGCGCGCGACAATAGCAGATGGCGCAACGACTGGACGGCTATTCGGCTTCCCGCCGCCGCATGCCGCGCAGATCCATCTCGAAGCTGACGCCTTCCTCGTCGTTGTGCGCGGAAACGCGACCCTGGTGCAGTTCCGCGACCAGCCGCACGACGTACAACCCGAGGCCCAGGTGCGGCGTGCCGGCCTTGGCGCCCGCGCCGCGCACGCTGATCAACGAGTCGAACAGTTGGCCCTGCATGGATTCGGGCAGGTGCGGCCCCTTGTTCGACACCACGATGCGGGCTTCATCTTCGTCCTGTTCGAGCGCGATCCGGATCCAGCCATCCGCGGCGGTGAACGACAGCGCGTTGTCGAACAACTTGTCCAGCGCCTGCGCGATCAGTTCCGGCGCACCGTACAGCGGAACGGACTGGTCGGGAATCATGCATTGCAGATCGCGCGTGCCGGCCAGCGCCCGGTAGGCCTCCGCGCAACCACGCACCACCTGCGCGAGGTCCATGTCTTCGCCATCGGCCGACGCCATCGCGCGTTCCATGCGGCTGGCTTCGCTCATCGCGCGCACGATCGCCCCGATCCGCGCCGCGCCATCGCGGGCGCGCGCGAGATACGGCAGCGCGTCGGGCGGCAGCCCCGCGTGCTCCAGGTTTTCCAGCGACGAGCGCACGATCGCGAGCGGCGTGTTGAGTTCGTGCGAAAGGTTGGATGCGAGTTTGCGCAGGTACTCGGTGTAGGTGCCGATGTGCTCCAGCAGGCGCGACAGGCTGCGCGCGAGATCGCCCAGTTCATCGCGATCGTCGACCAGCGGCAGGCGTTCCAGCGCGAGGCTTTCGTGGTGTTGCGCCTGCTCGGCGGCGTCGCGCAGGCGTCCGATCCGCACCGACAGCCACGTCGCGAACGCAAACAGCACCGCACCCGCGATCAGCAGCACCGCGACGCTGGCCAGCATCAGGCCCAGCAACGCGCGATTGGTCAAAAGCGGCAGCGCCTGACTGGATTGTTCCAGCACCAGCGCGCCACGATTCTGGCCCCGCAAGTCCAGCGGCACCACGACCGTCAGCACCACGCTGCCGGCGGTGTCGCCACCGCGCCAGTTGGCGGTGGCCTGCCCGTCCAGCGCTCGTTGCACGTCGGGCTCGGAAAGGTGCGGAATGTCCCGCGGCAGGTGCTGGCGCTGGTCGAGCGAAGGCACCACCAGCAGATCGGAAAGCACCCGTTGCAACCACGGGAAGCGGCTGGGCTTGGGCTTGTGCAGGTCCAGCATGCTGCCGCCTTCGCCGAGCACCCAGCCGTCAGCGCTGAGCAGGCGGACCCGCACGCCGCTGGGCGCAAGCTGGGTCAGGTCGTTCGACAGCGCCGGCGACAGGCTGAGCAACGGTCGCACGTCCGGCTTGCCGCCGTTGAAACGCGTGGGCGCATTGGCGTCGAACACGCCGATGCCGAGTTGATCCGGCGCCTGCGCACGCGGGATGCGCAGCTCGATCTGGTAGGCCTTGCCGGTATCCACCCATTGCCCGCTGATCTGGTCCGGCAGGCCGTGCACCCGCGCATCCAGCGGATGCGCGAGGAACGTGCCGGATGTCGCGCTCGACAGCAGGTAGCTGCGCTGACGATGGCCGCGCACCAGTTGCAGCACCACGTGGTCGGCCTCCAGCGCCGCGGCATCCTGTGCGTCGAGGCGCGTCTGCGTGGCGTCGGCAACGTTGATGCGCATGTACAGCCATGCCGGATCATTGGCGAGCTGAACCGTCACCTCCGGCCAGGGGTGCTGCGTCCAGCGTGCCAACGAGGCCCAGTCACGATCGGACCCGTCGATCACGAGCGGCTGCGTCGCACGCTGCACGTACCAGTTTTGTGCGGTGTTCGGGAGCTCCGCCCCGACCGCGACCAGGCCACGATCCAGCGCGAACGCGATCGCCAGCAACGCCTGTTCCTGGCTGTTGCGCAGCAGGTGTTCCATCTGCCGCACGTACAGCCAACCCGCCCACGGCAAGGCCAGCGTGGACAGCGCGACCAGCAGCAGTTTGCGACGAAGGGTCATCGGGGTGCGAGGGACAGCTTGGCCCGGGCTTGAGCGCCTTAATGTACCGATCGAAGCGGCTGTTGTGGAAAGTCAGGCCATGGATGGCCGTTCTGGAGCAGCCGACGCCGTGATCCGGAATCTTGCAGCAGGCGGTTCGAAGCAGCGATCAGGGATGATCGCAAAAATCATGGCTTCCAGCGGTAACCCACCCCATGCACCGTCTCGATCGCATCGAACGCCGGATCGATGGCCAGGAATTTCCTGCGGATGCGCTTGATGTGCGAGGTGATGGTGGCGTCGTCCACGACCAGTTCGGCGTCGCGCATCAACTGGTCCCGGTTCTTCACGTGGCCGGGAAAACGCACCAGCGTATGCACCATCCAGAATTCGGTGACGGTCAGCGGCACGTCGATGTCGTTCCACGTGACGCGCATCCGTTCTGCTTCGAGTTTCAGTGGCCCGTGCTCGACTACCGTCTCGGTGGGTGCCGGGGCCTTCTGCGATTCCACGCGCCGGAACAACGCGCCGATGCGCGCGGCGAGCTGATGGAAGCTGGTGTCCTTGCTCAGGTAATCGTCTGCACCCAGGCGCAGCCCCGATATCACGTCGAAATCGGAATCGCGCGCGGTCAGGAAAATGATCGGCAGCGTCGCCGATTTCGCCCGCAGCTCGCGGCACAAGTCGAAGCCACCCTCGGGTTCGTCGCCGAGCCCGATGTCGATGATCACCAGTTCCGGCATGCGGTTGGCGAAGGCGCCGGAAGCCTCCCCGCGCGAGGCGAAGCCGCGCACCTCGTACCCGATGCGCGAAAGCGCCTCGACGTAATTGGCACGGATGGACGGCTCGTCCTCCACGATCGCGATGGCGCGAGCCATGCATTTCTCCTTGATCCATGCGGCCGCGCCCGCGAGCCGCTCGAGCGCGAGCGTGCGCCATGCCGGCGTGCCACGCAAGCCACCCGTCCGGGCTGCCCGCGTTTTGCCAGAAATCGCCCGCTTTTCGCCCTTGACGCGCCCCCGGCGCGGCGGCGGGCGCGTGCCAAATGGACCGGCAGTCGGTACTCCTGCCGTGGATAACGACCGTGGAACACCCCCGCGCTGGCGCCGGAGACGCACCCGGCCACTGACACCGGAAGGCGTCCAGCGCGGTGGACCACCACGCAAAATGCGGGGCGCTTTCTTCCGCCTCTTCGGTTCATTCCTCTCCTGGTCGGCCGCGGCCTCGGTGCGCAAGCATCGGGGCCGTTGGCTTGGGTGTGATGTCAGCAAGAAATTGTCGTCATTCCGGGGCCGTTCGCGGCTTTGTCGCGAACGGAACCCGGAATCTGTTTGGTGGCTGGATGAGACCGATTCCGGGTTCCGCGCTGCGCGCAGCCCCGGAATGACAAACTGATTTGCGTTTGTTTGCGGATCGCTGCTTGATTCAGCCGGCCGCCTTGCGCATGGCTGCGATGGTTTGTTTGTAATCGCCGCTGCCGAAGATGGCGGAGCCGGCAACGAACGCGTCCGCGCCCGCGCGTGCGATGTCGCCGATGTTGTCAACCTTGACGCCGCCGTCGACTTCAAGATGGATCGCGCGGCCGCTGCGGTCGATGATTTCGCGCGCGCGGTTCAGCTTTTCCAACGCGGAAGGGATGAAGGCCTGCCCGCCGAAACCCGGGTTGACGCTCATCACCAGCACGATGTCGACCTTGTCGAGCACGTAGTCCAGCCACTCCAGCGGCGTCGCCGGGTTGAACACCAGCCCCGCCTTGCAGCCGTGCTCACGGATCAGCGACAGCGTGCGATCGACGTGGCGCGTGGCCTCCGGATGGAAGCTGATCGACGTGGCACCGGCCTTGGCAAAATCGGGCACGATCCGGTCGACGGGCTCGACCATCAGGTGCACGTCCATCGGCGCGGTGATGCCGTAATCGCGCAACGCCTTCAGCACCATCGGCCCGATCGTGAGGTTGGGGACGTAGTGGTTGTCCATCACGTCGAAGTGGATCCAGTCGGCGCCGGCATCGATCACGGCGTCGACTTCTTCGCCGAGCCTGGCGAAGTTGGCCGACAGGATGGAGGGGGCGATGACGCAAGGCTGTCTAGCCATGGATGGTTCCAAGCGAAGCGGCTGTTGTGGAAAGTCAGCCCATGGAAGGGCGTTCTGGATTCACGGAATGCGAACTGCTTCGTGCCGCGTTGCCGCCGAGCGAAGCAGCGATCAGGGATGATCGCACAAGATAGTGGCGCAGGCGCGCTCCTACCGAAAGCCGCGCTCCGATTGTATGCGTTCCCACGCCGCGTTGATATCGCTGGCACGCCGTTCGGCGCGACGGCGCAAATCCTCCGGCATGTTGCCGAGGCGATCGGGGTGGTATTCGCCGATCAGCTTGCGATAGGCGCGCTTGATGGTGCGCTGGTCGGCGTCGCGCGGCACGCCGAGCACCGCGTACGGATCGGGGCCGTTGCTGCGCGGCGCGGGGCGATAACCCCGCTGCTGCGACCCGGCGCCGGCGTGCGCCCAATCGCCCGTGCGCGCACCCGCGTTCCACGCAAAACCTTTCATGGCCAGCAGCGCCACCAACTGGATGTCGCTGATGCGCAGCGAAAATGCCACCCGCTTCAATACCTGCAATTTCTCGTTGCTGAGCGGGCCATCGGCCAGCGCCACGTCGCACAGCATGTCGAGGAACGGCATCACCGAGCTGCGCCGCGGCAGGCACCACGCACGCAAGTCCACCAGCGTGCGCGAAATGTCGAAGCCCGGCGCCTTGCCCTTGTTGAACGCGTCGATCGCGCGCCGCCGCCACAGCGGATCCAGTTCCAGCCGCGTCATCAGTTTTTCGGCGACCGCCACTTCGGCTTCGGACACGCGCCCGTCGCTCTTGGCCAGCGCCCCCATCAACGCGAACAGCGGTTCGACGTAACCATCCTTGCCACCGGTATGCGTGAGTCCCGCGAGCCAGCCGCTGTCGAACACCAGGTGCCCGATCACCAGTCCCAGCACGGCCGCGCCGAAGTCGCCGCGCGTCACCACCAAGCCGATCACGAAACCGATCAGCTTGCCCCAGATCCTCATGGGTTCTCCGCCTGCGCCGGCTTGCAGGGCGACTGCGCCGCGAACCATCGCGCCAGCGCCTGCATGTCCTTGTCGGTGAGCGGCCCGGCGGCGGCGCGCATCACCGGCACCTTGCGCTCGCCGTTGCGATACCCGTGCAGCGCCTGCAGCAGGTATTGATACGGCTGGCCCGCCAGGTTGGGCGCGCCGGGAATGCGGGCGTGACCATCTTCGCCATGACAGGCAGCGCACAAGCCGAGCTGCGCCGGTGGCGACGGCAACGGCGCCGCCTGCGCCAGGGCCAACGGCGCAAACGCGAGCAGCAGAAACGTCCAGGGCGATTTTCGCATCGCCCCAGTTTATCAGCCAGGCGCCTGCATTCCGCCCACCCGGGGCGCATCGCTACAATGCGCGTTTTCCACCCGCGGAGCGAAGCCGTGCCCACCACCTTGCTGCAATCGGAATTGCCCGGTCTCGAACTCCTGCACCGCGGCAAGGTACGCGACGTCTACGCCTTGCCTGGCGACCGGTTGCTGATCGTCGCCAGCGATCGCCTGTCGGCGTTCGACGTGGTGCTGCCCGACCCGATTCCCGGCAAGGGCGAGATGCTGACGCAGGTTTCCAACTTCTGGTTCGGCAAGACCGCGCACCTGGTGCCGAACCATCTGACCGGCACGCCCGTGGCCGAGGTGCTGCCGGAAGGCGTTGATCCGAAGCTGTACGAGAAACGCGCGGTGGTGGTCAAGCGCCTCAAGGCGCTGCCGGTCGAGGCGATCGCGCGCGGGTACCTGATCGGCTCGGGCTGGAAGGACTACCAGCGGACCGGCGAGTTGTGCGGCATCAAGCTCCCCGTGGGCCTGAAGCAGGCGCAGCAACTGCCGGAGCCGATCTTCACCCCGTCCACCAAGGCTCCCAAGGGCACGCACGACGAAAACATCGGCTTCGATGCCGTGGTGGATCTGGTCGGCGCCGACCTCGCGAGGCAGGTGCGCGACGCCACCCTGGCCATCTACACCTTCGCCGCGAAGTACGCCGCCGAGCGCGGCATCATCATCGCCGACACCAAGTTCGAGTTCGGCATCGATGCGGCCGGCAAACTGTACGTGATGGACGAGATGCTGACCCCCGACTCCTCGCGCTTCTGGCCGGCGGACCAGTACAAGGTCGGCATCAGTCCGCCCTCTTACGACAAGCAGTTCGTGCGCGATTACCTCGAAACCCTGGACTGGGACAAACGCGCGCCCGGCCCGAAGCTTCCGCGCGAAGTCATCGCGGGCACCGCGGCGAAGTACTCCGAGGCCTTGCGCAAGCTCGCCGGGATCGTCCTGGATTGACACGCGCATGGGGCGGCAGGCCCGTCGCGAGCGCATAGGAGTAGGGCGGGAGTAGCGCAGCGGATCCCGCCGCGCATGTTCAAACCGGGATGGCGGGTTGGCACCCGCCCTACGCCTATGTAGATTGATCGCACAACAGCGGACGATCGAGATTGCCATGCGCAGCGTCAACGACTGGTTCGCAAGCTACAGCGCCGATCATCGGAACCGCACCAATCGCGCGATCCATTGGGTGTGCGTGCCGGCGATCATGTGGGCGGTGATCGCCGCGTTGTGGACGATCCCGCCAATCCTGCCGCAGTGGTTCCGGCCGGGGCTCTGGGCGGTGCTGGCGATGTTCGCGGCGTTCCTGTTCTACCGCCGGCTGTCCCGCAACCTCGCCTACGCAATGGCGATCGTGTTCATCGTGAGCGGTGCGCTTGCGTGGGCACTGTACGGCGCGCTGGGGCCGCGCCCGCTGCTGATCCTCGCCGCCGTGCTGTTCGTCGTGGCATGGATCGGGCAATTCATCGGCCACGCGATCGAAGGACGGCGTCCCGCGTTCTTCACCAACATCGTGCAACTCCTGATCGGCCCGGCGTGGCTGGTGGGCAAGCTGATGCGCCGGTTGGGCATCACGTATTGAGGTCGCCTGCAGGCAGGCTCCTGCAAAAGGCATGTCGCGATGGTTGATGGCAGGAGCGCGCCTGCGCGCGACCCGGATTGGGGGCATCCGGCGCCGGTCACCCGTTCGCAAGATCGCGATTCAACAACGCCGCCAACCGCGCGCCCGCCTGGCGCAGGCGGCGCTCGGCGATCGGGAGTTCGCGTCGCACGTAGGCGTCATCGATGGTGCGCGACGACGGGTACACGCCATCATCGCGGTCGATGCGGCAGCCCTCCTCGGCCCATTCGGCGGGTGTTCCCCCCGTCGCGACGGGCGTGCGTTCGGCTTCGAGCTTGCGCGCGTACCGCGCGGACGAAAGATGTGCGGTATCCAGCATCGTCGAATCCCAGATCCGGTGCAGGCGGCTGCCGCGTCCGTGCCAGCGCACCTGGAAATCGTTGCCGCCGGCGTCGTGCCTGAAATCCGCGTGCAGCGGCTGGTGGACGTCGCCCACGAAATGCACCACGAAAGCCAGCGCCTCGGCGCGCACGGCCGGGCCGTTGCCGCGGTTCGCAAGCATCGCGGAATACTTGCCGATGGCGGCAACCGCGCATTTGCCGTCCTGGCAATCACGGGGCGGCTCGTAGATGCAGTCGCGCGATTGGAAATTGACGAAGTGCAGACGCTTGGTGCGCCGGAACAATACGGGATCGGTATCGCGCAGGTCGTCGGCCCACATCGCAACGTCCGACAGGTGTGACGCACCGCTCACCGCGAGCAGCTTTTGCACTTCGTCCCGCGCCTGCGGCGTCAGCTGTGCCTCGGCCAGCCGCGCCACGATCCGATGGCCCAACGGCCCCCACGCCGACGCGGGCGGCGCGCAGGCCAGCAGCGCCGCGAACGCGATTGCAGTCGCGGCGGCACCGCCGCGCGCGCGCAGGAATCCACCCATGGTCGCTCCGCCCAAAGCGCCAGTTTGCCATGCACCGCGCCGGTGTCGCGCATGAAGCGGCAGCGCAAACCGGCTAAAATGAGCGTTCCTCAAACGGCTTCTTGCAAAGGACCCCATCATGGCGATCAAGGTCGCGATCAACGGCTACGGCCGCATCGGCCGCAACATCCTGCGCGCGCTGTACGAATCCAACCGCACCGGCGCGATGAAGATCGTGGCAATCAACGATCTCGGTGATGCCGAGACCAACGCGCACTTGACGCAATACGACACCGCCCACGGCAAGTTTCCGGGGACGGTCGCGGTCGAGAACGGCGACCTCGTGATCAACGGCGACCACATCAAGGTGTGCGCGGAACGCGATCCGTCGAAACTGCCATGGAAGGATCTCGGCGTCGACGTCGTGATCGAATCGACCGGCCTGTTCACCAAACGCGACAAGGCCGCGGCGCACCTCGCCGCCGGCGCGAAGAAGGTGATCATCTCGGCGCCCGGCACCGGCGTCGACGGTACCTTCGTTTACGGCGTCAACGAGGACAAGATCAAGCCGACCGACACCATCATCTCGAATGCATCGTGCACCACCAACTGCCTCGCGCCGCTGGCCAAGGTGCTGCACGAGAAGATCGGCATCGTGCACGGCCTGATGACCACGATCCACGCCTACACCAACGACCAGGTGTTGACCGACGTCTACCACAAGGATTTGCGTCGCGCACGCTCGGCCACCCACAGCCAGATTCCGACCAAGACCGGCGCCGCGGTCGCGGTGGGTTTGGTGCTGCCGGAATTGAACGGCCGCCTCGACGGCTTCTCGATGCGCATCCCGACCATCAACGTCTCATGCGTGGACCTGACCTTCGTGGCCCAGCGGGAAACCAGCAAGGACGAGATCGAAGCCGTGATCAACGAAGCCGCCAACGGCAGGCTGAAGGGCGTGATGGCGGTCAATACCAAGCCGCTTGTGTCGATCGACTTCAACCACAACCCGGCTTCGTGCACCTACGACGCCACCCAGACCCGCGTGATGGGTGGCACCCTCGTCAAGGTGCTGGGTTGGTACGACAACGAGTGGGGTTTCTCGAACCGCATGCTGGACATGACCGAGGCATTCGCGAACGCGGGGTGATCCGCGCCGTACCACGGCTTGCCAAGACCCGCAGCGGCAACGCTGCGGGTTCTTCGTTGCGCGTGCCCTACTCGCGCTTCAGGCCGCGATCCGGCTGCCAAGCCGCAAGTGCACGCTGGGCGCGCTCGCGACCCAGGTCGATCAACTCGGATGCGCGATAAAACTCGTACACGGCGCTGGCGTTGCGCGGCACCTCGATCACGAGGTCGGGTCGGTCGGCGGCGAGACGAAAGCTGCTCAGGTTTTCCTGCATCAGCTCCAGCGACTGGGTCAGCGTGTCGATCCAGCCGGGTTCGTGCCCGTTTTCGGCGTGGTTGCCGATGGTGCGCTTGACGAACGCGGCGACGCGGCTGCGGAGCCCGATGGACGCGACTTCCTCCACCGGGGCGCGCGTCGCCGCCAGGGTCTCCGGCGGCCCATTGACGTTGACGGCCACCTTGTAGTCACTCGGCGATTGCAGCAACGGGGTCACCGGCAGCGGATTCATCAGCCCGCCGTCGACGAGGCGATGGCCACGGATCGGATGCGGCCGGAAGATCGTCGGGATCGCGATCGATGCACGGATGGCCTCGAACAGCGAACCCCGCGAAAGCCATACTTCGCGCTCGCGATCGAGATCGGTCGCAACCGCGGTGAATGGGATCGGCAGTTCCTCGATTTCGACGTCGCCGATCAATTCACGCAGCACGCCGATGATCCGCTCGCCCTTGATCAGGCCGGCGCCGGACAGGGTCCAGTCCACCAGCTTCAGCACGTCCATCTTCTGCAGCGCGCACACCCAGTCGCGGTAGACGTCGAGCTTGCCGGCCGCATAGATGCCGCCGATCAGCGCGCCCATGGAACTGCCCGACACCGCGACGATGCGGTAACCCGCCGCTTCGACCGCCTCGATCGCCCCGATGTGCGCCAACCCGCGGGCACCGCCGGTACCGAGCGCCAGCGCGACGGCCGATTTGGCTTGCCGGGTTTCGACGAGGGCCTGGTGAACGCTCACGGCTTGGCGTGATCGTATTCGTCCAGCGCCAGCTTGTGCATGATGCGGATTTCCTCGCGCAACGATTGCGGCGACACCACCTGCGCGTCGGGGCCGTAGCGCAGGATGTCCATCACCAGTTCGCGCGATTGCGAGTACGGCACCTTCAACTCGTAGCGGCCATCGTCCAGCCAGCGGCCCTCCTGCAACGAATGCCAGTGCTCGTCGGCCACCCAGCGCGCGGCGCGCGCGGAAAACCGGATCGTCGCCCAGGCCTTGGGCGTACCGGCGAAGATGCCGTAGCTCGACGCCAGCGTATCGTTCAATTCCTTCTCGTCGCGATCGACGGCCGGCTTGTCCAGCACTTCCGGCTCGCCGATGCGGTCCACCGCGAAACTGCGCAGCGCCTCGCGATCGTGGTCCCAGGCATCCAGGTACCAGTTGTCGCGATAGTGGGTCAGCCGCTGCGGCGACACGTGGCGCACGTTGTCGGCGCCGGTGGTGCGCGCACGGTAGCGAAACTTCAACTGCTGGCGCGCCAATACCGCGCCGGCCACCGCGCGAAACACCTGCTGGTTGAGTTTGCGCGAACCCCACGGCACCACCCGGATGCGCTCCAGCGGCTGCTGTCTGGTGCCCGCCTGCTCGTTGAGGATTTTCTCGACGCGGGCGCGGAACGGCGCCAGTGCATCGGCCAGCACGCCCGGATCCGAGCGCGCCACCAGCGCTTCCAGCGCCATCAGCGCGGACAATTCTTCGCTGGTCAGCCACAGGCCCGGCAGCTCGAAGCGCTCGCCCTCGCCTTCGGCGTAGACGTAGCCGCGACCTTCCGGATCACTGTCCAGCGGCGCGCCCAGCGCATCGCGCAGGAACGCGATGTCGCGATACAGCGTCGCGCGCGAGCAACCCAGTTCCTCACGCAGGCGCTGCACCTCGACCGGCCGCCGGTGCGACTTGAAGATTCCGTGCAGTTTGAGGACGCGTTCATACTGATGCATGACGCAAGCATGCCGCGCCGCCGGTTTGGCGGCAAGCGGGGCGCGTGGCTACCATCGCACCATGGCCACCTCGGGTGCTTCGCCATCCCGGTCATGGTTGGGCCGGGGCGCAGTGCCGGGAGCAGGAAACTGGACTCCGGCCTTCACAGGAACGACGACATGAAATTTCGATGCCACATAAAGCGCTGAAGCTCGATCAGCCCACCGGCGACGAAGTGAAAACCACGACGTGCTACATGTGCGCGTGCAGGTGCGGAATTCGCGTGCACCTGAAGAATGGCCGCGTGCGTTACATCGATGGTAACCCGAAGCACCCCGTCAACCGTGGTGTGATCTGCGCCAAGGGCGCGTCGGGAATCATGCAGCACTATTCGCCGGCCCGCCTGCGCAAACCGTTGCTGCGGGTGGGCGAACGCGGTTCACGCGAGTTCCGGGAAATCGAATGGGACGAGGCGCTGTCGCTGGCGACCCGGTGGCTGGGCGACATCCGCGCGCGCAATCCGGATGAACTGGCCTTCTTCACCGGGCGCGACCAGTCGCAGGCGCTGACCGGCTGGTGGGCGCAGCAGTTCGGCACCATCAACTACGCTGCGCATGGCGGATTTTGCTCGGTGAACATGGCCGCCGCCGGCATGTACACCTTTGGCGGTTCGTTCTGGGAATTTGGTGAGCCGGACTGGGAACGCACCAAGTACCTGATGCTGTGGGGCGTCGCCGAAGACCACGATTCCAATCCGATCAAGTTGGGCCTCGGGAAAATGAAGGCACGCGGCGCCAAGATCGTCGCGATCAACCCGGTGCGCACGGGTTATGCATCGATCGCCGACGAATGGGTGCCGGTCAATCCGGGCACCGACGGTTTGCTGGCGGGCGCGTTGATCCACGAATTGCTGCGGAACGATCGCGTGGATTTCGACTACCTGGTGCGTTACAGCAACGCGCATCACCTGGTGATCCGCGATCCGGGCGCGGCGGACGATGGACTGATTGCGCGAGGTGACAGCGGCGAGCCGCTGTGCGCGGTGCGTTCCCCTTTTCGTCATTCCGGGGCTGCGCGCAGCGCAGAACCCGGAATCGGTGATTCGTCGCATGAAGAAACCGATTCCGGATCGTCGCTTCGCGACGTCCGGAATGACGAAACCAAGGACTGCCGCGTTTCCGACGCCACACAAGCCGACATCGCACCGCTGATCGCCGGCGAATATACGCTGCCGGACGGCCGCACCGCAGTGCCTGCCTTCCAGCTCGTCGCCGAACGCTTCCTCGCCGACGACTACGCACCCGACAGCGTCAGCGAGCGCTGCGGCGTCGCTGCACGTACCATCCGCCGCCTCGCCGCCGAACTCGCGCGCGTCGCGTTCGACGAAGCGATCGAATTGCCGATCGCCTGGACCGACACCCATGGCCGCAAGCACGACTCGATGGTTGGCCGCCCGGTCTCGATGCACGCGATGCGTGGGGTCGCCGCGCATGCCAACGGCTTCCATACCTGCCGCACGATCCACGTCCTGCAGATGTTGCTTGGCGCGATCGACACGCCGGGCAGTTTCCGTTACCAGCCGCCGTACCCGAAGCCCGCGCCGCCCGGCAACAAGCCGGCGAAATCGCGAAACCCGGACGGCACGCTCACCGGCAATCCGCTTGGCTACCCGCAATCGCCCGAAGATTTGCTGGTCGACGAGCGCGGCCAGCCGCGCCGGATCGACCACGCCTTCAGTTGGGAATTCCCGCTGGCCGCGCACGGCCTGTTGCAGTCGGTGATCCGCAACGCGGTGGACGGCAACCCGACAAAGATCGACACGCTGTTCCTGTTCATGGCCAACATGGGCTGGAACTCGGCGATGGACACCGCCGCCACACGCGAACTGCTGTGCGCGCGCAACGACAACGGCGATTACAAGATCCCGCACATCATCTACGCGGATGCGTACGATTCCGAAACCGTCGCGTTTGCCGACCTGGTGCTGCCCGACACGACATATCTCGAACGCCACGACTGCATCAGCCTGCTGGATCGCCCGATCAGCGATGCCGAATCCGCCGCCGACGCGATCCGCCAGCCGGTGGTCGCGCCCGACCGCGACGTGCGTCCGTTCCAGGACGTGCTGCTGGACCTGGGCGCGCGCCTGAAGCTGCCCAACATGGCGGATGCCTCCGGCAAGCCCATGTACAAGGATTATGCCGACTACATCGCACGGCACGAACGCGCCCCGGGCGTCGGCATGCTGGCGGGCTGGCGCGGCGTCGACGGTGCACTGGCCGGCAAGGGCGCGGCCAATCCCGGCCAGTTGCAGCGCTATGCCGAGCACGGCTGCTTCTTCGAGATGCGCGTGCCGGAAGCGGGCGCGTATTACCGGATGGCGAACCGCGATTACCTCGCGTGGGCGCAGTCGATGGGTTTCGTGGCCACGACCGAGCCGATCACGATGCAGTGGTACTGCGAGGTGCTGCAACGGTTCCGGCTGGCGGCCCGGGGCCACGGCGAAGTGCAGCCACCGACGACGGAACGCGCGCGCGTGGAACGGTATTTCGATCCGGTGCCCATGTGGTACGTGTCGCAAGGCGTCACCAACTCCCCTCTCCCTCCGGGAGAGGGTGGCGCACGCAGCGCGCCGGGTGAGGGTTCGGGTTTCGCGCAAGCCGCGGACCCTTACCCCCGGCCGCTCTCCCGAAAGGAGAGGGGTGAAAGCTACCCCCTCTCCGCCATTACCCAACGCCCGATGTTCATGTACCACGCCTGGGGTTCGCAGAACCGCTGGCTGCGCCAGATCGCGGCGCGCAACGTGCTGTACGTGCATCCGCGCACGCTTGCCGAACATGCGATCGGCGACGGCGACTGGGTGTGGGTCGCCTCGGAACGCGCGCGCATCCGGGTGCAGGTACGTGCGCACGCAGCCACCGCACCGGGAACCGTGTGGACATGGAACGCCATCGGCAAGCAACGCGGCGCATGGAAACTTCGCTCCGATGCGCCGGAATTCACGGACGGATTCCTGCTCAATCACCTGATCGGCGAACGCGCGCGCGACACCCGTTACGGCAACGGTGATCCGGTGACCGGGCAGGCTGCGTGGTTCGACTTGAAAGTGCGGCTGGAGCACGATCCCGAGCCGCAGGTGCCGGGCCACCGGCGGCAACGCACCGGCGGCTGAGCATTGCACGCCGCACCCGCCGTTTCATCTGCAGATAACGCCGCGCTCACGCGCTCGCGCGAAAACCGCGGCACAATCGGCGGGGTGGTGGCTCGCATTCGCCACCGCGCCCACGAACATGCGGGGGACCCGGGGAACATGAAGGTGCCGCAAGCGCCCGCCACACAGGGACGCCGCCGCCCATGACGTGGCAGGCATGGGCCACAGGCGCGATCATCCTGATCGCGATGGCGATGTTCGCCAGCGAGAGGGTGCGCGTGGACCTGGTGGCCCTGATCACGCTGGGCCTGCTGGCCGCACTGGGCATCGTCACGCCCGAACAGGCGCTTTCGGGTTTCAGCAACGAAGCGACCGTGACCGTGGCGGCGATGTTCGCGCTGGCGCTGGGCATCGAGCGCTCGGGAGCGCTGGACCCGATCACCAACCTCCTTTCGCGCATCCGCAATCCGTGGCTGCTTTCCCTGGGGATGATGCTGGCGATCGCGCCGCTCGGCGCCTTCATCAAGAACACCGCGCTGGTGGCAACCTTCCTGCCACTGTCGCTGAAGGTATGCCAGCGCACCAATACCTCACCCGCGCGCGTGCTGATGCCCATGGCATTCGCGGCACAAATGGGCGGCGTGTGCACATTGATCGGCACGTCATCCAACCTGCTGGTGGATTCGCTGGCGCAAAAGCAGGGACTTGCCGAGTTCGGCATTTTCGAATTCACGCCGCTCGGCGTGATGCTTGCGATCGCAGGCATCACCTACATGATGGTGATCGGTCGCTGGCTGCTGCCGAAGCACATCGACAACGCGATTTCGGGGCCACTGCAGGTGGGCAAGTACGTCACCGAGCTGAAGGTAATGTCGGATTCATCGGTGGTCGGACAGACCATCGCCGAGGCGAAGCTGGGCGATCAAGGCGTATATCCGTTGGAATTGCTGCGCGGCGACCAGCACATGTGGTCGCCGCGCACCCAGAAGCTCAGCGCCGGTGACGTGCTGCTGGTGCGCGGCGAATGGGACAAACTGGAACAGTTCCGCAAGCACGCGGGGCTGGAGATCAATCCCGAGTTCACCCACGTCGGGAACGGTGACAAGGCCAATGTCCTCGTCGAGGCCATGGTCGCGCCGGCCAGCACCGCGGAGGACCGCACGCTGCGCGACCTGGACCTGCAACCCAGCTACGACGCCACCGTGCTCGGCATCCATCGTCGCGGCCACCTACTGCGCGACAAGATCCGCGACGTCGCGTTCCAGACCGGCGACGTGCTGATGATGCTGCTGCCGGCCGATACGGTGAAACGCCTGCGCAGCGATGACCGCTTCGTGGTGCTGAACGAACGCGACGACGCGCGCCGCCCGCGCTACAAAGCATTCGTCGCCATCGGAATCATGGCTGCGGTGGTGATCGTTTCCGCGCTGCACTGGCTACCGATTCCGATCGCCGCGATCTGCGGCGTGGCCGCGATGGCGCTGACGCGCTGCTTCGGCCGCAAGGATGTGTACCAGGGCATGGACTGGAAGATCATCATCCTGCTGGGCGCGATCCTGCCGCTCGGCATTGCGATGGAAACCACGGGCCTGGCGCACGTGATAGTAAGCGGCGCGCTCGACATGGTGGGCAACCACGGCCCGTTGGCGGCGCTGCTGATGGTGTACGTCCTCACCGCGTTGCTCACCGAGCTGATGGGCCACAACCCGTCGGTGGTGCTGATGGTCGGCATCGCCGTCAGCGTCGCGCACGCGGTGCACGCCGACCCGCGCCCGTTCGTGGTGGCGGTCGCGTTCGCCGCCGCGACCTCGTTCGCTACCCCGGTCGGGTATCCGACCAACACGATGGTGTACTACGCTGGCGGCTATCGCTTCCTCGATTTCACCAAGGTCGGCGTACCGCTGATTGCGCTGTTTTGTGCGCTGTCGATGCTCCTGATTCCGAAGATCTGGCCGTTTTGATTTCGTGCGTCTGCCTACTTCGACATCCCTGCCTTTTTCCGCGCCCCTCCGGGGGGCGCGGGTAACTTCTCTTTGTTTGGCCAAAGAGAAGTCACCAAGAGAAAGGCCACCCCGGTGCTGCGTTTTTCGTCCATCCTGGACGAAAAATTCGATCGGGCCGGCCGGGCTTGCCGCCGCGCCATTCATGGCGCGGCGGCAAGTGGGCGCAATCCATTGCGCCCACCCTTCGGACCTGATCGTCCGGTCCCCACCGCAGCATAGGGACCCCAATTCCGCTTCGGCGGCGGCCATCGTGGCCTCGCTCGAATCGAGACCAAACGAATTGCTTCGTTCCCTTCCGCGCGCACGATGCGCGCCGAACGGAGCCCCTCGAACACGGCGGGCGGACGACGGAAACGTCCGAAGGATGGCCCGCAGGACGCGGGCCAGTTCGCCGCAGGCACAGGGATGTGCCTTCGGCGAACCCCGGCGACCGCTCGCGAATCCTGAGCACAGGGATGTGCTCAAGACGGGGTCGCGGGGTGGCCTTCTCTTTGGTGACTTTCTCTTGGCCAAGCAAGGGAAAGTTACCCGCGCCCCCCGGAGGGGCGCGGAACAAGACAGGGATGTCGAAGCCTTTGGATGCAGACGCACGCTGCGCAAGGCGGTCGCGCGATGACTCCCCTGCCCGCGCCAGCGAAAAAAAAGCTCGGGTTGGTGATCGACCTCGACATCTGCGTCGGCTGCCACGCCTGCGCGGTCGCATGCAAGGAATGGAACGACGGCGGCGATTTCGGGCCGCTACCCGACGATGATCCGTACGGCAACGAACCGCATGGTGTCTGGTTCAACCGGGTGCATAGCTACGAGGTCACCGCCGATCGGCCGCCCGAGGGTGCCGGTGCACCGGTCCCGCAGATGGTCCACTTCCCACGATCGTGCCTGCATTGCGAGACGCCGGATTGCGTGACGGTGTGCCCGACCGGCGCCAGCTACAAGCGTGCCGAGGACGGCATCGTGCTGGTGGACGAGGACAAGTGCATCGGCTGCCAGTTGTGCGCCTGGGCGTGCCCGTACGGTGCGCGCGAAATCGCGTTGCCGCACCCGAATACGCCTGCTTCCGACGCCGGTCACAAGGACTCCAAACGCGGCACGATGCAGAAGTGCACGCTGTGCGTCGACCGCATCTACAACGAAACATTGGACGAGCGCGATCGCCAGCCGGCCTGCGTGCTGGCTTGTCCGACCCGCGCGCGGATGTTCGGCGATCTCGGAGATCCCGATTCCGACGTATCGAAGGTGGTCGCCGAACGCGGCGGCTTCGCGTTGATGCCGGAGTTCGGCTACCAGCCGGTCAATCGCTACCTGCCGCCACGGCCACGGCGGGATGGCAGCGAGGCAACGGCGACTGTATCGGTTCCCGCCGAAGAAACGCTCGACACCGCCCAACTCCCGCCCCTCCTGCGCTGGCTGGACAAGGCCTTGTCGCGATGAAGCCCGCGCTCTCGGTGATTTTCTTCACGGTGATGAGCGGCGCGGGCTACGGCCTGTGGTGCCTGCTCGGCATTGCGCTCGCGGCGGGTGCCTATCCGCTCGCGGGAACGGGCGTGCTGGTGCCGCTGGGCTTCGCCTTCGCGCTGGTAACCGCGGGTCTGCTGGCCTCGACGATGCACCTAGGCCGCCCCGAACGCGCCTGGCGCGCCTTGACCCAATGGCGCTCGTCGTGGCTGTCGCGCGAAGGCATCGCCTCGCTCGTGACATACCTGCCGATGCTGGCCGTGGCGGGATTTGCGTACACCGGCCATGCCCGACTCGGCATGCGCATCGGGGGCGCGCTGCTGGCGCTTGGCGCGCTCACGACGATCTTCTGCACCGCCAACATCTATCGTTCGCTGAAGACCATCGCCGCCTGGCGCACGCGGCAAGTGCTGCCGCTGTATTTCATGTTTGCGCTGCTGTCCGGTGGGCTGTGGCTGTGGGCGTGGCTGGCGCTGACCACCGGAGCGACGACCCGTCTTGCTTTTCCGCTGGCCCTGCTTGGCCTGGCGATCATCGCGGCGGTGATCAAGGTCGACCATTGGCGGTGCGTCGACGCCCTGCCCGTGAACACGGCCGGCCACGCGACGGGCCTGGAGATGCTGGGACGGGTGCGCGCGTTTGAAGGCCCGGTCACGGAGGAGAGCTACCTCACGCGCGAGATGGCATTCGTGCTGGCCCGAAAACATGGCGCGCGCCTGCGGCGGATCGCGCTGACGCTGTTCGGACTGGCGCCGGCCCTGGGCATCGCGGTGGCATTGGCCAGCGGCGAAGCATGGCTTGCGCCCGTTGCGGCGCTCGCCGCCCTCGCCGGGCTGTTCGTGGAGCGCTGGTTGTTCTTCGCCGAAGCACGCCACGCGGTGGCGGCCTTCTTCCCGCACGCACAGGCTTGAAAGCCTGTGCGGTGACCCCACTCTACATCACACAAATTTAACAGGCATTCAGTGCCCAGCCCGCAGCCTTGCGGGTTTTACGCAAGCAAGATCGGAGTCGTGCATGAAACTCTCCCGCGTCGCCGCGCTCGTGGCGATTTCCACGTTGTGCATCCCCGCCCTGGCATGGGCCGATCCGCCCGCGGGTACCGACGCGAACTGGAGCGGCAGCGGCGAATTCGGCCTCGCCAACGCAACCGGCAACACCAAGTCGGCGAACATGGACGCCAAGTTCAAGCTGGCCTACGAAAACGACATCTGGAAGGATGCGTTTTTCCTCGACGCCAACCGCGCCAAGAGCAACGTCAAGACGCCGATCATCCAGGATGGCGTGGTGATCGGCCAAGCTGCAAGCTACCAGACCACCGCCAATCACTTCGACGTCGGCGGTTCGCTCGGCTACAAGTTCAACCCGCGCTCGTACCTGATCGGCGCCGCGCGCTACGACCACGACGACTTCGCGCCCAACCGCTGGCAGGAAGTCGCGTCGATCGGCTTCGGCTACATCGTGCTGAAGAACGCGCGCAGCGAGTTGTCGTTCGAGGCCGGGCCGGGCTACAAGCGCTACCAGCCGCAGACCTACATCGAGGTCGACACCACCGTGACGCCACCGACCGCGACCGTGGTGAAACCCCCGGTTGAAAACGAAGCGATCGGCCGCGGATTGATCAATTACAAGCTCGCGCTGACCGACAGCGCCAGCCTGCAGGAGACCTTCCTCGCCGAAGTCGGCAGCGAGAACAAGTATTACCAGAACGACATCGGCGTCGCGGTGGCGATGACCCGGACGCTGGCGTTGAAGGTTGCATACGAAAACCGCTACAACTCGAACATCGTGCCCGGCACCAAACACATGGACAGCCTGTTCACGACCAACCTGGTGTACAGCTTCGGGCAGTCGAAATAACCCGGGAACCGGCTGCGTCCGTCTGGTCATTGCGGGGCCGGCGCAGCCGGAACCCGGAATCGGTTTCGCCCGACTCGCTCGATGCGGAATACGGGTTTCCGGCCGCGACGATGTCGCCTCCGAATCGGCAGCGATCCCGGACGCATGCGGTGTTTCGCCTGGCGGGCGCCACGCACACGGCCGGGCACGGGCTTTGACCGTTGTCCTCAGGCGCGGTCGCGCAGCAACGCATCCGCACCACGTTCGCGCAACAGGCGCGCAACATCGCGGCCCAACGCGGCCGGATCTTCGCCCGTCGCCTCTGCGCGCAGCAGGCGGCCATCGTGCGCATCGCCCAGCAAGCCACGCAGGTGCAGTGTTCCGTCCGCACCGGTTTCGCACCATGCGCCCAACGGCATCGTGCAATCACCGCCCAGTTCGGCGTTGAGCGCGCGCTCGGCGGCCACGGCCCGACGTGTACCGCCGTCGTCCAGTTCCTCCACGAAGCCGATCACGCGGCCATCGTCGATGCGGGTTTCCACCGCGATCGCCGCCTGACCCGGCGCGGGCAGCCAGTCCGGCGGTGCAAGGCGCGCGCGGATGCGCGTATCGAATCCCATCCGCTGCAACCCCGCGACGGCGAGGATGATCGCCGCGTATTCGCCCCGATCCAGCTTGGCGAGACGCGTGCCGACGTTGCCGCGCAAGTCCGCGATGTCGAGGTCCGGGCGCCGTGCACGCAGCTGTGCACTGCGCCGCAGCGACGAGGTGCCGACGCGGGCGCCATGCGGCAGATCGTCCAACGAAGCGCAGGCATTGCTGACGAACGCATCCGCGCAATCGGCGCGTGCCAGGATCGCGGCCAGCGTGAATTGCGCATCCAGCCGGGCCGGCACGTCCTTCAGCGAATGCACCGCAAGATCGGCGCGGCCTTCCGCCAGCGCGACTTCCAGTTCCTTGAGGAACAGCCCCTTGCCGCCGATCGCCGCGAGCGAGCGGTCCAGCACTTCGTCGCCACGCGTGGACAACGGCAGCATGTCCACCCTGAGCCCCGGATGCACAGCGCGCAAGCGCGCGGCGACGTGCTCGGTCTGCCACAGGGCCAGCGGGCTCTTGCGGGTGGCGATGCGAATGGTTTCGGTCATGTTCGTGATGCACGATCGGGAACGTTGCAGTATCGCACCACGCGCATCGCGGCGCAGCGACTCAGGCCTCGACGCCTCGCAACGCGCGCACCGCTTCCTCCATCCGCTGTGCGCTGCGGGAGGTGCCATCCATCGGCGCGCTGGCCGCAAGCTCGATGCGGGCGCGGAAACGCCGCGGCAGGCGTGCGCGACCCAACTTCGAGTCGCGCCGGCTCCACATGCTGCGCCACAGCCCGCGCAGCGCCAGCGGGATCACCGGTACCGGTCGTCGCGCGAGCACCTTCTCGACCCCCGGCCTGAACGGCGCGATTTCACCGTCCAGCGTCAGGCCGCCTTCGGGAAAAATGCAGACGAGTTCGCCGTCGGCCAGCGCCGCATCGATGGCATCGAACGCGCGCGCCATGAGCCTGGGATGCTCCTTGCCGCCCGCGATCGGGAGCGCCCTGGCCGCGCGGAACACGAAGCTGAGTACCGGCACCTTGAATATCTTGTAATGCATCACGAAGCGTACCGGCCGCCGTACGCTGCCCATGATGATCAATGCATCCATGAAGCTGACGTGGTTGCAGACCAGCAGCGCCGCGCCTTCGTCGGGAATCTGGTCGAGCCCCGTTGCGCGCACCCGGTACAGCACGCTGATCAGCAGCCAATCCACGAAGCGCATCAGGAATTCAGGCACCAGCAGGAAAATCCACAGCGTCACCCCGGCATTCAGCAGCGCGGTCACGAGGAACAACTGCGGGATCGTCAAACCCGCCGCCAGCATGCCGAAGGCGAACACCGCCGCGGCCACCAGGAACACCGCGTTGATGATGTTGTTGCCGGCGATCACCCGCGCAAGCTCACCCTGTGGCGTGCGGCTCTGTACCAGCGCGAACAACGGCACGATGAAGAAACCGGCGAACAAGCCGATCAGCGTCAGGTCCAGCGCAATCCAGCCGTTGCCCGGCGTGCCGAGGAACGTCAGCCAGTCGATTTCGCTGTAGCCGGGCGCGGTGTGGCGCGCGAAGTACAGCAGGATGCCGAACACCGTCATCCCGAACGCGCCCAACGGCACCAACCCGATTTCGATCTTGTGCCCCGACAGGCGTTCGCACAGCAGCGACCCGATGCCGACGCCGATCGAAAACAACGCCAGCACCAGGATCTCCACGCTGGCGCCGCCGCCGAGATACAACCGCGTGTAGTTCGGCAACTGCGCCGTCACCACGCCGCCGAAGAACCAGAACCACGAGATGCCGAGGATCGAATTGAACACCGCGCGCTGCTTGCCGGCCAACTTCAGCACACGACCGCTTTCGGCGATGAAATTCCAGTTGAACTTCAAGTCGGGTGCCGCGGCGGGCACGCGCGGAATCGCTAGGCTGGCAATGAGCCCCAGCAACGCGACGCCGATCACCAGTACCGCGGCGCCCATCCAGCCGAAATGCGACGCCATCGCCGTACCCCCCGCGATCATGCCGATGAGGATCGCAAGCGAGGTGCCGGTTTCCACCAGCGCGTTGCCGCCCACCAGTTCGCCGCGTTCGAGCACCTGTGGCAGGATTGCGTACTTGATCGGCCCGAACACGGTCGAGTGCAATCCCATCAGGAACAACACCACGAACAGCAGTGCCGGGCTCCTCGCGTAAAAGCCCCATGCCGCGACACACATCGCCGCGATCTCGAACACCTTCACCGCGCGGATCAGCGTGTGCTTCTCGTATTTCTCGGCAAGCTGGCCCGCGCTTGCGGAGAACAGGAAGAACGGCAGGATGAAAAGCGCGGGCGCGAGGTTCGAATAAAACCCGATCTGGCTGGTCGTCAGGCCCAACTGGAACCCGACCAGCACGATCGTCGCATTTCGGAATGCGTTGTCGTTGAACGCAGCCAGCGACTGCACCGCGAAGAACGGCGCGAAGCGGCGCTTGCCGAGCAAACGGAATTGGGTCATGTCCCCCTCGTGGCGCACAAGCCTACCAAAGCCGTCGCACTTCGAAACCGGATGGCTGCCGTTGTTCCGGCGGAAGGGAAACGGTCAGGTCCTCTGCGCCAGTGCCCGGTAACCGATATCGCGGCGGTAGAACGCGCCATCGAAGCGGATTCGACCTGCAGCGGCGTAGGCGCGATCGCGCGCCTGCGCCAAGTCTTCGCCCAGTGCGCACACGCACAGCACGCGGCCGCCAGCCGTGATCACGCCGCCGTCACTGCCAGGTTTCGTGCCGGCGTGGAAGATTTTCACGTTGGCGTCATGGTGGGCATCCAAACCCGCAATCGCGTCGCCGGTTTTCGGTTTGCCGGGATAGCCATGGGCCGCGATCACGACCCCCAGCGAGGGGCGCGGATCCCACGCCGCTTCGACACGGTCGAGCTGCCCGTCCAGCGCGGCTTCGACCAGCGCGGCGAAATCCGATTGCAGGCGCTGCATGATCGGCTGGGTTTCGGGGTCGCCGAAACGTACGTTGAATTCGATCACCTTCGGCGCGCCCGTCTTGTCGATCATCAGGCCGGCGTACAGGAACCCGGTGAATGGCGCGCCTTCTTCCGCCATGCCTCGCAGGGCCGGTTCGATGATTTCCGCGCGGATGCGCCGCTCGACTTCCGGCGTCACCACCGGCGCGGGCGAATACGCGCCCATGCCGCCCGTGTTCGGGCCGGTGTCGCCCTCGCCGACGCGCTTGTGATCCTGGCTCGATGCCATCGGCAGGCAATGCGTGCCATCGGCCATCACGATGTAGCTGGCCTCCTCGCCTTCGAGGAACTCTTCGATCACCACGCGCGCCGAGGCGTCGCCGAACGCATGCGCATCGAGCATGTCGCGCAAGGTGTGCTCGGCTTCCGCCAGCGTCGTCGCCACCACCACGCCCTTGCCGGCGGCAAGGCCGTCTGCCTTGATGACGATCGGCGCACCCTGCCCGCGCACGTGGTCGAGCGCGGGCTGCAAAGCGGTGAACACCGCGTAATGCGCCGTGGGAATGTGGTGGCGGGCAAGAAAATCCTTGGTGAAGGACTTGGAACCTTCAAGTTGCGCCGCCGCGGCGGTCGGCCCGAAGATGCGAAGGTCCGACGCCCGAAAGCGGTCCACCACGCCCGCGACCAGCGGCGCTTCGGGACCGACGACGGTGAAACCGACGCGCTCGTCCTGCGCCAGTTTCAGCAGTCCGTCCAGGTCGGTCGCCGCAACATCCGCATTGCGCATGCGCGGTTCACGCGCGGTGCCGGCGTTGCCGGGCGCCACGATGACTTCATCCACGCGCGATGATTGCGCAAGTTTCCAGGCCAGCGCGTGCTCGCGCCCGCCGGAGCCGATGACGAGAACCTTCATGGATGCGATCAGGCAGCGGGCGGAGGCCGCATTCTACCCGGCCATGGCTGACAATAGCTCGGCACGCGGCAGCTTGCCGGTTTCGCTGCGCGGCAACGCATCGACCAGCTTAAGGGGTCGCGGCAGGAACACCGGATCGATCTCGCAACGCAAGGCATCGAGGATCGCGGACACGTCCAGGCCCGGCGCCACGGCCAGCGCGGCGATGCGACGCACGCCCATCGCGTCGGTGTCGTCCATCTGGAAGACCACGCCGTCCTGCACGCCGGGCACCGCCTGGAGCTTGCGGGTGAGGTCGCCCAGCGACGCACGCTTGCCCGCGATTTCCAGCAGGTCGGTGTTGCGCCCGCGCAGGCGAAAACATCCGTCGCCATCGAGCTCGACGATGTCGGCAAGCACGGTAGGCTGCAGCAGCTGCGGCGCCTCGACGCGGGTGCCGTCGGGCTGCGGATGCAACGTGACGCCGCGATAGGGCATCCAGGCGTCGCCCCGTGCGGTGCGGCGGTGCGCGATCACGCAGGTTTCGGTGGACCCGAACACTTCCTGCACCGGTGCGCCAAAGCGCGCCTCCGCTTCGCGTGCGAGTGCCGGCAGCAACGGTGCGGTCGCGGACACGATCCCCGAGAACGCCGGCAGCGGGTGGTTCGAATCGAGCAGCGCGCGCAGGTGGACCGGCGTGGTCACCAGTATCCGAGGCTCGGGCAACTCGGCCAGCGCGGTCGCGATGTCGGCCGCGAAGAACGGCCGGCCGGCGTGGATCGCCGCGTGGCCGAACAACGGCAGCAGCACCGAGAATTCCAGTCCGTACATGTGTTGCGGCGGCACCGTCGCGGCCACGTGGTAATCGCCCCCCGCCAGCGCGCGCAACAAGGCATCGTTGTGGCCGCTGGAAATCGCGAGCTTGTCCCAGTGCTTGGGGTTGGCGCGCGGCACGCCGGTCGAACCCGACGTGTAGCCGATCGCCGCCGGCACCTTGCCGGCGATCAGCATCGGCACCTCCGCGGGCGACGCAGCGGCATCGGCCGTGAAATGCAGGTACTGCGGCGGTGCCGGATCGAGCGCGACGTCACCGAGCGCGTAGCTGCCGGGGTGCGCGGCAAGCACGGTGTCGATCGCATGCGCCGCGCGCGACGGCGGCAGGAGATTGGTCTGCCCGCGCACCAGCAAGGCTGCGAACGCGACCAGGAATGCGTAGCGGTCCTCGCACAGATTGACGGCAGCCTGCCCCGCGGGCAGGCGCGCGGCCAACGCATGCACGTCGGCCAGGAATCGGCCCACCGTCACGGCCTCGGCGCCGCGCCACGCAATGACGCGCTGCCCGGACGCATTCGCCAGCAGGCCCCGCCATGCGCCCGGCGTCGGACTTTGCGCTGATGGATGGACGCTCGACACAGGAAACTCCCCAGTCCCCTCAGGCGCGAATGATAGCGCCGGTCACGGCATCCGTGATCGGCGTGGGCTGGTCGAGGCCCCCCAACGGCGCGTCCAGCACGCCGTCGGGTTCGTCGCCGAAGATCGCGCGGATGTCGGCGGCGCTGCGCGCCGGCGGTTCGCCGTGGCGGTTGGCGCTGGTTGACACGATCGGCCCGCCGAACGCGCGGCACAGCGCAGCCGATGGGGCGTGCGCAGTGACACGCAAGGCGATCCCGGCATGTCCGCCCGCCACCCATTCCGGCACGCGCGGGGAGCGCGGGAAGATGAAGGTATGCGCGCCGGGCCAGATCGCATCGGCACGTGCGAGGGCGGATTGCGGCGCAGTGCCGATCCAGTCACGCACCTGCTCGAAATCGGCGGCGATCAACAGCACGCCCTGCTGGGGCGGACGGCGCTTCATGGCGAAGATGCGGTCGAACGCAACGCGATTGTCCGGATCACAACCGAGGCCGTACACGCCCTCGGTCGGATAGGCCAAGACGCCGCCTTCGCGCAGCAGGGCTGCCGCAGCCTCGATTTCCTCGATGTCGAAAATACGCATGGCGCCCGCCGGTCCTAGATGTCGAACGGCGGCGTTTCCGCATCGGGCGGCGCCGCGCGCTTCGCCTGCGCCGCCTTCTTTGCCGGGGCCTTCTTCGCGGTGGTCTTTTTGCGCGCGGTCCTCTTCGTGGCCGTCTTTTTCGCCGTGGTTTTCTTCGCGGCTTTCTTCGCGGGAGCCTTCTTTTCTGCGGTCTTCTTCGTCGCGGTTTTCCTGAACGCTCCGCGTCCGCGCCGCGCCGGCGCGGCTTCGATCAGCGCCTTGCACTCGTCGTGCGTCAGCGATTTGGGTTCACGATCCTTCGGGATTTTCGCGTTCTTCTCGCCATCGGTGATGTACGGTCCATAGCGGCCGTTCAGCACCTGGATGCCGTCGCCGAAATCGGTGATCACGCGGTTGGCGATCAATTCCTGCTTCTCGCGGATCAATTCGCGCGCGCGTTCCAGCGTGATGGTGGAGGCGCTTTCGTCGCCCTTGATCGACGCGTACAGCTTGCCCTTCTTCACGAACGGCCCGAAGCGGCCGATACCGGCTGAAATTTCCTCGCCATCCGCATCGGCGCCGAGGCGGCGCGGCAGCTTGAAGAGTTCCAGCGCTTCCTCCAGCGTGATCGTATGCATGCTCTGGCCGGGCAGCAGCGATGCGAACTGCAATTTCTCGTCGCTGTCCTTGTCACCCAGCGCAGCGTAGGGCCCGTAGCGGCCAAGCCGTACCGACACCGGCTTGCCGGTCCTGGGGTCGTCACCCAGGAGGCGCGCGCCGGTCGCCTCGGAGCGATCGACCGATTCCATCTTGTCGTCGACCAGCGCCTTGAACGGCTTCCAGAAGCTCGCCATCAGGGGACGCCATTCTTCTTCGCCGCGGCTTACGGCGTCGAGTTCATCCTCGAGTTTCGCGGTGAAGTCGTAGTCGACGTACCGGGTGAAATGCGCGGTCAGGAACTTGGCCACCGCGCGGCCGACATCCGTGGGCTTGAAGCGGCGCGAATCGAGGATCACGTATTCGCGCGACAACAGGGTCTGGATGATGCTGGCGTAGGTCGACGGACGGCCGATGCCGTATTCCTCCAGCGCCTTCACCAGGGACGCCTCGGAATAGCGCGGCGGCGGTTCGGTGAAATGCTGGTCGGTGGCGATGTCGGTGAGCGGGACCGCCTCGCCCTTCGCCAGCGCGGGCAGCTTGCGGGACTCCTCGTCGTCGTCCGATTTTGCATCGCGGCCTTCCTCGTACACCGCGAGGAACCCGGGATCGACCACGGTGGTGCCGGTGGCGCGAAAGCCTGCATCCGGTCCGCACGGGAATTCGACCGACACGGTGTTGAGCGTCGCCGGTTTCATCTGGCAAGCGACCGCGCGCTTCCAGACCAGCGTGTACAACTTCAACTGGTCGGGCGCGAGATAGGCCGCCACCGACTTCGGCGTACGCAGCGCCGAGGTCGGACGGATCGCTTCGTGCGCTTCCTGCGCGTTCTTGGACTTGGTCTTGTAGACCATCGCGTGCTCGGGCAGGCCCTGCTTGCCGAATTCGCGCTCGATTGCTTGGCGCAGCTCGCCGATCGCCTCGCCCGAGAGGTGCGTCGAATCGGTACGCATGTAGGTGATCAAACCGACATTGCCCTCGCCGCCCAGCGACACACCCTCGTACAGGCCCTGCGCGATGCGCATGGTGCGGCTGGTCGCCATGCCGAGCTTGCGCGCGGCTTCCTGCTGCAGCGTGGAGGTGGTGAACGGCGCCGCCGGCCGGCGCTGGCGCTGTTTCGACTGGATGTCGCCGACGGTCAGCTGCCCACCGGCCGCCTTCAGCAGGGCATCGCGAGCGGCATGGGCAGCGTTGGCGTTGGTGAGGTCGAACTGCTCGAACTTCTTGCCGTTCAGTTTGACCAGGCGCGCCGTGAACTCGCCGTCCTGGTGCGCGAGCCTGGCCTCGACCGTCCAGTATTCGCGCGGCACGAAGGCTTCGATCTCCTCCTCGCGCTCGACGATCATCCTGAGCGCCGGCGACTGCACGCGCCCGGCCGACAACCCGCGCTGGACCTTGCGCCACAGCACCGGCGACAGGTTGAAGCCCACCAGGTAATCCAGCGCGCGGCGCGCCTGCTGGGCGTCGACCAGGTCGTGTGAGAGGCCCCGCGGGTGCGCCACCGCTTCCTTGATCGCGCGCGGCGTGATTTCGGAAAACACCACGCGGTGGGTTTCCTTGCCCTTCAGCAGGCCGCGCGATTTGAGGATCTCGCTGATGTGCCAGCTGATCGCCTCGCCTTCGCGGTCAAGGTCGGTGGCCAGGTAGATCGACTCGGCGACCTTGGCGGCCTTGGCGATGTCATCGACGTGCTTGATGTTCTTGTCGATCAGCGCGTAGTCCATTGCGAAATCGTGGTCGGGGTCGACCGCGCCTTCCTTGGGCCTGAGATCGCGGACATGCCCGTACGACGCCAGCACCTGGAAGTCGGTGCCGAGGTATTTGTTGATCGTCTTGGCCTTGGCGGGCGATTCGACGATGAGGAGATTCTTGGCCATGTCTTGAACGAAAATCCATGGGCGGCGGGGCCGCCCCCTATATATAGTGAACGCATGCGCAGGGTGGGCGTGTCAAGCATGACCGGTCGCAAGCCGCTGCCAGCGGCCGTTCACGGCCGGCGCCACGACCCCTTCCAGTTCCAGCAACAGCAGCATTGAAGACAGCGCGGCGGGGGCAAGACCGGTCCGGTCCGCCAGCTCGTCCAGCGCGGCCGGCCCGTCGCCCAAAGCGGCGAGAAGTACCGCATAATCAGGATCCTGTGATCTCGCTGGCGAAGCATGATCCGAGGCGGTTCCGGAGGTTTCCAGCCGCGCCCGCAGCCCGGCGCCCTGTGCCAGCGCGGCCGGCCCGAGCGCCTCGACCACCTCGGCCGCGGTCTCGACCAGCCGGGCGCCATCCCGGATCAATCGGTGGCAGCCCTTCGCCAGCGGATTGTGGATGGAACCCGGCAACGCGAACACTTCGCGGCCGGCTTCCGCGGCCAGGCGCGCCGTGATCAACGAGCCCGACTGCAGCCCCGCCTCGACCACCAGCGTGCCCAGCGCCAGTCCGGCAATCAGCCGGTTGCGGCGCGGAAAATGGTCCGGGCGGGCTTCGGTGCCGGGCGGAAATTCGCTTACGACGGCGCCATGTTGCTCGATCCGGGCCGCGAGATCACGGTGCTTGCGCGGATACACGAGATCCGGCCCCGTCCCGACCACCGCCACCGTGGGCGAGCCGCACTCCAGCGCGGCGGCATGCGCCGCGCCGTCGATGCCATCGGCCATGCCGCTGGTGATGGTCAAGCCTGCGCGCGCGAAGGTACGGGCAAAATCCCGCGCATTGGCGAGTCCTTGCGCGCTGGCGCTGCGCGCGCCCACGATGGCAACCTGGGGTGCCAGCAGGGCCGCGGCATCACCCGCAACGAACAACGCCGCGGGCGGCGACGGCGTGGTTTCCAGCTGGGGTGGGAAGTCCGCTTCGTCGCAGCGGAGCAGGCGGTGCCCTGGCTGCGCCAGCCAGGCGAGGTCGGCGTCCAGGCGCGTGGCATCCGGCCGTTCGATCCAGTCCAGCACGGCCTGATCCAGGCCGGCGGCACGGCGCAGCCTGCGGATGTCGCGGCAAATCGCGCGCGCCGACCCCGTCTGCTGCAGCGATGCACGGATGCCGGCCGCACCCAGGCCGGGCGCACGCAACAAGGTCAGCCATGCCAGCAGGTCGTCGTCATCCATCCGGCAAGTTTAGGGCGCCCATCAAACGAAAACGGCGCGGACCAGGCCGCGCCGTCGTGTAAGGATTTTCCGTTTTCTGCTACCGCGGGGCTTCGATCGTGTCGCGCACCTTCACCGGACGGATGCCGTCCATCACCAGCCCGTAACTCACGTGGGCAAAGGTGCGAAACACCATCACATGGCCCACGAATTCGGCCGGCAGCTTCACCTTGGGGCCGAATTCGCGGCGGTCGGTGTGTCCCTGCACCAGGTCCGGCACGGTGTCGCCCGGTTGGTAGATCGCGAAAGTGGTGCCGTTGTCGACGCCGTCGCCGCTACCGACATTCAGCGCCACCACATCCATCGGGCCCTGCACCGATATGCCGTCGTAGCCGTTGGACAGCGCCATGACATAGGCGTTGGCGGGCGCGGCCTGCGGCGCGTGCGGATAGAACGTGTAGTCGTAGGGGGTGTCGTCCACCGGCATCAGGCGATCGCCCGCGCGGATTTCCATGCTGGCGTTGGTGAGCAGCAGCGTGGCCGGATCGCCATTCTTCAGCACCTGGGCGGTGCCGATCACGCGCACTTCGGTGCCGATTTCGTCGCCGCGACCGAAGTGGCCGTCGTTGCGGAAATCTTCCTGCCACGGACCGGGCACCAGATCCACGTTGCTGTTGACCAGATGCGCGACTTCGTCGCCCTTGCCGCCGTCGCCGAATTCACGGAACACGTGGCTGGGCCGCACGATCGCGAAACGCTGGCCGACGCTCGCCGCCGGCAGGTTGCGCACGTACAGGTTCATGCCCTCGGTGGCGCGCGGCTCGTTTTCCTCCACCGCCACGACGTACGGCGTCTGGTTGAGTTCGGCCGCGGTGAGGACGCGATAGTCCTTGAGGAACGGCTCGATGGCCGACAACGGAATCGTCGGGATCGGGTTGGCCTCGACGGTGGCGCGCCTGGCCACGCGCAGGCCATTCACGTCCAGGTCCAGCACGTCGCCCGGATAGATGCGATGCGGGTTGTAGACCTGCTGGTTGACGTCCCAGATTTCCGGCCACAGCCACGGCTTCTCGAGGAACCGGGCGGAAATGCTCCACAGCGTGTCGCCCTTCTTCACCACGTAGGTGTGCGGGTGGTCGGCGCGCAGCTGGGCGCCGGCGGCATAGGCGGCGAACGTGATCAGCAGGCCCGCGGCAAGCGCAAGCAGTTTCTTAACCATGACCGGCAATCCCCCGATCCCCCGCAAGTTTCGCCCGAGTGTACCCGAATGGCCGCCGGCGGCAAGCAGAAATTTCACATTTGGTGATGGACTGAACACTCGGCCCTGCGCGAGTCCCCTGCTACGCTATCCGCGGCGTGAAAATGGCCAAGGGCGGCCCCATTTCTCCACCAGATTCCGATTCCGCGCTTGAGTCATGGCCAAACTCGACATTCTTGAATTTCCCGACCCGCGCCTGCGGCTGGTCGCGCAACCGGTCGCAACCTTCGACGCCGACCTGAAGCGGCTTGCCGACGACATGCTGGCGACAATGTACGACGCACCCGGCATCGGCCTGGCCGCGACCCAGGTCAACGTCCAGAAACGCCTGCTGGTGCTGGACGTCTCCGAAACCCACGACGACCCGCGGGTCTTCATCAACCCCGAAATCCTGGAAAGCCGCGGTACCGAAGTGTGCCAGGAAGGTTGCCTCTCGTTTCCGGGCGTATATGCCGACGTCGAGCGCAAGGACTGGGTGCGCGTGAAGGCGCAGGACGTCACCGGCAATGCGTTCGAACTCGAAACCGGCGGCTTGCTGGCGGTGTGCATCCAGCACGAGATGGATCATCTGGTGGGCAAGGTGTTCGTCGATTACCTGTCGCCGCTGAAACGCTCGTTGCTGCTGCGCAAGCTGGAGAAGCAGCGGCGCCACGCGGGCTGAGCGGCCGGTGCAACGGCCAAGACTGGTCTTCGCCGGCACGCCGGATTTCGCGGTGCCGGGATTGCGCGCGTGCATCGAAGCGGGCGATGTCGTCGCGGTCTACACGCAACCCGATCGCCCGGCCGGACGCGGCCGCAAGCTGACGCCCAGCCCGGTCAAGCAGGCGGCGTTGGCCGCCGGCATTCCGGTCGAACAGCCGGAGTCATTGAAGTCGTCGGCCGCACGACAGCGCCTGCGCGACCACGCGCCCGACCTGCTGGTGGTGATCGCCTACGGCCTGATCCTGCCGCGCAGCGTACTGGCGATTCCGCGCCTCGGCTGCTGGAACGTGCACGCGTCGTTGCTGCCGCGCTGGCGGGGCGCGGCGCCCATCCAGCGCGCGATCCTGGCGGGCGATGCCGAAACCGGCGTGTGCCTGATGCAGATGGAAGCCGGCCTCGATACCGGACCTGTGTTGCTTTCGGCGTCGATGCCGATCGGCGCCGACGACACCGGCGGCACGCTGCATGACCGCCTCGCGGACCTCGGCGCGCGTGTATTGGCGGACGGGTTGCGGCGCGTCAGCACAGGCGAGCCCCTGCACCCGGTACCGCAATCCGAAGCGGGCATCACCTACGCCCACAAACTCGACAAGGCCGAGGCGAAGCTGGATTTTTCAAGGCCCGCAAGCGAACTCGAACGCAAGGTGCGCGCATTTGACCCCTGGCCGGTGGCGGAAGCGGACGTGGCGGGCGAACGCGTACGGGTGTGGCGTGCCGAATCGCGCGATGCGCGTCCCGGGACCCGGGACGCGCAACCGCCGGGGGCGATCGTGGCTGCCGGCAAGCACGGCATCGACATCGCCTGCGGTGAAGGCGTGCTGCGCATCCTGAAGCTGCAGCGCGCCGGCGGCCGGGTGATCGACGCCGCGGATTATCTGAACGCGCGGGCCGGGTTGCGCACCGCATGACCGACACCCGCGCGCTGGCAGCCGAAGTGCTGGCGGACGTCGCGCTGCGCGGGGCATCGCTGCGCGGGCGCCTGCAGCCGGCGCAATCGAAACTGGCCGACGCGCGCGACCGTGCATTCCTGACCGCGCTGTGCAACGAGGGCGCGCGCTGGTGGCTGCGTTTCGACGGGGCACTGGATGGACTGCTCCGGCAACCGCTGCGCAAGCGTGACCCCGCGTTGCACGCGCTGCTGGTCCTGGGCCTCGTGCAACTCGAAATCCTGCACCTGCCGCCGCACGCCGCGGTGGCGGCCACGGTGGAAGCGACGCGCGCGCTGCAGCGCGGCGGTTTCTCGAAACTCGCCAACGCGGTGCTGCGACGCTGGCTGCGCGAGCGCGACGATTTGAACCCAGGACTCGATCGCGACCCGATGACGCGTTTCGCGCATCCGCGCTGGTTGGTCGAGGCGCTTGCGCGCGACTGGCCGGAACACGCCGACGCGATCCTCGGCGCGAACAATGCGCCTTCGCCACCGATGCTGCGCGTGAACGCCCGGCGCGCGACCCGTGACGCCGTGATCGCCGGGCTCGCCGACGCCGGCATGCCCGCCAAGCCGCACCCGTGGTTGCGCGACGCCTTGCAACTCGATGCGCATGCGGATCTTGCGCACCTGCCGGGCTTCGCTCGAGGCGATTTTTCGGTGCAGGACGGGGCTGCGCAATGCGCGGCCGATCTCATGGATGTGCGTGACGGTTTGCGCGTGCTGGATGCCTGTGCCGCGCCGGGCGGCAAGGCCTGCCATCTGCTCGAGCGCGCCGACCTTCGACTGTTGGCGCTCGAGCGCGAACCCGCGCGCGTGGATTCCATCCGCGCCAATCTCGAACGCCTGGAACTGGCGTGCGAACTTCGAACGGGCGATGCCGGCGATCCAACGGCGTGGTGGGATGGCGAGCCGTTCGATCGCATCCTGCTGGACGCACCGTGCTCGGCCACCGGCGTGATTCGCCGGCACCCCGACATCAAGTTGCATCGACGTACCGGCGATATCCCGCAACTCGCACGCGGACAGTCGCGCCTGCTTGCGGCATTGTGGCCATTGGTCGCCGCCGACGGGCGGCTGGTGTATGCAACGTGTTCGCTGCTGCGCGAGGAAAACGAGCATGTCGTCGGCGCATTCCTCGACACGCACCCGGAGGCGCAGCCCGGCCCGTGCGACTTGTCCGTCGGCCGCGCGGCTGGCGCGGGCTGGCAGATCCTGCCGGGCGAAGGCGGCCTCGATGGCATGTATTACGCGGTGATCGAAAAGCGCGCCTGATCGCACGATCGAGTAATCTCCTTTCACCCTGAGCGTCGCCCCGCAGGGTCGGAGTCGAAGCATGCACGCTTCCACTTCGCTCGTTACGCTCGCTAAGCCCAGCGCGAACGGCAACACCGGATGCCCCTGCCCAACTCCTTCGCCAATGGCCATCGATGGTTCGAAGACGAACGCATCCAGCTTGCGCTGCTGTTCGCGTTCGCACTGCTGTTGCTGGGCCTGGGGCTCGGCCTGCGCGATCCATGGCCATCGGACGAGCCGCGCTTCGCGCTGGTCGCGCGCGAAATGCTGGCGAGCGGGCAATGGCTGTTCCCGCATCGCGGCGTCGAACTCTATTCCGACAAGCCGCCGCTGTTCATGTGGCTGCAAGCCTGCGCATACGCGATCACCGGCGGCTGGCGTGGTTGGTTCCTGCTGCCGTCGCTGCTCGCGGGATTCGGCAGCATCGCCCTCGTTTATGATTTCGTGCGCCGGCAATGGAACCATCGCGCGGGCCTGATCGCCGCCGCCGCGGTACTCGTCAGCTTCGATTTCACGTTCCAGATGCGCGGCGCCCAGATCGACGGCGTGGAAACGTTCTGGATCACGCTGGCCATATATGGCCTGTTCCGGCACTTGCTGTTGGGGCCGGCATGGCGCTGGTGCGCGATCGGTTTCCTCGCGGCCGGGCTCGGCGTCATCACCAAGGGCGTCGGCGTGATCGCGTTGCTGGTGTTCCTGCCATTCTGGTTCGCGCGCTGGCGCGGCTGGAAAGGCGTGCTGCCGGCGCAAGGCCGGAATGCGCGCTGGTGGCTGGCGCTGCTGTTCCTGCTCCCGATCCTGGGTTGGGCGCTGCCGATGCTGTGGTCGGCGCTGCACGTGCACGCGGGCGATCCGGCCTACGCGCGTTACGCGCACGACATCCTGCTCGGCCAGACGGTGTCGCGCTACGCCGAACCCGCGCACCACATCCACCCATGGTGGTTTTATCTGTCGGTGATCGCGTTCGAATGGCTGCCGTTGTCGCTGGCGATTCCCTGGGCGATCCCGGGCTGGTCGCGCGCGCTGCGCGCAAAAGATGCGCGCACGCTGCTGCCACTGGCGTGGGTGGTGCTGGTGGTGGTCTTCTTTTCGCTGAGCGGCGGCAAGCGCGACGTGTACATCCTGCCGGCGCTGCCGGCCAGCGCGATCGCGCTGGCGCCGCTGTTGCCCGACATCCTCCGGCGCGCGTCGTTTCGCTGGGCGTTGTGGGTGTTGACGTTGCTGCTGGCGGTGGTGCTGTTGATCGCCGGCATCGGCATGCACACCGGCCATTTGCACAAGCTTGCAACGTTGGCATCCTCCGCGCTGAACGGTTCACCGCGACCACTCATCGCCATGATCCTGGGCATCGGCAGCGTCGGCGTGCTGATTGCACTGATCGCCCGGCCACGGCATGCGCCGTGGGGCTGGTGCGCATTCGCGCTGGTGGCGTGGGGCACCTGGGGCATCGTGGCCTATCCGCTCCTCAACGGCTATTCGTCCTCGCGCGCGGTGATGGCGCGTACCGCCAGCCTCGTGCCGGCGGGCGATGCGATCGGACTGGTGGCCTGGAAGGAACAGAACCTGCTGATGCTGGACACGCTCGGCCGCAAGACGGCCACCTTCGGTTTCAAGCTGGCCTGGCACGAACAGTTGCGGCAAGCGCTTGCGTGGCAGGCGGCCGATCCCGCGCACCGCTGGATTTTCGCGTACGGGAAAACTCTCGCACCGTGCGTGCGTGAAACCGATACCATCCACGTCGGGCACGCCAACCGCCGCGAGTGGTATCTGTTCGATCGTCACGCGGTGGTGCCGGGCTGCATCCCTCCGAAGACCGACGATACCGGACAATTCGGCGCGTATGAACCCGACAGCGACTGATGCCGGTTCCGTGCACCTCCTCGGCTTCGACAACGGCGTGGGCTTGTCGCGCGACCTGCACCTGCTCGCCGCGCACCTGCGCGCGCGCGGTTACCGCGTGCAGTTCACCAGCACCCGCCGGCGCGGCGGCCTGCCGGGGCTGATCCAGCGCATCAAGGGCAAATGCCATGTGTGGCGACTGGTGCACCGGCGCCGCCGCGGGCAACCCCCGCCGTTCGATTTCGTGCTGATGGAAGAACACATCGTGACGGCCTGCCTGGACGATGCACCGCGCCGCGTGTTGCTGCCGCATCCGGAATGGTTTCTGCCGCGCGACATGGATGCCTTGCACCGCATCGACCTCGTGCTCACGAAAACGCGGGAAGCGCAACGCATCTTTGCCGGCAAAGGGTGCCGCACGCTCTGCATCGGCTTCACCAGCGACGATCGCCGCGACCTGTCGGTGCCACGGGAACGCGCATTTTTCCACCTCGCCGGCTCCAGTCGCACCAAGAACACCGGGCCGCTGCTGGCGCTGTGGCGCCGGCACCCGGAATGGCCGCGGCTGACCGTGGTGCAGCACCCGAAGGAAGCGAAGCCTGAAGCGCCCGCGGCGAACATCGAGCACCGCATCGGCTACCTCGTGGACGGGGAGCTGAAACGCTTGCAGAACGTGCACCGCTTCCACCTGTGCCCCTCGGCCACCGAAGGCTTCGGCCATTACATCGTCGAGGCGATGAGCGTGGGTGCGGTGGTGATCACGCTGGACGCGCCGCCGATGAACGAGATGATCACGCCCGAACGCGGGGTGCTGGTGCCGTGGTCGCACACCGGCCGCCAGCACCTTGCGACCACTTTCCACTTCGAAGATGCGGCGATGGAACAAGCAATCGAACATGCGCTCGCCATGGATGATGCCCGTTGCGATGCCCTGGGTTCGGCGTCGCGCGCGTGGTATGAAGCCGAGCGCGCCGCCCTGCCGGACCGGCTGGATGCCGCGTTGCGCGGCATGGTGGCGCACCCATGATCCGCGTCAACCTGGTCGCGCGCGACAACGGTTTCGGACTCAGCCGGAACCTGCACCTGCTGCAGGACGCGCTGGCTGCCGCCGGTTTCGACGTCACCGTCAGCGGCATCCGCCGCGGTGCGCTGCGCAAGATCCTGCATCCCGCGCGACTGCGCGTCCAATCGTTCGCGCGCCGGCTCGCCGGCCGCGGCGCGCAGCGCTGGGACGTGAACCTGATGCTGGAACGCGTGCGACCCGAATACCTCGCCACCGCGCACCGCAACGTGCTGCTGCCCCACCCGGAATGGTTCGATGAACGCGACCGCCGATGGCTGCCGCGCCTCGATCGCGCCTTCGTGCTGACGCGCCATGCCATCCCGATATTCGAATCGCTGGGTTTGCAGACCGAATACACCGGGTTCACCAGCGAGGACCGCCGCGATCCGTCGGTACCGCGCGAACGCGCGTTCTTCCACCTGGCCGGACGCAGCGCCAACAAGGGCACGGACACGCTGCTCGCAACGTGGCGCAAGCACCCCGAATGGCCGCGCCTCACGGTGCTGCAGAGTCCGCGCGCCGCGCGCGAAGTCGTGCACGGGCCGAACATGGTGCACCGGGTCGATTACATTCCCGACGACGAACTGCAGCGCATCCAGAACGCCCATCGGTTCCACCTGTGCCCGTCCGAAACCGAAGGTTTTGGGCATTACCTCGTCGAGGCGATGGGCGTGGGCGCGGTGGTCGTGACACTCGACGCCCCGCCGATGAATGAAATGGTTACGCCCGAACGCGGCGCACTGATCGTGCCTTCGCGTACCGGCACGCAAAGCCTGGCCACCACGTACTTCTACGACCAAGCCGGGCTGGAGCGCACGATCGAACACCTGCTGTCCTTGCCCGACAACGAACTCGACCGCACGGGCGCCGCCGCGCGAACCTGGTTCGAGGACAACGATCGCGCCTTCAGAGCGCGGATCGCCGAAGCCGTCCGCGCGCTCGTCCTCTGACAGGGTGACAGGCCGCGGTGGGTACGCCACGGCGGGATTCGCTGCGCTTCTCCCGCCCTGCGCCGATCCGACCTGGCTCTCCGGAGGGGCAGAGTGAAGCGAACGCGCGCGAAGCGCCGGGTGAGGGTTCGGGTCCGCGCAACACCACGCGCAGCGCAAGCCCCGTACCCTCAATCCCGACCCCTCTCCCCGAGAGAGGCAAGCCGCCAGCATCAGCCAACGCCGGCGTACATCCAGCGCAACGTTTCTTCCAGCGGTATCGACGGCGCGAAGCCGGTGAGTTCGTGCAGGCGCGCGTTCGAACCCACCAGCCGCTTGACCTCGTTGCTGCGCACGAACGCGGGATTCACCCGAACCTCGATTTCGTAACCGGCGATGCGCGCCATCGTGTCCAGCACGCCACGCAACGCGTGCGCGGTGCCGGAACAAAGGTTGACCACCTCGCCCGCGGGGGCCTTCCCGATGATTGCGGCGTATGCGCGCGCGATGTCGCGCACGTCCGAGAAATCCCGCGCCACGTCGGTATTGCCAAGTTCGATCGTGCTTTCGCGGCGACGGAAATGCGCGACGATCTTCGGGATCAGGAAGTTTTCGTGCTGGCCCACGCCGGTGTAGTTGAACGGCCGCACCAGCACGACCGGCAGGCGATCCAGCCACAGCCGCGCCATGTATTCCATCGCGAGCTTGGACACCGCGTAATCGTTGGCCGGCGCGGGCGCCGTGTTTTCATCGATGGGATCGGCCGCGGCGTTGCCGTAGATGTTGGCGCTGCTGGCCAGCACCACGCTGCGGGGTTGCACGCTCGCCTCGGCCAGGGCTTCCAGCAGGTTGCGCGTGCCGACCACGTTGGTGCGGTAGATTTCGTCCGCATCGCCATGCGCGACGAACGAAATCGCCGCGAGGTGCAGCACCACGTCGGCGCGCGCCTCCGACACTACCCGGCGGACCGCCGCACGATCCAGCAGGTTCGCGCGCAGCACGCCCTCGCGCGGTGGATCGCCGTCGTGCGCCAACCCCACGACTTCGTAACCGGCCGCTTCCAGTTCGGCCGCGACGTAGCGGCCGGTGAAGCCGTGGCAACCGGTCAACAGCGCGCGCCGCGGTGGATGGTGGGTGCGGGTGCGCATCATCTCGGGGTGTGTTCAAAGCGGCTGTTGTGAAAAGTCAGAGCCTGCCCCCGAAGTGCTTCTGATCGGGGGCCAAGGATGGCCGTTCTGATCTGCATGGCTTGGATGTTATCCGGATCGGGTTCATCCCAACTGCAGCGATCACGGACGATCGCACTAAAATGACACGCCACGTTCGACCCGCTTCAAATCGGCTTCCACCATCATCCGGCACAGGTCTTCCAGTGAGGTCTTCGCCTGCCAGCCCAGCACCTCGTGCGCGTGCGTGGCATCGCCGATCAGCATGTCGACTTCCGCAGGCCGGTAGAACTTCGGGTTGATCCGGACGACTACCTTGGCCGTGTCGGTGCGGATGCCGGTTTCGCCCTCATCCTTGCCCCGCCACTCGATGTCGATGCCAACCGCCTTGAAGGCCAGCGTCGCGAAGTCGCGCACGGTTTCGGCACGGCCGGTGGCCAGTACGAACGTGTCGGGTTGCCTTGCCTGAAGCATCCGCCACATGCCTTCGACATAGTCGGCGGCATAACCCCAATCGCGCCTGGCGTCGAGATTGCCGAGTTCCAGGTGTTCCTGCCTCCCGAGCTTGATCCGCGCCACCGCGTCGGTGATCTTGCGGGTCACGAACTCCCGCCCGCGCAGCGGCGATTCGTGGTTGAACAGGATGCCGCTGGCGCCGAAGATCCCGAAGGACTCGCGGTAGTTGACCGTGCTCCAGTGGGCGAACAGCTTGGCCACGCCGTACGGACTGCGCGGCCAGAACATCGTGTGTTCGTTCTGCGGCACCGCCTGCACCTTGCCGAACATCTCGGACGTGGAAGCCTGATAGAAGCGCGTGTCCGGCTTCACCGTGCGGATCGCCTCCAGCAAGTGCAGTGCGCCAAGACCGGTGATCTTGGCCGTGGTGATCGGTTGCTCGAACGACACCCCGACGAAACTCTGCGCGGCGAGGTTGTAGACCTCATCCGGCTGGGCTTTCCCGATCAGGCGCAGGCTGCAACCGGGATCGGTGAGGTCGTACTCGACCAGCTCCAGGTTGGGGTGCACCGCCACGCCCAGCTCCTCCAGCCGCCAGAAGTTCACCGAACTGGTGCGCCGGTATGCGCCGTGGACCTTGTAGCCCTTTTCCAGCAGCAGCCGCGTCAGGTAAGCCCCGTCCTGACCGGAAATGCCCGTGATCAATGCGGATTTCATAATGCCTCGTTGCGAATGCTGCCGTTCGCGGCAACCATTGCCGACGAAACGCGACCCGTCATTTTGCCAGCCGCTATCCTGTCGCGCGATAGTTGCCCTCGTCCGCGTATTGCAGCAGCCACAACCGCGCGAATTTCTCGCGCACGTAATCGGCTTCCATGCACGCGAACAGGAAGCCGCGCCAGCCATCGAGGAAACCCGCGCGCAACACGTAACCGCGCAGGAACCGCCACCCGGGATTCACGATCAGGTTGTGCAGGCGTGCCCGCCGGCCGCTCGCGTGCATGTGGGCCGCCATCATGGCGGCGTAACGCCGATAGCGCGCGAGCTGGTCGTCCAGCGAACGGTAGGCGACGTGCTCCAGGTCGCCTGCGAGCGTCGCCACCTTGCCATCGACCACGGCATGTTCGTGGATTTCCCGGCCCGCGCGCCAACCGCCGCGGCGGCGGTCGAACAGGCGCAGCACCCGGTCGGGATAGGCATTGCCGTGATGCAGGAAAACGCCGAAATATTCGGTGCTGCGCGCAAAACGGAATCCGGCGAAATCGTCGAATCCGCTGTCGCGCACCGCCTCGATGGAAGCCCGCAACGCGGGCGTGACGCGTTCGTCGGCGTCGAGGCACAGTACCCATTCATGCTGCGCCTGCCCCACCGCGAAATCCTTCTGCGCACGGAATCCCCCGAACGCGTGTTCGATGACCCGCGCGCCATGGGCGGCGGCGATCTCGCGGGTGCCGTCGGTGGATCCGGAGTCGACCACGACGATGTCGTCGCAGAAGACGAGCGAGTCGAGGCACGCCGCGATGCGGTCGGCTTCGTTCAAGGTGATCACGCAAGCGGCGAGCCGCGGCGCGTTGGTGAGCGGCATGGAAGGTGCGCAGCCCCGGAGGACGGTTCCGGGACAAAGGGTAACCGAGCGCCGTGACCCACGTCATCGCAGAGGCGGCACCTCGAATGGATCGTGTTCCGGAAACGCAGCCACGACCCTGGGCCGGCGGCAACGATCGCCGATATCATGGGTCGTTCTGTCAGGGGACGGCCGGTGTGGATCGGCCACTGGACACGCGTACAAGGAACCACGCGGATGACGACCGTCAATCTGGTTTTCTGGGACAACGGTTTCGGGCTGTCCCGCGATTCCCGGCTGCTCGCCGACGCATTGCGGCTCAACGGCTGCGAGGTCACCCTGACGGCGCTCGGCTGGAAGCAGGAGCACCGGCGCCGCCGCACCTGGATGCGCCCCTACGTGCGCGCCCAGCAGGCCTGGTCCGGGCTGCGCCGTCCGTGGCGCGCCCCGCGAATATTCGATCTCAACATCATGTTCGAGCACCTGTGGCCGGGCGAACTGGTGCGCTCGCGCTGCAACGTGGCGCTGCCCAACCCCGAATGGTTCGACCGCCGCGACCAGCATTTCGTGGACTCGATCGACCGCATCTGGGCCAAGACGCACAACACCGCCTTGATCTTCACCCGGCTCGGCCGTCCGACCAGCTGGGTCGGCTTCCACAGCGATGACCGTTACGACCCCGCCGTTCCCCGCGAGCGCAAGTTCTTCCACCTCGCCGGCGGCAGCCGCATCAAAGGCACCGATCGGCTGATGGCGGTCTGGCGGCGGCATCCCGAATGGCCGATGTTGACCGTCCTGCAGCATCCGCGCGAGGCGCACCCCGGCCCGTCCGCGCCGAACATCGTGCATCGGCTGGGTTACCTCGACGCGTCCAATCCTGCGCATTACGCCGAGTTGAGGCGCCTGCAAAACAGCCATGCCTTCCACCTGTGTCTGTCGGAAACCGACGGCTGGGGCCACTACCTGGTCGAGGCGCTGGGCGTGGGCGCGGTGACGGTGACGGTGGACGCACCGCCGATGAACGAACTGGTCACGCCGGAGCGCGGCATCCTGGTGCCCTACGCGGACACCGGCAACATGGCGCTGGCCAGAACGTTTTATTTCGACGAACGCGCGCTGGAACAAGCCATCGAGCACGCGCTGAGCCTCGGCGACGCCGAACTGCGCGGGCTGGGCGAGCGCGCACGCGCGTGGTTCATCCAGAACCGCAACATGTTCGTGCGGCGGGTGGGCGAGGCGCTGACCGCGACGCTGCATTGAGCGGCAACCCGACATCCCGTGCGTCGTGGACGACGCGGCTGGCCTGGACGGCACTGGCCTTCCAGGCGTTCTTCGCGATGACCCACTTCGGAAAGTGGCTGCGGCCGGAATACGGGGGCGCCGTGGCGCTGCTGGCATTGTTGCTGGCGGGCGGGAAACGCTGGCGTGGGCTGGTCCGGCATCCCCTGCCGTGGCTGGTGCTGGCGTTCATCGCCTATGCCGTCTTGCAGGCGGCCTACGCTTCGCGACTGGCTCCGGTGCTGTCGTTCGGCAAGCATCTCTCCTACAACGCCGAACCGATCCGGGTCGGCATTTTGACGTGCGTGTTCGGAGCGTGGCTGGCGGAACGGCCGCGCCAGATGCCGCTGCTGCTCGGCTTGATGGTGGCGGGCTTCGTCATCGCCGCACTGGTATGCACCCCTTGGAGCCGCATCGATGCGATCGTTGCCGGCGCCTTGCGCCTGCGTCTTCGCTATGCCGAGAACATCGTGGGGGAATACGCGGCGATGGGACTCCTGCTGCTGTCCCTGTGCGCGCTATCGCGCCGCCCGCACCGTGACCGCCGCGCGAGGGTCGGCTTTGCCGTGGCGTTGGTGTTGGCGGGCGTGCCGCTGCTGGCGTGCCTGCTGTATGCGCAATCGCGTGGCGCCTGGCTGGCCGCGGTGTTGATGGTGCCGCTCGCCTTGTATGCCTGCCTGCGCGATGTCGATCGCGAGCGGCACCGTCCTGTGCTCATCGCGCTGGGCGTGGCGTTGCTCGCGGTGCTCACGGCATTGGTCGCCGGCGATGCCCTGGTGGCGCACCGACTGGCCGGCGGCGAGGCGATCGCCGAAGCGCTGGCGCACGGCGACCTGGCGGATCTGCCGTCCAGCTCGGTCACCGTGCGCGTGCAGCTGGCCGCGCTCGGCTGGCACGCGTGGCTGGCGCATCCGTTGTGGGGCATCGGCCTGCGCAACATCCACCCGCTGATCGCCGCGAGCGGTATCCATATCGGGGGCTACGTGCCTCCGCATCTGCACGATGCCTACCTGCAGACCGTCGTCGGCTTGGGCGTCGTGGGCGCGGCGTTGCTGTTGGCTGCGTTCGTGTTGCTGGTGCGCGAGCTGTGGCTGGCGCGCCGTGCGGGCACTACCGGCAACGTGTTGTACTGGGCGTTGCTCGGATGCCTGGGCATCGTGCTGATCGTCAATCTTTTCGACTACCTGACCTGGCGCTTTGACTACTTGCGCGCACCCCTGGAATTGTTGCTCGGGTGCTGTTTCGCCCTGTCGCTGCGTCGTCGCCAGGAAGCCGGCGACGGCGACGGCGGCACCGCAATGATGCCGGGTTCCACCGCCATGCGCGCGCCGGAAGCCTCCGCTGGCGACTCCTCTGCGGAACGCGTCCGCACCCCAGGCATGCCGCCCCGCCTTGCCCCACCCCTCGTGATCCGCTTCGGCGCCTTCGGCGACATGGTGTTGCTGACGCCGCTGCTGCGCACGCTGCACCGGCGCTTCGGGCAGCCATGCCGGGTGCTGGGTTCGGGCGGCTGGCTGGAACCCTTGTTCGCCGGACATCCCGATGCAGGCGCCACGCTCAAGCTCGCCAGCCGCAAGCGCCCCTACTGGCTGGATGCCAGCCAGCGAAACCTGGTTGCGTTGCTGCGCGCGCAACCGCCCGGCCCGGTGTACGTGTGCGACGACCGGTCGATCGACAAGATCCGCTGGTTGTTGCAGCGCGCGCGCATTCCGGACGGCCGCTGCGTGTTCGCGAATCCCGATTGCATGCTGCAAGAGGGCGAACACTGGATCGACCGCTGGCAACGCTTCGGCGCGATGACGCCGGCCGCCTTCGCCGACGCGCCGCAGGCCGACGCACCGGACGCGCCGTACCTGCACGTGGACGACGCCGACCGTGCCGACCTGCGGCAATGGCTGCGTGCATGCGGCTTCGACGACGCACCCCTGGTGCTGCTGCAACCGGGCAACAAGCGTACCTTGAAGCGCGGGCGCGCCGGGCAACTCGGTGACGACAAGCAATGGCCGCTGGCCCATTGGGTGGCGGTGATCCGCGCCGTGTTCGCGCGGCGGCCGGAGGCGAAAATCATCCTGTGCGGAGCGCCGCCCGAAGCCGGGTTGCTGCGCCAGATCGCCGGCGCCGCACATTCCGATCGCGTCCTTGCAGCCGGCGACGCATTGCCGCTGCGGCGCCTGCTGGCGTTGTGCGAACACGCCACCGCGATGATTTCGATCGACACCGGCCCTGCGCAGGCCGCGGCTGCGCTGGGATGTCCGTTGATCGTGTTGTATGGCGCGCAGCCACCGTCGCTGTGGCTGCCGCGCAGTCCGACCGGCAGTGCCGTCGTCGCCCTCGGCGGATTGCCGCAGCGCAACCGCGTGGACCAGATCGCGCCGGGCGAAGTGATCGCGGCATGGCAGACGTTGCCTTTGCGCGAAGTCGCGCACGCCTGAGGCGCCAGGCGTCCCATTACACTCGCAGCGCACTGCGGCGCATCCAAACACATAGTGACCGACGCTTCCTACGCCCTCACCGAACGCCTGCGCGCCCTGCTGTGGTGGCTGCCGCTGTACCTGCTGGTGGCGCTGATCACGATTTTCATGCAGCCGCCGATTCCGCTGCATTCCACCCGCGCACTGGCGGTGGCGTGGGATATGTGGGCGCACCACCAGTTCTGGGTTCCGCACATCAACGGCGCGCCGTATTCGGAGAAAGCGCCGCTGCTGTTCTGGCTGATCCACGCGGGCTGGGCGGCGTTCGGCGTCAACGATATCTGGCCGCGCGTGCTGATGGTGCTGATCGGCGCCTCGCAACTGATCCTGGCGCAGGAACTTGCGCGGCGCCTGTTTCCGGAACGGGCGTGGGTCGCCCGCTCCACCCCATGGCTGCTGCTGGCGTTTTCGTATGGCTTGTTATACGGCCTGCAGATCATGTACGACGGGCTGCTGGCGGTGTGGGTGCTGGGCGCAATGCTGTGCCTGGTCCCTGGTCCGCGTCGCGCCAAACCGCGCTGGATTGGATTCGCGATCTGCATCGGGCTCGGGCTTTTGACCAAGGGCCCGGTGGTGTTGGTGCATACCTTGCCGGCGTGGCTGCTGGGCCCGTGGTGGAGCGCCTACGCGCGCGAGCATCGGGCGCGCTGGTACGGCCTCGGGTTCGCCGCGGTGATCGGCGGCGGGATCATGCTCGCCGCGTGGGTGGTGCCCGCCATCCAGTTGAGCGGCGGCAGCTACACGCACAACCTGCTCTACAAGCAGACCGGCGGGCGGGTGGTGGACGCCTTCATCCACAAGCGGCCGTTCTGGTGGTACGTGCCGTGGCTGGCGGTGCTGCTGTTCCCGTTCGTGCTGTGGCCGCGCATGTGGGCCGCCTTCGCGACCCTGCGCAAGCCTTTGTCGCCGGGATTCCGGATGGCGCTTGTCTGGCTGGTTGGCGCATTCGTGATCTTCAGCGCCTTCAGCGGCAAACAGAGTTATTACCTGGTGCCGGAACTGCCGGCTGCGGCCATCTTGATGGCGGCGGCGATCGCTGCGCTGCGGGCACGCAATGCGCGGCTCGCGCAGAGCGCGTGGCTGGGTGCATGGCCGCTGGCGATCGGCTCGTTCGCGCTCGCGGCATTACTGTTCGCGCTGCCGCTGGCCGGGCCGGCCCGGCTGCACGGCCATTGGCTCCGCGATCTGGCGCCCGTCAGCGCACCTTTTGGCGTGCTGTACCTGCTGATTGGCGTGTTCGTGCTGCTCCCGGGGCGCGGCAAGTTGCGCCGCATCGCCACCGCCAGCCTGATCGGCACCGCCGGCGCGTACGGGCTGTTCGCGGTGGCGCTGTACCCCGCCTTCGACATGCGACCGGCTTCGAAACTGCTGGCGCACGCCGAAGCCGAAGGCCACGCGATCGGCAACCTCGGCATCTACGGCGGCCAGTTCGAATTCATGGGGCGGATGACCCGGCCCATCGATCGACTGTACGAAGGCCAGTTCCTGCAGGATTGGGCCGCGGCCCACCCGGCGGGACTGGTGATCGACTACCCCGAACGCCTCGAAGCCGTCGACCTGCGCTACGCGCGCCTGGTGCAACCGTATCGCGGCACCTGGATGGTGATCTGGAACGCGCCCACGCTGGCGATGCTGCGCCGTGGCCAGCAACCGCCCGAACAGGCCACGCCCACGGTGCTGCTGCCGGCGCCGAATTACTGGCGCTACGCGCAGGTGTACTGAACCCAACCGGTCGCACTTGCCACGGCCCTCCGGCGAGGCCTGCGATGGAACGCCGCGGCCATCATCGCTCGGCGATGCCCATGTACTCGCAAATGTACGGCACGTCGCGGCCAG
>JBDZUX010000039.1:0-26864 GCA_040255405.1 Lysobacteraceae bacterium
TTGCGCACACCCACGGCGCACGCTTTGCGCCCAAGCCTGGCTGGTTCAATCCGGCACTGGCCGCGCAAGCCTGACCGCCACGGTCGGCATATCACGATCGACGCAATCAGTCCGGCGACGGCATCGCGGCGGCGCCCCCTGAAACATGATCGACCGGCGCGATGTCAGGTAACGCCGCGCAGTGCTTCGGCGTGGTCCGCATTCCATGCGACCAGCCCCGCTTCGGACAACCGGTAGAACGGTTTTCCGGACCGTTCACAACACCCACTGTGCCGCGCCTGGGATGAATCCCATGCGATCCATCAACGCCACGAACCGCGGATGCGAACGCAGGTTGTTCCAGCGTGCATCGATCCTCAGGAATGTCATGCGTACGTCCCGCTGCTCGTAGGCGAGCTCGAGCAGATCGAGCGCCTCGTCAACGTAACCGAGCGCGTTGCTGACCGCGGCGCGACTGGCACCCGGCACGAAAGTCGTCTCCGACAACCTGCGCAGCTCCTCGCGCAACTGCTCCGCACCCGCGCGGTCACCGGCTGCGACCAAAGCCGGCCCGAGTGCACCCAAAACCTGGCTGCTGCGCCCCGACAGCTTCGCCGCCTGTTCGAGGACGCCGACCGCCGCCGGATCGCCGCGCGCGCTCGCCATCCTCGCTCGCGCCATCAGCGCCACCCAGAAATCGGGCGCGATCTCGAGCGCTTGCGCAATACGCTTGCTGGCTTCCTCGGGATGTCCGGCCGCAGCGAGAAACCCGCCCTCCAGAATATTGATGATCGGCGACAGCGCATCCAGCTCGCGCGCCTGGCGTGCCTGACTCAATGCTTCGTTGAATCGCCCAAGATTATTCAGCAGATGCGCGTAGGCGAAATGCCCGTCTGGGATACGCGGATCGAGGCTGATGGCGTGCTTCAGCGACCGTTCTGCGCCATCCCAGTCCCAGTCGTTCCAGAACAGGTTGAAGCCGTGGGCCGCGTGCGCTTCGGGCAGATCGGGATCGAGCGCGAGCGCGTGCTGTACGGCCGCCCTGGCGAGGGGAAACGCCTGCTTCGGATCCATGTCGCCCGTGATGGTCAATGCGCGCCAGGCAAATGCCTGGCCGCTCCATGCGCGTGCATATCGCGGTTCGATATCGAGCACTTGCCGGAATACGCCGATCGCGCGTTTGGCTCGTGACAAGCTGGGCGCATCGATCAGATCGCGCCCGGCGAGGTAGAGGCGCTCCGCGGCGGCGAGCGTGTCCGTGCCGGCATCGCGCGTTTCCATATCCGGAGCCACGGCGAGGTCGGCAACGAAACGATAGCCGCGGCCGGGAATCGTGACGATGTAGCGACGCTCCCCTGCGCCGACGCCGAACGCCTTGCGCAATGCCGAGATCGCCTGGGTCAGGTTGTTTTCCTCGACCACTCGTCCGGCCCACACGGCGGCCAATAGTTCGTTCTTGTCGACCACCCGGCCGCGCTGCTTGATCAGATACACCAGGACGTCCAGCGCCTTGGACGTGACGGCGACCGGTGCGCCATCCGGGCCGAACAACTCCCGCGACAACGCATCGAGCCGGAAGCCGGAAAACTCGTATTGGCGCCGTTCCATCCCCACGGGTGAGCCCCGAGCGAATTCAGAACTTTTCAGAAATTTAGCAGGAATTTGGGACGGCAAATGCGGAATGTAGTGACGTCGCGGAACGAACACCGGCGACGGCGTCCCGGACGGACGCACTTTCTTCCATTCGCATCGGGGAGAATCATCATGAGCATCAGAACGCTAATGCCAACCGCTTTGGCACTTGCCCTGTCGGCCTGTTTGCTGACCGCCTGCGGAGGCGGAGGCGGCGGCGTCAACGGCATGGTCCGCAGCGAATCGGTCGATCCGCCAGTGCCCCCACCAGTCGGCGCCTTGGCCGAGTCATGTCCGCCACCGGTCACGGCCGATTGCACGGTGGACTTGTCGTCGGCGGACAGCGAGGAGATCACCGGCGGCCGCCAGAGCGACCACGCGTTGACCAAACGGGGCGATGGCGAACTGACCCTGATCAGCCGGCCGGAGACGTTCGGCCCGCCCGCCGTCGATTACCGCTTCAGCGCCGGCACCACCATCGAGGCCGGCAGCCTGCGCGTGGCTTCCAGCGCCAACCTGCATTCCGATGTCGCCGTGCAGACGGCCGGGATACTGGAGGTGGAAGGCACCTTGACCGGCAATGTCGCCAACGATGGCGCGGTGTTCCTGTGGGACGTGGTGGTCGGCGACGTATCCAACAATGGTGTGCTGACGCCGGGATCAACTATCTATGACGACACCGTTCCTGCCCGCATCAACGGAAACTTCAGGCAGACTTCGGCCGGTACCCTCGATGCGGTGATCGGTGCAACGACGGGAGGCTTCCTCTCGGTCACGGGCCGCGCCGACATCGATGGCACACTGCGCCTGGTGCCCTATGGCGACGATTGGGGCCCATATCCGCTGCCTTCCGCGCCCCTCAGCCTCAAGGTGCTGCACGCCGATGGCGGCGTCTTCGGTCAGTTCGCAACCTGGACCTCGCCGGGACTGTTCATCACCGGCGCGCCGCGTTATCTCGCCAACGACGTGTACTTCGATGCCAGCAGCATCTCGGCGGCGACAGCCATGGCCGCGGCACGCGCCGGCGACGCGCTGACGTTGAATGCGGCGGGTCATTTCGATGCAGCGCTGGTGAGCACCAGTGGGCTCACACCATCGCCTGGCACTTCGTTGACGGATGCGCAACGACGGTTCCTCGCATCGGCCGCCTCGATCCAGCGTATCCAGAACTACGATCAAGCCATCAGGACTTTCGACAGCCTGTCCGGTTACGGGTATACGGCCGCCGCGGACGCGCTCATGGAGCAGGCGGCGCTGCCGGCACAGGCCTTGGTCGAGCGCGTCGCCAATCTCCGGCCGGGATCGGCGGCAGGTGCATGGTCCGCGCGACCCATGACGATTGCAACGGGCGCAGGCGCCTTCAGCGAGCAACGCTCCGGATTCGACCAGTGGCTGGGAGACGCCCTGCTGATCGGCGGCAGCGTCGGCTGGAGCGATGGCAACCTCGAGTTCGACCGTTCCGGCGGCAACGCGCGCGATCGCTCACCGCAATGGGATTTCTATCTGCGGCGCAATGGCACGAACGATTCGTACGTGTTTGCCGACGTCGGCCATGGCCGTCACGAACTCGATTTCGGTCGCCAGATCGACCTCGGCTTCGCGAAGCGGCACGTGTATGCCATGCCCGACCTGGACGTCGAACACGCCTGGGTCGAGGCGGGCCGCGAATTCCGCATCCTGCAAAACCGGGTAACGCCGTTTGCCGCATTGAGCTACGCCGCGATGCACGCCGCGGGCTTCACCGAGCAAGGCAGCACGGGCCTCGAGCTCGCCGCGCAACCCTCCTTCCACCAGCGCACCAATGCGGCGGTGGGATTGCGCCTCAGTCGGTACTGGGTTTCGACCAACGGCCGCTGGACGCAACTCAACCTGGCGGGCGGCTTGCTGCATCTGCTTGCTGCCCGTGGTGACGCATACGCCGCGTTCACTGGCGCGCCGGACGTGACCTTCGCGCTCGCTGGCCTGCCCCGCCAGCGCAACACCGGCTGGCTGCAAATGAGTCTTGGCACCGGTGGCGAAAACTGGGCATGGCTCCTGAACTACGACAGGCAAGCCAAGGCCGAGGCCGCATCAGTGGGCATGCAATTCCGGTTCTAAAGGAACCTGGAACACGACCTTCCATCCACGAGGAGAATCACGATGAACACCAAGTCAGTGTTTGCCGTCGCCATGCTTGCGCTCTCGACCGCTGCGGGTGCAGCCGGGAGCAATCCCGCTCGAGATCCTCAAACGGTCTCCGGCTTCTTTGCCAATCGCATCGTCGGCGCGTATGAGAGCAGAGCCATGGTGAGGCCCTGCGGATCACCGGGCCCGGACGAAACGGTCAAGAACACGATCATCTTCAACCAGGGCGGCACGGTCGTCGCCAGCCCACGATTCCCTCCGCAGGGCGCCGACAACTATTCGCGCACCAACGACCTCGGTACCTGGTCCTACTACCCGCGCACGAACCGCTATTCGGCGAAGCTGCGCTACGACAACTTCACGAATGGCTCGTTCACCGGGTCCAGCGTGGTGGAGCGCGACCTGCAGATGAGCGTCGACGGCAATTCGGTTTCAGGACCTGTGCACGTCACGACGTACGCGCCTGACGGGAGCGTCGCTGCCGAGGTTTGCGGAACGGCAACCTCGACGCGGCTTTGAGGCACGGAACGTTGCAGCGATCGATGGGCCGCGGGTGACGGAGGCAAACGTTCGGACACCGGGGCCGGCTGGCGCGCCGCAGCCGGCCCCGGCGCAGGCATGCCATGAATGCTGCCTTATCGGATGACGCTGCGTCGTCGAAGAGATGGCAACCCCGTCGGCATTCCATTTTCTTGGCCGATGACGCGCTTCATTGTGACAAGGTGTACAGGACGCACCGGCCGCCTGGACGGCACAACGGCTCACGTACGCCCTCCGTCACCACATCAAGTCGTCCGGAACGCCGTCATCGTTCGCGGGTGCATCCGGATCGACCAGCAGGGCCACGGCTTCCGGAGCGATCGACTGCACTTCCAGCGCAACATCGCGGCTGACGAGCAACGCGCGGCCGCTGTGCATCACCACGCCGAGCACACCGGCGTTGAGTTGCGCGAGTTGCTCTTTCGTGACGTAGACGCGGCGGATCTTGCCGGCGAATTCGAAGTTGCGGACCTGTTCGGCGTCTTCACGGTTGAGCGCCTTGCCCGTCAGCAGCCCCTGCAGCTTGCGCTTGCGTTCCTTTTTTGCCGCGGCTTTTTCACGCGCTTCGCATTCAGCCGCCTCGCGCTCGGCGCGATCGGCCTGCGCCCGCAACGCGAAGGCCTTGGCGAGGTCGGGCTCCGCCGGTTCGCGGGACTTGCGCGGCTCCGGCTTGTGACGCACGTGCTGTTTCGGTTTTGGCGATGGCGAAGGCTTGAACCCGGCCTTCAGCAACTGGTCGCGCAGGGATTCACTCATGGGAAACGAATGATGTTCTTGTTGACCGGATGTCGGGCTTCGCGTTGCTCGGCCCAACCTGCGACATCGCTTGAGCGGGGCGTCATCGATACCAAGATCGAAACGGCTTTTGGCGAGAAGTCAGGCCATGGATGGCCGTTCTGGCGTCGAAGTTCCAGGACGCCAAGCATCATCGATGCATCTGCGAAGCAGCAACATGAGCTCAAGCGTCTGGTCGAAGCGGCTTTTGGTGGAAAGTCAGGCCATGGATGGCCGTTCTGGTGTCAGGAGGTTTTCAATCCGTCCGGCGTGCGGCAACACCCATCGAGGCGGCGATCAGGGTGGATCGCATCAATAATGCGGAGGCGGCGGCTCCTCATGCACGTCGTCCCCAAGGCTCGTGCGCAGCGATGCCAGTTCCCGGCGCAATTCGCCCAGCGCGTTTTCGAGTTGCAGCAACCGGCGCGTCTGCTGCGCCTCGCCATCGTTCAACGAAGCGACCGCATCATCAAGAAAGGTCAGCTTCAACTCGAGCTCGTTCATCCGCTCGTCGTTCGGTATGTCCATCGTCGTTCATGCCCTTGTTTGCCGCAACGGTACTGCGACCGCGGCCGATGCCGTAATACGCGAGTCCCGCGGATTCGACCACGGGCGGATCGTACAGGTTGCGGCCGTCGAAAATCACCGGGTTCTTCAACATCGCCTTGATCCGCGCGAAATCGGGGCTACGGAAGACCTTCCATTCGGTCACCACGGCCAACGCGTCGGCGCCTTCGAGTGCTGCCCACGGGTCGTCACACAACACCAGGTCATCGCGCCGACCGTAGATGCGCGCGGTTTCGCCGCGTGCCTGCGGATCGTACGCGCGCACCTTGGCGCCGGCCTGCCACAAGGCTTCCATCAGCACGCGGCTGGGCGCTTCGCGCATGTCGTCGGTATTCGGCTTGAAGGCGAGGCCCCACAACGCGATGGTGGTGCCCGACAGCTTGCCCTCGAAATGCCGTGTCAACAGATCGAACAGCTTGCGCTTCTGATCGTGATTGACCGCTTCCACCGCGCCGAGCAGGCGCGCCTGGTAGCCATTCGAATGCGCGGTGCGCTCCAGCGCCTGCACGTCCTTGGGAAAGCACGAGCCGCCGTAACCGGTGCCGGGATAGATGAAGTGGTAGCCGATGCGCGGGTCGGAGCCGATACCGTGGCGCACCATTTCGACGTCGGCGCCGACGCGCTCGGCGATGTTGGCGATTTCGTTCATGAAGCTGATCTTGGTGGCCAGCATCGCGTTGGCCGCGTACTTGGTCAGCTCGGCGGAACGTTCGTCCATCACCACGATGCGGTCGTGGTTGCGGTTGAACGGCGCATACAGCGATTTCAGCAGGTCGATCGCGCGCGACGAAGACGAGCCGATCACGATGCGGTCGGGCTTCATGCAGTCGTCGACCGCGTTGCCCTCCTTCAGGAATTCGGGGTTGGAGACCACGTCGAAGGCGATTTCCACGCCGCGTTTTTTCAATGCCGCGTCGATCTCGGCGCGCACGCGATCCGCGGTGCCGACCGGCACGGTGGACTTGTCCACGACCACGGCATAGCCGGTGAGGCTTTCGCCGATGCTGCGCGCCACCGCCAGCACGTACTTGAGATCGGCGCTGCCGTCCTCGTCGGGTGGCGTGCCGACCGCGATGAAAATCGTGTCACCGTGTGCGACCGCCGCCTTGGCATCGGTGCTGAAGGCCAGCCGGCCGGCTTCGTGATTGCGCTTGACCAGCGGCTCCAGGCCCGGCTCGTAAATCGGGATCTCGCCGCGCTCCAGCCGCGCGATCTTGTCTGCGTCCACGTCCACGCACAGCACGTGGTTGCCCATTTCGGCGAGGCAGGTTCCGGTGACGAGGCCGACGTAACCCGTTCCGAAAATGGTCACTTTCATGCGTGCATCCTGGCAAAAAACGCGATTTTAACAGCCGGAGATGGCGGCGTCGTGAACGGATCCCCGCTACAGCCGGTCCACCACGGAACGCAAATCGTCCGGCAGCGGCGCGGAAAAACTGTAGGCCTGTTCGCCGAGCTCGAATTCGAAACGCGCCGCGTGCAGGAACATGCGTTTGAGGCCAAGCTTCGCGAAGCGCTTGTTGGCCTCGCGGTCGCCGTACTTGGGATCGCCCGCCAGCGGGTATCCCGCATGCGCGGCATGGACGCGGATCTGATGCGTGCGGCCGGTGGCGAGCGTCGCCTCGACCAGGCTGCAGTCCGCGTAATGCTCGATCTCGCGGAAAAACGTGAGTGCCGGTTTGCCATCCTCATCCACCCGCACCATGCGCTCGCCGCCCGACAGCACCGATTTTCGCAGCGGCGCGTTGACGTCGAACTTTGCGCGCCGCAGCCGGCCGATCATCAGGCACAGGTACTGCTTCTTGGTTTCACCGGACCGGATCAGGCCCTGCACGCCTGTCAGTCCGCGCCGCGAGCGCGCGAACACCAGCACGCCGGAGGTATCGCGATCCAGCCGATGCGCCAGCTCCAGATGGTCCTGGGGCCGCGCCGCCCGCAGCAGCTCGACAGCGCCGAACGTGATGCCACTGCCCCCGTGACTGGCGATGCCCGCCGGCTTGTCGATGGCCAGGAAATCCTTGTCCTCGAAAATCACGGCTCGGCGGATTTCCTCCAGCATGGCCGCGGGCGGCGTGCCGGGTTCGGCACGCTCGGCCATCCGCACCGGCGGTATCCGCACCTGGTCGCCCGCCACAAGCCGCGTATCGGGCTTGGCGCGTTTGCCGTTCACGCGCACCTGGCCGGTCCGCAACAACCGGTAAATATGTGTCTTCGGCACCCCCTTCAGCAGGGTCGCCAAGGCGTTGTCCAGGCGCTGGCCATCGCGCTCTGGACCGACCTCGACGGTTCGCACCGAACTGAAGTCCTTGGCCGAAGTTGCCGTCCCCATTGGAAAAAGCCTTTTTGCAATGATAGGATGCCGAAGCGTCAAGCAGGCTCTTGCCCCTCACGGGCGACCCTGTACTCGTTCGCCGCGCGGACAAGGCTTCCGCCTGCCATTCCTGACCGGGAGCAGCCGGTACCTCGCCATCGTAACGTTCGGGTCGATGTTTGCCCACCGTCGCACGACGGTGCGGGGACTCGGGACGCGAACATTCCCATTCATCACCAGCCGGGACCATTGATCGGTTCCGGCGACTGCCGCCAGGCGCGGCACGTCATCCGGCCGGCCGCCCCCTGAAGGCGCCGCCGACGACGCGCGCAGCAAAGGCGACTTCAAGGAATCCACAATGAAACGCATGTTGATCAACGCAACTCAGCGTGAGGAGTTGCGCGTGGCCATCGTCGATGGCCAAGCCCTGTACGACCTCGACCTCGAAATCCCCTCGCGCGAACAGAAGAAGTCGAACATCTACAAGGCCCGCATCACCCGGGTCGAACCCTCCCTCGAAGCCTGCTTCGTCGACTACGGCGCCGAACGCCACGGCTTCCTGCCGCTGAAGGAAATCGCCCGCGAATACTTCACGCCCGGCGCCGACCCCAACAAGGCCGGCATCCGCGAGTTGCTGAAGGAAGGCCAGCAACTGATCGTCCAGGTCGAGAAGGAAGAACGCGGCAACAAGGGGGCCGCGCTCACCACTTATATCTCGTTGGCCGGCCGCTACATGGTGTTGATGCCGAACAGCCCCAACGCGGGCGGCGTGTCGCGCCGGATCGAGGGCGACGACCGGCAGGCGCTGAAGGAAGCCCTGCAGCACATCTCGGTGCCGGAGGAAATGGGCCTGATAGTGCGCACCGCCGGCGTCGGCCGCGATGCCGAAGAACTGCAGTGGGATCTCGATTACCTGTTGACACTGTGGAAGGCGATCTCCGAAGCCGCCGCCGCGAAATCCGCACCGTTTTTGATCTACCAGGAATCGAAACTCTTCATCCGCGCACTGCGCGATTACCTGCGCGCCGACATCGGCGAAATCCTGATCGACGAGCCGTCGCTGTACGAGGACGCCAGGCAATTCATGCAGCAGGTGATGCCGAACAGCCTGCGCAAGCTCAAGTTGTACGACGACACCGTGCCGCTGTTCACGCGGTTCCAGATCGAAACGCAGATCGAGAGCGCGTACGACCGCAACGTGCGCCTGCCGTCCGGCGGCTCGATCGTGATCGACCCGACCGAAGCCCTCACCTCCATCGACATCAACTCGGCGCGCGCCACCAAGGGCAGCGACATCGAGGACACCGCGTTCCACACCAACTGCGAAGCCGCGGTGGAAATCGCCCGGCAATTGCGCATCCGCGACCTGGGTGGCCTGGTGGTGATCGACTTCATCGACATGGAAAGCTCGCGCCACCAGCGCGACGTCGAGGAAAAACTGCGCAGCGCGCTCAAGCTGGACCGCGCGCGCGTGCAGCTCGGCCGCATCTCTCGCTTCGGGCTGATGGAATTGTCGCGCCAGCGGTTGCGCCCGAGCCTCGAGGAATCCACGCAAATCGTGTGCCCGCGCTGCGACGGCCACGGCCGTATCCGCGGCATCGAATCGCTGTCGCTCTCCGCGCTGCGCCTGATCGAAGAACACGCGATGAAGGAAAACACCGGGCAGGTGCTGGTGCAGGCCCCCACGCGCGTGGCCAACTTCCTGCTCAACGAAAAACGTTCCGGCGTGGTCGAGATCGAACTGCGCCACAAGGTGCACGTGGTAATCGTCGCCGACGAGAACCTGGAAACGCCGCACCTGGAAATCACCCGCATCCGCGAAAGCGAGATGGGCGAGCACGCCAAGCCGAGTTACGAGCGCCTGACGGAAGTGGCCGCACCGCCGCAACCGCGCATGGGCGTGGTGGTGCACGGCGAGGAACCTGCCGTCAGCGGCATCCAGCGGGCCACGCCGATGCCGCAGCGCGAGGAAGTTGCGCCGGCTGCAACGCCCGCCCCCGTCGCGGCGTCCGCGCCCGTCGCCGCCAGTCCCGCCGCAGCCTCCGGCGGCCTGCTCGGTCGCCTGTTCGGGTGGTTCCGCAATCCATCCGCGCCGGAAGTGACGCTATCCGAACGGACACAGCCGAAACGCGCGACCGAAACGGCGGATTCACCACGCCGCGAGCGTTCTTCCGAACGTCGTTCCGATGCTTCGCGCAACGGGGGGCGCCGCAACGGCCACGATCGTGATGGCGACGCGCGCCGCACGCGCCAGGGTTCGCAGGCATCCAAATCCTCGCAATCCAGATCGGGCAAGTCACGCAGTGATGATGCGCAGCGCCCGGCACGTCCGGCGCAAAAACCTGTCGTGCCCGCGGCCAAGCCCGCCGTCGAGCCCCACGCCCACGAAGCCAAGCCCGCGCACGGCGAGGCGACCGCCGGGGTCCCGCACCACGACACTTCGCGTCCGGTGCCCGCAAAGCCGGCGTCCGCGCCGGGCGCCGAAGCTGAAACCGCCAAACCGGCCGACAACACCGCCCACGGCGCCGAAGCGCCGGCCACACCGGCCGCCGCCGATGCCGCCGGCACCGGCAAGCGCCGCCGCGGTCGCCGTGGCGGGCGTCGTCGCAAACACGCCAGTGCCACCGGCCAGAGTGGTGCCGCGCCCGCCGCGCCGCACGACATCGATGACGAGGATGCGGACCGCGGCGCCGGCAAGCCGCATTCGACGGAGCCGACGGCTCCGCACGGCGAGTCGCCACGTCTGCCGGAAACCGCGCAAGTCGCCAAACACGCGACTCCTGCCGCCGCGCCGCCCGCACCGGTGACGCACGAGCAGGCGCCGGCCACCGCGCCACTGTTTGCCGTTCCCGAACACCAGCCCGCGATACCCACGCCTTCCGTACCGGCGTCGCAGCCGATCGCGGCAACGGCGCCCGGCGACAACGTGCCGCGTCCGACCACGCCGCCGATGGCCGCTTCGGCGCCGGTGGTGCCCACGTCGGTCAAGCCGTCACCGGCTGCACCGCGTGCACCGGAACCATCCCACGCGGCTGCCACGGCAGCGGACAAGCCCGCGCCGCCGCCGGTCTCGCCTGCAGCTGCCGCCGCTCCGGTAACGCCTGCGGCGCCGAAGTCGGAACCGGTCACGCCTTCGCTGTTCGCGGCACCGCCCACGGTCCGGCCGATCGCGCAGTCGCTGCCACGTCATCCGGCGATCCCGACACCACGTCCATTATCCGGCGCGATCCGGCCGATCCTGGCGCCGAGCGTGCTGCCGACCAAGGCGCCCGCGGCTCCCGCAGCCCCCGCACCGGAACCTGACAAACCGCAGGAATAGCACGGCGCAGGCAGGCCCGGCGGGTCGCCCGCATGCGCGTCGCGATCCGCGTCCGACAACTCGCATCAAGAGGTTCGGCAACGGTACGGGATGGCGCCGGTTCCCGGACCGGGCGCCATGCACCGGCAGCGGCATCCACGCCCGAAATGCTGCAAGCGCGGCCTGGCTTCCTCACGCTTGCTGCCTAGACGCTGGCGGACTCCTCGCCCAACAGGCCATGCGCCGCCAGCACGTGAGCCAGGGCGATGGTGTGTTCCACGCCCAGTTTCTCGAACAGACGCTGCTTGTAGGTCGACACGGTCTTGGCGCTCAGGTGCAGGCGGGCGGCCACTTCGTTGACGGCCAGACCGCGCGCCAGCATCAAGGCGACTTCCATTTCGCGCGACGACAGCGATTCCAGCGGCGAGGCGTCGCCGTCCACCGCAGCCAGCGCCATCTCCCGCGCGACCGTGGCATCAAGGTAGCGGTTGCCCTGCGCAACCGTGCGCACCGCCTTCACGAGTTCCTCGGCAGGACATCCCTTGGTGAGATACCCCAGCGCACCCGACTGCAGCAAGCGGCGCGGAAATTGCGCATCCTGCACCACCGTGAGGATCGCGATGTGCGTCGGCAGGCCGGAACGCTGCACGCGTTCGGTGAGTTCGATGCCGCTCATGCCCGGCATGTGCACGTCGATCAACGCGACGTCGGGTTTCACCTCGCGCACCAGCCGGAGGCCGTCTTCCGCGTTGCTGGCTTCACCCACGACTTCGATGTCGGGCTGCCCGGAAAGGATCAGGCAAAACCCCGAACGCACCAGCTCGTGATCGTCCACCAACACCACGCGAATCATCCGGCGCTCCCCTAGTGTGCGGATGCGGGTTCCGCCCAACCCTAGACCGCGACCTTGCCGATTGCAAGGGGCCGGGGCAAGGCGGGACGCAAACCACATCGATAGAATGCCCCCATGTACACATGGACCCGTCACGCGATCGCCGCGCTCGAGGCCGAGGCTGCGCGATCGGCCGACACCCACCTGATCCGCCTCGACCTGCCTGCGTTTCCGGGCATCCCGCTGTACTTCAAGGATGAGTCGGTGCACCCCACCGGCAGCCTGAAGCACCGGCTCGGCCGCTCGTTGTTCCTCTACGCGATCTGCAACGGCTGGCTCGACCAGGATCGTCCCGTGATCGAGGCATCGAGCGGCAGCACCGCGATTTCGGAAGCCTATTTCGCGCGCCTCTTGAGCTTGCCGTTCTTCGCGGTGATGCCGCGCCGGACGTCGCAACAGAAGATCACGCAGATCGAATTCTTCGGCGGCCAGTGCCACCTCATCGACGACACCGACGTGTATGGGGCAGCGCAGCGGCTGGCCGAACGCTGCGGCGGCCACTACATGGACCAGTTCACCTACGCCGAGCGCGCCACCGACTGGCGCGGCAACAACAACATCGCCGAGTCGATCTTCCGGCAGATGCAGCGCGAGGCCGACCCGGTGCCGCGCTGGATCGTGGTAAGCGCCGGCACCGGCGGCACCTCGGCCACGCTCGGCCGCTACATCCGTTACGCCAGCGCACAGCGAAGCGAAACGCGACTCGCGGTGGTCGACCCCGAGAACTCGGTGTTCCTCGACTACTACAACACCGGCAATGCCGGCCTGACGCTCGAATGCGGGTCGCGCATCGAAGGCATCGGCCGTCCGCGCGTCGAACCTTCATTCCTCCCCGGCGTGATCGACCGGATGATCCGCGTCGCCGACGTCGACAGCATGGCCGCGCTGCGAGTGCTCGAGAAACTGCTCGGCCGCCGCTGCGGCGGCTCCACCGGCACCAATTTCGTCGGCGCGCTGCAACTGATGGCGGAGATGAAGGCGGAAGGCGAAACCGGGCCGGTGGTAACGCTGATCTGCGACGGCGGCGAGCGCTACGCGGGCACCTATTACAACGAGGCCTGGCTCGCGGCGGAAAACCTGGACATCGCCCCCGCGCTCACGCGGCTGAAGCGGCTCGCCGATACCGGGGGCGCCTGACCGCGCCGAAAGTCGACGTGCGGGACTGCCTTTACTGCGCGAGAAGGCCCTGCCGATGACATTGCTGCACACCGGCAAGCGCCGATTCCGCGCAATGCGGCACCCTGTCACGAAATGCCGCTGTGCGGGCATCGACGCGGTGCGGCCGGCCTGGGTGCCTGACCTATACTTGCGGCATGCTGAAGATCGACGTCCATTCGCACATCCTGCCGCCGGCCTGGCCGAATCTGGCGGGAAAATACGGCGATCCGCGCTTCCCCGTGATGGTGAACGCCGACGGCCACCACCGCATCTACCGCGACAACAAGTTCTTCCGCGAAGTGTGGCAAAACTCGTTCGACGCCGAATTCCGGATCGAGGAATGCCGGAAGCTCGGCCTCGACGTGCAGGTGATCTCCACGGTGCCGGTGCTGTTTTCGTACTGGGCCAAACCGAACCAGGCGCGCGAACTGCACCGGCACCTGAACGCGCACACCGCGGAAGTCTGTCGCGCGCATCCGCAACACTACGCCGGCATCGGCACCGTGCCGCTGCAATCGCCGCGCCTCGCGATCGAGGAAATGGAACACTGCATCGAGCAGCTCGGCCTGCAGGGCGTGCAGATCGGTTCGCACGTCAACCACTGGAACCTCGACGCGGCGGAACTGTTTCCCTTCTTCGAGGCCGCGGCCGATCTCGGCGCCGCGATCCTGATCCATCCCTGGGACATGATGGGCAAGGACACGATGCCGAAGTACTGGCTGCCGTGGCTGGTCGGGATGCCGGCCGAGCAATCGCGCGCGGCCTGCTGCCTGATCTTCGGCGGCGTGCTGGAACGCCTGCCGAGCCTGCGCGTCGCGTTCGCGCACGGCGGCGGCTCGTTCCCGTCCACCATCGGCCGCATCGAGCACGGCTACCGGATGCGTCCGGACCTCGTTGCGACCGACAACGCACGCGCGCCGCGCGAATACTTCAAGCGCCTGTTTTTCGATTCCTGCGTGCACGACCCGCAGGCGCTGCGCTATCTTCTCGACGTCGTCGGGGACGACCGCGTGATGCTTGGCACGGACTATCCGTTTCCGCTGGGCGAACAACAGCCCGGCAGCGGCATCGATGCACTGAAGCTGCAATCGCGCCAGCGCGACCGCGTGTTCCACGGCGCCGCGCTGGAATGGCTGGGACTGCCCAAACAACGATTCACAACCGCTTCGGAGGTTTCATGAATCGCAACACAGGTTCGCTGATGGCGCTGGTCGGCGCGTGCGCCCTCGCGATCGCACCGGCGGCATTCGCGGCCGATTATTCGCTCGCCAGTGGCGCAGTGAAATTCGCCGCGCCCGATGCGTGGCCGATGCTGATGGAAAAGCTGGACGGCCCGCGCCAGTTCGTCGCGCTGCAGGTGAAGAATCCCGACGACGCGAACGCATTGGCACGCATCACCGTCACGACCGAACAGGTCGACGGCGTGCAGGGGTTCCAGAAGTTCCTGGGCGACGGCACCGCCCGCGCGCGCAAGCTGCCGGGATACGTGGCGACCACGTCGCCGGGCGATGCGGCGAGCTTGCGCTATACCGCCACCGAAAACCGCGAAAAGAACACCTACACCGAGGTCTATGCCTACCGTTCCAATCTCGCCATCCAGGTGCGCTGCATCCGGCCGGCCGCCGCGACCGCGGCCTGGAGCTCGACATTCGATGCGGGGTGCCGGTCGATCGTGGACGCGGTGGAAAAATAGCTTTCCGGGACCGACCAGCTCGCGGCGACGCGAATTCGCCGCGACGGAGAACGGTCGCATCCATGCAACACCGGAACGGATTCCGCGCCCGACTTTTTCACGACAGCCGCATCGATCGCGGCCAAAGGCTCACGTTTCGCCATGTCGCATCCCCTGGATTTCCGCGCCGATATCGAATGGGCCCGCACGCAGGATGATGGTGATCCGCTGCGCGGCTTTCGCCAGGAATTCCTGATCCCGCCCCACACCGGCGGCGAACAAACCTATCTGGTGGGCAATTCGCTGGGCCTGCAGCCACGCGGCGTCAGGCAGGCGTTGCTCGATGAACTCGACGACTGGGCACGGCTGGGCGTGGAAGGCCACCTGCACGCGCGGCATCCATGGCTGCCCTACCACGCCGAGGTGCGCCAGGGCCTTGCCGAAGTGGTCGGCGCCGAGCCCATCGAAGTCGTCGCAATGAATTCGCTCACCGTGAACCTGCACCTGTTGATGGTGAGTTTCTACCGGCCGACGCCCGAACGCCACGCGATCCTGATCGAACGTAACGCCTTTCCGTCGGATCGCGACCTCGCCGCCTCGCAAATCCGCTTCCACGGCCACGATCCGTCCGAGGCGCTGATCGAACTGGATGCCGATGAAGCGCGCGGCACGCTTTCGATGGAAGCGATCGAGCGCGCCCTCGCGCAGCACGGCCGGCGCATCGCGCTGGTGCTGCTGCCCGCCGTGCAATATCTCACGGGTCAATCGTTCGACCTCGCGGCGATCGCCAAGCTGGCGCACGCGCAGGGCTGCATGGTCGGCTTCGATTGCGCGCACGCGGCCGGCAATGTCGCCCTGCACCTGCATGAGAGCAATTGCGATTTCGCCGCGTGGTGTTCGTACAAATACCTCAACGCCGGTCCCGGCGCGGTGGCCGGCGCGTTCGTGCACGCGCGCCACGCGCGCGAAACGCTGCCGCGCTTCGAAGGCTGGTGGGGCCGCAACGAAGCCACGCGCTTCGAGATGCGGCCGGAGTTCGACGCCACGCCCGGCGCTGACGGCTGGCAGTTGTCCAATCCGCCGATCCTTGCACTGGCGCCGCTGCGGGTCTCGCTGGACCTGTTCCATCGCGCGGACATGCGCCGCCTGCGCGAGAAATCGTCACGGCTCACCGGCTACCTGGAATGGCTGATCGACACGCAATTGCGCGACGTCCTGGAAATCCTGACCCCCTGCGAACCGCAGCGCCGCGGCGCGCAGCTCTCCGTGCGCGTGCGCAACGGACGCGACGCGGGAAAATCCCTGTTCGATCATCTCGTGGCGCACGGCGTACTGGGTGACTGGCGCGAACCGGACGTGATGCGCATCGCGCCCACGCCGCTCTACAACACGTTCGCCGATTGCCTGCGCTATGCCGAAGCCGTGCAGGCATGGCAGGCACTCGCCGCATGACGGCACGCGAGCCCGCGGCGACCAAATACCATATGTGGTATCATCGCCTGTGAACGCGCAAGCCAAGCTGCTGGCGGCGATCGTGGCCAACCCCCGGCAGGTTCGCTTTGCCGATGCCTGCAAGGCTGCACAGTTGTTGGGTTTCGTGCACAAGGGCGGCAAGGGTTCGCACCCCGCATTTGCGCGCGGCGACGAACCGATCGGACTGAATTTCCAGAATCGCGACGGGTTCATTCCGCCCTATCAGGCACGCCAGTTGATCGCGATGATCGAGAAGTGCGGAGGCACCTCATGAGCCGCTACCCCTTGAACATTTTCTGGTCCGACGAGGACAAGGGCTTCATCGCCGAGGCGCCCGATCTGCCCGGCTGCTCGGCTTGGGGCAAGACCGAAGCCGATGCGGCACGCGAGGCGCAAGGCGCCATCGCGGCGTGGCTGCAGGCTGCCCGGGCCGCAAAGCGCGCCATTCCCCGGCCCAGCGTGGCCGAGCCGGTTTCGCGCTACAGCGGCAAATTTCTGGTGCGGGTGCCGCGCAGCCTGCACGCGCGGCTGGCGCGCGAAGCCGAGCAACAGGGCGTCAGCCTGAACCAGTGGGCGGCGACCAAGCTCGCCAGCCCGCGGCCGTGAGCGCGGCGTAACGGGGCCATGGGGAAATACGACCACCTCGAACGCGATGCGCTGGTCCGGCTGCTGGAGCGGCGCGACGCCGAACGCCAGCTCGGGCTGGTGTGGGAACGCGAGGAACTCGATCCCGAAGCCGCGCTCAACCAGGATTTCATTGCCAAGCTGGGCAGCGACGGCGATTTTTCGCTCGACCGGTTGAAGTGGACATGATGGATGCGACAAACCCGAAAATCACCGTCGTCGGCGCCGGCCTGGTCGGCGCATTGCTGGCGACATTGCTTGCGCAGCGCGGGTTCGCAGTGGAAGTTTTCGAACGCCGGCCCGATCCGCGCGTGCGCGGATTCCTCGGCGGCCGTTCGATCAATCTTGCATTGGCCGAGCGCGGGTTGAACGCGCTGCGCCAGGCAAATCTGGCGGACGACGTGCTCGCGCAGGCGGTGATGATGCGCGGGCGGATGGTGCACGCGCTGGATGGCGCGACCAACTTGCAGCGTTACGGACTGGATGATTCCGAAGTGATCCGATCGGTGTCGCGCGGCGGCCTGAACATCCTGCTGCTGGACGCCGCCGAACGCGCGGGCGCACAACTCCATTTCGATTCGACGCTCACCGGCGTCGATTTTGCGAAAGGCATCATCATGCTCACGGGGCCCGAAGGTGCGGCGCGCACGCACCAGGCCGGGTTGCTGCTGGGCTGTGACGGCGCCGGTTCCGCGCTGCGCGCGGCGATGTCCGGGGCCACCGATCTCGGCGAGCGGACCGAGCCGCTGGGGCACGGTTACAAGGAACTGGAAATTCCTGCGTTGAGCTCCCTCCCCCGTTTACGGGAAAGCGTTGGAGTGGGGGCGAACACCGCAAGCACTTCGCAAGAGCGCCCCCCATCCGCCCTTCGGGCACCATCCCCCGCAAGCGGCGGAAGCCATGAATCCAGCTTCGCGCTGGAGCCGCACGCGCTGCACATCTGGCCGCGCGGCCATTACATGTGCATCGCGCTGCCGAATACCGAGGGCAATTTCACCGTCACGCTGTTTCTGCCGAACGAGGGTCCGCATCCGAGTTTCGCGACGCTGCCCGGCGTCGCCGCGGCACGCGCGTTCTTCGAGCAGCAATTTCCGGACGTGCTGGCCTTGATGCCGGGCTTCGATGACGACTGGAACGCGCATCCCGTGGGGCAACTGGCGACGCTGTATCTGGATCGCTGGCATGCAGAAGGCCGTGCGCTGCTGCTGGGTGATGCCGCGCATGCGATCGTGCCCTTCCACGGCCAGGGCATGAACGCGGGCTTCGAGGACGCTGCCGAACTCGCCACCCTGCTGCAGGCGCGGCCACGGGACCCCGCCGCGGTGTTCGCCGAATTCGAAGCCCGCCGCAAGCCGAACGCGGATGCGATCGCCGCGATGTCGCTGGCCAATTACATCGAGATGCGCGACGGCGTGGCCGATCCGCATTACCTGCTGAAGCGCGAACTGGCGGCGGCGTTGACCGAAAGGGTGCCGGGCCACTTCATGTCCCGCTACCGGATGGTCAGCTTCACCTCGATTCCCTATGCAATCTGCGTCGAACGCGACCGCGCGCAAACGGCGTGGATGGAATCGCTGCTGGCCGGGCGCGACAATCTGCACGGCCTCGACCTCGACGCCGCCGCGGCGTACGCGCGCCGCGCGCTACCCCCCCTGCCCCAAGGCGCCTGACGCATGTCGCTGCCCGAATCGATACGGCGAGCATGGACCGACACCGATTACCGCGTCCGCGTGCCCTATGGCGGTTTCGCGAGCATCCGGTGCGGCCAGCCCTTGCCCGTACCGTTGCTGGCGATGTTGCGTCGGGCCGACGATCCGTGGGCCTACCTCACGGCGTGGAATCCCGCCGGGGTCGCACTGCCGCTCGCCACCAACAAGATCCGGCAGCGCCGGTTGCGCGATGAACTGAGGGCCGACCGCCACTGCTTCGTCGCCGGCATCGGCGTGGGCCCGGCCGGCTGGCGCGAGCCCAGCCTGTTCGTACCGGGCATGACCTTCGCGCAACTGGACGCCATGGCGCGGCGGTTCGGCCAGCTCGGCACCGTGCGCGGCATGGGCGCCGGACCGGCCGAGTTGCATGAGTTGATCTGAAGACGCGAACGGATCTGGGGGAAGTGACGGTTCCGCTTGTCGTTCCGGGGCCGTCCGTCGCGGATCGGGCCCGAAATTCCTGTTTGAACCCTCGCATGGACAGTCTTTGCCTGCACTGAAACAATACGGGATTGCCCGCATGGACACTTCTCCCGCCCCTGCCGCGCCGCTGCTGTCGGCGCATCGGCTCGCGTTTTCGCGCAACGACGAGCCCGTATTCGGACCGCTGGATTTCAGCCTCGGGTCCGGCGAAACCGTGCTGGTCGAAGGCGACAACGGCTCGGGCAAGACCACGCTCCTGCGGGTGCTGGCGGGCATGCTGCCCGCCAGTTCCGGCGACATCCGCATTTGCGGCCAGCCTGCATCACGCGACGGCCGCAATGGCCGCGTGTTGTGGCTCGGCCATCGCAGTGGCATGAACGAATCCTTGAGCGCGCGCGAGAACCTTGGATTCCTCGCGGGCCTGTACGGCACCCGTGACGGCGCAAGCGCGGCTTCCGCCATGCAGCGTGTCGGCATCGAGGCGTGGATCGACGAGCCACTGCGTACGCTTTCCGCAGGCCAGAAAAAGCGCGCGGGCCTGGCGCGCCTGGTGCTGCTGCCGGGCGACATCTGGCTGCTGGATGAACCGTACGCCAACCTCGACCGGCACGGGATCGATCTGGTCAATACCCTGATCGCCGATCATTGCGCGGGCGGAGGCGCCGCCCTGGTGACCAGCCACGGCGCGGTGCGGTTTGCCGATCCGAACGCCCGGCACATTCATTTGACCACGTAGGCAATCGGCGTCCGGAATGGGGCGCAAGCTGGCACTGATGCGGGGGTGCGCGGGCCGACAACCGTGCGCTCCCGGCCACCGCGCGGACGGTGACCGACACGGTTCGCGGACTCGCGGGCGTCAGGATTGGTTGACCTGTATCAAGCATGCCCGGGACCAGCGGCGGACCATCAGGTCCGTTCGTCGCCGCAGGCGGTGATCGGGTTTGTTCTGGTTGATCCCGACCGATTCCGCGACGTGCGGTGGGCATCGGTGGCTTGCCACGTCCCGGCCCAGACAAGCACTCGAGAAGGCAATGCCGATATCGGATGGCCAAGGAGGCTTTCACATGTCACATCGAGCAGCGTCAATGGTGTTCGCATTGGTGGGAGTCGTTGCCTGCTCCTCCGCATGGTCGCAGTCAGCCTTGATGAAACAGGCGCAGGGCTTGTTCAAGCCGCTTCCGGATGCCCCACCGCCATTGCCCGGCAACGCGGCCACGCCTGCCAAGGTCACACTCGGCAAAATGCTTTACTTCGACCCCCGGCTGTCCGAAAGCCATTCGATCAGTTGCAACTCCTGTCACATGATCGGCATGGGCGGCGTCGACCTGCAGGAAACCTCCCTGGGCCACCGCTGGCAACATGGCGGACGCAATGCACCCACGGTCTACAACGCAGTCCTCGACGTCGCACAGTTCTGGGACGGACGCGCGAAGGATCTTGAACAGCAAGCCGGCGGGCCATTGGTCAATCCCGTGGAGATGGGAACGACCGAGCAACACGTAGTCGAACAGCTCCGGGGCATCCCCGGCTACGCGCCTTATTTCACGAAGGCGTTTCCGGAGGCCCCCGACGCCATCACCTTCGAAAACGTGCGTCGGGCCATCGCGGTCTTCGAGGCAACCTTGATTACCCCCGGTGCACGCTTCGATCGCTACCTGAAAGGAGATGAGAATGCGCTCGACGCGACCCAGAAGGCCGGACTTGCCCTGTTCATCAGCAAGGGATGCGCCGGCTGCCATAACGGCATCAACATCGGGGGCGGCATGTACTCGCCCTTCGGCGTCGTCGAACGTCCCGGCGCGGAGATACTCCCTCCGGGCGACAAAGGCCGCCTGGCGGTGACCAGGACCGCCAGCGATGAATATGTTTTTCGTGTCCCGTCGCTGCGCAATGTCACGCTCACGCCGCCGTATTTCCACTCCGGGAAATCGTGGGATTTGCGGCAGGCCGTCGCCATCATGGGCAGCAGTCAACTCGGAGCCCAACTCACGGATGACGAAGTGGCCAAAATCACCCGGTTCCTGGCTGCCCTCTCCGGAAACCAACCCTCGGTCGTGTTGCCGATACTTCCTCCAAGTGCAGCGGACACGCCTCGCCCCCATCCGTGAATCGGGCGCGGGCCGACCCGCGATCGGCCGAACCGGCGGGATCGGGCGTGCAGGGGCAGGACGTCCACGACGCCCGGCCATTGCCCACCCGACCAGTGCGCCCCGGCAAAAGTCGCGCACGCAACGATGATGCGCGACAATTGTGCAGTACCTTGCTCGACGACACCGCCCGCGCGGCGGCAATCGCGACGACGCCTTCCGCTCAATCGGGGTCTTTCAGGCTCATGGTCACCGTTGTCCGGCCGACTGGCGATTCCATCGCCACATTGCATCGCGCGCGAACCGCCGTGCCCAGCGCGCTTGCCGCCTGCCGCGCGCTGTTGCGCCGCGACTTCGTGCTGGCATGGCGGCGCCGCGGCGAACTGTTCCTGCCGCTGCTGTACGCGGTGATCGTGACCGCGCTGTTTCCGTTCGCGCTGGGGCCCGATCCCGAATTGCTGGCGCGGATCGCGGGCGGCACGCTGCTGGTGATCGTGGTGTTGGCGATGCTGCCGGCGCTGGAATCGATGTTCCGCGCCGATCTCGAAGACGGCACGCTGGAACAGTGGCTGCTGGCGCCGCAGCCGCTGGCGCTGCTGGCCTTGACCCGGGTCATCGCGCACTGGCTGACGACCGTTCTACCCTTGATCGTCGTGATGCCGTTGCTGGGCGCCCTTTTGAACCTGCCCCTCAAAGTGCTGCCGGTGCTGATCGTGGCGCTGCTGCTGGCCACTCCGCTGCTGGCGTTGCTGGGGTCGGTGTTGTCGGCCCTGGCGGCGGGTGCGCGCCGCTCTGGTATCCTCTTGGCATTGATGTTGCTGCCATTGGCCGTCCCGGTGGTGATCTTCGCCGCCGGCGCCATCGCCGCGGCGCAAGCCGACATGCCGTTCAGCGCGCCCCTGGCGTGGCTGGCGGCAGCCCTGATCCTGGCGATCGTGCTGGCGCCGCTTGCATGCGCGGCAGCACTTCGAATCGCGGTTGAAAGTTGACATGTCTCGCAGCTACCTCCCGCACTGGATCCACTGGCTCGGCTCACCGCCGAACTTCTACCGCTTCGCGGGCGCGTTGCGTCCGTGGTTGATGGCGGTCGCGTTGATCAGCGCGGTCATCGGGCTGTACGGCGGGCTGGTGCTGGCACCGCCCGACTACCAGCAAGGCGACGCCTACCGGATCATCTTCATCCACGTGCCGAGCGCGTGGATGGGCCTGTTCATCTACGCCACGATGGCGGTGGCCGGACTGGTCGCGCTGGTGTGGCGCGTGAAGCTGGCGGAAGTGATCGCGATGGAATGCGCGCCGGTCGGTGCCGCGTTCACCCTGGTCACGCTGGTGACCGGCTCGCTGTGGGGCAAGCCGATGTGGGGCACATGGTGGACGTGGGACGCGCGGCTCACTTCCGAACTGGTATTGCTGTTCCTCTACCTCGGCGTGATCGGCCTCTACAACGCGTTCGAAGACCATCGCCGCGGCGCGCGCGCCGCCTCGTTGCTGGCGCTGATTGGTATCGTGAACCTGCCGATCGTGCACTATTCGGTGCAATGGTGGAACACGCTGCACCAGGGCTCCACGGTGAACTTCCTCGACCCGGCCCGGTCTTCCATCGCGCCGACGATGTTGTGGCCGCTGCTGGTGATGGCACTGGCGACGCATCTCTATTTCTTCGCGAGCCTGCTGGGCCGCGTGCGCACCGGTTTGCTGTCGCTGGAGAGCGGCAAGCAGTGGGTGCGTGCATTGGTCGGTGGACAACCGACACCGACGACGGGGGCACCTACCTGACATGGCTCACTGGTTCGCAATGGGCGGTTACGCGATGTACGTCTGGCCCGCCTACGCGGTGTTCTTCATCGTGCTGGCGTGGGACTGGTTCGCGCCCGCCTTGCGCCGGCGGCGGCTGACCCGCGAACTGCGTGGCAAACTCGCACGCGAGCGCACCCGCGACACACGCGCACCACGCGCGGAGGTTTCCACATGAACCCGGTACGCAAGCGGCGGCTGGTCGTCACACTGCTGATCCTGGGAGCAGTCGCCGTCGCGACGGCGCTTTCGGTATTCGCGCTGCAGAAAAACATGACCTACCTGTATTCCCCTTCCGAAGTCGATGCCGGCAAAGCACCGGACGGCCATCCGTTCAGGCTGGGCGGCATCGTCAAGGAAGGCAGCGTGCACCGCGTGTCCGGCACGTTGACCACCGACTTCGTGATCACCGACCGTTTCCAGAGCATCCCGGTGAGCTACACCGGCATCCTGCCCGACCTGTTCCGCGTGGGCCAGAGCACGATCACCACCGGTTCGATGAAAGACGGCAAGTTCGTCGCGACCCAGGTGCTGGCCAAGCATGACGAAACCTACATGCCGCCGCAGGTCGAACAGGCGATCGCGAAGGCGGAGAAGGAGCATCGCGTGCCGAAGAGCGGGGATGGCGAGCGGATCGTGGGGGCGCAAAAGTGAAGTCGCCTTCCTCGACATTCACTTGTGAGCTGCGTTTCCGCGGGTGCCTCTGGCGCCGGCGGACCTCCGTGATTGCACTCCCAACCTCCAACCCCCACCCCCCGCTGCCATGAATCCCGAACTCGGCCAGGTTGCGCTGATCCTCGCGCTGGTGCTGTCGGCGCTGCAGTGCGCGCTGCCCATCATTGGTGCGTGGCGCGGCAGCAAGCCGTTGATGGCGACGGCGCCCACGCTCGCGATCGGCCAGGCGGTGTTCGTCGCGCTCGCCTTCGGCATCCTGACGTGGTCGTTCTGGATCAACGACTTCTCGGTCGCTTACGTCGCGCAGAACTCCAACCTGTCGTTGCCGTGGTTCTACAAACTCTCGGCGGTTTGGGGCGCACACGAAGGATCGTTGCTGTTGTGGATGCTGATCCTCAACGGCTGGACGGTGGCGCTGGTGGCGTTGGGCGGCAAGCTGCCGGAGGCGTTCTTCGCGCGCGTGGTCGGCGTGCTCGGATTCGTCGCGTTCGGGTTCATGCTGTACATGATCACGACGTCCAACCCGTTCCTGCGGCTGTTCCCGGTGCCGGCCAACGGCGCCGACCTGAACCCGGTACTTCAGGACCCGGGCCTGGTATTCCATCCGCCCACGCTGTACATGGGCTATGTCGGTTTCAGCGTGGCGTTTGCGTTCGCGATCGCATCCCTGCTGGGCGGTGAACTGAAATCCACCTGGGTGCGCTGGGCGCGGCCGTGGACCAACGTGGCGTGGGGGTGCCTGACCCTCGGCATCGTCGCCGGCAGCGCGTGGGCGTATTACGAACTCGGCTGGGGCGGCTGGTGGTTCTGGGATCCAGTCGAGAACGCCTCGTTCATGCCGTGGCTGATCGGCGCCGCACTGATCCACGCCCAGGCGATCACCGACAAGCGCGACGGCCTGCGCGCGTGGACGCTGCTGCTGTCGATTTTCGGCTTCGCGTTTTCACTGCTGGGCACGTTCCTGGTGCGTTCCGGTTTGCTCACCAGCGTGCACGCGTTCGCCTTCGCACCCGCGCGCGGCGTGTTCATCCTCGTGTATCTCGCGGTGGTGGTCGGCGGCTCGCTGCTGCTGTACGCATTGCGCGCGCCCAAGGTGACGGGCGGCAAGTCGTTTGCGCTGGCGTCGCGTGAAACCATGATGGTGATCGGGAACCTGATGCTCACGGTAGCGTGCGCGATGGTGCTGCTCGGCACGCTGTATCCGCTGGTTGGCGAAGCCTTGAACATCGGGCGCATTTCGGTCGGACCGCCCTACTTCGGGCCGCTGTTCCTGATCCTGATGGCGCCATTGGTGCTGGCGCTGCCGTTCGGCCCGCTGTCGCGCTGGGGCAAGGCCGACCTGAAGCTATGGCGGAACGCGCTGATCCGCATCGTCGCGCTGGCCGTCACGGCGGGCATCATCGGTTTCATCGTCGGTGCACGGAACTGGTATGCATTGCTCGGCATCGCCGCGTCGGTGTGGGTGATGGCCGGCGTGGGGCTGTTCGCGATCAAGCGCTGGCGCGAAGCGCCGCGTGGCAAGCGCTACCCCTTCGAGATGCTGGGCATGATGCTCGCGCACTTCGGCATCGGCGTGTTCATCGCGGGCGCGATCCTGACCACCTCGATGAGCGTGGAGCAGGACGTCAGCATGAAGCCTGGTGCGAGCATCGACGTCGGCGCCTACGATTTTCATTTCAACGGCGTCACCGAAACCCAGGGCCCGAACTACCGCGCGCAACAGGGAACGGTGGTGATCACGCGCGACGGCAAACACGTCGTGACGCTGCACCCGCAGAAGCGCACGTATGCAGGCGGACAGGTGCAGACCGAGGCGGCAATCCAGGCCGGCGTGTTCCGTGACCTGTACGTGTCGCTGGGTGATGCGATCGGCGACGGCGCGTGGTCGCTGCGCGTGTACGACAAGCCGTTCGTCCGCTGGATCTGGGGCGGCGGCGTGCTGATGATGCTGGGCGGTTTCACGGTAGTGCTGGACAGGCGCTTCCGGCTGCGCCGCGCGGTCGAACCCGAAACCGCGCACGCGAAACCCGAGCCCGAGGCGCCGCGCACACTCGCGGAAGGCGAAGCGTGAACGAGGTGGTGCGCAAGCCTCTCGGCCGCTTCGTGCCGCTGATCGTGTTCGGGGCGCTGGTGGCGTTTTTCGTGATCGGGCTGGTATGGAACCAGACCCACGACGCACGCTTCGTGCCCAGCCCGCTGATCGACAAGCCCGCGCCGGAATTCCGCCTGCCGCGGCTGGAGCAGCCGACCCGGTTCGTCACCAAGGCGGACATGCTGGGCAAACCGTATCTCGTCAACGTGTTCGCGAGCTGGTGCTTTGCCTGCGGTGACGAGCACCCGGTGCTGATGGCCTACCGCGACAAGTTCGGCGTTCCGCTGATCGGCTACGACTACAAGGATGCGCCGCAGGACGCGCGCGCATGGCTGGATCGCCACGGCAATCCGTACCACGAAGTGGTCACCGACCAGTCGGGCGAAACCGCGATCAACTTCGGCGTCTACGGCGCGCCGGAAACCTACCTCATCGATGCCAAGGGCATCATCCGCTACAAGCACATCGGTCCGCTGACGCCCGACGTGATCGCGAAGGAACTCGAGCCGAAGATCCGCGCACTCGGGGGAGCAGGCACATGAAGCGGCTGCTCGCCATCGCGTTGTTCGTGTTCATGCTGGCCCTCAGCGCGGCCGCATTCGCGATCGACCCGCTGCCGTTCAAGGACAACGCCCAGCGCGATCGTTTCCAGCACCTCACCCGCGAACTGCGTTGCATGGTTTGCCAGGACGAAAGCCTGCTGGCGTCGAATGCCGATTTCGCCAAGCAGTTGCGGCGGCAGATTTTCGACATGATGCAGCAGGGCAAGAGCGACAAGGAAATCAAGGACTGGCTGGTCGCGCGCTATTCCACCTTCATCCTGTACGACCCGCCGCTCGCGCCCTCGACGATCGCGTTGTGGTTCGGCACGCCCGCGATCCTGCTCGCGGGCGGCATCGTGGTGGTCGTGCTGCTGCGCCGGCGCACCCGCCCGGCGGGCGCCATCGCTGAAGACCCCGGAGACGATTGGTGACCACCCGTTTTTTCGTCATCGCGGCAACTGGGCATCCCGGAGACGATTGATGACAACACGATTTCTC
>JBDZUX010000039.1:26964-30837 GCA_040255405.1 Lysobacteraceae bacterium
CGGAGACGATTGATGACAACACGATTTCTCGTCATCGCGGCAACTGGGCATCCCGGAGACGATTGATGACAACACGATTTCTCGTCATTGCCGCCATCATGGTGGTGGCCGCCCTCGCCTGCGTGCTGGTGCCGCTGCTGCGCAGTGCGCGCCGCGAAGGCCGCCCGCGCGGGCCGTTCGTGCTGGCGCTCATCCTCGCGCTGGTGACGCCGCCGGTCGTGCTGGGCGCATACCTCGCGGTCGGTACCCCGCAAGCGCTGCAACCCATGCCCGCCGTCGAAAACCAGGCGACGCTCGCCGATGCCACCCGCCAGCTGCAGGAAAGCCTGCAGCGCAAACCGGACGACGCCCACGGCTGGGCGCTGCTCGCGCAAGCGTATGCCGCGCTCGGCCAGCCGCAGCAGGCGCTGGACGCGTTGAATCATTTGCTGGAATTGAAGCCCGACGATCCCGACGCGATGGTCGCATGGGTGGAAGCGACGGCAGAAACCAGTCCCTCCCACCGCATCGATGACGCTTCGCGTGCCAGGCTGGAACGCGCGCTGCAGATCGAACCCACGCACCAGCGCGCGCTGTGGCTGCTCGGCATCAGCGATTTCCAGCGCAAGGACTACGCCGGCGCCGCGAAGCAGTGGAAAACCCTGCTGCCGCTGCTGGAACCGGGTTCCCGTGTCGCCGAAACGATCAAGCAGCAATTGACCGAAGCCGAAACGCGCGCGGGCGGCACGCAGGACACGAGCCCGGCAGCCACCGACGCCGCCGCAACCGCATCGCCGGCGTCCGCCGCAGCTCCTTCCGTGGCACTCAACGTCACCGTCAAGCTCGACCCGGCACTCGTCGCGAAGGTGCAGCCGGCGGACACGCTGTTCGTATTCGCGCAAGCGACGGATGGCCCGCCGATGCCGCTGGCGGTCGCACGCCTGAAGGCCTCCGACTTGCCCGCCAAGGTCACGCTGACGGACGCGATGGCCATGACCCCCGCGATGACGCTTTCGAAATTCCCGAAGGTCAGTGTCGTCGCGCGGATCAGCAGGAGCGGCGATGCGATGCCGCAGCCGGGCGACCTGGAATCCGCCCCGGTCGAAGTCGCAACCGGCTCGCACGCGCCTGTCGCACTGATCATCGACAAGGTGGATTGATTCCGGGACTCGGGACTCGGGAAAGCTGACCTGCCGTCATTCCGGCGCTGCCCGCGCTTCATGCGGGCAGAACCTGGAATCGGTTGGCGCACACACCCATCATCGAACCGATTCCGGATTCGGGCCTGCGGCCCGCTCCGGAATGACCACCAACGGAGTCTCGGCTCGGACTCGAGATCCGGGGGCATTGGGAAGCGGAAAGAACGGCGCGCTTGGCCGGTCCGCGCGCATTCGCTACCCTTGCGGATTTCCAACCAAAGATCCCCATGGCCGACGCTCGCCAATATTTCGACCTGCCCTCGCCGTTTCCGATGAAACGCGGGGGGCAATTGCGCGGCGCGCGACTTGCATACGAAACCTGGGGCACGCTGAACGCGACGCGCGACAATGCGATGCTGATCCTGACCGGGCTGTCGCCCAGCGCGCACGCGGCCAGCAACGCCATCGACGATTCGCCCGGCTGGTGGGAAGACATCATCGGATCGGGCAAGGCGATCGACACCAATCGATGGTTCGTGATCTGCGCGAACTCGCTGGGCAGTTGCAAAGGCTCCAGCGGACCGGCTTCGATCAACCCCGAAACCGGCGAGCTCTACCGACTGGATTTCCCCGAACTGTCGCTGGAAGACGTCGGCAATGCCGGCTACGAACTCGCGCGCGGACTCGGCATCGAGCGCCTCGCGGCACTGGTCGGCTGTTCGATGGGCGGGATGTCGGCGTTGGGTTGCCTGGCGCACCATCCGGGCTTCGCGCGCGCCCACGTGAGCGTGTGCACCGCACCCCGCGCGCAGCCTTTCGCGATCGCGATCCGCTCGCTGCAGCGCGAAGCGATCCGGCTCGACCCGAAGTGGAACGACGGGCACTACGACGACGACCACTACCCCGAAACCGGCATGAACATCGCGCGCAAGCTGGGCGTGATCACCTACCGCTCCGCACTGGAATGGCGCGGGCGGTTCGGGCGCATCCGACTGGATCCCGACAAGCGCGAGGACGATCCGTTCGGTGCCGAGTTCGAAATCGAATCGTATCTGAACGCGCACGCGCGCCGCTTCACCCGCTCGTTCGATCCGAACTGCTATCTGTATTTGTCGCGCGCATCGGACTGGTTCGACCTCGCCGAATACGGCGGTGCGCCCGATCCCGGCACCGCCGTGCGCAATGCGCTCGCAAAGATGAAACTGGAGCGCACGCTCGTGATCGGCGTCGAGACCGACATCCTGTTTCCGCTGGAACAGCAGCAGCAGCTCGCCGAGGACCTGCGCGCCACCGGCACCGACACCACCTTCGTGGGTCTCGATTCGCCGCAAGGCCACGACGCGTTCCTGGTCGACACCGGGCGCTTTGGCGCGGCAATCGGCGCGTTCATGGACCGCGTCGGCGCGACGGACTGAAGCTGTCCCGTGGCTCGGCGGCGAGCGATCCATCGCCCGGCGCCATGGCGGCCGCTTGCCCGGATATGCGCTGGACGTTATAAGCTTATGCCATGGCCATCGATTTTCCGGGGCGTGACCGGCTGGTCCGCGCGTTCGACGCCGCCGTCACCACCGGCGATACCGTCGACACCATGCGCGCGCTCCGCACCGCGTTGTGTGACGCCATCCATTCCGGCGAAGTACGCCTGCCCGACTGCGTATTCGAAGGTTGTGCGGAACACTACGCGCGGCGCGAGTTGTACCGCAGCCCCGGGCACGAATACTGCGTGGTCGCGATGACCTGGAATCCCGGCCAGGGCACACCCATCCACGACCATGCCGGCATGTGGTGCGTCGAAGGCGTGTGGCGCGGCGCGCTGGAAGTGGTGCAGTACGAATTGTGCGAGCACGATGAAGAGCGTTACCGCTTCGTTCCGGCCGGCGTGATCCAGGCCGGCGCCGGCTCGGCCGGCAGCCTGATTCCACCCCACGAACACCACACGATCTGCAACGCCAGCGATACCGACATCGCGGTCAGCGTGCACGTCTACCAGCGACCGATGATCCGCTGCAGCGTGTTCGAACCTGCGGGCGGCGACTGGTACGCACGCGGCGAACGGCAACTGTCGCTGGACCACTGACGCGAACTGGGGTTTCGCCGGACTTAGTGCTGCGGCTGGGTCGCCGGCCGTTGCGAACACGCCACGTATTCGCCTTCCGAAACCTTGTTGTCGCCATTGGCGTCGCAACCGGGAAAGCGCTGGCCGCTGTCGCCGCTGTGGGTGAACTCCGAGCGGTCGAGGAAGCCGTCGTGGTTGGTATCCATGTTCTGGAATGCCATCTGCGCTTCACGCGGCGTCATCTGCATGCTCAAGCCGCCGCCCGAATTGCCCATCTGGCCCGCCGGCTTGTTGGCGGTCGATGTCGCCGGCTGTGTCGGTGGATTGTTGGTGGGTGCGTTCTGGGCAAACGCTCCCGCAGCCAATCCGAGCGCGGTCATGCCGCAAAAAGCGAGGATCGAGGTTCGCATGGGGACTCTCCTTGTCGATGGATGGCGGGCGGCTGCGTCCGGCATCCGCGCCGCGATCCCATCATGAAGAAGCCCCCATAAATGCGCCGTAAACTCCGGGCCAACCTCGGGAAGCGCGTTGGCCGGGGTTCACCCGATCGCGCCGGGCCGACGCCGGGCGCTTGGCATTCGCACGGCGCTCCCGCATACTTTGCGGCCCGTCGCCGAAGTGGCGGAATCGGTAGACGCAGCGGACTCAAAATCCGCCGCCCTTAAAAGCGTGTGGGTTCGAGTCCCACCTTCGGCACCA
>JBDZUX010000040.1:0-2532 GCA_040255405.1 Lysobacteraceae bacterium
TTCCAGGCGGGCCGGGCTACCAGGTGCCGTTCGCCGCGCGCATCCGCCGCGAGGCTGGTATTCCCACCGCCACGGTCGGTGCGATCACCGACGCGCGACAGGCGGAGGCCATCTTGCAACGCGGTGACGCCGACCTGATCGAAATGGCGCGCGAATTCCTGCGCGACCCGTACTTTCCGCGGCGCGCGGCCAAGGAACTTGGCGCCGGTATTCGCGTACCCGAGCAATACGCGCGTGCGTGGTAGCTTGCTTTGTCCCGCGCCGTGGTTGCGCGGGATTGAAACCCGCATCAATGGGGTTCGATCCGCATCGACGTGCGGGCGGCAGGCAGATCGCGCGGCAGGCGCCCCGCGTCGAGCGCCGCAAAGATCTCCGCGGGATCACTCGACCATGCCAGTTCGGTCGGCTCGGCGTGGAGCGTAGCGCGCAGCAGGGCGTACTCGAAAGCCCACACTTCGGCAAGGTGCGGAATGTGGGCCAGGAGCTCGGGTTGGCCGCCGAGGAAGTTGGCGAAGCCTTCCGCCTCGACTGCGGCGTAGGCATCGGGGTCAGCCGTCGAGCAATAGCGTTCGAGCAGGGCTTCGGTTGCGTCGGCTCCCAACCCCGCCAGCAGCATGGTCATCGTATAACGCAGCGCACGCGCCAGATTGGAACGGCGTGCGTCGCCGATCAGTTGCCGGTACACGGCGATGCCGGGGTCGAGCGCCAATTCGGCAAAGCGGCAAGACGTCATGGCGTCGCCACGGATTGCCGCGACCAGCGCATTTTCCCACTCGACCAATTCCTGCCAGTCGCCCTCCTGCCCTGAGCGGGTGCTCGCCGCGCCGGGATGTCGACGGACGACAGGTTGGATCGCTGCGCGATCGGGCGCGCGCAGTGCCCATACCCTTGCCAGCGTTTCGAGTTGGCGGCGCACGCCGTCGATGCCGATCCGGGGCAGATGCTGCGGGAGTATCTCGAAAACGATTGCGCCGAGATTCGGCAGCCTGGGCACGACCTCGATCGCCAGGTCCAGCAGTTCCGGCGCGATGGCGTCACTGTGCGCATCGAGCCAATAGCCGTCCAATGCCATTCCACCTGCAAGATGCACTTCCCATACCCTTTCCAGCGGCAACCGGGCGAGCACGTCACGCGCCTGCCCACGGCCGTTGCGCTGGTTGCACCAGAGGTTGTGCAGATCGAGCAGGATGCCGCAGTCCGCGCATTCCGCGACGCTCGCGAACCAGGCACCGTCATCGAGCTCGTCGGCGCGGGGTTGCAGGTAGTTCACCCCCGTCTCGAAGGCAACCGGGCGCTCCACGATGGAGGCGTACCGCGCGATGTTGTCGGCTGCTGCAAGCACTTCGGCCTCGGACTGCCGCGGCGGCAGCAAAAAGCCGGCTTCCGTAACGGCCCCGCCGCGGCGCGTGCGGTTCAAACTCAGGTGCTCGCTGACCCACACCGGGTCCAGGAGGTCGACTGCGCGGCGCAACGCCGGGGCGGCATCCACCGGATCGCGGGTGACCCCACCCAGCGGTTGGCCGACGCCATGCAAAAGCTTGGGTTGTGGATAGTGCGCGATGTTGCGCAACAGCCCTTCATTGGGCTGGTAGCGGACGTCGTTTCCGGTCCGGAGCTTTTCCCAAAAACCCTGGGACTCGATCTCGATGACACCGACGAGATCGGTGTCATCGAGAAGCGGTGTGAGTTCCGGCCAGAAGACGAATCCCACGCCCAGGGGACGCACGGCGCGCCTCGGCAGGCATTCCTAGAATTGCGCGCCCATGCGGCCTTCGACGTCGAGGGTCTTCGGGTTGACCACGAACTCGCGCATGTCCAGGAATTCCAGGATTCGACCGGAATGACAGCCGCCGCAACCGAGTCTGGCGAGTACGTTGGCGACGACCTTGTTCATGCGCTTCAGGTCGTGGCTGACCTCGGCGTCCACGTAGATTCGGACCCGCGACAACTCGTGGGGAGGCAAGGGCTGGGGATTGAGTTCGCTGATCATGATCGGTTCCTCGCTGCAGGACAGGGAATCCGCCGCACACCGATGACTCGCCAGCATGCCGACGGATTATCAGCCGATCGAAAACATCATCGCCACAATCCTTGCGCGAGTTGCCTACCAGGAAATCGTCGCGAACGATGATGCAACCGACAGGCAGTCCGGAATCTACTCTCGATCGCAAACCCTGTAAATATGCCTCACCCGGAATGCCGGCGCCCGATGATCGGTATTAATTTTCCGTTTTTCGGGCAGGCGGGAAATATGTCTGAAAAATGCGGAGACGGTGCCGAATCGCACCCGAAAGCCCGCCGATGCAGCCGCGCGTTTGCGCGCCTGCTGCGATGCCGACCTGATCGACATGGCGCGCGAATACGTGCGCGACCCTATTTCCCGCCGCACGCGATCAAGGACTCGGTGCCAATGTTCGCGTGCCCGGGCAATGCGTCCGTGCGTGGTAGCGCGACAGTCGGGTCTGTCAGTGCGTCGACGTGACAAGCATCATTTGCCGTGCACCTCGCGGCAGGCACTCCCCGCAGGCGCAG
>JBDZUX010000040.1:2632-29877 GCA_040255405.1 Lysobacteraceae bacterium
TCGAGGCCGCTGGCTTCCGCCTTCGCGGAAACTTCATTCCATAAAGTGTCGCCCCACCATACGGCCAGCGTGGTCGGAATCGAGGCGATGCCCCAGCGGTAATTCCAGGTGCGCAAGACCGCGACGGGGCCGGCGAGTTTCGCCTTCGCCGGATCGTTCGCGGGCAGCGCGTCGTAGTCCTTTACGAGGATCGGAATCAGCCGCGCAAACGCGGGCAGGTAGGAATCGAACGCATCGGTGATCAGCTTGGCCTGGGTGAACCCGTTGGCGCCGGTCAGCATTTTCGTGGCGTGTTCGCCGCGCGCGTTGGGGCCGAATGAATCCATGTACTGCGGGAAGTCTGCGCGCCTGGGGCTGTCCTTGCCGGCCGCGGAGTAGGGCCAGTCGTTGGTGTTGAACACCCAGCCGCTGGGCGGGTTGATGGCGTTGGGCATGTCCTTGATGGGCGTCATGCCTTGCCACGCGGTCGCGGGATTGCTGCCGTCGACCGGCTTCAGGTAATCGAAGGCGTTGTCGCGCCTGGGGATGAATTGCGGCGCGAGGAACGCGATCTCGCCCTTGGCGTCGGCGAATAGCGTGTTGTTGGACGAGTTGGCCTTGAGGTCGGCCACCTTCATGTAACTGGCGAGGTCGCTGGCCTTCGTGCGCGACCAGCTTTGTTCCAGCGCCGCAATCGGGCGATTCATCAGCGCCTCGGCGATCCATTTGCCGTCTTCCGCGGCGACGATCGGCCCGTGCTGGGTGAAGTACGCGGTGAACCTGCGGGCCTTGATCGAACCATCGTCGGCCCGGTAACGGATGGTGATGTCGCGACTGGTGACGGGCAGTTCCTGGTCGCCGAACTTGTAGAAATACTTGCCGTCCTTTTTCGAAACGGTCTCGGCGAATTCATCCACGGCGTCCACGCCGGTGGACGTGTGCATCCAGCCGATGTGCTTGTTGAAGCCCTGGTAGATGAAGAACTGGCCCCAGGTCGAAGCGCCGTAGGCATCCAGGCCCTCGTCGCTCGACATCTGCGATTCGCTGCGGAAATTGAATGTGACGTGCGGGTTGATCAGCAGCAGCGCATGGCCGTCGGCGGTGAGCTTGGGCGCAATCGCGATGCCGTTGGAGCCAGTCGGTTCGACCCACGTCGGCGGCACGGTCTGCGCCAACGCGACAGCCGTGGCATCGTCGGCGCCGTAGAATTTCGCGAGTTTCGCCAGATCCACGCGTTCGATGTCGCCGCCGATGCTGCCTTCGGTGAAGGAAAGCGCCATCCACGGCTCGTAGTGCTTGATGACCTTGGGCTGCGCGTCCGGGTGCGTGGCGAGATACCAGTTCATCCCGTCGGCCCACGCGTTCATCAGCTGCTTCAGCCAGGCGGGACTCTTCGCGTAGTCCTGTTTCAGCACCGTGGGATCAATGAAGAGCTGATAGCGCAGGTTGTCCCAGATCGCCGATTCGCCCAACGCCTCGGCACTCCAGCCGAGCGCGGTGAGGTAATTCATCTCGACGCGGTTGAAGTCGTCCTCGCACTGCGCATAGATCATCCCGAACACCGCGTCGGCGTCGGTCTTGCCGTGGATGTGCGGAATGCCCCAATCGTCGCGGGTGATCGTGACGGCTTGCGCTTCGCGCTCCAGCCGCGCGTATTCGGCGCCTGTTTTTGCGACCGGCGTCTGCCATGCCGGTGGCGTGGCCGTTTCGGCAAGCGTTGCTGCACTTGCACCGAACGACGTTGCAAGAAGCCCCGCCAGCAACACGCCCGCGCAGCCGCTCTGAACCTGATCGAAATGCAACGACATCGGCTACCCCTCCTTGATCCTGCAATCGCGCAACATTAGCGCGAAAACGAACGCGTCGCGCGGTGAAGCGCGACGCATGAGGAAGGTTGGACGACCGGGCGGCGCGGTTCCCGCACCCGGCTGGAGTGCCCAGTTGCAGCACTGGGACGTGGGCCATCCGCCTCGTGCTGCGCTCAAGGCGCGAGGTCATTCCGGAGCGGGCCCAGGTCCGCAGCCGGCTTCGGTTTGCAGATCGTCACTCGCGTACAGCCCTGGAATGACGAAGCTGTTTCCCGAATGCAACGCTTTGGCGCTCGTCAATTCGGGCTCGCCCGGGTTTTCGTACAGCGGCGGGATGCGCTGCGCTCCTCCCGCCCTACACCAGATCCGCTTACTGGGTCAGCCGTTGTCGTCCGATCCGATCGGTGCCGGTTGCATCTCGCTCGCGTCTTTCCGGATCCAGGTTTGCGTGCGACCCAGCATCGGCATGCCGACGTAGCCCCGCACGTCGAGCTTCTGTCCGTTGTCCTCCAGCGACAGCCTGACCTTGTAGGTCTTGCCGTTGTGCGGGTCAAGGATCTGTCCGCCGCTCCACCGGCTGCCGTCCTGCTTCACGCCCCACATGATCACCATGCCTTCGACCGGCTGGTTGTGGCGCTCGCCTTCGCACTTGTCGCAGATGGGGTGCGGCCCTTGATCCGAGAACAACACCTGCTTGACCGTACCTTGCAGCGTGCCGTCCGGTTGTTCGGTGATCTCGATGATGGATTTCGGTTTGCCGGTGGCGTCGTCGACTTGGGTCCACGTACCGACGGGCGTGTCGTTGGCGGCGTACGCCGCAGTGGCCAGCACCAGCGCAAATGCGATCAGGATGGAACGGAGGGTGGTGCGCATGACGGCGACTCCGGAATGGGTAGTGGGGTTAGCCTGCGCGAGCCGGCGCTGCCCGTCAACTGCATCGCGTTGGGCGGCGCGCATGACCCGCATCAAGGGTACTCCGGCACCCTCTGGCATAATGGAAGACTGTCTTTTTCGATGTGATGCAACATGCCCGACCTCAGCGAAACCCGCGTCCGCGAACTCCTTGCGGGCATCGTCGATCCGCATAGCGGTGTCTCGCTGGCCGAAGGCAGTGCGATCCGCGGGCTGGGCGTCGATGGCGACAAGGTGGCCGTCGAAATCACGCTCGGCTACCCCGCGCGCGACTGGCGCAGTACGTTCGCGGCGGACATCAAGGCGGCGCTGGAGAGCGACCCCGCGATTGCGCGAGCCACGGTTTCCGTCACGCCGCGCATCGCGACCCACAAGGTGCAGGGCAATTTGATGCCACTGCCGGGGGTCAAGAACATCATTGCGGTGGCGTCGGGCAAGGGCGGGGTCGGCAAGTCCACGGTGGCCGTGAACCTTGCGCTGGCGCTGGCCGCGGAAGGCGCGAACGCGGGGGTGCTGGATGCCGACATCTACGGCCCCAGCCAGCCGCTGATGCTCGGCATCACGGGGCGGCCGCAATCGCCGGACGGCAAGACCATCATCCCGATGACCAACCACGGCCTGCAGGTGATGTCGATCGGCTTCCTGGTGGGCGAGGACACCCCGATGGTGTGGCGCGGGCCGATGGTGACGCAGGCGCTGACGCAATTGCTGCAATCGACCCGCTGGGACGACCTCGATTACCTCGTGGTCGACATGCCGCCCGGCACCGGCGACATCCAGTTGACGCTCACCCAGCGCGTGCCGGTGGCAGGTGCGGTGATCGTCACGACGCCGCAGGACATTGCGCTGCTGGACGCGAAGAAGGGGCTGAAGGCCTTCGAGAAGGTGCAAGTGCCGGTACTCGGCATCATCGAAAACATGGCCACGCACGTGTGCTCGAACTGCGGCCACGAGGAACACGTGTTCGGCGAAGGCGGCGGTGCGCGCATGGCCGAGCAGTACGGCGTGCCGCTGCTGGGTTCGTTGCCGCTGGACATCCGCATCCGCGAGCAGGCCGACGGCGGCAACCCGACCGTCGCGGCGATGCCGGATTCCGATCTGGCGATGCGCTACCGCGAGATCGCGCGCAACACCGCGGCGCGCCTCTCCCTGCAGGCCGAGCGCGACATGACCGGCGTGCCGAACATCCGCGTCCTCGATGACTGACGTTGCGGCGCCGCGCCGGCGCGTGTTGTGCCTGTGCGGCAGCCTGCGCCGGGTTTCCGCCAATCTTGCGGCGCTGGAAGCTGCGCGTGAGTTGGCGCCCCGGTGCCTGCAGCTCGAGCTTTACGTCCACGCCCGCAGCTTGCCCCTGTTCGATCCCGACGTCGAGGCCGGCCCGCTGCCGCAGGCCGTGCGCGAACTGCGCAAAGCGGTGGGTTGCGCCGACGCGCTGCTGGTCGCGTGTCCCGAATACGCGCACGGCATCCCCGGCGCCTTCAAGAACCTGCTGGACTGGCTGGTCGGTGCGCTGGAGTTCCCCGGCAAGCCAGTGCTGTTGCTGAACACGTCGGCACGGGGCTCGCACCACGCGCAGGACGCGCTGGTGGAAGTGCTGGCGACGATGTCGGCGCGGCTGTTGTCGTCCGATCCGCTGCCGGTGCGCCTCGCGGGGTCCGGTTGCAACGTGGAGTCAGTACTGGGAAGCGACGATCGCCGGCGCGAGATCGAGCTGGCGCTGGGCGTGCTTGCCGCCAGTCTCGCGTGATGCTGGCGCGAGTTCGGCAATCCCGTTATTTTGGCGGCTTTGGCCGGGCCTTCCGGCATCCAAGCAGAGTGGAACGTTCGTGAGCATCAAGAGCGACAACTGGATCCGCCGCATGGCCGAGCGGCACGGCATGATCGAGCCGTTCGAACCCGGCCAGGTCAAGCACAACGATGGCGGCCGCATCGTGTCGTACGGCACGTCCAGCTACGGCTACGACGTGCGCTGCGCGGGCGAGTTCAAGATCTTCACCAACATCAATTCGACCATCGTCGATCCCAAGGATTTCGATTCGCGCAACTTCGTGGACTTTTCGGGCGACTGCTGCATCATCCCGCCGAACTCGTTCGCGCTGGCCCGCACCGTCGAATACTTCCGGATTCCGCGCAATGTGTTGACGATCTGCCTCGGCAAGAGCACCTACGCGCGCTGCGGCATCATCGTCAACGTCACCCCGCTGGAACCCGAGTGGGAAGGGCACGTGACGCTCGAATTCTCCAACACCACCCCGCTGCCGGCCAAGATCTACGCCAACGAGGGCGTGGCGCAGATGCTGTTCCTGGAATCCGACGAAGTCTGCGCGACCAGCTACAAGGATCGCGGCGGCAAGTACCAGGGGCAGAAAGGCGTGACGCTGCCCAAGACTTGATGGGGTTTTCCTTCTCGGGGAGAAGGTGGCGCGAAGCGCTGGATGAGGGTTCGGGGACGCATCCAGCAGCGGCGATTGGCGGTGTTCAATGGCAAGCTCGTGCCCTCACACGCCCCTGACGGGGCACCCTCTCCCGAAGGGAGAGGGAAAAACCTCAGCGCATTCAGCCAGCTTGTGGCACACTTTCCCGGCTGCGGCCCCCGGGCTTGCATTCGCAATCAGCAACGGAGACTTGAATCCATGAACCTGCGTTCGTTTGTTGTGCGCCTCGGCGGCGCGGCCATGCTGGCGACGATGTTGACGCTCGCCGGGTGCAATGGCGTGGTGCGCAGCGGCGGTGAAACCACGGTCAACGTGCCGCACCAGTACGACATGACGATCGGCGCCTTCAAGGACAACCAGTACCAGGTGGACGGTGCGGTGCTCAGCGCACCGGATCTGGAAGCCCATTTCCGTTACCTGCAGGACCAGAAGCAACTGCCCAAGACCGTGCTGCTGGAAGACACCGATTCGGCCAAGGTCAACAACGCGGCGCTGGAAGAATTCGCCAGCCTGCAACTTGCCTTCCACTTCACCGGTTACGTGATGCACAAGGGCAAGCTGACCCTGATGAGCGCAGTCGAAGCGGCCAAGGACAAGGACAACAAGTAGCGTCAGCGATCAGGACACCGCGCCGGCCGCCATGCGAAGATCGGCGCGCGTGGTCAGCGCGGTGTGCACGATCACCTCCAGCGCGTGGGTCGCCTGACCGAGCGGCATGCCCGGCTGGCCGTGCGCGGCAGCCTGTTCCGGCAACCACGGGACGTGGACGAAACCCGCTCGGGTATTGCGGCAGCGGCGCAGCGCGTGCATCAACGCGTAGAACACCTGGTTGCATACATAGGTGCCGGCTGTCTGCGAAATGTGCGCGGCGATGCCGGCCTCGTGCAGTGCCAGCAGCGACGCCTTGATCGGCAATGTCGAAAAGAACGCGCTCGCCCCGCCGCGGAGTACCGGGAGGTCCACCGGCTGCGCGCCGGCGTTGTCCGGAATGCGCGCGTCGATGAGGTTGATCGCGACGCGCTCCAGTGAAATACCTTCGCGTCCGCCGGCAAGTCCCACGCCGATGGCGACCCGCGGTTCCGCCCTGCGCAGCGCATGCCACAGCGCCGGCGTCGAGGCGTCGAACTCGCAGGGCAGTTCCACCGTCACGATGCGGTGCTCTTCGATCACGCGGCCATCCAGCGCACGTACCGCCTCCCATGACGGGTTCAGCTTCTCGCCAGCGAATGGCGCGAAGCCGGTCAGCAACACGGTGCGTTCGCGCTGGCGCCTGGATCGCTGCAAAGGGGGGGCGTTCAGAAATGGAAGATCAGGAAATACATCAGCGCCAAGTTTACGACGAGTAGCGCCGCTCCGGTCTTCCATTGGGCGCGGATCACGTCATTCTGGTTCGGCAGTTCCAGCAGCGCGACCGGCACGATGTTGAAATTGGCGGCCATCGGCGTGAACAGCGTGCCGCAGTACCCGGTGAGCATGCCCAGGGAGCCGAGGATCGCGGGGTTTGCGCCGTGCAGGTGGATCAGCAGCGGCAGCCCGACGCCCGCGGTCAGTACCGGGAATGCGGCAAACGCGTTGCCCATGATCACGGTGAACAACACCATGCCGAGGCCGTAGGCGACCACGCAGGCCAGCGCGTTGTCGACCGGGATGGCCATCCGCACCAGGTCCGACACCGCGGCGCCCACACCGGTAGCCGCGAATACCCCGCCCAGCGCTGCGAGCGTCAGCGGCAGCAGTGCGGCCCAGCCGAGCGTGTCGAGCAGGCGCCGGCCCTCCGTGAGGCCGACGGCGGGTTTTGCGCGCGTCACCCGAAGCGCCGCGATCAGCGCGATCACGCAGGCCAGCGCCAGGCCGGTCAACGTCGTCCGCGCGGGATCGAACAGGCGTACGCCGCCGATCATGGCATACGCGCCGAACAGCGCGACCAGCAGCGTCACCAGCGGAATCAGCACGGCCGGGCCGAACAGGCGATGGCCGAGACGCCTGGCGTCGGCTTCGCGCTCCGCTGCATCGCGCTCGGCGAGCTGCCCGCGTTGCATCCGTGGCGACAACACGGCCAAGGCGATCACGCCGACACCGGCCAGTTGCGCGGGCAGGTGATGGTGCGTGGCGGTGGCGTCGAGCACGTACTTGCCGCCGGCCATCAAGGCGGCCAGCACCAGCCAGAAGCCGGCGTGCGACCAGCGCCGCTCACGCAGGTTGAGCCACGCCGCCCCGGCGAGGAACAGTGCGATCAGCCAGTACGCTTGTTCGATCTTCAGCATGCTCTTGGCGATTCACGGAACAATGTCGAAACCTTTTGGCGCGGATTGACGCGGGGGCATACGGATCGAGCCCTTCATCCGCACTGATCCGTGTCCGGCATGTCTTGTCGGGCGCTTGCGGATCGGCTTTGAAGTGGCCCTGGAGACGTTGCGGGGCCAGTGGTCCCGTTTTTTATCCGCCGCGCGAACAGCACCGTGCGGATCGCATGGATCACGAACGCCGCGATTGCGGTCGGCAGCGCCCACAACGCGATCTGCAGCGGTTCCAGTTCGATCCCGTGTTGCGAATAGAAGCCCTGGATCAGAAGCACTGCACCCAGCGCGATGAACACGTCTTCGCCGAAAAACCGGCCGATGTTGTCGGTGGCGGCGCTGAACGCGCGCACGTCGTTGCGTTCCCGTGCGCTCAGCGGCGAACCCCGCTTTTCTGCAGCACTTTCGGCCATCGGCGCCAGCAACGGGCGCACCGTTTGGGCGTGGCCGGCGACATCGTACAAACCGAGCATCGCCAGGATCTGGCGGGCCGCGAGATAGGCCATCAATAGCCGCGAAAGCGTGAGCCCACGCAGCGTTGCGATCCAGTTGCCCACATGCTCACGCAGTCCCGCGCGCTCCAGCACGCCGATCGCGGGCAGTGTCAGCACGAACAGCAGCAGCGCCCGTTCGGACACGAAGCTGTTGCCGATCAGCGCCAGGATTTCGCCGATGGATTTGCCGGCCGCGAGGCCGCTGACGATGCCGGCAAGCACGACCACCGGCACCGGATTGAAGCGCAACGCGAAGCCGACGACGACGACCAGCACGCCCAGCAATGGCAGCCAGTGGAGCAGGGCGGTCATGGCGACGGCGATCGATGGATCATGCGGGACGTTCCGCCGCGACGATTCGCATGCCCGCGTCTTCCAGGGCGCGTCGCAAGCGCTCGGCGAATTGGGCGGCATGGGCGCGATCACCGTGTACGCACAAGGTGTCGGCTTCGATGCGCACCGTCTCGCCATTGCGCGTCAACGCCTCGCCGCGCGTGGCGATCGACACGGCCTGCGTGACCGCGGCATCCATGTCCTCCATCACCGCGCCCGGTTCCGACCGCGGCGTCAGCGAACCGTCCGTGCGATAACGGCGGTCGCAGAAGGCCTCGCGCTGGATGGCCAGTCCCGCGTTGCGCCCCGCATCGACCAGCGCGCTGCCGGCGAGCCCCACCAGGATCAGCAATGGATCGAAATCGCGTACGGCGGTGGCGATCGCATCGGCCAGTGTCCGGTCGCGCGCGGCCATGTTGTACAGCGCGCCATGCGGCTTGACGTGGTGCAGTTGCGTACCTGCCGCCCGCGCCAATGCATGCAATGCACCCAATTGATACAGCGTCTGCGCATGCACCTCGTCGGGCGCGATCTTCATTTCACGCCGGCCAAAGCCTTGCAGGTCGGGCAGCGACGGATGCGCGCCGATCGCGACGCCATGCCGCGCACACAAGCCGATCGTCGCGCGCATGGTGACCGGATCGCCGGCGTGGAACCCGCAGGCGATGTTTGCCGAGGTGATCCACGGCATCACGCCCGCGTCGTCGCCCATGCGCCAGGCGCCGAAGGATTCACCGAGGTCCGCGTTGAGGTCGATGCAGTTCATGGGCTAGCCGGGCGGCGATGTTGACCGTGAGCGCGTCGAGTGCGCGTTCGCATTCGCGTAGCGCGTCCAGTGCGGAATCGAACGTGCACGGCGTGAAGCGTACCGCATCGCCGGGCCGCATTTGCGCGAGCCTCGGAATATCCACGGCGGCGATTTGGCCGATGCGCGGATAGCCGCCACTGACCGGACACTCGGGCCCGAAGGCAATCGGTTGGCCCGCAGGCGGCAGTTGCAGCAAGCCGGGTCCGCAGCCCTCGCTGACCATCTCGATGGGGGACGTCCACGCCAGCGCGGGACCGGTCAGGCGCAGGCCCACGCGATTGGAGTCTGCGTGCACAGCAAAAGCTTCCGAGAACAGTGCGTTGCGCGAGCCTGATGTCAAGCGGTCGAGGTGCTTTCCCGGCAGCAGGCGCAGCGGTTGGCCCGTGTCGCCCGGGAACCAGGGGCGGGGATCGAGCCGCCATTTCGAAACGGGGTCCGGTTCACTTGCTCCGGCATTTCCCCGGGCCCGCCAATCGGTACGCGATACTGAACCTGATCCCGTTCCAAGCGACCCCGTTTGAAGCGTGTCACCGACGCGCAATGGCCTGCCGCCGTTCGGGCCAAGACCCGCGTTGATGTCCGCGCTGCGGCTGCCGAGTATCGGCATGGCGTCGAAGCCGCCGCCCACCGCGACGTAACCGCGGCAGCCGGAACGCATCGCGCCGAGTTCGAGCGTTGCACCGGCAGGCACGCGAAGCGGCGCCCACATCGGTTGCTCGCGGCCGTCGATCCGGAGCGGGAGCGGCGCACCGGCCACCGCGACCCACGCGGCGGCACCGAAGCGCAACGCTGGCCCGAGCAGGGTGACCTCCAGCGCACATGCATCGCGCGGATTCCCGCACAGCGCATTCGCGATGCGCCATGCCGGTTCGTCGAATGCGCCCGCGCGGCCGATGCCGAGGTGGGCGAACCCGCGCCGTCCGGCATCCTGGAAGGTCGTCAACAATCCTGGCTTGAGTACTTCGATGGTCACGCGCTCCGCTCCGCGCGTCGTTCGAATTCCGCTGCGCCGATGGCATGGAACCGAACGCGGTCGCCGGGCGCGAGCAGGCAGGGCTGGTCGCGACAGGGATCGAACAACGTGAGCGGCGTACACCCGATCAGGTTCCAGCCGCCCGGCAGTTCGCGGGGGTAGATGCCGGTCTGCGCGCCGCCGATCGCCACCGAGCCCGCCGGCACGCGCGTGCGCGGATTGGCGCGCCGCGGCACGTGCAGTGCGGCATCGAGGCCAAGCAGGTAGGGAAAGCCAGGCGCGAAGCCGAGCATCGCGACCGTGTATGCCGCAACGGCATGACGGCGCACGACTTCCTCTGGCGCAAGCCGTGCGTGCACCGCGACGGCTTCGAGATCGGGACCGCGCACGCCGCCGTAGCAAACCGGGATCACTACTTCGCGCGTGGCGACGGAGGGCGTGGAGGTTTCGGAGTTTCCCGCGCGAACTGTTGCGGACAGGGCGGCGCGGAATTCATCGCGATCGGAATGTGCGAATGGATTGAACCGCACCAGCAGCGTCGCGTACGCAGGCGCGATGTCGATGATGCCCGTAAGATGCGCCGCGCGCAGGGCGCGTGCGGCGGCGTGCACGCGCGCGTTGACGTCGATGTCGATGCCGTCGCCGAAACGCAGCAGCAGGGCATCCTCGGCGAGCGGCTCGATCGCAAAATCCACGGTTACGGCGCCGAACGCAATCGCGCGATGAGCCCGTCACGCACCTCGGGAATGTAACGCTGCGCCGGCCCGTGTCCCCACACCGGCCCGGGCCATGCCGCGTCCCCCTCACGCCGCGCCACCACGTGCACGTGCAACTGGCGCACGATGTTGCCGAGCGCGCCCACGTTGGTTTTCTCGTACCCGGCCACGCCTCGGAGTGTTTCCATGGCACGCCGGATTTCGTGCATCAGCCGCGCGTTGCCGGTTTCGTCCAGGTCATCGAGTTCGACCAGTCCCGCGCGACGCGGCACCAGCACGAGCCATGGAAACCGGGCATCATCCATCAACAGTACGCGGCAGAGCTGCCAATCGGCGACGAACGCCGCGTCGTGCGCCAGGCGCGGGTCGAGTTCGAAGCCCGCCTCGGGGGCACCGCTCATGCGCTGCCCGCAAGGTGCTGGTCGAAGAACGCCAGTGTGCGTTGCCATGCGAGCCTGGCGCCGGGTTCGTTGTAATGCGTGGGGTCGATGTCGCGGTTGAAGGCGTGACCCGCGCCTTCGTACACGTACACCAGTGCGTTCGGCCAGGCCTTGCGATGTTTCTCGATCGCTTCGGCCGTGATCGATCGATCCTTCGATCCGAAGTGGAACATCACCGGCGCCTGCAGGGGTTGGTCGAGATATCCGGTATTGCGTGCGCCGTAATAGCTCACCGCCGGCAGGCCGAGCCGCTGCGCGCCGAGCAGCGCCACCGTGCCGCCCCAGCAGTAGCCCACCACGCCGATCCTCCCCGACGAGGAGATGGACTCGGCGGCGCTGGCGACGGCTTCCGCGGCGCGATCGAGACCCGTTTCGTTGGCCAGCACCTTGCCGCGTTCCGTGCCTGCCTTGTCATAGCCGAGTTCGACATCGTTTTCCACGAAATCGAAGAACGCCGGCGCGATCGCGGTGTAACCCGCCTGCGCAAAACGGTCGGCGACATCGCGGATGTGCGGCGTGACGCCGAAGATTTCCTGCACCACCACGACGCCTCCCTTGGGCTTGCCGGCGGGCTTGGCGAGATAGGCGCCGATGCAGTGCGTGCCGGCGGTCATGATGTTGATGCGTTCACCCATGGGGTTCTCCGGAAGCCGTGATCCGGCCAGCGTACTACGCGAGACCGGCGTTCGAGAGGATTGCCCGGATGCCGGAAAGCTCGCGGCTCCACTGCGTCAAGCCCGCCGGGGCCTTCGTTTGCGCCGATGTTCGCTTCGACGTTCCCGGACCAGGTCCGGGACAGGCGTTCCCGTCGCAGTCCAGGTCCCGCTAACATCGCGGGTTGCCATCATCCCTGTTTCCGCATGTCCGCGCCCTCCCCGAAAATCGGCTTCGTCAGCCTCGGCTGTCCCAAGGCGCTGGTTGATTCCGAGCGCATCCTGACCCAGTTGAAGGCCGAGGGTTACGACATCGTGCCGCGCTACGACAAGGCCAACGCGGTGATCGTCAACACCTGTGGCTTCATCGACGCGGCGGTGCAGGAGTCGCTGGATGCGATCGGCGAGGCGCTGCACGAAAACGGCAAGGTGATCGTCACCGGCTGCCTCGGCAAGCGCGACGCGCTGATCCGCGAAGCGTACCCGGACGTGTTGGCGATCACCGGCCCGCAGGACTACGCCAGCGTGATGGGCGCGGTGCACGAAGCCTTGCCGAAGCCGCATGACCCCTTCGTCGACCTGGTGCCGGACACGGGCATCAAGCTGACGCCGAAGCACTACGCGTACCTGAAGATTTCCGAGGGCTGCAACCACCGCTGCACGTTCTGCATCATTCCGTCGATGCGCGGGAACCTCGTGTCACGGCCGATCGACGAAGTGCTGGTCGAGGCCGAGAAGCTGGTGCGTTCCGGCGTCAAGGAATTGCTGGTGATATCGCAGGACACCAGCGCGTACGGTGTCGACGTCCGTTATGCCGAACGCGCGTGGCGCGGCAGTCCGTATCAGACACGCATGATCGATCTTTGCCGGGGACTGGGCGAGCTCGGCGCTTGGGTGCGCCTGCACTACGTCTATCCGTATCCGCACGTGGACGACGCGATCCCGTTGATGGCGGAAGGAAAAATTCTTCCCTACCTCGACATTCCGTTCCAGCACGCCAGCCCCCGCATCCTCAAACTGATGAAGCGCCCAGGCAACATCGACAGGACCCTGGAACGCATCCACGCGTGGCGCAAGCTCTGTCCGGACCTCACCATTCGCAGCACCTTCATCGTCGGTTTTCCCGGCGAAACCGACGCCGAGTTCGAGGAGTTGCTGGACTTCCTCGGCGAGGCGCAACTCGACCGCGTCGGCGCATTTGCCTATTCGCCGGTCGGTGGCGCCAGGGCCAATGAGTTGCCCGATCCGGTGCCGGAAGAATTGAAGGAAGATCGGTTGGAACGTTTCATGGAAGTGCAGGCGGAGATTTCCGCTGCCAGGTTGCAACGCAAGATCGGCCGCACGTTGAAGGTGCTGGTGGACGCGGTGAGTGCCGAAGGCGCGATCGCGCGTTCGATGGCCGACGCACCGGAGATCGACGGCGTGGTGCGGATCGCGAATGGCGCGTCATTGACCCCTGGTCAGTTTGTCGACGTTCGAATCTCCAGCGCCGGCATCCATGACCTGGGTGCCGTGCTGGTTTGAGGGGCATCTTTGCAGCTACGGGCGGTGCAAGCTGGTCGCCGCATCCCGGCGGTCTTGGGTGCGATCGCCAGCAGTCGTGATCGATGTGCCGTTCGTTCCCAGAGCCTTGGCCAAGGCCGGCGCAAGTGTGCGTGCAAACGTTGCGGTCATGTGTCCTGCGTCCGAGAACACCAGCCTGCCGTCGAGCTCGGACCGGCATGTGCCGCCCGGACACACGTTGTCTGTCATGTCGACCATGTGTACGTTGGGAAAGGGTGCGGCGGCGATCTTCAGCCATGCACGCACGTCATCAAGGCGTTTCGTGCGTGAGTTGGCAGCGCAGTGCGATTTGCCGACGAGCATGTCGTACAGCCGGCTGCGTGGCTCGGGACATAGCCGGCCATCGAATGGCAGTTCCGGCGTGGGGACCATCAGGTAAACGCGTTTCGCGGGACCCAAGGCACGCAGCGCCTGTTGGGTGCCGGTGATCCATTGCTCCTTCGAAAACGGATAAGTGATGCTCTCGCCAAGCACCACCACATCAGGGTGGAGGGCCGCCACTTTGCGTAGCGCGTCCCGCCGCCAGTTGGCGCATTCCGTGTACTCCCGCCGGAGTGTCAAGGCAACGTAAGAGGCATCCACTATCGGACAGGCCGATTTGGTGATGGCAAGAAGTCGCCATTCAGGGCTTTCGTAGATCTGCCTGTAGGCAGGAAACCAGTGCGCTGCCTTGCTGTCGCCCAGGAGAACCGCCGTGTGTGTTGCGCCGGGATTTCCGAACGTGCAAACCTTCACCTCGGTGGCCGTGTAGGATCCGAAACAGCCCTTGGCGTAAATGATTGCCTGGTCGGTGCGCGCTGCCACGAATGGCGCGAATTCCTGGCTTCGGGCAACGCTCTTCGTCTCCGCTTGCCAGCCGCGGAGCGCCACTTCGGCGACCAGCATGACCGCGAGTGCGGCCATCACCGCGCGGACCGGCTTCGCGACAAGCTTGCGATTGTGCCGGATCGGGGTTTCGAACAAGTGGTACGAGACCGCGGCAATCGCCAACGACACGGCCACCAGCAACAGGCGATTCCTGACACTGTCCATGTCCACCACGGCCGCGCCGAGCAGGAGTACCGGCCAATGCCACAGGTACCACGAATAGGAAACGCGCCCGAGTGCCTGCATGGGCCTCCACGACAACAAGCGACCCACGCCCGCATTGGCGTTGTGCGCGCCGGCCGCCAGGACCAGCGCGGCGCCGAACGAAGGAAGCAGGGCCCATGTTCCGGGATAGGGCGCGGTGCGCTGGATCAACCGCGCGGCCAGCAGGATCATCGCAAGCCCGAGCCAACCGAGTGGGCGAATCCACGTTGAACGGGCGGCGACGGAATGGATTTTGAATGCAGGCGATCCCACCACCAGAAACACGAGTGCACCCAGGGCGAACTGCCAGGCGCGGGATGGCATCAGGTAAAAAGCGAACATGGGGGAACTGCGCGTCCAATACAGCGACAGCGCGAGGCTTGCGATGAAAATCCCGCCGAACAGCCACTTCAGCCGCGCCACGTTGGGTGCGCGTCTGGCGTATTTCCACGCCCCGATCGTCACCACCACGAGGAGCGGCCAGACCAGGTAGAACTGTTCTTCGACGCCCAGCGACCATGTGTGCAGGAACAGGGCCGTGTCCGATGACGGCGAGAAATAGTCGATGTTCCAGAAGGCGAATTGGAAATTGCTCAGCCACAGCGCAGCGCTCGCGGCATTCGCGGCCTGGTTCGGCAGCTCCGTCGGAGGCATCAGCAACTTTGCCAAGATGCAGGTCACCGCCAGCATCAACAAAAGCGCCGGCAGCAGCCGCCGCAAGCGGCGGGCATAAAAATTCGCGAAACCCAGGCGGCCACTGGTGGCGGCCTCTTGAACAAGCAGGCCTGTGATCAGGTACCCGGACAGGATGTAGAACACATCCACGCCGACGAATCCGCCCGGCAGCCACTTCGCGCCTGCGTGCACCGCCACCACCAGCAGGATGGCTACGGCGCGCAGGCCTTCTATATCCGGCCTGTAGCCCAGGCGAAATTCTCCATTCCCCTTGCCCATGATCGTCTCCTCACCACTCCATGGCCGCCCCGCCCGGGATCATGCGCGATGGCCTGCAAAGGACGCCTGCCTACATATCGTAATTCACCCAGAGCACCACGAACCGCGCCCGCCCCCCCGGCAGCTCGGCCTCGAATTCCTCGTCCGCGCGTTTCTTCAGCGCGGCGCGCGCCAGCGGCGAGTCCACGCTGATCCAGCCTTTCTTCGCGTCGGTTTCGTCCGGGCCCACGATGCGGTAGACGTGCGTTTCACCGCCGACGGCGTTTTCGACCTCGAAGCTCGCGCCAAAGAACACCGCTTCGCGATCCGCCGGTACGCCCTCCGCCACCTTGAGTGACGGAATGCGTTTCGACAGGTACCGCACGCGCCGGTCGATTTCGCCGAGCTGTTTCTTGCGGTAGGTGTATTCGGCGTTCTCGGAACGATCGCCTTCGGCCGCCGCGGCGGCCAAGGCCTTGACGACCTCGGGACGCAATTCGCGCCAAAGGTGGTCGAGTTCCGCCTTCAGCGCGTCGAAGCCGGCGCGCGTGATGATGGCGGTGGAGCGGGGCGGGGGCGGACGCCAACGTGACATCGGGAATCCAGGGGCACCGGCTTTCCGCTTACGCGGACATGACGATCCAATCCAATTCGAGCAATGGGGTGTTCATCCGACGGCGGCTTCAGCGGCGCCCGCCGAAGATGCCACCCAGCACGCCGCGCAGGATTTGCCGTCCAAGCTGGCTGCCCATCGTGCGCACCGTCTGCTTGGCCATGGTTTCGATCATGCCCTGGCGGCGCTTGGTGCCGAAAATCGCGTCGTGCATCGCGCCGCCCCATGCGGAACCTTGAGGTGCGTTCGCGGCTTCCTTCTGCGCGACTTCAGTCGGATGGTCGACGGCCCTTTCATCGGCGCGTTTCGCCAGCATTTCCGCGGCGGACTCGCGGTTGACCGGCGTGTCGTATTTGGGACCCACCGGCGAGCGTGCGCGAATTGTCTCGCGTTCCTCGTCCGCGATCGGACCGAGTCTGCAGGCCGGTGTCGAAACCAGCACGCGCTCGACCGGCGTGGGTGCGCCCTTGTCGCGCAGCGTCGAGGCCAATGCCTCGCCGACGCCCAGCGAGCCGATCACCTGCGCGACGTCCAGTTTCGGATTCGGCGCGAAGGTTTCCGCGGCGGCCTTCACCGCCTTCTGGTCGCGTGGCGTGAAGGCGCGCAGCGCATGCTGGATGCGATTGCCCATCTGGCCCAGGATCACGTCTGGCACGTCGTCGGGATTCTGCGAGCAGAAATACACGCCGACGCCCTTCGAACGGATCAGGCGTACCACTTGTTCCACTTTCTGCTGCAACGCGGGCGGGCAGTCGTCGAACAGCAGGTGCGCTTCGTCGAAGAAGAACACCAGCTTGGGCTGGTCGGGGTCGCCGACTTCCGGCAACTGCTCGAACAGTTCCGACAGCATCCACAAGAGGAACGTGGAATAGAGCCTGGGTTTCAGGATCAACTGGTCGGCGGCCAGGATGTTGATGATGCCGCGTCCGGACATGTCCTGGCGCATGATGTCCTTCAGGTCCAGCGCCGGTTCGCCGAAGAATTGCGCCGCGCCTTGCTGTTCGAGCTGCAACAGTGCGCGTTGCACCGCGGCGAGACTGGATTTGCTGACGAGGCCGTAGTGTTGCGAAACCTCCTTGGCGTTGTCGCCGACATGGTTCAGCAGTGCGCGCAGGTCGGCCAGGTCCAGCAGCAACCAGCCGTTGTCGTCGGCCAGCTTGAACACGATTTCCAGCACGCCTTGCTGGGTGTCGTTCAACTCCAGCACGCGTGCGAGCAGTGTCGGACCCATTTCGGAAATCGTCGCGCGCACCGGCGAGCCCAGCTTGCCGTACAAGTCCCAGAACACCACCGGATTGGCTTGCGGTTGCCAGGCATTCTCGATGCCGAGCTTTGCCAGCCGCGCCTTCAGCTTGTCGCCGGCAGGCGGGGCGGCTTGCGACATGCCCGCGATGTCGCCCTTCACGTCGGCCAGGAATACCGGTGTTCCGAGCCGCGAGAATCCTTCGGCCAGCACCATCAGCGAAACGGTCTTCCCGGTGCCGGTGGCGCCGGCGATCATGCCGTGGCGATTGCCGAACCGCGGCTCGAGTACGACCGCGGCGGTTTCGTTTTTCCCGATCAGGATGTCGTTCATGCGGCCTTCCGATGTGCCGGGCTGTGACGGATTTGGGATTGTACGTGCGCATTTTGCCTTGAGTCGTTCGCCGTGAAGCGTTAGGGTTCGATCGTTGTCGGGAGATTCGGGTGTTTTCATGATGTGGCGGCGTTCGGGTTGGATCGCGTGTGCATGCGCGTGGGCATTGGTGGCGGGTTGCGCACAGACGCCGTCGCGGGGCGATGGTTCGCAGTCGGGGCTGGACGGGCTGTACGCACAGCTCGACCAGGCCAGTGTCGAGTATGACCAGGCCTTGCAGCAGGCCCGGCGCGGCGACAGCGCGCAATCGCAGAAGACGCTGGAAACCGCGCTGGACGCGATGCGCAGCGCGTCGGACGCGTGCGTCAACACCGACGGGTGCGATGCCCAGCGGTTTCTTTCGGCCTATGACCGCGCGTTGCGCCTGAAGGACGGCAGCTTCCTCGGCACCGAAGAGGACCAGCAGCCGCTGGATGTCGAAGAGGGCATGGCCGGCGCCCAAACGGGCGTCCCGTCGACGTTGCCGGAAACACAGCGCACGGTACAGTTGCTGCACGACCACAAGCTTTCCGATCTCGTCGCCACCAATGGCGCGGTGCAGGCTGCGCTGCAGGTATGGCTGACGCGCATGCGGCCCAATCTCATCCGCGCGTACGTCGATTACCAGTACCTGCGTTTCCAGATGGAACCCGCGTTCCACGAGGCGGGTTTGCCGGAAGCGATCCTGTTCGGATTGGTTGCCAAGGAATCCGGTGGCAATGTGCACGCGGTGTCGCGTTCGGGCGCGGCCGGGCCGTTGCAGTTCATGCCGGCCACCGGTTCGCGATTCGGCTTGAACACCATCAACGGTTTCGACCAGCGCTTCGACCCGACCATGGCCGCGCAAGCGACCGCCGCGTATTTCAACGAGCAGCTGGCGCGCCTCAACGACAACCTCGCACTGGTGCTGGCGGCCTACAACGGGGGCGAGGGCCGGATGGGGCGGCTGGTCGCCGGGGCAACCGACGCGAATTTCTGGGACCCCGGCGTCTACTTTTCACTGTCCGCCGAGACCCGCGATTACGTGCCCATGGTGCTGGCGGCCGCATGGCTGTTCCTGCACCCGGAACGTTACAACCTGCGATTCCCGAAGGTGGACGGCGTACCCGGACACGTCGAACTCGCGACCGCTGCATCGCTGAACGAGCTCTCGGTCTGCCTCGGCAATGACGACAATGCGCATTACGGCTGGTATCGCACGCTGCGCAACCTCAATCCACAGATGGATCCCTCGGACGTCCAGCCGCAGGGCACGCGCATCAACCTGCCCAGGCTTCTCCAGCCCGTCTACAAGCAATCGTGCACCAGCGGCCAATGGCTGGCGCTGGCCGACCAGTTGCAGAACGCGGAGCTTCCCACGGCGCCCGCAACGGCGAGGGCCGATCCGCCGTCGAAGCGGACCCGGCACTACACCGTGCGCAAGGGCGATACCCTTTACGCGATTGCGCTCCGCTTCGATTGCGACAACGTGCGCGAGCTGGTGCGCGGCAATCGCCTGCATTCGGCCGGTGACCTGCAGATAGGCAAGCGGCTGCAATTGGTGGGATGCAGGCGCTGACGATTGCGGCTGTTTCCGGGCCGCCTATGTCACGAAGGGGCCGGATGGCCCCTTCGTCGTTTCGGGCCATCGTCCGATGCGTCGTTCGCGAAACCGTGTCGGCGAATCGCATCGCTGTCATTGGCATCGCCGCAGATCGACGACGCACGTCCGGCGACGTGTCGAAAAACGCAATCATGGATGGATTCATTGCCCGGATCCGGCTCGCACCCGGTACCACTTCCATGTGACGTTCGCGTGAAGGCCGCGTGGCCTGCAAACCTCGGAGAAATGGAGCATCATGCAACCTTTTCTGCACCGCTCAGCCGTGGGGGCGATCGCGCACACCGTCCGTCCATGTTTGCACGCGCGCTCGGCGCGTGCCCGACGACGGATCGCTCTCGTGGCTGTCCCGGTTTTATCCGCTGCCACCGCCCGGTGAGATGACGATGAATGCCAGAATCAAGAGCCGGCAACTCCCCGGACCGGCCGCGCCCTCGACAGCCATCGAGTCGCCCATGCATGCATTGCTGACGGCGATGCAGGCGGTGCAACGCGGCGATTTCAGCGTCCGCATCAGCGGTGACTGGGAGGGGTTGGACGGCAAGCTGGCCGCCTGCTTCAACGACATCATCGAATCCAACCAGCGCATGGCGCGCGAACTGGAGCGCATCGGCCACGGCGTCGGCAAGCAGGGCAAAACCCGCCAGCGCATCTCGCTGGCCGGCCGTGGCGGCGCCTGGGAAGGCATGGAACGTTCGGTCAACGGCCTGATCGACGACCTGCTGTGGCCGACCACCGAAGTCACGCGCGCGATCGCCGCGGTGGCCAAGGGCGACCTTACCCGCACCATGGCGCTGGAATTCGAGGGCCGGCCGCTGGAAGGCGCATTCCTGCGCACGGCGACGATCGTCAACACGATGATCGAGCAGCTCAGCGTGTTCAGTTCCGAGGTGACGCGCGTCGCGCGCGAGGTGGGGACCGAGGGCAAGCTGGGCGGCCAGGCCAAGGTGCGCGGCGTCAGCGGCGTGTGGCGCGAGCTGACCGAATCGGTCAACCAGATGGCCTCGAACCTGACCGCGCAGGTGCGCAACATCTCCGAGGTCACGATCGCGGTCGCGAACGGCGACCTGTCGCGCAAGATCACGGTGGACGTGCGCGGCGAGATCCTGCAATTGAAGGAAGCCATCAACACGATGGTGGACCAGTTGCGCTCGTTCGGTGCCGAGGTGACGCGCGTGGCGCGCGAGGTTGGCACCGAGGGCAAGCTGGGCGGCCAGGCGGTGGTGCCCGGCGTGGCCGGCACCTGGAAGGACTTGACCGATTCGGTCAACGCGATGGCCACCAACCTCACCTCCCAGGTGCGCAACATCGCCGAGGTCACGACCGCCGTGGCGCGCGGCGATCTGTCGCGCAAGATCACTGTGGATGTGCGCGGCGAAATCCTGGAGCTCAAGAACACCATCAACACGATGGTCGACCAGTTGAACGGCTTCTCGGCCGAGGTGACGCGCGTGGCGCGCGAGGTCGGCACCGAGGGCAGGCTGGGCGGCCAGGCCGAGGTGAAGGGTGTCAGCGGGGTATGGAAGGAGCTGACCGACAACGTCAACTCGATGGCCACCAACCTGACCAACCAGGTCCGCAACATCGCCGAGGTCGCGACCGCGATCGCGCGCGGCGACTTGTCGCGCAAGATCACGGTGGACGTGCGCGGCGAGCTGCTCGATCTCAAGGAAACGTTGAACACGATGGTCGAACAGTTGCGCTCGTTCGCGGCCGAAGTGACGCGCGTGGCGCGCGAGGTCGGCACCGAGGGCAACCTCGGTGGGCAGGCCGACGTGCCGGGCGTCGCCGGCACCTGGAAGGACCTCACCGACCACGTCAATTCGATGGCGTCCAACCTGACCGCGCAGGTCCGCAACATCGCCGAGGTCACGACGGCGGTGGCGCGCGGCGACCTGTCGCGCAAGATCACGGTGGACGTGCGCGGCGAAATCCTGGAGTTGAAGAACACCATCAACACGATGGTGGACCAGTTGAACGGCTTCGCCGCGGAGGTCACGCGCGTGGCGCGCGAGGTCGGCACCGAGGGCGAGCTCGGCGGGCAGGCGGTGGTGCCGGGCGTCGCCGGCACCTGGAAGGACCTGACCGATTCGGTCAACGCGATGGCCACCAACCTGACCGCGCAGGTCCGCAACATCGCCGAGGTCACGATCGCGGTCGCCAACGGCGACCTGTCGCGCAAGATCACGGTGGACGTGCGGGGCGAGATCCTGCAGCTCAAGGAAGCCATCAACACCATGGTCGACCAGTTGAACGGCTTCGCCGCCGAGGTGACGCGCGTGGCGCGCGAGGTCGGCACGGAGGGCAAACTCGGCGGCCAGGCCCGGGTGGTCGGCGTCAGCGGCGTGTGGGAGGAGCTGACCGACAACGTCAACTCGATGGCGACCAACCTCACGACCCAGGTGCGCAACATCGCGGAGGTCACGACGGCGGTGGCGCGCGGCGACTTGTCGCGCAAGATCGCGGTCGACGTCAAGGGTGAAATCCTGGAGCTCAAGAACACCATCAACACGATGGTGGACCAGTTGAACGGCTTCGCCGCCGAAGTCACGCGCATGGCGCGGGAAGTCGGCACCGAGGGCAAGCTCGGCGGCCAGGCGATCGTGCCTGGTGTGGCCGGCATCTGGAAGGACCTGACCGACAACGTCAACTCAATGGCCTCGAACCTGACGACCCAGGTGCGCAACATCGCCGAGGTCGCGACGGCGGTGGCGCGCGGCGACCTGTCGCGCAAGATCGCGGTGGACGCCAAGGGCGAGATCCTGGAATTGAAGGACACCATCAACACGATGGTCGACCAGTTGAACGGCTTTTCCGCCGAAGTCACGCGCGTCGCGCGCGAGGTCGGGACCGAAGGCAATCTGGGCGGCCAGGCCCGTGTGCCTGGCGTGGCGGGCACCTGGAAAGACTTGACCGACAACGTCAACTCGATGGCCTCGAACCTGACCACCCAGGTGCGCGGTATCGCGCGGGTGGTGACCGCGGTCGCCACCGGCGACCTCAGCAAGAAATTGACGGTGGAAGCCAAGGGCGAGATCGCCGCGCTGGCCGACACCATCAACGGCATGACCGATACGCTGGCGATCTTCGCGGACCAGGTCACCACGGTCGCGCGCGAGGTCGGTGTCGAAGGCCGGCTTGGCGGGCAGGCCAAGGTGCCGGGTACCGCCGGCATCTGGAAGGACCTGACGGCCAACGTGAATCGCCTCGCGGCGAACCTCACCACCCAGGTACGCGCGATCGCGGAGGTTGCAACCGCCGTGACCCAGGGCGACCTGACGCGCTCGATCCAGGTCGACGTGCGCGGCGAAGTCGCCGACCTCAAGAACAACATCAACGCGATGATCGGCACGCTGCGCGTCACCACCGAGCGTAACCGCGAACAGGACTGGCTGAAGACCAACCTCGCGAAGTTCAGCGACATGATGCAGGGCCAGCGCAACCTGATCACGCTGGGCCACATGCTGTTGACGGAACTGGCGCCGCTGGTCAACGCGCAGCAAGGGCTGATGTACGTGGTCGACGTGGAATCGAGCACGCCGCGCCTGCGCCGGCTGGCCGGTTTCGCCGACGCCAACCAGCCTAGCCTGGAACACCACGTCGCGATCGGCGAAGGCCTGATCGGGCAGTGTGCCGCGCAGCGCCAGTCGATCCTGCTGAAGGACCTGCAGAACGATGCGGTGCAGATCCGGTCGGGCTTGATCCAGGCGCGGCCGCGCAGCGTGATCGTGTTGCCGGTGCTGTTCGAGAACGAGGTCAAGGCGGTGATCGAACTGGCCTCGCTGGCCGATTTCACCGAGACCCACCGCGCGTTCCTCGAACAGCTCACCGGCAGCGTCGGGATCGTGCTCAACACCATCTCCGCGACCATGCGCACCGAGCGCCTGCTGACCCAGTCGCAGCAGCTGGCCGGCGACCTGCAGGCGCAGCAGACGGAACTGCAGCAGACCAACGAGGAACTGGCGCTGAAAGCCAAGCTGCTGGCCGAGCAGAACGTGGAGGTCGAACGCAAGAACCAGGAGATCGAGCACGCCCGTCGCGCTGTCGAGGAAAAGGCGGCCGAGCTCGCGACGACGTCGCGCTACAAGTCCGAATTCCTCGCCAACATGTCGCACGAGTTGCGCACGCCGCTCAACAGCATCCTGATCCTGGGCCAGCAACTGGCCGACAATCCGGACGCGAACCTGAGCGAGCGCCAGGTCGAATTCGCGCGGACGATCCACGCGGCCGGCACCGACCTTTTGAGTCTCATCAGCGACATCCTCGACCTGTCCAAGATCGAGTCGGGCACGGTCACGGTGGAAAGCGAGGAGATCGCGTTCGCGGACCTGCGCGGCATGATCGAGCGCAGCTTCACCCACGAAGCCGAGCGCCGCAAGCTGGGGTTTTCGGTGGAGTTCGACGATGCACTCGGGCGCGCGATCAACACCGACCCCAAGCGCCTGCTGCAGGTCATCAACAACCTGCTTTCCAATGCCTTCAAGTTCACCGAGAAGGGCAGCGTGCGGCTGCACGCGCAAGTGGCCGAAACGGGTTGGACGCTGGGCCACCCCACCCTCGACGACGCGCCGGTGGTGGTGGCGATCGCTGTCGAGGACACCGGCATCGGCATTTCCCCCGACAAGCAGAAGATCATCTTCGAAGCCTTCCAGCAGGCCGATGCCGGCACCGCCCGCAAGTACGGCGGCACCGGCTTGGGGCTCGCCATCTGCCGCGAACTGTCGGCCCTGCTCGGCGGCGAGATCCGGCTGCGCAGCCAACCCGGCGCCGGCAGCACCTTCACGTTGTACATTCCGCTCAATTACATGGGTCCGCCGGTCGGCTACGCGGACGAGGCCAAGCCTGCCGCGGCCCTGGCCGTCCATCCGCTGCATTCGCCCGAGCAGGTCGAAGACGATCGCGCGGTCGTCGCGCCGGGCGAACCGACCTTGCTCATCATCGAGGACGACCCCCGCTATGCCGCCGTGCTGCGGGACCTGGCGCGGGGCACCGGCCTGCGCGCGCTGGTCGCGACATCGGGCGCCGACGGGCTGCACCTCGCCCGGCAATACCAGCCCACCGCGATCTGCCTCGACATCTTCCTGCCCGACATGCTCGGCTGGACGGTGCTGGCGCGACTGAAGCAGACGCAGGAGACCCGCCACATCCCGGTCCAGATCATCACTGTCGAAGCCGAGCGCCACCGCGGCATGGAGCGCGGCGCGTTCTCCTACCTGACCAAGCCCGCCACCACCGAGACCATCGAAGCGTCGCTCGACCGCATCACGCAGTTCGCGCTGCGTCCGGTCAAGAAGTTGCTGGTGGTCGAGGACGACGGCACCGCGCGCGACAGCATCGTCACGCTGATCGACCACGAGGACGTGGAAATCGCGTCGGTCGGAACGGGCAAGGCCGCGCTCGAGCAGATCCAGTCCGGCGCGTTCGACTGCGTGGTCCTCGACCTCAGGCTTCCGGATATGAGCGGGTTCGAACTGCTCGACCGCATCAAGACCGATGCCGGCGCGCGGGACGTGCCGATCGTGGTGTTCACGGGCAAGGACTTGTCGCCGGAAGAAGAACAGCGCCTGCTCACCGTCGCGCGCAGCATCATCGTCAAGGGCGTGCATTCGCCCGAGCGGCTGCTCGACGAGACCGCGCTGTTCCTGCACCGGGTCGTGTCGAACCTGCCGCCGGCCAGGCGGGAAATGCTCGAGATGCTGTACGAATCGGACAGCTCGCTCACCGACAAGAAGGTGCTGGTGGTCGACGACGACGTCCGCAACATCTTTGCCATCAGCAGTATTCTCGAACGTCGCGGCATGCAGGTGCTGACCGCGGAGAACGGGCGGGACGCCGTCGCGCTGGTGGAGGCGCAACGCGACATCGCCATGGTGCTGATGGACATCATGATGCCGGGCATGGATGGCTACGAAACCATCCGCGCGATCCGTGCCACGCCCGAGTTGCGTTCGCTGCCGATCATCGCGCTGACCGCCAAGGCGATGAAGGGCGACCGCGAAAAATGCATCGAAGCCGGTGCATCCGACTACATCGCCAAGCCCGTGCACACCGACCAGTTGCTGTCGTTGTTGCGCCAATGGTTGCACCGCTGATGAAGAACGACGCATTTGCCCACGGCGAGCCTGCCAACGTCCTGCTGGTCGACGACAATCCGGCACGCCTGCTGAGCTACCGCACGATCCTGGGACCGCTCGGCGAGCGGCTGGTCGAGGCCACGTCCGGGACCGAAGCGCTGCGCGCCGTGATGGAAACCGATTTCGCGGTGATCGTGCTCGACGTGAACATGCCGGGCATGGACGGCTTCGAGACCGCCAGCCTGATCCACCAGCATCCGCGTTTCGAGAAGACGCCGATCATCTTCGTGTCGGCGATCAACGTCAGCGACATGGACCGTTTGCAGGGTTACAAGCTCGGCGCGGTCGATTACGTGATGGTGCCGATCATCCCCGAAATCCTGCGGGGCAAGGTCGCGGTGCTGGCCGAGCTTTTCCGCAAGCGAAGCGAACTGCAACGGCTCAACGCGGAACTAGCCGACACCAATGCCCGCCTCGCGCGCAGCAACGAGGCGCTGCGTATCGAGCGCGAACGCGAAGTGCACAAGCTCAACGAAGCGCTCACTGACAGCAACGTGAAGCTGGCCACGAGCAATCGCGAGCTCAAGAAAGAAGTCGACGAACGTCGCCGCATCGAGGAGCGGTTGCGCGAGGCGGATCGCCGCAAGGACGAGTTCCTGGCGACCCTCGCACACGAGTTGCGCAACCCGCTTGCGCCGATCCAGAGCGCACTGAATGTCTACCGGCTCGGGCACGGCGTCGAGGGTGCGGAAGGCGGCATGTTCTATCGGATCTTCGAACGCCAGACCCGTTTGCTTGCGCACATGGTCGACGACCTGCTGGATGTCTCGCGCATCACCCGCGGGCGGCTGCAGTTGCGGCTGGAACGTAGCCTGCTCAGCGACATCCTGGCGGCCGCGATCGAAACCGCGCAGCCGTTGATCGACGAGGGCCAGCACCGGCTGGAACTGCGCCTGCCGCCGCAGCCGGTGCACCTCGACGCCGATCCGCACCGCCTGACCCAGGTGTTCGGCAACCTGCTCAACAACGCGTGCAAGTTTTCCGATCCGGAAAGTGCGATCACGGTGTGCGCCAGGGTCGCCGACGGCCTGGTAGCCGTCGAGATCCGCGACACCGGCATCGGGCTGACCGAACAGCAGTTGCAGTTCATCTTCGATCTGTTTGCGCAGGCGGACACCTCGCTGGAGCGCCCGCACAGCGGTCTCGGTATCGGGCTTACGCTGTCGCAACGGCTGGTCGAGTTGCACGGCGGCGAAATCCGCGCCAGCAGCGAAGGCCTCGGAGCCGGCAGCAGCTTCACGGTGACGCTTCCGATCACCGTTGCCGATGACGATTCGAGCGAATGTGCGCCCGCGCCAGCATTGGCGGCCATGGGCAGCCTGCGGATCATGGTGGTGGACGACAATCGCGATTCAGCCGACATGCTGGCGATGTCGCTGCAGATCATGGGCCACCAGGTGCGCGCCGTGTACTCGCCGCTGGCGGTGATGGACGCGTGCGCCGAGTTTGAACCCGAGCTGATGATCATCGATATCGGCATGCCGGAACTCAACGGCCTTGCGCTGGCCGAACGCTTGCGCGCGCACGCGTGGCGCGGCCGCCCGCCGAGGCTGGTCGCCCTGACCGGCTGGGGTCAGGCCGAGGACCAAAAACGGTCCCTGACGGCGGGGTTCGCGGATCATCTGGTCAAGCCGGCCAACCTCGCCACCATCGAGCGGGTCTGCCGCGACGCGTGGACAGCGTGCGAGGGACAGCGCGGGGAAGTCGCAGCACGACAGCGCGAGTGATCCCGCGGCCAAGTCCCGACGATCGAGCGGCATGTGCTGGCGCTTCCCCGAGACGCAAAACGCCCACAAGGGGGCGTTCGCGTTTCTGGCGGAGAGGGTGGGATTCGAACCCACGTTACGGCATAACCGTAAACCGGATTT
>JBDZUX010000072.1:0-5453 GCA_040255405.1 Lysobacteraceae bacterium
GGCCAGTCGGATACGGCATCGGAACCGTCACGCATGGATTCGGTTTCGCGGTTGGGCGAGGCGACCGAACCGGAATCGAGGTGGTCGCGGCCGATGCACACGGGCGCCTTCAGTTCGCCCTTGCGCACCATCTCGTTGAACGCGAGGCCCAGCTTGTCGCGCTGTCCCAGGCCCACCCAGCAGATGCGCGACGGCAGGCCCTGCCAGCGGATACGCTTTTCCGCCATGTCCAGCCAGTTGTGCAGGTGCTCATCGTCCGGGATCAGCTCCTTGACCTTCGCGTCGGTCTTCAGAATGTCTTCGGGATCGCCGGACAGTGCGACCCAGCGGAACGGCCCGACGCCGCGGCAGAACAGTGGGCGCACGTAGGCCGGCACGAAACCGGGGAAGTCGAATGCATTTTTGCAACCGACGTCGAACGCCATCTGGCGGATGTTGTTGCCGTAGTCGAAGGTCGGGATGCCTTGCGCGTGGAACGCCAGCATCGCCTCGACGTGGGTCTTCATCGATTGCTTGGCGGCGTCGCGGGTGCCGTCCGGATCGCTCTTGCGGCGCTCGAACCACTGTTCCACCGTCCAGCCCTGCGGCAGGTAGCCGTTGACCGGGTCGTGCGCGGAGGTCTGGTCGGTGACCGCATCGGGTTTCACGCCGCGCTTCACCAGCTCCGGCAGCACCTGCGCGGCGTTGCCGAGCAGCGCGACGGATTTCGCTTCGCCCGCCTTGGTGTATTTCTCGATGCGTGCCAGCGCATCATCCAGATCCTTGGCCTGCTCATCGACGTAGCCCGTCTTCAGGCGGAAGTCGATACGCGATTGCTGGCACTCCACCGCCAGCATGCACGCGCCCGCCATCACCGCCGCCAGCGGCTGCGCGCCGCCCATGCCGCCGAGGCCCGCCGTCAAAATCCACTTGCCTTTCAGATTGCCGCCGTAACTCTGCCGGCCCATCTCGACGAAGGTTTCGTAGGTGCCCTGCACGATGCCCTGCGAGCCGATGTAGATCCACGAGCCGGCCGTCATCTGGCCGAACATCATCAGGCCCTTACGATCGAGTTCGTGGAAGTGTTCCCACGTCGCCCAGTGCGGCACGAGATTCGAATTGGCGATCAGCACGCGCGGCGCATCGGCGTGGGTCTTGAACACGCCGACCGGCTTGCCGGATTGCACCAACAGCGTTTCGTCCGGATTCAATTCGCGAAGCGAGCGCAGGATCGCGTCGAAGCATTCCCAGTTGCGTGCCGCGCGACCGATGCCGCCGTACACCACCAGCTCGGCCGGGTTCTCCGCCACCTCGGGATCGAGGTTGTGCTGGATCATCCGGTACGGCGCTTCGATCAACCAGTTCTTGCACGTCAGTGCGGTGCCGCGCGGCGGATGGATCACGCGCGTGGTGTCGATGCGGGTAGGCGCGTTCATCGCAAACTCCAATTCGAACAATCGAAGGATTATAGTCATGCGGCACGGGGTCCCGAGCTGCGGAGGCATGCGATGGAAACCGAGTACTGGCTGAAACGCTGGCGCGAGGGACGTACAGGCTGGCATCGCCCGGAAGTGATGCCGCTGCTGGTGCAGCACTGGCCGGCGTTGAACGTGCCCCGCGGCTCGCGCGTGCTGGTGCCGCTGTGCGGCAAGTCGCTGGACATGCTGTGGCTGGCGGAACAGGGCATGCACGTGCTGGGCGTGGACGTCTCACCCATCGCCATCGAATCGTTTCTGGCGGAAAACCAGCTGCACGCGCGCACGCGCAGCACCGCCGAAGGCACGCTCTATGAAGTCACCAACACGCCCGGCGGAGAGATCCAGATCATCAACGGCGACGCGTTCGAAGTGGATCCGGCTGCCATTGCGCAGTGCAATGCACTTTATGATCGGGCGGCCCTGATCGCGATGCCGCCGCCCATGCGGCGCCGGCTGGTCGATGAGTTGTACATGCAATTGCCCGCGGGCAGCGCCGGTCTGCTCATCACGCTGGTCTATCCCGAAAATGAAATGCAGGGTCCGCCTTTCAGCGTGAGTGATGCCGAAGTGCATAATCTGTTCGGCAAGCACTGGCGGGTCGATCAACTGGCGTATCGCGACATCCTGGCATCGCAACCGGCATTCGCCGAACAAGGCTTGTCGTCGCTGCACACCGGCGTCTACGCACTCACCCACCACGCCCACTGACCCGCACTCCCGATCGTGGCATGAAACGCATCCTGATTACCCTCGCCGCCGCGCTGGTGGTGGCCGGCGGATTGTTGATGGGCCTGCCGCGCGCCTGGGCGCAGCGCGCGATTTCGTTCCCGAATGGGTTGACGTGGTTCAACGTGTCGCGGCCGCTCGGCTGGGACGATCTGCGCGGCCGTGCGGTGCTGCTGGATTTCTTCACGCCGGGCTGCATCAATTGCGTGCACATGCTGCCGGCGGAAAAGCAACTGGAGGACCACTTCGGCAAGCGGCTGGTGGTGATCGGCATCGACTCGCCCAAGTTCAGCGCATCGAAAACGACACAGGGCCTGGAGGCCTTCATCCAGCGCTACGACCTGCGGCATCCGATCGTGCTGGACCCCGAGATGGATCTGTGGAATGCCTACGGCGTGCAGGCGTGGCCGACGTTGATATTGGTCGGTCCGAACGGCAGCATCCGGCATACCTTCATCGGCGAACAATCCTACGAGCAGCTTGCGGCGCCGATCGCGTCTGCTTTGAAAGACGCGCCCCCGACATCCAGCTTGCCGAAACTGCCGCTGCGCCCGCAGCAGTTCCAGGTCCGCGATCTGGCGATCCCGAGTGGCATCGCGGTATCACCCACCCTGGTCGCGATCGCGGATACCGGGCACAACCGGATCGTGCTGGCCGATCATTCCGGCAAGCTGCAGGCCACCATCGGCAGCGGTTGCGCCGGAAACGCGGACGGCGACGGCGCGCACGCGACGTTCAACCGGCCGCACGGGCTGGCGTTCCACGACGGCGCGTTGTATGTCGCCGACACCGACAACCAGTTGATCCGACGCATCGACCTCGCCGCGCACACCGTTACCACGATAGCCGGAAGCGGCCAGCGCGGATTCGCGATCAGGGGCACGTTCCCCGCCCATTCGGCCGTGCTGAATTCACCGTGGGATCTCGCGTGGCATGGCGGCAAGCTTTACGTGTCGATGGCCGGCAATCATCAGATCTGGCGGTACGATCCCGCCGGCCAGACGATCGGCCCGTGGGCCGGCACCGGGGAAGAAGGCCTCGCCGACGGCGCGCGCGATGAAGCGCAGTTCGCACAACCCAGCGGATTGGACGTGCATGGCGACACCTTGTACGACGCCGACCCCGAATCTTCGTCCGTGCGCGCGATCGAGCTGCCGGTCGGCAAGGTGTCCACGCTGGTCGGCCACGGCCTGTTCGATTTCGGCATGCGCAACGGCGCTTCGGGTGAAGCGCAACTGCAACACCCCGAAGACATTGCCTGGAGCACGGGCAGCCTCTACATCGCCGACACGTTCAACAACGCGTTGCGCAAACTCGACCTCGCGACGCACGACGTCACCACCGTCGCCGCCGCGCTCGATCAGCCGCTGGCGATTGCGGCGCTGTCGCCCGATACGCTGCTGGTCGCCGAAGGCGACGGCAACCGGATCGCGGCGGTGCACCTGCCGGATGGCGCGGTGAAGCCGTGGCGAATCGCCGGTCTTTCCGCGCCTCGAGCCGCCACCTGCCGGTGAGGTGTCAACCCATCGCGCCACGGCTCATCGGGGTCGGCGGCGTGGCGGTGTTTTGCGGCAGCGGCTGCAACCGGTACAGCCCCAGCGCGATCGCGAGGCCGGCCAACGCCATCGCGCCCACGAATATCCCGATACCGTTCCAGCCGTGTGACGCGTAGAACACGCCGCCCAGCGCGCCCGCGATGCTGGAACCCATGTAGTAGCAGAACAGGTACAGCGACGACGCGTGCGCCTTCGCCTCACCCGCGCGGCGGCCCACCCAGCTGCTGACCGTGGAATGGCCGCCGAAGAAACCGAACGTCAGCACGATCACCCCCAGCACGATCGCCCACAGTGGCGACAACATCGTCAGCGCTGTGCCGATCAGCATCAGTGCCATCATCGCCCACAGCACCTTGCGCCGTCCGAGTTTGCCGGCGAGGTGCCCCACCCACGGCGAACTGAAGGTGCCGATCAGATAGACGATGAAGATCGCGCCGACGACGGCCTGGCTCAGGTTGTACGGCGGCGCCAGCAAGCGATAGCCGATGTAGTTGTAGATGGTGACGAACGCGCCCAGCAACAGGAACCCTTCGGCGAACAGCCACGGCAGCCCGCGGTCGTGGAAGATCACGCCGAAGCGCCCGGCCAGCGCGCGCCGGTTCAGCGGCTGCGCCACGAAATGCCGCGAAGGCGGCAACAGCCGCCAGAACGTCCACGCGCACGCCAAGCCGATGATCGCGACCACGATCACGCCCACGCGCCAGTTCACGAAATCGGTCAGCACGCCGGTGACGAGGCGTCCCGCCATCCCGCCGATCGCATTGCCGCTGATGTAGAGTCCCATGCCGAGGCCGATCGAGGCTATGTCCATTTCCTCGGCGAGATAGGTCATCGCCACCGCCGGCAGACCGCTCAGCGTAAGGCCGAGCAGCGTGCGCACGACCAGCAACGAGGTCCAGTTCGGCATCAATGCCGAGGCCAGCACCAGCAGCGCGGAAGCCGCCGTCGACGCGACCATGATGGGTTTGCGGCCCCATGCGTCGGAAAACGCGCCGACGAACACCATGCCGAATCCCAGCACGAACGTGGTCAGCGAAAGCGACAGCGCGCTGACCGCCTCGCTGACGCCGTAGTCGCGCGTGAACTCGGGCAGCAGCGGCTGCACGCAATACAACAGGCCGAACGTTGCGAATCCTGCCGCGAACAGTGCCAGGTTCACGCGCCGGAATGCCGGCGTGCCTCGGCGGATGAAATCGTCGGATTCCGCAACACCGGCTGCTGAAGGACGTGCGTCGGCCATCCGCGCATCATAGCGACGCGCGGACGGTTGCCGCTTCACCTCAACGATACTGCCAATGCCCCCGAACCCACACGCCGGCATGCCAGTGGCCGGGCACCCCGACACGCGCGGGCGCAACGGCGACCACGCGGGCGTGCGGCGGCGCGACGACGCAGCCGCCGAGTCCGGAAAATGCGGCCAGCACGAGCAATGCGAAAGCACGATGTCTCATGACGCGTCTCCGTGATCGGGTTGTCACGTAGAACGCATCGAGGTGAGGCGGCGTTGACGCGCTTCCGGCGAAGCCCGGGTTTTACTCAGCCATCGACGTCACCGCACTGGATTCCCGCTTTCGCGGGAATGACGAAAAAAACATTGAGCTGAGATGTGCCTGGAAGCTCTGATTTTTGCTCGTCATCCCGGAATCGCGAAGCGATATCCGGGACCCAGCGACTTCGCATTTCAGTGCGTTGCACGAAAATCACTGGGTCCCGG
>JBDZUX010000041.1:0-29297 GCA_040255405.1 Lysobacteraceae bacterium
GGATCGCTGCCACGCACGAAGTGCGGAGCCCAGCCGCAACCACGCAGGAACTGCTCAAGTTCCCCGGCCGGAATGCGTGCCAATACCGCCGGATTGGCAATCTTGTAACCATTGAGGTGCAGGATCGGCAGTACCGTTCCGTCGGTGACCGGGTTCAGGAATTTGTTGGCATGCCAGGACGTCGCGAGCGGCCCGGTTTCGGCCTCGCCATCGCCGATCACGCAGGCGGCGATCAGGTCCGGGTTGTCCAGCACCGCACCGAAGGCGTGGCTCAACGAATAGCCGAGTTCGCCGCCTTCGTGGATGGACCCCGGGCATTCGGGCGTGGCGTGACTGCCGATGCCACCGGGAAACGAGAACTGCTTGAACAGCCGTTGCAGGCCGGCCTCGTCTTCACCGATGTCCGGGTACACCTCGCTGTAGGTGCCTTCGAGATACGCATTGGCCACCACCGCCGGCCCGCCGTGGCCCGGACCGGAAATGTAGATCATGTCGAGGTCGTGTTGGCTGATGATCCGGTTGAGATGGGCGTAAACGAAGTTCTGCCCCGGCGTGGTACCCCAGTGGCCCACCAACGTGCGCTTGACGTGTTCCAGCTTCAGCGGTTCGCGCAACAGCGGATTGGCCCGCAGGTAAAGCTGGCCCACCGAGAGGTAATTCGCCGCGCGCCACCATGCATCCACCTGATGCAACATCTGCGGCTCCGCCGCTTCGCGCTTGCTGCCGGTCTTCATCGCGCTACTCCCACGGATCACCATACACGCGCTCCGCGATCCCGCCCCGGCCGTGCGTACATCCCGGCTAATCGAGGTTCAGGACCGTACGCACGGCCCATGTCAGCATGCAACTGCCTGCCCCTTGTGATCCCGGTCAAGATTGCCGCACCCGGAACCCGCAGGATGCCTTGATCCAGACGAGGACCGCCGCCTTGCCCGCCGATACGAGCGTTGCAAACCGTCCCTCCCCTTTCGACGCGCTGCTGAAAGCTGCGGCGACACGCGGAGCCGTTCGCACCGCGGTGGTCCATCCCTGCGATGCGCTGTCGCTGCAGTCGGCGCTGGAAGCGGCACACGCCGGGCTGATCCAGCCGATCCTGGTGGGGCCGCGGGCCCGCATCCTGCGCGCTGCGGAGTCGGCGGGCCTCGACCTCGGCGATTGCCGGATCGAGGACGCGCCGCACAGCCATGCAGCGGCCGCGCGCGCCGTGGTACTCGCACGCCAAGGCGATGCCGCCGCCCTGCTGAAGGGCGCGTTGCATACCGACGAGCTGATAGGCGCGGTGATCGACCACGAAAGCGGGCTGCGCACCGAACGCCGCGTCAGCCACGTGTTCGCGCTGGATGTGCCGCGCTATCCGAAGCTGCTGTTGCTGACCGACGGTGCGCTCAACATCACGCCCGACCTGCTGGACAAGCGCGACATCGTCCAGAACGCCATCGACCTCGCGCACGCGATTGGCATCACGCTGCCGCAGGTCGCGATCCTGTCGGCGGTGGAGACGGTCAACCCTCGCATCGTTTCAACGATCGACGCCGCGGCCTTGTGCAAGATGCGGGACCGCGGCCAGATCACCGGTGGCGTGCTCGAGGGCCCCTTGGCCTTCGACAACGCGGTATCGGTCGCCGCAGCCGCGATCAAGGGCATCGAATCGCCGGTCGCCGGCAATGCCGACATCCTGGTGGCGCCTGACCTCATGACCGGCAACATGCTGGCCAAGCAGATGGTGTACCTCGCCGGCGCCCAGTCGGCGGGCGTCGTGCTCGGCGCGCGCGTCCCGATCGCGTTGACCAGCCGGGCCGACGCGGTCCGTGCGCGGGTGATGTCCTGCGCGCTGGCACGGCTACTGGTCCACCCGGCCGCAAGTGCTTCGCCATGACTGCCGGCATCCTTGCCCTCAACATCGGTTCGTCCAGCATCAAACTGGCGCTGTTCGATGCGGCCACGCTCGAACCGATCCTGCGCGGCAATGTCACGGATACCGGGCGCGACGCGCGCGCCGCCTTCACGTCGCGCGGGCAAACCACCGTTTCGGAACGGCCGGCCGCCCCCGATATCAGCGAGGCGGTCCGCTGGCTGCTGGCCGAGCTGCGCGAACGATACCCGGAGGTGCGCATCGCCGCCGTGGGCCATCGCGTAGTGCATGGCGGCACGCGCTTCGACAAGCCAGTCCGCATCGACGCGGACGTACTGGCCGGGCTCGCCGCCCTGGCGGTCCTGGCACCTGCACACCAGCCGGCCGAGATCGCGCTGATCCGAAACATGCAGGAGATGCTGCCCGACGTCCCGCAGATCGCCTGCTTCGACACCGCGTTCCATCGCACGCAGCCGACGCTGTCGCAATGGTTCGCGCTGCCGCGTGCGTTGAGCGAGTCAGGCATCGTACGCATCGGATTCCACGGCCTGTCGTACGAATACATCGCCAGCGTGCTGCCGCAAATGGCCGGCGCCCGCCCATATGGCAAGACCGTGGTCGCGCACCTTGGCCACGGCGCCAGCGTGTGCGCGATGCGCGACTTGAAAAGCGTCTCGACCTCCATGGGGTTTACGCCGCTGGATGGCCTGATGATGGGCACGCGCTGCGGCGCGATCGATCCCGGGGTGTTGCTGTACCTGCAGCAGCAGCGCGGAATGAGTGCGCAGGACGTGGCGGATCTGCTGGGCCATCGTTCCGGGTTGCTGGGCGTGTCCGGAATCAGTGGCGATGTGCGCGAGCTGGAAGCCAGCGACGATCCGCGCGCACGCGAGGCGCTGGAGATGTTCGCCGAACGCGCGGCGACCGCCATCGCGGCCCAGTGCGTGGCACTGGACGGACTGGACGCGTTGGTGTTCACGGGCGGCATCGGCGAACACGCTGGACCGATGCGCCAGCGCATCGGTGAACGCCTCGGTTGGCTTGGCATCGCGCTGGATGACGCGCGCAATGCGAACCACGCCACACGCATCAGCAGCGACGACGCGCGCGTCCAGGTGCTGGTGATCCCGACCGACGAGGAAACGGTGATCGCGCAGGGAACCGCGAGGCTGCTTGAGCCGCCATCGTTTCCCTGACGACACGACGAACCCTGCCGAGGCTGATCGCCCCAGCGGCCCGCTTTGCGGGAAAACCGTCGACGGGTTGATCCTCGTCACATCGGGACCGGCCCGACCCACCACGCTTGGATTGCGAATCCCCTGCGAGGTACACGCCATGCGCACATCAAGAAACGCGGCACGCAAACGGGCGCCGCACGCCGCCACGGCCAAGTCGAGTGGCAGGATCACGACCCTGCCCGCCCCCGCTGATGTTCCGGAATCGGTGGTGACCTTGCGCGATGGCAGCGAAGTGACGATCCGTGCGTTGCGCAAGGAAGACGCGGAACTCGAGCGCGATTTCCTCCGCAACCTGAGCCCGGAGTCGCGTTGGATGCGTTTCCTCGGCCAGATCGGCGAGCCCGGCGACGCACTGATCCGCAAGCTCACGGAACTCGACTACCAGCGTGACATGGCGTTCATCGCGCTGTCGCACGATGGCGGGGTGACCCGCCAGGTCGGCGTCAGCCGTTACAGCCTCGCGCCCGATGGCCAATCATGCGAGTGCGCGGTCACCGTTGCCGACGCATGGCAAGGCAGGGGGCTCGGGACGATCCTGATGCGCGATCTCATCGACATCGCGCGCAAGCGCGGCGTCCGTTCCATGTTTTCGATGGACGCGAGCGAAAACGAGCGCATGCGCGAGTTGGCGCGTGACCTGGGTTTCAAACGCCAGCGCGATCCGGACGATTCGACCCGGGTGATCCACCGGCTCACGCTCTGAGTAGCGCGCTCGCCCCGCGATTGCGAATCCCCGCCCGGCGCTCGTGCGCCACGTTCTGCGGCGGGGAGCGGGCAAACCCCGAGCGCATTCATTCGCGCGGCGGCATGTTCTCGATCGCGGACTGCATCATGTTGTCGCCCTGCCCGGCGGTTCCGGGCCGCGTGCCGGGCGCGTTGGCATTGCCGGGCGCGACGCCTTTGTCGCAAGGCCATTCGTCGCGCGGCTGCACGCGGATTTCATTGTGGATATCCAGGATGCCCCTGCAATCGTCGGCGATGTCCTCGATCCGGTGTTTGGTGATGCGCTGCTCGACGTTGCCGCGCAGGGTGACCTCGCCGTCCTTGACTTCGACATCACGTCACTGGCGTCGTCGTAATCGGGCGCATACCTTTCGTGGTGCCGTGCCATGGCGGTTTCCTCTCCCCGGTTGGGAAACCCCGTGGCATGCATCCGATGTGCCACGCAAGCCGGGGAACGCCGGTCGGCGCGCGGGGCATATAGGGTCAGCGAAATCATTGCGCCGCGCGAAACTTTTTCCGGCTGCATGGGCTTCAGCCCTCATCGGTTCGGCGCGGGAAACACACCGATTCCGGAATCCATCGCCAGTGAAGCCGGCAATGGCCCCCGTAATGACGAGATCGCGGGAGCCGAGCCGGTCACCGCTTCGCCCGGAAGAACTCCCGCAGGAGCTTCCCCGAGGCTTCGGCGAACAATCCGCCCTGCACGTCGACCCGATGGTTGTGCAGCGCGGATGTCAGCGTGTCGAACACGCTGCCGGCGGCGCCGGTTTTGGGATCGGTGGCGCCGAAGACCACCCGCGCCACGCGTGCGTGCACCAGCGCCATCGCGCACATCGCGCAGGGTTCCAGTGTCACGTACAGCGTCGAGCCGGGAATGCGGTGGTTGCCGAGGCGTCGACCGGCGTCGCGCAGCGCGCCGATCTCGGCATGCGCCGTGGGATCGCTGAGCGCGATGTTGCGGTTCCAGCCTTCACCGACGATGGCGCCGTCCAGGACCAGCACGGCGCCCACCGGCACCTCGCCGTCGGCGTCGCGCGCGTACTCGGCGAGCGCCAATGCGCGACGCATGAACCCCACGTCGTGTTCGGGGAATTCGGATTGCGTGGCTTGCGGCGACATCGTAGCCTGAAGGTTCGACTGGACCCTGGCGCGACCGCATGCGCGGACGCTCCCGGAACATTGCACAGGAGGTGCATATGAACAGCAAGATTGCGGTGGGTCAAACCTTTCCGGATTTCGAACTGCCGGACCACACCAAGGCCACCCGCCGCCTTTCCGGCCTGCAGGGCCAGCAGGACCCGATGCTGGTGGTGTTGATCCGCGGCTTCTTTTGCCCCAAGGACCGCGAGCAGTTGCAGGAGCTGACGCGCTTCCATCCGTAGCTCGTGGTCGGCAGTTGTCACCTTGTGGTGATCGCCACCGACGACTGGCACACCACCAACAACCTGCGCCAGCAGCTCGGGGCGAGCTATTCCTTTCTCTACGACGAAGAGAAACGCGTGCGCGACGAGCTGGGAATCCTGGAGTACACCGACAAGCAGCACGAGCCGATGATTCCGCACACTTTCCTGCTCGGTCCGGGATTGAAGATCCACAAGATCTGGAACGGCTATTACTACTGGGGCCGTCCGTCCGTTTCGGAGTTGCACGAAGAACTCCGTGTGTTGACGCGCGGCATCCGCGCCGATTGGGACTTGGCCGCTCCGGGCCTGAAGCAGAAATGGGATGCCGGCGACAAGTCGTCGTTCTATCCCTACGGCGTGAAATCCATGGAGCAGACGTTCACCGAAATGGCCGGCGCCGTGGACCAGTACACCACAAGGCAGCGTGACCCGCGAAGCACGCACACGCACGGACCGGGTTGCACGCTCCGTCAATCGGGAAACGGGGCGCGATCTGCGGAGTCCCGCCTGCGTTTCCGCGCCGCGAGCATCCGCAGCCACGGGCCCGCGTGGAACGCACTCATCAAACCGTACATCACGGTCATGCCGCCCAGCCCGAAACGGTGCGACGCCGAACACAAGATGTCCATCGGCGCGCCCGGTGCGATCGCGGTGGCCAGCGCCATCGCCGCGAACGTAGGTGCGGCCGCGAGATGCAGTCCATGGCTGGCGCGCCCCGCGCTGCCGGTGCGACGCGCACGATCCGGGGCGAAGATGGCAGTCATGTTCATGGCTGGTTCCGCCGCCCGTGTCCGTCAAGCCACCGCGTATTCGTCGCGCCGGCGCCACCAGGTGCCGCCGGTTTCATTGCGTCCGCGCGGTGCGCGATCGAGCCATTGGTAGGCACCCCACAAACCATCGAGGCCGCGCGCGTAGGTCGAATAAGTGTGGTACACCGCGCCATCTTCCTGCACGAACGCACTCATGCCCGGCAGTTCGCGCAGGTACGTTCGCCCATCGACGCCGCTCGCGGCGGCGAACTGGTTGGGCGCGTCCGGCCTCGAACGTGACATCGGCGGGTTGCTGCGGAAGTTGTATTCGTAACCTTCCCGCTGCTGCTGCTCGCTGAAACCAACGCCGTAGTCGGCGTTGAAATCGCTATTGAACGACGAGGCCCACGGAAACGTCCAACCCATCCGTTCCCTGTACGCCTGCAGCTTCGCCAGCGGCGCCCGGGAGATCGCCCACAGCATCACGTCATGGTTGGCCAGATGCTCCGCAAAACCGTCGAAGCCGTCGGCGATCATCGAGCACGACGGGCAACCGGCCTTGTAATCGGGGCCGAACATGAAGTGGTAGACGAGCAACTGCGAGCGTCCGCGGAACAGGTCCGCCAGCGACGCCTTGCCGTCCTCGGTGTCGAATCGATACGCCTTGTCGACCCGCACCCACGGCAGCGCCTGTCGCTGCCTTGCCAATTCGTCGCTGCGACGCGTCAGGTCCTTTTCTGCTTCCAGCAGCTGCATCCGCGCCTTGCGCCATGCTTCACGCGTGCCGGTTTCGTGGGTTGCCATGATCGTCTCCTTCGTGGTTGTCCGCCGTTACGATGCGGCGGTGACGGGTGGTTGGCGGTCAGCTTAGGCGGCCATGCCCGGCCGGCGGGAGTGACAAACGTGGCGCGATTCATATGAGCATGCCGCGATGGATTCGCTGATCACGGCCGCGGCGCACGCGTTGGCGACAGGTGACCCGTTGGGTGCGCTCAAACGGGTCGCGCTGCGCGACGACGCGCCGGCGCTCGCGCTGCGTGGCATCGCGATGGCACAACTCGGCGAGTTCGATCGGGCAAAGCTGCTGGTCCGGCGTGCGGCGCGCGCATTCGGTCAGCGGGAAACACTGGCGCGTGCACGTTGCGTGATTGCCGAAGCCGAGATTGCGCTGGCCGCACGCGATCTCGGCTGGCCACAACGGAGACTGGACGCGGCATGCGCCACGCTGGAGACGCACGGCGACCGGATCAACGCCGCGCATGCTCGTTATCTCGGAATCCGGCGCCTGCTGCTGATCGGACGGCTCGACGAAGCCGAGCACGCGCTGGCGCAATCGGAACCTACGTCGTTGCCGCCCGCGCTGCGCGCCGTCCACGCATTGAGCATCGCCGGCATCGCAATGCGGCGCCTCAAGGGGACCGCGGCACGTGCGGCGCTCGGGCACGCGCGCGATGCCGCCCGTCAGGCAGGCGTGCCGGCGCTGGCGGCGGAAGTCGAAATCGTGGCGCAGGCACTCGATGCACCCGCGGCGCGGCGAGTCGCAGGTGGCCGCGAGCAGCCACTCACGCTGGAACAGGTCGAGGCGTTGCTGGCATCGGATGCATTGGTGGTGGATGCCTGCCGCCATCGCGTGCTGGACGAGGACAAAACCATTCCACTGGCTTCGCGTCCGGTGCTGTTTGCGCTCGCGCAAACGCTGGCCATGGCGTGGCCACGCGACGTCCCGAGAAACGATTTGATCTCGATCGCGTTTCGCACGCGCTACCTGGACGAAACGCATCGCGCACGGCTGCGGGTCGAAATCGGCCGGTTGCGGAAAGCCATCCGGGGCCTCGCGGCTATCCGTGCAACCACGAACGGCTTCGAGCTTGCGCCATCGCATTCGCGCGATGTCGTGGTGCTGGCGCCACCGCTCGCGGAAAAACACGCGGCGGTGCTGGCGATGCTGTCCGACGGCGAGGCCTGGTCCAGCTCGGCACTCGCATTGGCGCTGGCGGTAAGCCAGCGCAACGTGCAACGCGCGCTCGACACGCTGGCGACATCCGGCAAGGTGCAGCCGTTGGGCCGTGGGCGTGCGCGTCGCTGGCTGTCGCAACCGGTGCCGGGATTCACGACAGCAATGTTGCTCCCCGCCCCGCTGCCCGGCGACTAGGATGGCAGTCCTCCCGCCAGCGAGGGCACATCCATGCAACGATCACCGGCTGAAATCGTGCGCGAATACGGCCCGTTCGAAGGCGTCGAAAAAGTGCACGGCCTGACCTTCGACGGCGAGCGCGTCTGGTTTGCCTCCGGCGCCAAATTGAACGCGCTGGACCCCGCCACCGGAAAGCCGCAGCGTTCCATCGACGTCGCCGCGCACGCCGGTACCGCCTTCGATGGCAAGCACCTGTTCCAGATCGCCGAAGCCCGCATCCAGAAAATCGATCCCGAATCGGGGCGCGTGCTGGCGACGATCCCCGCCCCCGCCGGCGGCGGCGACTCCGGACTCGCGTGGGCGGAGGGCAGCCTGTGGGTGGGCGACTACCGCGGGCGCAGCATCCACCAGGTCGATCCCGAAACGGGCAAAGTGATTCGTACCATCGAATCGAAGCGCTTCGTCACCGGCGTCACCTGGGTCGACGGTCAGCTCTGGCACGGCACCTGGGAAGGCGACGAAAGCGATCTACGCCGGATCGACCCCGCAACCGGCGAAGTCCTGGAACAGTTGGACATGCCGGGAGACATCGCGGTCTCCGGACTCGACGCCGATGCCGAAGGCCAGTTCCTCTGCGGCGGCGCGAGCAGCGGGCGGATCAGGGTGGTGCGGCGGCCGAAGCGGAACGCTGCTGCCGGATAGAGCGATGTCGACCGTCCTCTTACATGGGCCGCTCAGACGTTCAATGTTGTCATTCCGGCGAAGGCCGACGGCGTTTGCTGGATTGCAAACGCGAACCCGAGGACGGCTCGTACAGCGAGCGCCATGGACGGCGCCAGTCAATCCAGTCTCGTTGCCTTCCGCGACACTGGACCCGGCTCATACATGGCCGTGATGACGATCAGCGCGGTGTCTGGCTTACACAAGCCAAAAGCGCACCAAGCCCCCGCCTCATTCCCACTCTATCGTCGCAGGTGGTTTCCCCGAGACGTCATAAACAACGCGCGAAATACCGTGCAACTCATTGATGATGCGGCTGGAAACCCGGCCGAGGAATTCGTAGGGCAAATGCGCCCAGTGGGCGGTCATGAAGTCGATCGTCTCGACGGCGCGCAATGCAACCACCCATTCGTAGGCGCGGCCGTCGCCCACCACGCCCACCGATTTCACCGGCAGGAACACCGCGAACGCCTGGCTGACCTTGTCGTACAGATCGGCGGCGCGCAGTTCCTCGATGAAGACGCGGTCGGCCTGTTTCAGGATTTCCGCGTACTCGCGCTTCACTTCGCCGAGGATGCGCACGCCCAGGCCCGGACCGGGGAACGGATGGCGATAGACCATTTCGCGCGGCAGGCCAAGTTCGACGCCGATGCGGCGGACTTCATCCTTGAACAGTTCGCGCAAGGGTTCCAGCAACTTGAGGTTCATCTTCTCCGGCAGGCCGCCCACGTTGTGGTGCGACTTGATCACGTGCGCCTTGCCGGTCTTGCCGCCGGCCGACTCGATGACGTCGGGATAGATCGTGCCCTGCGCGAGCCACTTCACGCCTTCGAGCTTGTGCGCTTCTTCGTCGAACACTTCGACAAAGCATTTCCCGATGAGCTTGCGCTTGGCTTCGGGATCGGCGACGCCTTCGAGCGCCGCGAAGAAACGATCCGCCGCGTCGACCCGGACCACGTTGACGCCCATGTGGCGTGCCATCGTGTCCATCACCTGGTCGCCTTCGCCGGCCCGCAACAAGCCGGTATCGACGAACACGCAGGTGAGTTGGTCGCCGATGGCTTTGTCCAGCAGGGCCGCGACCACCGAGGAATCGACGCCACCCGACAGCCCCAGCAACACCTTGTCGGCGCCGACGCGCGCGCGCACCTGGGCGATGGCATCGTCGACGATGTGCGCGGGCGTCCACAGCGTCGCGCAGCCGCAGACGTCCACCACGAAGCGGCGCAGGATCGCCATGCCGTGCTCGGTATGCGTGACTTCGGGATGGAATTGCAGGCCATACCAACGGCGCGCTTCATCGGCCATCGCCGCGATCGGCACGGATTCGGTGGACGCCGCGAGTGCAAAGCCCGGCGGCAGCGCGGTGACGCGATCGCCGTGCGACATCCAGACGTCCTGGCGTGAAGGCGTGCCCGCGAACAGGCCACACGCCTGCGTGTCGATCGACGCATGGCCGTATTCCCGACCGTGGCCGCCCTCGACCCTGCCGCCGTGCTGCAAGGCCATGGTCTGCATCCCGTAACAGATGCCGAGGACCGGCACGCCGGATGCGAATGCCTCATTCGGTGCACGCGGCGAGTCCGCCTCCAGGGTCGACTCGGGTCCGCCCGAGAGAATCACGCCCTTCGGTGCGAACTTCGCGATCTCGGCGGGATCGTGGTCCCACGCCCAGATTTCGCAGTACACCCCGATCTCGCGGATGCGCCGCGCGATCAGTTGCGTGTATTGCGATCCGAAATCGAGGATCAGGATTTTGTCGGTGTGGATGTTGTGCATAGGGCCGTGGGTGAGATTCATCTTTGGTCGTCATTCCGGACGCGGCGCAATCGCGATCCGGAATCCAGCTTTTGATTGAAACCGATTCCGGGTTCTGCGCTGCGCGCAGCCCCGGAATGACGAACCCAAAAGTGTGATTGCCAGCTTGGATGGATCGAGAAAACGAGCTTTCGCACGAGGCCGGCCGGAGGTCAATCCGAGCGATAGTTCGGCGCTTCCTTGGTGATCTGCACATCGTGGACGTGCGCCTCGCGCACGCCGGCGCCGGTGACGCGCACGAATTGCGGACGCGCGCGCATCTCCTCGATGTTGGCACAGCCGCAATAGCCCATCGACGCACGCAAGCCGCCGACCAGTTGATGCACGATTGCGCGCAGCGGGCCGCGGTACGGCACCCTGCCCTCGATGCCCTCCGGCACCAGCTTGTCGGCTGCGGCCTGTTCCTGGAAATAGCGATCGGAGGAGCCGCTCTGCATCGCGCCCAGCGAGCCCATGCCGCGGTAGCTCTTGTACGAGCGGCCCTGGTACAACTCGATTTCGCCCGGTGCTTCCTCGGTACCGGCGAACATCGAACCCAGCATCACGCACGATGCGCCCGCGACGATCGCTTTCGCGACGTCGCCCGAATAGCGCACGCCGCCGTCCGCAATCAACGGGATTTCGTCCTTCAGCGCGTCGGCCACCATCGAGATCGCGGTGATCTGCGGCACGCCCACACCGGCGACGATGCGCGTGGTGCAGATCGAGCCGGGACCGACGCCCACCTTCACCGCATCCACGCCGGCGTCGCGCAATGCGCGCGCGGCCTCGGCGGTGACGATGTTGCCGGCGATCATCTGCAAGTCGGGATAGTTCTTCCGGATCCACGCGACGCGATCGATCACGCCCTGCGAGTGGCCGTGCGCGGTATCCACGACAATCACGTCCACGCCGGCCTCGGCCAGCGCTGCCACGCGACGCTCGGTGTCACCGCCCACGCCGACCGCGGCGCCGACGCGCAGGCGCTCGTGCGAATCCTTGGCGGAATGCGGATTGTCGTGCGCCTTCTGGATGTCCTTGACGGTGATCAGGCCGCGCAGCTCGAACGCGTCGTTGACCACCAGCACCTTCTCGATGCGGTGCCTGTGCAGGAGTCCGATGATCTCGTCCTCTTCGGCGCCTTCCTTCACCGTGACCAGCTTGTCCTTGCGGGTCATGATGTTCTTCACCGGGTCGTCCGGCTTCTTTTCGAAGCGCAGGTCACGGCTGGTGACGATGCCGACCAGTCGGTTGCCCTCTTCCACCACCGGCACGCCGGAAATGTTGTGCGAACGCGTGATGTGCATGACCTCGCCGATCGAGGTGTGCGGTCCGACCGTGATCGGATCGCGGATCACGCCGGCCTCGAACTTCTTCACCAGCCGCACTTCCGCGGCCTGCTGTTCCACGGTCATGTTCTTGTGGATGATGCCGATGCCGCCGGATTGCGCCATCGTGATGGCGAGGCGCGCTTCGGTCACGGTATCCATTGCCGAAGACATCAGCGGAATGTTGAGGCGGATCGCGCGGGTCAGGCGTGTCGAGGTGTCGACGTCGCGCGGCAGGACTGAAGAATGGGCGGGGACGAGATAGACGTCGTCGTAGGTCAGAGCCTCGGCGAGGATGCGCATTGGATGGTGTCCGTCAATGCAATGCGCAATTATACGGGAACCGGAATCGCATCGGAACCCGCCCATGTCCGCGCGCGTGCTTCGCATCAAGGTCAAACCCAATGCGCGCGCCGCGTCGCTCGTGGAACAGGCTGACGGAAGCTGGGTCGCGAGCGTGCGCGCACCGCCGGTGGACGGCAAGGCCAATGCGGAGCTGGTGGCGCTGGTGGCCGATCATTTCGGTTGCCCAAGGCGGGCGGTTTCAATCCGCAGCGGCGCAGGCGGCCGGATTAAGCTGGTCGAGATGGATATCGCGGAGTGAAAGCCGGGAGAAGCAGGGTCAAGTCGCGTGCAGCGAACCGTGCGATCGAAAGCAGGGATCAGAGTCACTTTCGGCAGAACGTTTTGTCCATGGCATATCGCCCGGATTGTCGACAGTGACTCTGACCCCCCTTCTATCCCCTTTTTTGTCGTTACGCCGCGTCGATCGCCTGCGCCGCTTCCAGCGTGTTTTCCATAAGCGTCGCCACGGTCATCGGTCCGACACCGCCCGGCACCGGCGTGATCCACGACGCCCGCGCCGCAGCCGGTTTGAATTCCACGTCCCCGACCAGGCGGCCGTCATCCATCCGATTGATCCCGACGTCGATCACCACCGCGCCGGGCTTGATCCATTCGCCCTTGACGATGCCCGGCCTCCCTACCGCGGTGATCACGATATCGGCCTGGCGCACGTACTGCGCCAGGTCCTGCGTGAATTTGTGGCAACACGTGGTGGTACAGCCGGCGATCAAAAGCTCCAGCACCAGCGGCCGGCCGACGTGGTTGGATACGCCGACCACCACCGCATGCTGCCCGCGCACCGGACGATCGGTGTGCCCGAGCAGCGTCATGACTCCCTTGGGCGTGCACGGACGCAGCCCGAATCGGCGCAATGCAAGGTGGCCAAGATTGACGGCGCTGAACCCATCCACGTCCTTGTGCGGATCGATGCGGTCGATCAGCGCAGCCGCGTTGACGTGGGACGGCAGCGGCAACTGCACGAGGATGCCGTGCACGGCAGGATCGGCATTCAATCGATCGACCAGCGCGAACAGTTCGGATTCGCTGGTGTACGCCGGCAGATCGAAATCGAACGATTCGAAGCCGACCTGCTTGCAGGCCTTGCGCTTGTTGCGCACATACACCGCGGATGCGGGATCCGCACCGACCAGCACCACGGCGAGACCGGGCGCCGCCCGACCGGCAGCGATGCGCGCCTTGACACCGGCCCCGACCCGGTCCAGCACTTCTCCCGCGATCTTGCGTCCGTCGAGAATGCGCGCGGCCATGGCACCGGAACCCCAAAACGATCATTATCGCGGCGTGCGCGCGATCGCACAATGGCGCGTCCACGACCGTCACGTTCCGGAACCCGCGTCACGCGGCAGCGCCGCTCGCGCCGCCGGGTTTGCCACACGCGCAGGGCCACGTCTTCGCGACATTCCGTGCGCACAAGCCGTCAAGGAAACTACCGATGATTGAAACCACGGAATTGCAGGCCGCCGCCTTTCGCCGCCTGCTGACACATCTCAACGACGAGCGCCCCGACGTGCAAAACATCGACCTGATGATCCTGGCCGGGTTCTGCCGCAACTGCCTTGCCGACTGGTATCGCGAAGCCGCCGAGGAACGCCTGCTTGACATGTCGAAGGATGAAGCGCGCGCCGCGATCTACGGCATGCCGTTCGACGAATGGAAAGCCAGGTACCAGAAGCAGGCCACGCCCGAACAACTGGCGGCGTTCGAAGCTGCGCAGCAGGCGCGCAAATAGCCGCGGTCCGCACTAACCCCCGGCGCAGAACGCTGCGTAGTCGATGTAGCCGGGAAACGGTTGGCCCGGGGCGCAGACCGGACACGCCGGGTCGGGCGCGAGGCGCGTCTCGTGGAAGCGCATCGACAACGCATCGAACATCAGCACGCGGCCAATCAACGGCTCGCCGATGCCGAGGATCAACTTGATCGCCTCGGTCGCCTGCAGCATGCCGACGACGCCCGGCAGCACGCCCAGCACGCCGGCTTCCGAACAGTTGGGTGCGTCCTCTGGCGCAGGCGGTTGCGGGAACAGGCACCGATAGCACGGTGCCGCGCCGCGTTTGCGGCCCGCGTCGAACACGCCCACCTGCCCCTGGAATCGCTGCACCGCGCCGTACACCAGCGGGATCGCGAGTTTCACGCAGGCGTCGTTGAGCAGGTAACGCACGGGAAAGTTGTCGGCGCCATCCAGCACGACGTCGGCGCCTTCGAGCAGCCCCTCGACGTTGGACGCCGTAACGCGCTCGGGCAGGCCTTCGAGGTTCACGCGCGGGTTCAATCCGTGCAACGTTTGCGCGGCGGAATCGAGTTTCGACATGCCGATGCGGTCGTCGGCGTGCAGGATCTGGCGTTGCAGGTTGCTGCGTTCCACCACGTCGTCATCGGCCATCACCAAAGTGCCGACGCCCGCGGCGGCAAGGTAATACGCAGCCGGCGACCCGAGCCCGCCCGCGCCCAGCACCACCACGCGCGCGGATTCCAGCTTGCGCTGCCCCGCTTCGCCGACTTCCGGCAGGCGCAGGTGGCGCGAATAGCGATCGTAGAAATCCGCGTCGCCCCCGGCTTTCGCCATCGGCAGGCCTTCCTCGACCCAGCGCGCGGTACCGCCCGCAACGGAAACGACATTGCCGTATCCGCGCTGCTGCAATGCCTGCGCCGCCCGCAACGAACGCGGGCCGTGCGCGCAGATGGCGAGGATTTCGCACGCCCGGTCGGGCACGACAGCGTCGATGCGTTGCAGCACCTCGCCCAGCGGCAATGCGACCGCGCCTTCGGCCATGCCGACCGCCTGTTCGTACGGTTCGCGCACGTCCAGCAGCACGGCACCCGCGCGCTGATGCTCCAGCGCCTGTCGCGGCGAAATTTCACGGATGGTCATGCGCGCATTATGGTGCAAATGCGGTCAGGCGCGGATCAAAGCGGAAGACCACGGATACAGCCGCAAACGATCTGCACCTGCCCGTGTTGCCCCGGGTCAAACATTTTTACGGCCAAAGGAGCACGGTGTCGCCTTCGGCATATTCGCGCGCCCCCTCGGGCAACAGCGCCAAGGCATCGGTTTCCGCGAGGCCGCGCAACATGCCGGAACCCTGCTTGGCGTGCGGCGTCGCCCACATCACACCGTCGTCGTCGACATGCAGGCTGCAACGGGCGAGTTCGGTGCGGGCGTGGCGTTTGTGCAGCGGTGCGGCCAGGCGCGCGTGCATCGGCTTCGGGATCTTGCTGACGCCTTGCATCGCGCGCAGCGCAAAGCCGACGAACAACCGGAACGTCACCGCCGAGGCGACCGGATTGCCCGGCAATCCGAAATAGAGACTTGCACCCACCTGCCCGAACAAGGTGGGCATGCCGGGCTTCAGGCGCACCTTGTGGAAATGGGTTTCACCGATCGTTTGCAGCACATTCGGAAGATGGTCGGCTTCGCCCGCCGACACGCCGCCGCTGCTGACGACGATGTCGGCGTCGGCGGCAGCGTCGAGGAGGGCATCGCGCAGTGCCCCGGGTTCGTCGCGGACGCTGCGTGTCGCCGAAACGATCGCATGCGCCTCGCGCGCGAATGCGGCCAGCATCACCGCGTTGGATTCATGGATCTGTCCGAACCCCAGCGGCTGCCCCGGCGGCACGAGTTCATTGCCGGTGGCAATCACGGCGACCCGTGGCAGGCGGCGCACCGGAACATGGGCGACGCCGAGCGCAGCAAGCACGGCAAGTTCCGCCGCGCCGGCCGGCGTGCCGGCCGTGAACGCAAGATCGCCCAGCGCGTAGTCCTCGCCGGCGGCACGCACGTTGGTGCCGGCCCGTTCACCCGCCCTCACGTTGACGCGGTCAGCGTCGACCGCAACGTTTTCCTTGATCACGACGGTGTCCGCGCCGGGCGGCATCGACGCACCGGTGGTGATGCGTACGCACTCGCCCACGCCGACTTGCGGCGCCGAAGAAGCACCCGCGAAAACATCGCCGACCAGCCTGAAGTCGCGTCCGCCCTCCGTCGGCAAATCCGCGCCACGCAGTGCGAACCCGTCCATCGCCGCATTGTCGAATGGCGGCAACGGATGCGGGGCGCACACGTCTTCAGCCAGGATACGGCCTTGCGCCTCGGCAAGCGACACCGTTTCGACCGGCAACCGATGTTGCGCCGCCCGCACCGCGACGATCCCGAGCGCACGTTCCAGGGTGATGCGGCTTGGATGGGATGTTTCAGTCATGCGTGCTTGCGTACTCGCGGAAAGCTTCGAGCGAATTGAGATTATGGAACGCGCCGGCGGCGTCATCGCAGGCGACGGCGACGGCATCCATCGATTGGTGCCATAGCCGCGCGGAGCCATGTGCATGCAATGCGTGCTCGGCTGCAGTCCGCCAGGATGCCGCATCCGCGTCGATGCGGTACATGGCGAACAGCGGTTGGGCGGCTCCGGCGTGATGTACGAATGCGCAGCATGCCATTGCGTCCGCCGCCAACGCGGCGCGAAGGCGCCCGGCAAGCTCGCGTGGCAGATCCGGGCAATCGACGGGCGCGGTCAACACCCAGTGCGGCAACGCGTGCCGGTTGGCTTCGAGGAATCCGAATGCCGCGACCAGCCCGGCCAGGGGCCCTGCATGACCGTCGTTCCGGTCGTGCACGACGGGCGCGTAGCGCGCGTATTCATCGGTGTTGCGATTGGCAATGATCAGCAACCGGTCGCACTGTGGGCGCAAGCGTTCCAGCACGTGCTCGACCAGCGGCCGCCGGCCCAATGGCAACAAACCCTTGTCGGCACCGCCGACGCGGCTGCCCGCGCCGCCCGCCAGTACCACCCCCAGAACGCCATCCCGGCGGTGGACGGGCCGGGATCCGTCGCCAGGCATGACCAGACCCTCGTCAGCGCCCGCGCTCATGGCGCATCATCCGCCGCCGCTTGCGCTGCTGGCTTTCGGTCAACACGTTGCGCTTGCCGGCGTAGGGGTTTTCGCCTTCGCGGAATTCGACGCGGATCGGCGTGCCCTCCAGCTTGTAGCGCTTGCGGAAGAAGTTCTCGAGATAACGGCGATAGCTGTCCGCGATGTGTTTGGTGCGGCTGCCGTGGATCACGATGGTGGGTGGATGATCGCCACCCGGATGTGCGAAGCGCAGCTTGGGCGAATGCCCCCGGACCAGCGGCGGCTGGTGCGCCGCCACCGCCTTTTCCAGCCCGCGGCTCAGGTCGGACGTCCCGAGTTCGCGCGATGCCGCGGCGCCGGCGCGATCGATCGCACGCATCAGTTCGCGCAGCCCGGAGCCGTGCTTGGCCGACAAGAACACGACCCGCGCCCACGCCACGAAATCGAGCTTGCGCTCGAGCCCGGCCTTGCAGCGCTCGCGGTCGTATTGCGCCAGTCCGTCCCACTTGTTGGCGACGATCACCAACGCGCGTCCGGCGTCCAGCACCTGTCCGATCAGCGCGAGGTCCTGGTCGGTGACGCCCTCGCCCGCGTCCAGCATCACCACCACCACTTCGGCCGCGGCGATGGACTGCAGCGTCTTGATGACGCTGAACTTCTCCAGCGCGTCTTCGACCCGGCCGCGCCGCCGCACCCCCGCGGTGTCGATCAGGGTGTAACGCTTGCCGTCGCGCTCCAGCGGCACGTGGATGGAATCGCGCGTGGTGCCGGCAATGTCGGAAACCACCACGCGTTCCTCGCCAAGCAGGCGATTGACCAGCGTGGACTTGCCGACGTTGGGGCGGCCGACGATCGCGACCCGCGTGCCGCCCGCCTCGCCATGTTCCGCAAGCGTATCTTCGTCGGTATCCGGGGGCAGCAGCGGCAGCGTCGCGGCAAGCAGCGCATCGAGCCCGCGTGCATGGGCCGCGGCGATCGCGAACGTCGCCGCAACGCCCAGCGAAGCGAACTCCGAAAGCGCTGTCTGCGCATCGATGCCATCGGTCTTGTTGACCGCGAGCAACACGGGCTTGCCGGTGCGCCGCAAGCGATCGAGGATCGCGCGATCCTGCGGCAGCAGGCCTTCGCGCGCGTCGACCAGCAGCACGCAGGCGCTGGCCTCGTCGATCGCGCGCTGCACCTGCTTCCCGGTCAACTCGTCGATGTCGGCCCGCTCACCCGACAACCCGCCGGTATCGACAAGCACGATCGGCCGCGCGCCGAGCCGGCACACACCGTAATGACGATCGCGAGTGACGCCCGGCAGGTCCGCGACCAGCGCATCGCGGCTGCGGGTCAGCGCGTTGAAGAGCGTGGACTTGCCGACGTTGGGACGGCCGACGAGGGCAACAACAGGCAGCATTGCCAGCAGTTCCATTCGAAGAAGCTGTTGTGAAAAGTCAGGCCATGGAAGGTCGTTCTGGACTTCGCGAACCTGGAACGACGCAGCTTGCCATGTGCTTCAGCGAAGCAGCGATCATGGATGATCGCACAAATACCGTCCATGGCCGCGACATGGGTAGACCGGTCAGCGCGTACATGGTCGCGCGCAAAAGAAAGAGCAGGCACTTCGTGCCGGCGCGCTCTTGCAGCGCCCTCAGCATGCGGGACTCAAGGATGGATTACTGCCCGCCGTTTCCGGCGATTCTATAAGCCGCCACGTGCCCCTTCACGTCTTCCACGTACACCGTATCGCCGTTCACCACCGGCCGCGCGCGGATCGCATCCTTGGACAAGCGCATGCGCGCGGCGAGCTTGCCGTCGGACAGGTCGAGCCAGTGCACATAGCCCTCGACACCGCCCACGACCGCGTATTGCCCCTGGATCGCCGGCGCCGTCAACCAGTGGTACTGCAAGGCATCCTGCTTCCAGAGGTCGCCGCCGCCCTCCTTCGAGAACGCCCACACCAGTGAGTCGTCATCCACGCCGACCAGTTGCGAGTTGGCCACGCCGACGCCCACGTAACTGGAGAACGGCCGGTTCCACGCGACCTGCCCTTGCGTCGCATCGATGGCGGTGAGCTCGCCGTGGTAGGCCGTGGCATACAAGACGTTGCCGTCGAGTTGCAGGCTGTCGTCGGCGTCATTCAATTTCTGGATGTCGGTGCGGCCCAGGCCCTTGGTGATCGGGACCTTCCACTGGATGGCCCCGGTGTCGCTGCGAAGCGACACCACATTGCCGTCATCGCTGCCGAACATCACCACGCCGTGCGCGGCAAGCAGCGGACCGTTGCCACGCAGGCTGAGCAGCGGCACGTTGGCCTGGTCATAGAGCCACCGGCGCTCACCCGAATTGGCATCGAATGCGTATACGTAACCGGAGTTGGTGCGCACGAACACCGTGCCGGCGTCGATGGCGGGCGGCGAAACCACCTCGTCGTCCACCACGGCACTCCACAATTGCTTGCCGGACGTGGCGTCCATCCCGTACACGTGGCCATCGAGCGTGCCGACGACCAGCAGGTTGCCGAGCACGGCCGGGCCACCGGCGTAGCGCGCGTCCGGACCTGGCTTCTTGTGCTTGAACGGCCAGATGCCGCCGCCGACGCGGGTCGACTGCTCCCACACTTCCTTGCCGGTCGCGGCGTCCAGCGCCTCGATCTTGCCGTCGGTGCTGATCAGGTACAGCTTGCCGTCCGCGAACGCCGGTTGCAGCCGCACGCCGGAACGCCCGGCGCCGTCACCGATGCGGGTGGACCACAGCTCCTCGACCTGCACGCTGGGCGTGAATTCCGTCAGCGGCTTGGGCGGCTGCACGTTCTCGCCGTGCCGGAATATCTTGTTCCACAACCCGCAACCCGACAACGCAACCGTCGCGACCAGCAGCGGCAACAGCAGAAGATGGCGAAGCTTCATTGAGCCTTGGCTCCGGTCGGCGCAGCGACAGGCTGCGTGAGGTTGTCCAGTTTCATCTGCAACGCGTGGCGCGCAGGCGCGTCGTTGTCCTTGTCGAGCTTCGCCATGGCCTGTTGGTAGGCTTCGCGCGCCTCACCGGACTTGCCGAGTTTGAGCAGCGCGTCGCCGCGAAGTTCCGCAGAAACCGCCACGTACTCGCCGGAAGGAATGCCATCGAGCTCCTTCAGCGCCTGCTGGGCCCGGTTTTGCGCGATCAGCACCCGCGCGAGGCGCAGCGTGAACAACGACTTCAGGGCCGGTTGTTTGCTGTGGGAAACGGCCCACTGCAGATTCTGCGCGGCCGGCTTCAGGTCATCCTTGCCGACGTCGTACTCGGCCACGGCGGCACTGCCCAGCGCCGCATAAGCGGTATCGTCGTAATTCTTCTGCAGATCGCCGAGCGCAGCGGCCATCGCCTGCTTGTTGTCCGCCTGCACCGCGTTCTGGATCACGGCAAATTGCGAGGCGGCCTGCACCTCATGGTTGGCCCTGTGCGCCTGCCATTGACGCCAGCCGAAAATGAGCGCCAGCGCGAGCACCACCCCGACCACGACGGCGATGCCGTTTTCCTTGATCCACTTGCGGACCTGCTCGCTCTGCTCGTACTCGTCGTAATCTTCGAAAGCCATCGTTCACCCACGTGCATGCGGAAGCCCGCGCGTCGGGAACGGCGCGCGGGAACGCTCAAGGATACTGGAACTCGATCGGTTGTTGAAAAGTGCCTTCCTGCACTTTCCGGTATGCCCGGCGTTCGGCGCGCGCCGAGCCGGGCTTCGACGAATCCGATCCTTCGGATCCTGGTCCGCGGCAGGCCTTTCGCGGCCCGGCCCGACAGGCGCCTGCGACGCGCCGTCAGTCGTTTTCGCCACCGCCGGCAGACGGAGCGAACACATCGAAGCGCGCCACGTTGGCGTGCCGGTATGCATCCAGCGCCAGCGGCTGGCCGTCGCGGGTGACGCTGACGCCGCTGGCGTTGCCCAGCGTGACATGCAGGGGCCCGTCCGCGTGCCAGGTGCGGCTGTCGCCCGCATGCAGCATCCCGGAGTCGATCTTGTTGCCGTCGGCGTCGCTGATCTCGAACCAGCAATCGGCGCTGGCCGAAAGCGTCAGTGCGTGTTGCCCGGCGGCAGCGAGCGGAATCGGGGCGGGCGTCACCGGCGGGGGCTGGACCGCGTCGGCGTCGGCGTTGTCGTTGAGTCCGATCGCCGCGAACGGCGTCATCGACGCTCGAAATGGCGTGGCATCGGGCGATGCTTCCGACGGCCCCCCGGAAGCGACGTCGCTGCCTGGCGCCGCGGTCTGCGCGGTGTAGGGCGCCGAACCCGGTGCCTGGTCCAGCGACACGATGCGTGCAGATGGACGCTCCAGGCCCCCGCGCAGACCCAACAACACCAATGGCACCGCGATGGTCGCCGTCAGCACGATGTAGGTCGCCGCGGTGCCGTAACGCTGCAGCAGCCAGCGCGCCGGCGAGGTACGTGCCACCGACACCAGCGGAGGCTGCTCGACCGGCGCCACGGTGCGCAGGGCCTGATTGCAGGCACCGGCAGGCAGCCCGAGGTGGCGCGCGTAGCCCTGCAAGGCACCGCGCAGGAACACGAAGTGTTCGGGTTCGCCGAAGTCATCCGACTCCAGCCGTTCCAGGACCTTGATCGGCAAGTGCAACGCGCCGGCGCATTCGGGGATCGTCAAACCCTTCGCTTCGCGTGCCGCGCGCAATCGCGCGCCGAGCGAGTCGGCGGCGGGGCCGTGTTCCGCGATGGGCGAAGGGTCTTGCGTGTTCCGGGCATCGAACAGATCCCGGCTGTCTTCTTCGCGATCGATCATTGGCTGGAACCATCAAGCGATTGCGCCTGTCGCGAATTCGGGAACTGATCCTGCAGGCGTCTGGAGTAGTTGGCGGCAGTTTCCTTGTCACCAAGACGAGTGGCAATGCGGTAACCGAGAAGCAATGAATCCGGCGTGGCCGCGCCGGCGGCCTCGAACTGCTGCAGGTAGCCGCGCGCCTTGAACGCGTCGCCCTTGCCGTAATCGAGCGTGGCCATGGCCAGCAAAGCGGTACTGTAATTCGGTTCGAGTTCCAGCGCCTTGCGCAGGTAGCCTTCGGCGCCGGCGTAATCGTTGCTCTTCAAGAGGCAGGTGCCGGCGTTGGTGTTGGCCACCGCCGGCGTCTTGTAGAACGGGTCGGCCAGCGCGCGCTTGAAATAGCGCATCGCATCCTGCTGCTTGCCGGTTTCGCACAGGAACTTGCCGTAATTGTTGTTGGTGTCGCCATTGGACGGGTCCAGCGCGATGGCGGCGCGGAATTCCTTGTCGGCCTCCTGCAGCCGGTTGATGCGCCACTCCAGGATCGCCAGCATCGTGTGCGCCGGGATGTACTTGTCGTCGAAGGTCATCGCCTTCCTGAGTGCGGTCTCGGCGTCCTTCAAATTGTTCTGGCCCATGTAGGCCACCGCGAGCTGCGTGTGCGTCTGCGCGGCCGCCTGCTTGTCTTCCTTGGCGCTGTCGCGCGGAGCCTGCTTCAGGTTGCTCATCGCGTTCGGGTAATCGATGATCGCCGGATCGTGCTTGCACGCCCCGAGCCCCAGCACGAGTGCCATCGCCGCCGACACCAGGACCGACTTACGCAGCATGGGCGTGGCTCTCCGGTTGCGTCGCCGCTTCGATGCGGCGCTGGAATTCGGCGTGGCGGCGCGTGCGGTCCGCCACCTTGCCCTTCAACTGGCCACACGCGGCGTCGATGTCCTCGCCGCGGGTACGGCGCACCATCGCCTGCACCCCGGCGTCCAGCAGGATGGTCTGGAAGTCGCGGATGACTGTCGCATCGGAACGCACGTACTGCGTACCGGGAAAAGGATTGAACGGAATCAGGTTCACCTTGGCCGGCAGCCGGCGCATCAGCTTGACCAGTTGCCTGGCCAGCGCCGGGGTATCGTTGATGCCTTTCATCAACGTGTATTCGAACGTGATGGTCGCGCGGGGCTTGCGCGCGACATAACGCGCGCACGCGTCCAGCAGTTCGTCGACCCCCCAGCGCTTGTTGATCGGCATCAGCTGCGTGCGCAATGCGTCGTTGGGGGCGTGCAGCGAGACGGCCAGCGATACGTCGGCGACTTCGCCCAGCTTGTCGATCTTCGGCACCACGCCGGCCGTCGAAAGCGTTACGCGCTTGGAGGCGAGGCCGAACCCGAGGTCGTCGCGCATCAGGCTCATGGCCGTGACGACATTGTCGAAGTTCAGCAGCGGCTCGCCCATGCCCATCATCACGATGTTGGTGATGCGGCGCTGCTGGTGGGTGACGTTGCCGAGCTGCTTCGCCGCGTGCCACACCTGTCCGATGATTTCGGAGGCGGCGAGGTTGCGGTTGAAGCCCTGGGCGCCGGTGGAGCAGAAGGTGCAGTTGAGGCCGCAGCCGATCTGCGAAGAGACGCAAAGCGTGCCGCGCGTCGGCTCCGGGATGTACACGGTTTCGACCGCGTTGCCCGCGTCCATGCCGAGCAACCACTTGCGGGTGCCGTCGCTGGAAACCGTGTCGACCAGGGCTTTGGGCGGCGCGACCACCGCGACCTCGGGGAGCTTTTCGCGCAGGCTCTTGCCGAGATCCGTCATCGCCCCGAAATCGCTTTCGAGGCGGTGATAGATCCACTTCATCACCTGGTCGGCGCGATACGACTTCTCGCCAAGCCCGGCGAAGAAGTCACGCATTCCGTCGCGATCGAAGTCCAGCAGATTGGCACGGGCCGTGTCGGCCATGTGCATTCCCCGAAAAGCAAATTATCCGCGAGGGCAGAGCTCCGTCGCGGCGAAGAAGTAACCGATTTCGAAGCGCGCGGTGTCCGAGCCGTCCGAGCCGTGCACCGCATTGGCGTCGATGCTTTGTGCGAAATCCGCGCGGATGGTTCCCGCGGCCGCTTCCTTCGGATTGGTGGCTCCCATCAACTCGCGGTTCTTCGCGATCGCGCCCTCGCCTTCCAGCACCTGGATCATCACCGGGCCCGACACCATGAAGTCGACCAGCGGCTTGAAGAAGGGACGCTCGCGATGCACCGCATAGAAACCTTCTGCTTCCGCGCGCGAAAGCTGTTTCATCCTGGCGGCGATCACCTGCAGCCCGGCATGCTCGAATCGTGCGTAAATCTGCCCGATCACGTTCTTGGCGACGGCATCGGGTTTGATGATCGAAAGGGTGCGCTCCAGCGCCATGTTTTCCTCGACTTGCTGACGAAAGATAAAAAAAACGCGCACGAAACCCGCCCGGGCTCGTGAGCATATCCCGAAAAACCCGCGCAAAATGCGGAGTTAGCTCACAAAAGAGGGAACGATTCTAGCTCAACCGTGCGAACGGGGCCAAGGGCCACGGGCCGGTTTGACCGGGGAGGCTGGTTCAACTTAGACTTCAAACGTTTGTTTGAAACAGAGATCGGCATGCGCGACAACCCTCGATTCTCCACCCGCCAGCGCATCCTTGGCGCCGCAGAAGAACTGTTCGCGGAGCGCGGCTTTGCCGCGGCTTCGCTGCGCCAGGTCACCGCAGCCGCCAAGGTCAACCTCGCCGCCGTCAACTACCACTTCGGGTCCAAGGACAACCTGATCGAGGAAGTTTTCCGGCGCCGGCTGGATCAGCTGAGCGATCGGCGTCTCGAGCGGCTTGCAGAGCTAGCCAAGTCCGAGTCCGCCACCCTCGAGGGGCTGCTCGACGCGTTCATCACGCCGGCGCTGGAACTATCGCTGGACCGTGAAGGCGGATCGGTGTTCATGCGCGTGCTGGCGCGTGCATTTGCCGAACACAACAGCAACTTGCGCACATTCCTGTCCGACAACTACGGCTACGTGCTCAAGGATTTCGCGGCGGCGTTCGCGCGAATGCTTCCGCAGCTCGACAAGCAGGAGCTGTACTGGCGACTGGACATCGCAGTCGGTGCGCTTACGTACGCCATGGCCGATTTCGGCATGATCCAGCGCCGCAGCGGCGAAAGCGAGCGCGCGCACCGCGAACAGATGGCCAAACACCTGATCCATTTCACCGCGGCGGGGCTGCGGGCGTGATTATGCGATCGTCCCTGATCGCCGCTTCGCCGTACATCCGAATGCGTGCGCGGTCGTTCGAATTTCGGAAGATCAGACCGGCCATTCCTGGCCTGACTTTTCACAACAGCCGCTTCGTGCAAGGTTTTCGCAGCCGCTTTCTGCATCGACGATTCAACTGATGACCCACGGAGATTTCATGTCTGACATTCTTCGCATTCGCAAAGCCGCCGTGCTGGGCGCCGGCGTGATGGGGGCGCAGATCGCGGCCCATCTGACCAACGCCGGCATCGAGACCATCCTGTTCGACCTCGCCGCCAAGGACGGCCCGAAGAACGGCATTGCCGTCAAGGCCATCCAGCACCTCGGCAAGCTGTCGCCCGCGCCGTTGGCGGCTAAGGAACTCGCGGCTGCGATCACGCCAGCCGACTACGACGAAAACCTCGCCTCGCTGAAGGATTGCGACTTCGTGATCGAGGCGATCGCCGAACGCATGGACTGGAAGCTCGACCTTTACAAGAAGGTTGCCGTGCACATCCCGGAACACACGATCCTGGCCAGCAATACCTCGGGCCTGTCGATCAACAAGTTGGCCGAAGCGCTGCCGGAAAACCTGCGGCATCGGTTCTGCGGCGTGCACTTCTTCAACCCGCCGCGTTACATGCAGCTGGTGGAAGTCATTCCCGGCAAGGCCACCGATCCGAGACTGCTCGAAGGCCTGGAAGCTTTCCTCACAACCACGCTCGGCAAAGGCGTGGTGTTCGCGAAAGACACGCCCAACTTCATCGGCAACCGCATCGGCGTGTTCTCGATGCTGGCGACGATGGTCCATACGACGCAATTCAAGCTGGGCTTCGACGTGGTGGACGCGTTGACGGGTCCTGCGGTCGGCCGGCCCAAGTCGGCGACGTACCGCACTGCCGACGTCGTCGGCCTCGACACCATGGCGCACGTCATCAAGACCATGGCCGACACCCTGCCCGACGATCCCTGGCACGAACATTTCAAGTCGCCCGCGTGGTTGGCGGCGCTGATCGAAAAAGGTGCGCTGGGTGCGAAGGCCGGCGCCGGCTTCTATCGCAAGACCGGCAAGGAGATCCAGGTGCTGGATCTTGCGAAGCAGGACTACCGCGCATCCGAACAGAAGCCGTCGGACGAGGTCGCAGTCATCCTGGCGATCAAGAACCCGGCCGAGAAGTTCGCCAAGCTCCGGGAATCAAAAGATCCGCAGGCACAATTCCTGTGGGCGTGCTTCCGCGACCTGTTCCACTACACCGCGTATCATTTGGAATCGATCGCCGACACCGCGCGCGACGTGGATTTCGCAATCCGCTGGGGCTACGGCTGGAAGCTCGGTCCGTTCGAAACCTGGCAGGCCGCGGGTTGGGAACAGGTCGCCGGGTGGATCGCCGAGGACATCGCCGCCGGCAAGGCGATGAGCAACGCGCCCTTGCCCGCGTGGGTGACGGGCAGCCGCAAGGGCGTGCATTTCGGGGACGGCTCGTACTCGCCGCGCGAAAACAGGGACATCCCGCGTTCGTCGGCGCAGGTCTACAAGCGCCAGTTGTTCCCCGACGCGTTGATCGGCGAAAAGTTCGACCAGGGCACAGCGGTCTGGGAAAACGATGGCATCCGTCTATGGACGCTGGGCCGCGACGACGTCGGCATCATCAGCTTCAAGACCAAGATGTGCACGTTCGATGACCAGGTGCTGGACGGCATCCAGCATGCGGTAGGCCTGGCCGAGCAGAAGCTGAAGGCGCTGGTCGTGTGGCAGTCGGGCCCGGTATTCTCGGCCGGCGCAAACCTCAAAGGCGTGCTGGCGCTCTTGAAGGAAGGCAGGGTTTCGCAGCTCGAAGCAATGATCGCCAACTTCCAGCGCGCGACCCGGCGCGTGCAGCACGGCCTCGTGCCGACCGTCGCCGCGGTACGCGGCCTGTGCCTCGGCGGCGGCTGCGAACTGCAGATGCACTCGGCGCGTACGGTCGCTGCACTGGAAAGCTACATCGGCCTGGTCGAGGCGGGCGTGGGCCTGCTGCCCGCGGGCGGCGGGCTGAAGGAAATCGCCGAGCGTTGTGCACGCGCCACCGCCGGCGACGATCCCTTCGACCACATCAAGCGCTATTTCGAAACCGTGGCGATGGCCAAGGCCTCGACCAGTGCGATCGAAGCGAAGCAGCTCGGCTACCTGCGCGAAACCGACGTGGTGGTGTTCAACGCCAACGAGCTCCTGTACGTCGCGAAAAACGTGGCGTCGTCGCTGGCCGAATCCGGCTGGCGCTCGCCGCTGCCCCAGGCCACGCACGTCGCGGGCGATGTCGGCACCGCCACCATCAAGGCCCAGCTCGTCAACATGCTGGCCGGCCATTTCATTTCCGAACACGACATGGAAATCGCCAGCCGCATCGCCGACACCTTGTGCGGCGGCAACATCGAACGCGGCAGCACGGTCGATGCGCAGTGGCTGCTCGACCTCGAACGCCACCACTTCATGGAACTGGCGCAGATGGAGAAGACGCAGGCGCGCATCGCGCACACCATGACCACCGGCAAGCCGCTTAGAAACTGAGTTCAGCGTGTACCCACCCCGTGCAGGCCACGGATGGCCGATGACACGGGGTCCATTTTCGAGAGCAAAGACACTGGGTTCCGGTCTGCGCCGGGACGACGAGCAAAGAGAAAACATCATGACCAAGCAAGTTCAAGACGCCTACATCGTCGCCGTCAAGCGCACGCCGGTCGGCAAGGCGCCGCGCGGCGTGTTCCGCCACACCCGCCCCGACGACATGCTCGCACACGTGCTGCGCGAAACCCTGGACGAATGCCCGGGCATTGACGTCAACCGCATCAGCGACGTGGTGATCGGCTGTGCTATGCCGGAGGCCGAGCAAGGCATGAACGTGGCGCGCATCGGCGCGCTGCTGGCCGGCTTGCCGGACACGATCCCCGGCATGACCATCAACCGCTTCTGCTCGTCCGGCCTGCAGTCGGTCGCGATCGCGGCCAACACCATCCGCCTCGGGGAGTCCGATCTTGTTCTTGCCGGCGGCACCGAATCCATGAGCATGGTGCCGATGATGGGTTTCAAGCCGGTGATGAATCCGGAAATCTTCAAGGACGAGAACATCGGCATCGCCTACGGCATGGGCATCACCGCCGAGAATGTCGCGACGCGCTGGAAGATCAGCCGCGAGGAACAGGACGCGTTCGCGCTGCGCAGCCACCAGCGCGCGATCGCGGCGCAGGACGCCGGCAATTTCAAGGAAGAAATCGCGCCCTACCCGCTCGACGATCGTTACCCGGATCTGCGCTCGCGCGGCGTGAAGGAAGACCGGCGCGTGATCGAAAACGACGAGGGTCCGCGCCGCGATACCAGCGCCGAAGTGCTGGCGAAATTGCGCACCGTCTTCCGTCGCGACGGCACGGTCACTGCCGGCAACTCCTCGCAGATGTCGGACGGCGCCGGCGCGGTGCTGCTGGCCAGCGAACGGGCGATCAAGGACTACGGCCTGAGCCCGCTCGCGCGCTTCGTTGGGTTCTCGGTCGCCGGCGTGCCGCCGGAAATCATGGGCATCGGCCCCAAGGAAGCCATCCCAAAGGCGCTCAAGGCCACCGGCATGAAGCAGGACGACATGGAGTGGATCGAATTGAACGAGGCCTTCGCCGCGCAGTCGCTCGCGGTCATGAAGGATCTCGGCCTCGACCCGGACAAGGTCAATCCCGAAGGCGGCGCCATAGCACTCGGTCATCCGCTCGGCGCTACCGGCTCCATCCGTATTGCCACGCTGATCCACGGCATGCGCCGCCGGAAGCAGAAATACGGCATGGTCACGATGTGCATCGGCACCGGCATGGGCGCGGCCGGGATTTTCGAGATGGTGTGATGGCGGGTCTGCCCGATTGCCGCCATCCCTGATGGACAGGTCGGTCCCGGCTATCGTCGTGATGGGCGTGTCCGGTTCCGGCAAGACCACGATCGGCCGCGCGCTCGCGCAGCACCTGGACTGGCGTTTTCGGGACGGAGACGAATTCCACGGCCCGGCCAACATCGACAAGATGCGTGCCGGCGAACCGCTGGATGATGCCGACCGTGCGCCATGGCTGGCGGCCATCGCGCGCTGGATGGACGCGTGTTCCCGCGAGCGCGTGCCAGCCGTCGTGGCCTGCTCGGCGCTGAAACG
>JBDZUX010000042.1:0-4966 GCA_040255405.1 Lysobacteraceae bacterium
TCGTCCAGCAACACCGCCAGCACGTCGTCGTGCACGCGCGCATCCTGGCGCACGTCCAGCCGCGCCAGGTGGAACCCGAAGGTGCGCACGCGCCGCTGCAACCGGCGCACGCCGAACAACCCGGCGTGTTCGCCCTTGTGCGCAGCGAGGCTTGCGGCGATGAGTTCGACGTCGGCCTGGAATCCGGCCGCGTTGGCATAGCGTTCCGCAGCCTCGTCGACGGTCGCCGCAAGCCGCGCACGCATCAAGCTGAGCAGGCAGCGATACGGCATGTTCGCGTGGCGTGGACGGATCGCGGCAGCCGCATCCGGCAGGCGCCGGCGATAGTCGTCCAGCCGCCGGCGCAGGGCATCGGAAACCTGCACGCGATCGTCGGTCTGGCTGAGCAGGCGCTCCAGATGCGCGCACTCGGCCTGGTAGCGCGCCAGCACCATCGCGCGTTGCGCGCTCAGCGTTTCGCCGATCGTGTCCGCGCCCACGTTGGGATTGCCGTCCATGTCGCCGCCCACCCACGAGCCAAAGCGCAGCAGCCGCGGCAATTCCGGGCAGACGCCATAGACCCGTTGCAGTTCGTGTTCCAGCGTTTCGTAGAACACCGGCAGCACGCGGTAGAGGGGACCCGCGAGATAGAAGCTGACGTGCTCGAATTCATCCTGCACGCTGGGCCGGACCGCCGAGGCTTCTGCGGTCTGCCAACTCGCGGTGAGCGCGGTCAGCAGGCGCTGGTGATCGACCGCGCGTTCCTGCGGCGTGCGCGAGGCATCGAAGCCTTCCACCAGCGCCTGCACGATCGCCTGTTCCTTTTCCAGCAGCGAGCGGCGCACGGCTTCGGTCGGATGCGCAGTGAACACCGGCTCGATGTCCACGCGTTCCAGCCAGTCAAGCAACTCTTCGACCCGCACCCCGCGCGCCTGCAGCGACGCCAGCACGTCGGCCAGCGATTCAGGTTGCGGCGCGGCACCGGCCTGCTGGTAGTCGCGACGGCGCCGGATGCGGTGCACGCGTTCGGCGGTGTTGACGACCTGGAACCAGGCCGAAAACGCGCGCGCCAACGCTTCGGCGTCAGCCGCATCGAGCCCTGCCAACGATTCGGCAAGGCCGTCCACGGCCTGCCCTTCGCGGCGACGGCGGATCGCCGCGGTGCGGACGTCCTCCACCCGCCGATAGAACGCCTCGCCTTCCTGCTCGGCGAGCATCCGGCCCACCAGCATGCCCAGCCGATGCACGTCTTCACGCAACGGCCCATCGTGCGGCAGGAATTCGGGGATGCTGTCGGCGGATTCGGGCATGCGATCCTCGGCGAGGGCGCGGAAGTCTTCGAGCTTACCAAGACTCCGGTTCCGGGTTGCGTCCAAACGGCATAAGCTCATGCATTCCGGCTGCGCTTCGCACCGCGCCGGAACCGTCGCCGCCACCCGCGGTCAGTGACAGGTCACGCCGCTGCGCTTGCGGTGCGACGCAATGGAAAAGGATTCTGCGTGCGATCGATGCTCCAGCTCCAGCCACCCACGAAACTGAAAAGATCCGCGCGCAGGAATACGGTCCGCCGGCTGCGGGCCGTGCGGCTTCTCCTCTGCGCCCTGGTCTTCACGGCGCTCGCAGCGAATGCCCGGACCCCGCCGGCCGCGTCCACGACGGACACGACGCCCGCACCACCGGCTGCATCGATCGTCACCTTGCAGGCGATCAACGTGACCGGCGTGGTGCCCGGGCCCGGCCTGTGGAAGGTGACGCGCGGCGACCACGTGCTGTGGATCCTCGGCGTGGTTTCGACCCTGCCGGCCGGCATCGAATGGCGCTCGCACCAGGTCGCGCAAACCATCGCCGCTTCGCAGATGGTGCTCGAACCACCCAGCGTCAAACTGAAGGTGGACACCAACTGGTTCGGCAAGCTGTTCCTGCTGCCATCCATCTACCGGGCCCAGCGCAATCCCGACGGCAAGACCTTGCATGACGTCCTGCCACCCGATGTCTACGCGCACTGGTATTACGCGCGGGAGCGTTACTTCGGCGACGATTATTCGATCGAACGCTATCGGCCGTTGCTCGCGGCCGGCAAGTTGATGAAGAAGGCGCTGAAGGCCAATGGCCTGCACGGCGACGGCGAAGTGACGGACGCCATCGCGACACTCGCCAAACAGCACGGCGTCGCGACCGTCAAACCGGATACCACGCTGGAAATCAAGGAGCCGCGACAGGCGGTGAAGGCGTTCGCGGCCGCCGGCCCCGACGGGATCGCCTGCCTCCGCGTGGTGCTGGACGCGGTCGAACACGAGCTGCCGAACTTCCGGGCGCGCGCCAACGCGTGGGCCACCGGCGACATCGAGACCCTGCGAAAGGTGCCCGAAAGCGCCTGGCGCGGGACCTGCCAGTCCGCGATCACCGGCGCGGGTTTCGCCAAATCGCTGGGCATCGACAACCTGCCGCGCCGGATCGAAGCGACGTGGCTGGCCGCGGCCGATGCGGCGCTGGCGGCAAACGCGCAGACCCTCGCGGTGTTGCCGATGCGCGACTTGCTGGCCCCGGACGGTTATCTTGTGGCGCTGCAGGCGCGCGGCTATGTGATCGCCGCGCCCGATGCAGGACTTGCGGATGACCCGGCATCGGCGAATAGTGTCGCGCCAGCAGCTACTTCGTCCCAGCCGGCGCCTGCCGCGACGACCCACTGACGTACTGCGGGAGGATGGGCATGCTCATCCTGTTCAACAAGCCGTTCGACGTGTTGTGCCAGTTCACCGACCGCGGTAGGCAACCGCGGCGCACGCTGGCCGGCTTCGACTTGCCGCCGAAGGTGTACCCCGCGGGGCGGCTGGATCGCGATTCGGAAGGCTTGCTGCTGCTGACCGATGACGGCGCGCTGGCGCATCGCATCACCGACCCGCGCCACAAGCAGCCCAAAACGTACCTGGTGCAGGTGGAAGGCACGCCGGACGAAACCGCGCTGCAACACCTGCGCCGTGGCGTGGCGCTGAACGATGGCGTGACGCGTCCCGCCGAGGCGCGCGTGTTGCCGCATCCACCGGAAGGTTTGTGGCCACGCGACCCGCCCGTGCGCTTCCGGAAAACCGTGCCGGATGCATGGCTGCAACTCACGATCCGGGAGGGCCGCAACCGCCAGGTGCGGCGCATGACCGCGGCGGTGGGCCTGCCGACGCTGCGCCTGATCCGCACGCGCATCGGCGAGCACAGGCTCGGCGAGCTCGCGCCCGGCCGCCATCGCATCGTCGAACATCGCGCCGCAGGGAGAACACACGGATGAACTTCAAGGATCTTTTCTCGGACCACTCCGATCTGTACCTGCGCGCGCGCCCGCACTATCCCGCCGCGCTGTTCGACTGGATCGCGGCCGAGGCGCCCGACAGCAACTGCGCGTGGGACGCGGGCTGCGGCAACGGGCAGGCCAGCGTCGCGCTGGCCACGCGTTTCGAACATGTGGTTGCCACCGATCCCAGCCAGAAGCAACTCGGCAATGCGGCCGCGAACCCGCGCATCGACTACCGCAACGAGGCCGCCGAACACACGACGATTCCGGATCGGTCCGTCGACGCCGTCACCGTCGCGCAGGCGCTGCACTGGTTCGATCTCCCGGCATTCGTCCTGGAAGTGCAACGTGTCGCCGCGCCGGGCGCGCTGTTCGCGGCCTGGTGCTACGCGCACTGCAGCGTGACGCCCGCGGTCGACGCCGTGATCGCCCATCTGTACGAGGACATCCTGGGCGCCTTTTGGTCGCCCGAGCGGAAGCTGGTGGACGAAGGCTACGCCTCGCTGGCACTGCCGTTCGCATCCGTCGGGGTGCCCAGCTTCGAAATGCGCGTCGAATGGAACCTGCCGCAACTGCTGGCGTACCTGACGTCGTGGTCGGCCGCGCAGAAGTACCTGAAGGCCACAGGCGAGGACGCCGTCGCGTCGGTCGCGGAAGAATTGGCGGCGGCGTGGCACGAACCCGAACACGCACGGCCGGTACGCTGGACGCTCGCAATCCGCGCGGGACGCGTGTAGGGCGGGTGCCAACCCGCCTTCCGGGATTCGGTGGCGGGATCGCTACGCTTCTCCCGCCCTACTCTTCGATCCCGAAAAACGCCCGGGCGTTCGCGGTGGTTTGTCCGGCGGTGACTTCCGGGTCTTCGCCGCGTTCGCGCGCCACGGCCTGGCAGATGTGGGCCAGGTACATCGGTTCGTTGCGACGATCCGATGGCGGCGGCCGGAGGTCGCGCGGCAGGAGATACGGCGCGTCGGTTTCCAGCAACAGGCGCTGGTCCGGAATCGACCGCACCAGTCCGCGCAGGTGCGTGCCGCGGCGCTCGTCGCAGATCCAGCCGGTGATGCCGATGTGGCAGTCGAGATCGAGGTAATCGAACAATGCGCGCCGGTCGTCGGTGAAGCAGTGCACCACCGCGGCGGGCACACGATCGCGCGCGGATTTCAGCAACGTGAGGAAATCATCGTGCGCATCGCGCTGGTGCAGGAACAACGGCATGCCGAGCTCCACCGCGATCGCGAGTTGTTTCTCGAACGCCACGCGTTGCGCCGGTCGCGGCGACAAGTCACGAAAGTAATCCAGGCCGGTCTCGCCGACCGCGACCACTTCCGGTTCGCGCGCAAGGTTGCGCAACAGCGCATCGGTTTCCGCGCCGTAATCACCGGCGTGATGGGGATGCACGCCAGCGGTCGCGTGCAAGATGCCCGGGTGCGCGCGCGCCAGTTCCAACGCGTGGCCGCTGCCATCGCGCGACGCGCCGGTGACGATCATGCGTTCCACGCCCGCCTCGCGCGCGCGTTCGAGCACGGCATCGAGATCCCGCCGGAAGGATTCGTGGGTCAGGTTGGCGCCGATGTCGATCAGGTGCATGGCTCTCTTCGGGAATCGGGATTCGGATTGCGGAGGCGGGATGCCGGAGTGAACGTTCGTCAAGCGAATGGCCCGAAGGGCGAGTGCCACGGATGGCCGAGTCGCCCGAAGGGCGAG
>JBDZUX010000042.1:5066-27167 GCA_040255405.1 Lysobacteraceae bacterium
GCCCGAAGGGCGAGTGCCACGGATGGCCGAGTCGCCCGAAGGGCGAGCCGCGGGATGCGGCGAGTTTTTCGGGAATCGGGAAAGCCTAGCAAACTTCGTCATTCCGGACTGTGCCGCGTGCTGCGCGCATGTGCAGCACCCGGAAGTCGGTCTTGCGACCTTTGCAGGGCCAACGCCTACAATCCCACGATGCCCGTCGAAGCCAACGATTTGCCCATTGCACCGCTCCTCCCCGCGATCCGCGACAGCCTGCGCGCGCACCCGCGGCTGGTGCTGGAAGCGCCGCCCGGCGCGGGCAAGACCACGCAGGTGCCACCCGCGCTGCTCGATGAGGCGTGGCTGGCCGGCAGGAAGATCGTGATGCTGGAGCCGCGCCGGATCGCCGCGCGCGCGGCGGCGGAATTCATGGCCGCGCAACGCAACGAAGCGGTCGGGCAGACGAGCGGTTACCGCATCCGCTTCGAGTCGCGCATTTCCGATGCCACGCGCATCGAAGTCGTCACCGAGGGCATCCTGACGCGCATGCTGCAGGATGATCCGGAATTGCCGGAGGTCGGCGCAATCATTTTCGACGAATTCCACGAGCGGCACTTGCCCGGCGATCTCGGCGCGGCGCTGGCGCTGGACGTGCAGGCCGGCTTGCGCCCGGACCTTCGCATCGTGGTGATGTCGGCGACGCTGGAGGGCTCGCGCATCGCCGCATGGCTGGACGCCCCGGTCCTGCGCAGCGGGGGCCGCGCCTTCCCCGTGCGCGTCGACTATCCGCCGTTGCGTCGCGGCGAAAATGAAGCCGCGCACCTGCGGCGCGTCGTGCAAACGGCGCTCGCGGAAACCGATGGCGACGTGTTGGCATTCCTGCCGGGCCGGCGCGAGATCGCGCAGGCGCAGCGGATGCTCGGCGATCCCCTCTCCCGGCGGGAGAGGGGAGAAGACCCGGAAATCCTGCCGCTGCACGGCGAACTGGCGCTGGCCGATCAGCAGGCTGCGTTGGCGCCCGCCGGGGCCGGCGTGCGTCGGGTGATCCTCGCCACCAACGTGGCCGAATCCTCCATCACGGTGCCGGGTGTGCGCGCGGTGATCGACGCAGGGCTCGCGCGCGAACCGCGCTTCGATCCGAATTCGGGTTTCACGCGTCTCGCGACCGTCGCCATTTCCCAGGCATCCGCCGACCAGCGCGCGGGACGCGCGGGACGCGTGGCGCCGGGTGTCGCCTACCGGCTGTGGCCGGAGAGCCGCCGTCTCGAACCTTCGCGGACACCCGAAATCGCGCAGGCAGAATTGTCCGGACTGGCACTGGAGATCGCGGCGTGGGGCGTCGGTGTCGATGCGGCGGCGGCGCTGCGCTGGCTGGATGCGCCGCCTGCGGGCGCGCTGGCCGCGGCGCGCGAATTGCTGCAACGGCTTGGGGCCATCGACGCCAATCTTCGCATCACGCCGCTGGGGCGCGACATGCTGCAACTTGGCGCCAACCCCCGGATGGCGGCGGCCGCGCTGCGGGCGCCGGACGGGCTGCGCGCGTTGATTGCCGACCTGCTCGCGCTCCTGGATGCACGCTCGCCGTTGCGCGGCGAATTCAACGACGACCTGCGTGCGCGCGTCGACGCCTTGCATCGCTGGCGCGACGGCGGCCCACGCGTGGTGCACGATGCCGGCGCGGGTGCCTTTCCGGCCATCGAGCAGGCTGCGCGTGGCTGGCGCAAGCGCCTCGGCGTGCGCCATGGCGCCAGCGGCACGCCCGACGCGCTGACCGTCGGCAACTTGCTGCTGCACGCGTTTCCGGATCGCGTCGCAGGACAGGACGAGAACGATCCACGCCGCTACCGGCTCGCCAACGGCCGCGGCGCGCGGTTGCACGAAGCCTCCGTATTGTTCGGCGAACCATGGCTTGTCGTCACCGAAGCGCGTTTCGACGCGCGCGACAGTCTGATCCTGGCCGCCGCGCCGTTCGATGCCGCTCTGCTTGAACGCGAGTACCCGCAGCGCTTCACGCGTGAACGCGTGGTGCGGATGAACGCGAACGATGTGGTGGAGGCTTTCGAGGAACGCCGCTTCGACGCCATCGTGCTGGAACGGCGCGCGGTGCCGCCCGGCCCGGACGACGCGCTGCCCGCGTTGCTCGCCAGCATCCGCGCACGCGGCCTCGCGGCATTGCCGTGGAGCGATGCCGCGATCCGGCTGCGCACGCGCGTCACATGGCTGCGCCATGCGATGCCGGAAGCCGGTCTGCCGGACGTCACCGATGCGGCATTGCTCGACTCACTCGAGGCATGGCTTGGCGCCGCGCTGGCCGGCAAGCGCAAATTGGCAGCACTGTCGGCGGAAGAGATGTCGAAGGCGTTCACGAACCTGCTCGAATGGCCGCAACGGAAATTGCTGGACGACGCCGCGCCCGACGCGATCACCGTGCCGAGCGGCATGACGCGCAGGCTCGATTATGCGGTGGCCACGCAGGGCGACGGCGAAATCGCATCGCCGGTGCTCGCCGTCAAACTGCAGGAGCTGTTCGGTCTCGCCGAGACCCCGCGCGTCGCGAACGGCCGCGTGCCGGTGATGTTGCACCTGCTCTCACCCGCCGGGCGTCCCATCCAGGTCACGCAGGATTTGCGCGGCTTCTGGAACCGCACGTATCCGGAAGTGAAGAAGGAATTGAAAGGGCGCTACCCGAAGCACCCGTGGCCTGACGATCCGTGGACAGCGGTGCCGACTCATCGGACCAGACGGCGGTCGTGACGCAGACGGGACGGTGCCCACATCGATTCGACATCCCGGAAGCCGCTCCTTGTTGTCTTTCCGAGCGCTGGTGCATCGCAACTTGCAAGCACGACAAATGCAAGACCGATTCCGGGTTCCGCCCGCAAACAGCGCGGGCGGCCCCGGAACGACCACGGTTTTTTCGCCGGCACACGAAGCTGCCCAGGTTCCTGCAACCGCTCCTTGTTGTCATTCCGGGGCGCCTGCGGCTGCATCGCAGGCGAACCCGGAATCGGTGTATCCGTCGCGAGGTGCCGGTGCGGACGTCAATCCACCAGCGCGTAATCGAGCGTCGCGACCACCCGCACGGTTTTGTCGATCTGCCGGTCCTGCTGCAGCATCGGCGCCTTGTCGCGCGGCAGGATTTCGAACACGCCCTGGTTGGCGCGGACGATCCCGCCCAGCCTGCTGCCGGAATCGCGCGCAAACTGCTCGGCCGACGCGCGTGCATTCTTCGTCGCTTCCGCGATCATCGAAGGCTTCAATGCGTTGATGCCATCGAACAGGTAATTCGGACCCTCGTTGAAACCTCCGTCCGGATTGCCCAGCACCACGCCCTGCGCGATCAGCGCGCCAGTATCCTGCGCCGCCGCCGCGACGGCATCGACGTCCCTGGTGCGTACCATGAGGGTGCCGGTGACGACGAAGCGCGTCTTGTATTGGTCGTTGCCGTAGTTGCGCGCCGCGCGGTCGTTCACCTGCACGCTGTGGAACGCGATCGCGTCCGTACCGAGCTTGTGTTGCCGCAGGAACGCCGTGATGGCCGCATCGTCTTTCTGGATGGTGGCCTGCACACCGGCCAGGTCGTCGCCGGTTTCGGCAAACTGGATTTGCCACAGCGCGATGTCGGCCTTGACGTTGCGTTCGGCAAGTCCCTTGACCGTCACCGACCGGCTCGGGTGCCGGTGCGCGAAACCGTTGCCGATGAACCAGCCTCCCAGTGCCACGCCGATGGCGAGGAGTACGGCGGCGACGATGCGCATCATGGATGGCCGTCCGGCTTCGTGCCGCCCCGCCAGGACGGCCGGCCGATCGCATCGCCGCCGAATCGCCCGAAGCTGGGATACAGCGCGTCGACCGGCTTGCCATCGGGGCCGAGTTTCGGCGAACGCGCGAAGCTGCCGGCAAAGCCCGGAAATTCGACCGGACTCTCCCAGCCGTCCTTGCTGACCGCCGACACCCCGAAGAACCAGTCATCCAGGATGATGTCCTTCAACTTCACCGAATCGGCGTCGCCCGCATCCTGCACGTGCTGCCATTGCGGCGCGGTGGTTTCGCGCCACCAGGCGTTGTAGCTGGCGGCGCCCGGCGAAGGTTGCCACGATAGCGTGGTGTCGTAGGCGACCGCGCCCTTCACCGCGAGTTCGGATGGCGGCATCGGTGCCATCGCCAGCGAAGCCATCGTGATCGCGTCGAGTCGCGTAACGTTCGCGAGGTAGTTGAAATCCACGCCCGACACCACGTCCCCGTAGTGCACGCCGTTTTCGACGCGCACGTTCTGGTGCTGGTGGTCGTAGTTCTCGTTCGATTCCGACAACCGCACCGCCGGAAAGCCCTGGTCGAGGAATGGCACCTGGTCGCCCGAACGACCCCAGCGGTCGGTGCGGTACACCATGCGCACATGGAAATCGTCGAGGTATTGCTCCGCCAGCGCCGCCATGTAACGCGCGATGTTGCGCGAGGGCGAATCCACGCCGCCGCCGTGGTAGCGGCGATACGCGGCCTGTTCCAGCGTCTCGTTGGATTTGGTGCCTTCGGAGAACACCCGGATCGTGTGCGGGTCGTGGGCGCCGTTGCCGCCGTGCGAGTTGCCGACCATGTCGTTGTTGAGGTTGGCCTCGACCTTCCAACCGTGATCGACCGCGTATTGCGCGATGATCTTGCCGCCATACAAACCTTGTTCCTCACCGGAATCGGCGGAGTACACCAGCGTCGCCGGGAATTTGTACTTCGACAATACGCGCGCTGTTTCAATCAAGGCGGCGACACCGGCCCCGTCGTCGTTGGCGCCCGGTGAATCGCCCGTCGCATCCATCACGTCGCTGCGGCGGGAATCGAGATGCGCGGTCATCACGATCACGCGGTCCGGATCGGTGGTGCCGCGCTGGATCGCCACCACGTCCATCACCTCGGCACCGGCCTCGGGCATCCGGGAACCGGTGAACACCTGCGAAGGCGTGACGATTTCGAGGCAGCCATCGCAGCCTTGCGAGATCGTTCCGAACTGCGCCGCCACCCAACGCCGCGCCGCGCCGATCCCCCGCGTTTTCGACGTGGTGGTCGAAAGCGTGTGGCGGGTGCCGAAGCCGACCAGCGCGACATCGGTGGCATGCAGGTTGGACGCCTTCACCGCGCCGGCGATTTCGCGCAATTCGGAATGGGTGTTGGCGGGTGGCGGTGCCGCGAAAGCGACGGCGGTCACCAGCGTCGCCGCGACCACGACGGACAGCGAACGAATGCGCGACATGGCAATCCCTCCTCACGGGTAGCCGGTGGAGCGTAATTCTTCACGCCCGCGATTGCACGTGGCGAAGGTCAGCGCGCTCCCGCGTCCAGCATTTGCGAGGCCCGCCAGGCGGCCACGCGATGGCTGCCAGACAACAAATACGGCCAGGTTTCGAACGGCGTACTGCCGGAAGGTTCGTCGCTGCGATCACTGGTCAGGAGGATTCCGTGCGGATGCGCGCGGCACCATGCCTGCACCTGGTCACGCGGAATCCACGGCACCGCCTGGTGCAGCCGCCCGGTGTAACCGAACAGGCCGTTGTGCCAATCGACGTGCACGATCGCGACGTTGTCCTCGAACGCGTGTTTCACGAACGCGGCTTCGGGACGCACGTCCAGCGCGGGCAGGTACGCGAGCGCGGCGGCCAGCATCGCGGCCGAAACCAGCGCGGTCGCCGATAGCGCCAACCCACGCGCGTCGCGGCCCCACGGCCGCCAGACGCCTGCGGCGACGACCAGCCCCACCAGCGCGAACACCGCGATCGCGGGCTGCGCCTGAAAGCCGAACGTCTTCGCCGCCTGCCACGGCAACACCGCAATCCCGACCGCGGCCAGCAGCGCCAGCAACCCGAACAGCAGCGGCCGCAGGCGCGCACCGGATTGCCGCAGCAGCCACGCACCCGCCAGAGCCCACGCCGGCAGCAGCGGCAGCAGATAGTGAACCTGCTTGCCGCTGATCGCGCAGAACGCGAAGAACGGCACGACCCACCAGCACCCGAGGAACCGTCCGAAGCGGCCACGCCACAACTGTTTCCACGCCGTCACCGGCGCGCGCAGGGTCAACAGCCACGGCAACAGCAGGACCGGGACCAGCGGCAGGTACCACCACCACGGCCGGCTGTGCGCGAAACTCCTGGTGATACGGCCGGTAACCTTGTCCACCAGCGGTTGCCAATAGGTCGGGCCCGCATACCACGCCGCCGGCAGCAGCCAGCACAGCGCGATCGCCACGCCGATCAGCAAGCCGGCAAGCAGCGCGAAATACCAGCGTGCCTTGTGCGCACGCGCGGTGTCGCTCCACAGCGGCGCCAGCGCGGCGACCGCGACCACGTGCAACAGCATCACCGGGCCCTTGGCGAGGATGCCCAATCCGATCGTCAGGCCCAGCGCAACGATGCCGCGCTTCCACCGGCCCGCATCCAGGTCCAGCAGCGCGTGGAGCGCGCCGAGCACGCACAGCGACAGCAGCAGGTCGAACATGATCGCGGTCGAGAACACCGTGAACCCGAGACAGCCGGCAAGCAGCCACATCGCGGCATCGGCACCGCGCGCATCCATCCCGAGACGCACTGCAAGGCGCCGCAGCGCCAGCAACATGCCAACCGCGACGACCAGCGCCTCGATGCGCGCCACCCAGGTGTGCACGCCGACGATTTTCCAGCCGCCCGCGACCAGCCAGAACAGCAGCGGCGACTTGTCGGAATACCACGCGCCGTTGACGGTCGGCACCAGCCACTGCCCGGAGTTGAACATTTCCCAGGCGGCGGTGAGGTAACGCGTTTCGTCGATCGGGATCGGCGGAAACAGGATCGCCAGCGGCAGCAGCAACGCGCACCACGACGCCAGCCATGGCCACTGCGATCGGGAAAGCGAGGAGGCGTTCATGCGCCGCGCAGCATAACGGAGAGGTGCCGAGCCCGCGACGCGATTCACGGATCGGCGCGGCCGGCCACGGCATCGGCCAGCAACCAGGCCTCGGTGCTTTCCAGCCTGCGGAACCGAACAGTGCGCGGCTCAACCCGGAAGGCGTATCGACCCGCGCTCGTCGGCGGCGCAAGTGTCCGCTATGCGCTCAGCCACCCCTGGACGGTCGGGGTTTGGCCGGTTCGCCCTTGTGCCCGAGCTGTTCCAGCAGCGTGCTCATGTCTTCGGCGTGCTCTTCTTCCACGGCCAGGATTTCTTCCATCATCCGGCGGGTAGTCGGATCATCGTTGCCGAGGTAACGCACCATTTCGCTGTAGGTTTCGATCGCGATGCGCTCGGCAACCAGGTTCTCCTTGATCATGTCGACCAGGTCTTCGCCTTCGACATACTCCGAATGGCTGCGCGTCTGCAGGCCTTCGGGCGACAGGTTGGGCGTGCCCTCCAATTGGGTGATGCGCGCTGCGATCTGGTCGGCGTGGCCCTGTTCCTCGTTGGCATGTGCGAGGAATTCGGCCGCGACGCTCTGCGCGTTGATGCCCGAAGCCATGAAGTAGTGGTACTTGTAGCGCAACACACAGACGATCTCGGTTGCCAACGCCTCGTTCAACATCTTGATCACTTCGTTGCGATCGGCCTTGTAGCCATCGGTGATCGCCCCCTTGCGGATCTGTTCGCGCGCGCGTTTCTGGATCGCCTTGATGTCACTGAGGAACGGCTTCTTCGTGGCCATCGCATCACTCCTTCGTCATGAAATTTCCGTGGTCTGCTTCACCAGTGTAACGCTGTCACGTTGCCCCGACCCGAAGCCGCCGACCGGCTCCCGACCGGCGACGCGGGCTGCCCGTTCGACGGTTGCGCGGACCCGCGACAGCGCCTGCTCGACATCCCGTTCGCGCGCACGCCACTTGCCCTGCCGCGGCGCGGATACGGTGTGGCGGGAGTGGGGCAAGGTCGCCGGCAACGGATGGTCCCATTCGATGTCGACACGTTTGCACAAGCGCTCGACCTCCGTCCGCGGATCCTCCAGCAGCGAGTCATAACGCGCCACGCACCACTGCCGTGGCGGAAGCGCTTCCAGATCGTCCAGCAAGATCCGCGTGGTCGTCTCCCATTGCATGGCGACGATCTCCGGCAAGGACTTGCCGATCAATTCGCGCCAGCCGGGCACCAACACCAGCGACCATGGCAAACCGGTCCAACCGGGCAATTGCGGATAGGTGCAAAAACGGTCCGATTCCCATACCTCCATCATGCTGGCCAATACTTCGCGCGGATCGCGGTGAAGGTAGATGAACAACGCGTCCGGAAAAATCTTCGTGAAGAACGGTATCCGCAAGGCATTCTTCGGCGTCTTTTCGAGCAAGCGGATGCGGCCGTGACGCTTTTGGCCCTGTCGATCGAGGATCTGCTTGCGAAATCGTTCCTGTATCGAGCTGATTGTTTCCGGCGAAGCGTCGTCCGCGTCGAGACGATTGGAAACATAGCCACGGGCAGCCGCTCCGAGTCCGGTTGCCTGCCGGCCGCCTTCGATTATTCCGTGGCTCTCGCCGCCTATCGTGCACACGCTCGGACTCAGGGCGAGCGTTTCAAACAGCAGCGAAGATCCGGAACGCGGCGGGCAGACGATGAAGATCGGTCGATCGAAGACCTCGCGGGTCTCTGGGGCATTCTTCCGGCGGATCGCCTGGACCGTTCCGCCTGCGGTTTGTGCTGCTTCCCCTTCGTAGCCATCGGCGTCGTCCGATCCACCGGAATCCACGCGCACGGCTTGCCCCAGCAGCCCGATGATCGCATTCAACAACGGCGCCTGGTTCTTGAGCCGCATGCCGACGGTCAAGCGCCGCATCTGTGCCAGGAAATCGACCAGCAGATGCTGGTACGCCTTCCGTGCCGCGGGGTCCGACCCGTGGCCGTACCACAAGGCACGCCAGGAGAGCACGAATTCGTTCGCGGCTTGCGCGACCGCCGGCAATTGAGGGTGCGGCTCGGCTTCGCCGAGCAGGAAGGAAACCACGCCCTGCAGCTCCCAATAGGTCATCGGCGACATCAGGTTGACCGACTCGTAAACCGGTTCATGAACGGCATCGCCCGGCGCGACGAAGCGCCAGTTCCACCCAGCGGTTGGCGCGGTATGGGTGCGCCCGGCACGAACCATCTCGCCAAACGCAGAGCTCCCGATCGTATCGATCACGAGATGCACGCGCGTCGTACCGGCGCCGTTGATGACGCGGTGCCGGCGCCAGGTATCGAAAATCCAGCACTCACCGGCCCCCATGTGGACCTGCGCGTCGCCACAGAAAAACAACACGGAAGGGTTGGTCAGGATCGGCACATGCACGCGTACCCGCTCGTTCCAGTAGTACTTGATGTCAATGTGCGGGGTGACTTCTGCGCCTCCCTCAAGCCGCATGAGACGAACGCGTCCGATCACTGCATCCAGGCTGCCGATCGCCTGGCTTAGATACGGGCATTTTTCCAGGATGGGGGTCGGGCGCATGGGGCCGCACAAATCGTTGCCGCGCGCAGGATCGCCGTCGACCGCCACCAGGGGCAGCGCGGAATTTCCCGGGAACCCGTTCGGATGCGGCTGCCACAAAGCCTCGTCAAGACCGCCGATCTCGGCCGCCAGGGCCTCGGCATCGAATTTCAATGGAAGCTGGATGAAAGGAACCGGGAGTTTCATGGTCGTCGTGCAGCGGGCTGGCAGCGCAAGCTGGATACGGAGTACGTCTATTCGGCGCGGTAGATCTCGCTGCCCTGCTCGCGGAATTCGGCCGCCTTTTCGGCCATGCCTTCGTCGATCGCGGCCAGCGCATCGACGCCGTGCTCGCGCGCGTAGTCGCGCACGTCCTGGGTGATCTTCATCGAGCAGAACTTGGGGCCGCACATGGAACAGAAGTGCGCGGTCTTGGCGGCGTCCTTGGGCAGGGTTTCGTCGTGGAATTCCTTGGCCTTTTCGGGATCGAGGCCGAGGTTGAACTGGTCCTCCCAGCGGAACTCGAAGCGCGCCTTCGAGAGCGCGTTGTCGCGCGCCTGCGCGCCCGGATGGCCCTTGCCGAGATCCGCCGCGTGCGCGGCGATCTTGTAGGCGACGATGCCATCGCGCACGTCGTCCTTGTCGGGCAGGCCCAGGTGTTCCTTGGGCGTGACGTAGCAAAGCATCGCGGTGCCGTACCAGCCGATCATCGCGGCGCCGATCGCCGAGGTGATGTGGTCGTAGCCGGGCGCGATATCGGTGGTGAGCGGCCCCAGCGTGTAGAACGGCGCCTCGTGGCACTTCTCGAGCTGCCGGTCCATGTTTTCCTTGATGAGGTGCATCGGCACGTGGCCGGGGCCTTCGATCATCACCTGCACGTCGTGCTTCCAGGCGAGGTCGGTCAGTTCGCCCAGCGTGTCGAGTTCCGCGAATTGGGCTTCGTCGTTGGCGTCGGCGATGCAACCGGGGCGCAGGCCGTCGCCAAGGCTGAAGGCGACATCGTACGCCTTCATGATTTCGCACATTTCCTCGAAATGCGTGTAGAGGAAAGATTCCTGGTGGTGCGCGAGGCACCACTTGGCCATGATGGAACCTCCGCGCGAGACGATGCCGGTGACGCGCTTCGCGGTCAGCGGCACGAAACGCAGCAGCACGCCCGCGTGGATCGTGAAGTAATCGACGCCCTGTTCGGCCTGCTCGATCAGGGTGTCGCGGAACAGTTCCCAAGTCAGCGCCTCGGCATCGCCGCCGACTTTTTCCAGCGCCTGGTAGATCGGTACGGTGCCGATCGGCACCGGCGAGTTGCGCATGATCCACTCGCGGGTTTCGTGGATGTACTTGCCGGTCGACAGGTCCATCACGGTGTCGCCGCCCCAGCGAATCGACCACACCATTTTTTCGACTTCTTCCGCGATGGAGGACGTGACCGCCGAGGTGCCGATGTTGGCGTTGATCTTGGTGAGGAAGTTGCGGCCGATGATCATCGGCTCGGTTTCGGGATGGTTGATGTTGCACGGGATGATCGCGCGTCCGCGTGCGACCTCGTCGCGCACGAATTCCGGCGTGATCTCGCGCGGGATCGCGGCGCCGAAGGATTGACCCGGGTGCTGGACTGCCAACGCGCTGCCGCGCAGGGCGTCGAGCTTCTGGTTCTCGCGGATCGCGATGAATTCCATCTCGGGCGTCACGATGCCCTGCCGGGCGTAGTGCATCTGGGTGACGTTCGCGCCCACCTTGGCGCGCCGCGGGTTCGGCAGGTTCGGAAACCGCACGTCGGCCAGCAATGCTGCTTCGGCGTGGCGGCGGGCGAAGCCGGAGGTACGATGGGGCAGCACGTCGGTATCGCCGCGTCCATCGATCCATGCGGCGCGCAGCTTCGGCAGCCCCGCCACGAGGTCCGCCGTGAACGCCGTGTCGGTGTACGGCCCGGAGGTGTCGTACACGGTGAAGGGTGCGTTGGCTTCCACGCCGAACATCGCCGGCGTGTCGGTCAGCACGATTTCGCGCATCGGCACGCGCACGTCGTCGCGGCTGCCGCGCACATACGTCTTGCGCGAGCCACGGATCGGCGCCGTGACGGTTTCGGAAAGGGTCTGCGCCTTGCGCAGCAATTCGGAGGGTTGGGCGTTCATCGGCGTCGCTCCGCTGCAGGAAAGGGCCGCGCCTTGGCGCGGAACGTGAGCGGTGGCGCCGGGCGCACGAACATGACGTCGTGCGGCGAAGCTCCCTACACCGGTGCGAACCGGATCAGGTTCCAAGGGTATGTCTCAGCCGACGCGGTCCTTCGCCTGCGGCACCCCCGCTTCAAGGCGCCATTGAAGCATGTTCCTTGTGTGATCGTCCATGATCGCTGCCTCGTTGACTTCAGGCGCGGTCGCAGCGGTCCGAAGCCCGGAAACACCAGAACGGCCTTCCATGGCCTGACTTTTCACGACGGCCGCTCCGCACGCTGCTTCGGCGCGGCGATGTTGAAGGTGGCCGCGAGGCGAAAGACGTCGGACCCGGATGAGCACGGATCATTCGGATTTGTCCGCGATCCGCCGCCGCCCGCTTCAATCCGTGTCAAAAAGCCTCGGAAATGGCAGATGCCCGTGATCGTGGCATTCGCCCCGGGAACCGTTGGGCGAAGCCGCGATCAGGGACGCTCGCAAGCATACGCCCGAAGGAACATGTCCACGGTGGCCTCGAGGTGCGCCTCGGCTTCTTCGGTGGTTGGCTGCCCGCAGCCGAACAGCATCCGCGCGTGGTGCTCGCCCTTCAGCAGTGAAAAGAATTGGCTGGCGGCGCGACGGGTGTCGGCGATGTCGAGATGGCGCGCGACGACTTCTTTCTGCAGCATCTCGGCCAATGCCGCCTGCACCTGCATCGGGCCGGCGTCCCAGAACAGCCTGGCGAGCTTGGGCGACTGTTGCGAACTGGCCACCAGCGTGCGATGCATGCCCAGCGCACCGTCGCTCATCATCAGCGCGAAAAACGCACGGGCGATACCCAGCAACTGCCCGCGCACGGGCGCGTCGACGTTCACCTCGAACAGCGAGCTCGGCATCAGGCCGTCGCACTTGCAGCGGATGGTTTCGATGAACAGCGCTTCCTTGCCACCGAAATGGCTGTACACCGTCAGCTTGGAAACGCCGGCCTCGGCCGCGACGGCGTCCATGCTGGTGCCCTCGAAGCCGTGCTGCGGGAACAGGCGCTTGGCCGCTTCCAGAATCGCGGCGCGTTTTTCGAGGTCCTTGGGCCGGCCAGGGCCGCTGCAACGTTCGGGTACGGCGTTCATGGGCTTCGCAAGGCAGTGTCCTGCATACGGAAACAACAACGTTAGTATACGCTGCAGTACATATTTGTCCGGTTGACCCGGATCACAATCCCTGTCCGGGGTGTCCGCGGGCCGTCCGCGGACAGGTTGGGCGACCCGCGATCGGTTCCAAGTCGCTGATTCCAAGCGCAGAATGGGAGATCGAAGCTTGGCCCGGAACGTGCTTTCATCCCCCCGCTTGCGCAAATGACCGCTGTCACCACAGCGCGGTGACTTCCGGCACTTCGTGGGCAATCATGCCACCGGCACGCTGCACGCATTGCCCGCCTTGCACTGCGCGCCTTATGCTTGGGCGATTTTGACCAATGCAGGAAGTTGTGATCGACATGAACATGAATGCCCAGCTCGAAACAGCTCGCCGCAACATGGTGGAAAACCAGGTCCGGCCATGGGAAGTGCTGGATCCACGCGTGCTTGGCGTGCTGTCGGCGCTGCCGCGCGACGCGTTCGTGCAGCCCGCCTACAAGGCGGTGGCGTATGCCGACGTCGCGCTGCCGCTCGGTTACGACGAGGTGATGTGGAAGCCGGTGGTGGAAGGTCGCGCGCTGCAGGCGCTGCTGCCGCTGCCGGACGAACGCATCCTGGAAATCGGTACGGGCAGCGGCTATTTCGCGGCCTGCCTGGCCGGATTCGGCACCCAGGTGACCAGCATCGACCGCCGCGGCGAATTCGTCGACGCGGCGCGGGCACGCCTGCGGGCGCTCGCCATCGCGAACGTCGAGTGCCTGCAGGCGGACGCCCTCGCCGGCTTCAAGCCCGCGCAACCTTTCGATGCCATCGCGGTCACTGGCGCAGTGGCGGAGCTGCCTTCCCTTTTCGGCGAGTGGCTGAAGCCCGCCGGCCGCATGTTCGTGATCCGCGGCGCCGAACCGGCGATGCAGGCGCTGCTGCTGCAGCGCGCGGCCGACGGCGGCTGGATCGAGGAGCGCCTGTTCGAAACCGACGTGCCCTACCTCGCGGGCGCCGAACCCAAGCCAGCGTTTGATTTGTGACCCGACCGACGTGATCCGCGCCGACGCGCTTCGGCGGCACGCAGCCTCAAGGATTCCTTTCGCATGAATTCAAGTTCCGCCCCCCGCCGTCCCTTCGCGCTGCGCGCTTGCGCCGCTGCCATCGTCATGGCGCTGGGCCTTGCCGGTGCGGCTTCGGCGCACGCCGAGGACCTGATGGACGCTTACCGCCAGGCCCTGCAATCCGATCCGGTGTTGATGCAGGCGGAGGCGCAAAGCCGGATCGGACAAGCCGGTGCCGCGATATCGCGCTCGGCCCTGCTGCCGCAACTCAACGGCAGCGTTTCCTTCAATGACAACCACGGTACCGGTTACGAATCGCAATTGATCCAGCGGCCCGATGGCACGCAGCAGTTCGTGAGTGGCACCAGCTCCAGCGGCGGCCTGCGCTCGCGCACGGAATCGGTCGGTCTCAACCAGGTGCTGTTCGACCTGGGTCAATTCGAGCAGTGGCGTTCCAGCAAGGCCAACGCCCGGTCGACCGAGGCCCAATATGTCGCCGCCCAGCAGAACCTGATCCTGCGCGTCGCAACCGCGTATTTCACGGTGCTGAACGACGAAGACCAGTTGCGCTACGCCGAAGCCAACCAGAAAGCCCTGCAGAAGCAGTTGGACGCGGCGCAGGCGAAATACAGCGTGGGCCTGTCCGCGATCACCGATGCCGATTCCGCGCGCGCCCAGGAAGCTGCGGCCGCGGCCGCGGTGATCCAGGCGCGCACCGCGTTGTACAACGACCGCGAAGCGTTGGCACAGATCACCGGGAAACCGCCGGTGGACCTGCGGATACTGCGCGACAAGCTGCCGCTGAATCCGCCCCGGCCCGACGACCCCGAGGCATGGGTCAAGACCGCGCTCAGCAGCAATCCCTCGCTGCAGGCACAACGCGAACAGGTCGAAGCGGCGCGTCACGACGTCACCGCCGCGCACGCCGCCCACCTGCCGACCCTGGGCGCGTCGGTCAGCTATTCCCGCAATCCCGCGTGGGGACCTGGCAACATCGGCCCGGCGCTCGACCTGAGCGGAGACCCGGTGCTGCGCGACAACAGCCGTCGCAACGACACCACCGTGGGGCTGGTGCTGACCGTTCCGCTGGTCCGGGGCGGCGGCATCATCGCGCGCGAAAAACAGGCGATCGCCCAGCGCGACCAGGCCGGCGACCTTCTGGAGCAGGATCGCCGCCAGATCATCGCCAACACCCGCAATGCGTTCAATTCGATCCGCGCCGGCATCAGCCAGGTGCAGGCGCAGAAGGAAGCCGTGGCTTCCGCGCAGAAGGCCCTGCAGTCCACCCAGGCCGGCTACGAGGTCGGCAGCCAGACGATCATCGACGTGCTGTTCGCGCAACAGACGCTGTTCCAGGCGGAGAGCAATTACTCGCAGGCGCGGCACGCCTACGTGATCAACCAACTCAACCTCGAGTATTCGGCAGGCACGCTCTCGGTGAAGGATCTGCAAGCGGTCAACGCACTGCTGCAGTAGGGGAACCCGGGCCGGATCCGGTCCCCGGGCGGGTCCTGCCGCGGACTGCGCACGCCACCCCCTCGCGCTCGCCCTTCGGGCAGCTTCGCCGTGCGCGGCACTAGCGTGCCTTTCGCGCCGGCACTTCCGCGTGCCGTGGCTCGGAACCCGCATCGCTTCGCGCGTACCGGGCGCGCGCGAAAATCCTGCCAAGCAGCACCATCGTGCGCCGTGCGGCGCCGCGCTCCCGGGCGCACACCATGCGCGCCGCCGCGCCCATCCGGGCAAGTTCGACCGGGTCGCGCAGCAGTTCGAGCACCGTTGCGCCCAGCTCCTCTGCCGACGCCACCCGGCGGCCTCCGCCGGCATCGATCATGGTGCGGGTGATTTCCTCGAAGTTGAAGGTGTGCGGCCCGACCACCACCGGCTTGGACAGCGCCGCGGGCTCGAGCACGTTGTGGCCACCGACCGGCACCAGCGAGCCCCCCACGAACGCGAGATTGCAGGCCGCGAAGTAGCGCATCATCACGCCCATCGCGTCGATCACGAGACACTGGGTTTCCGCGCTGGCGTCGGCGGCGGTATGCGTGGCCACCGCGAAACCGAGGTTGCGCGCCGCATGCTCGATCGACCGGAACCGCTCCGGATGCCGCGCGGCGATCAACAGCAGCGCATCGGGCATCCTCGCCAACACCTTGAGGTGCGCTTCGAACACCGCAAGGTCTTCACCGTCGTGGGTGCTGGCCGCTATCCACACCGGCCGGGTCGGTCCCCACCGCGCCAGCAGGTCGTCGGCCCGCTGCCGCGCGCCCGGCGGCAGCGGCATGTCGTATTTCAAGTTGCCGGAAACCTGCACGCGCTCCGCGGGTGCCCCAAGCACGCGATAACGTCGCGCATCTGCGTGCGACTGGGCGGCCACCAGCGCCACGTGCCCAAGTGCCTGCCTGACCAGCGCGCGGATCGGCCGGTAACCGCGCAGCGAACGTTCCGACAGGCGCGCATTCACGATCGCCAGCGGAATCCCGCGCCGGCCACACTGGTGGAACAGGTTGGGCCAGATTTCGGTTTCCATCACCACCGCGAGCGCGGGGCGGATGCGGTCGAGGAAGCGCTTCACCGCGCGCGGAAGGTCGTACGGCAGGTAGACGTGGAAGACCTCGTCGCCGAACAGCTTGCGCACCCGCTCGGAGCCGGTCGGCGTGACGGTGGTGACGACCACGGGACGCGGCGCATAGCGCCGCCGCAATGCCTCGATCAACGGCAGTGCGGCATTGACTTCGCCCACCGAAACCGCGTGCACCCAGATGCAATCGCGAAGACCGGGATCGGGGAAACGCCCGAAGCGCTCGCGCCAGCGACGGAAATAACCGCGATAACGAAAGCCGCGCCATGTCAGCCGCCACACGATCACCGGCGTGGCGAGATACATCGCGACCGTGTAGAGGATTCGCAGCATGGCGCGCAACCGGAGCGTCGACGAACGAGTATAACTTTCGCGTCCGCCGATTCGGTGCACGGCCGTGGCGCGCGCGCCACGGAAACGCTCGGCCCGTTAGCCGAGCGCCTTCAGCGCCGCCGCATAGTCCGGCTCGTGGGTGATCTCGTCGACCAGTTGCGCATGGATCACCTTGTCGTGCTCGTCCAGCACCACCACCGCACGCGCGGCCAGCCCGGCCAGTGGGCCGTCGGTCATCGCCACGCCATAGTCCTTCAGGAATTCGCGGCCGCGCATCATCGACAGCATGGTGACGTTCTGGATGCCCTCGGCGCCGCAAAAGCGGCTTTGCGCGAACGGCAGGTCGGCCGAAACGCACAACACCACCGCGTTCTTCAAGCCCGCCGCGTCTTGGTTGAAATGCCGCACCGACGCCGCGCACACGCCCGTGTCGATGCTCGGAAAAATATTGAGCACCTTGCGCTTGCCGGCGAAATCGGAGAGCGGCTTTTCCGAAAGGTCGCCGGCGATCAGCCTGAACGCGGGCGCCTGGTCGCCGACCTTCGGAAATGGGCCGTCCACGTGGACGGGATTGCCCTTGAAATGGGTGCTGGACATGGGGTGACTCCTTGCTTGTTTTTGTACGCGGAACATCGCGGCAAGTCGCCGCGGTGGGCCTTCCAGTCTAGCTCACGGGGATTTCGCCGGCGCCGGCATGGGCGTCGCGGCATCATGCGCCTGGCCGTCGCCGCGATCGAGCAAGGCCAGCTTGTCGGGTATGCCGTCCCACAGATCGGCGCCTTCCATCGCAGGAATCTTGCTGGCGATGACCGGCCACTGCTTCGCCAGCTCGGCATTGATCGCGAGGTATTTTTCCTGCCCTTGCGGCACATCCATTTCCGGAAAGATGGCGAACACCGGGCATTCGGCCACGCACAGCGTGCAATCGATGCATTCCTCGGGGTCGATCACCAGGAAATTCGGGCCCTCGTGGAAGCAATCGACCGGGCACACCTCCACGCAATCGGTGTATTTGCAGTTGATGCAATTGTCGGTGACGACGTGGGTCATGACGATGCAGCGGGATGGCGGGATGGCGGGATGGCGGGATGGCACTGTGCCGCGGTGCGCCGTGCAACGCATTGATGCGCGTCATTGATGCAGGTCATGGCCGCCGCCGCGGCGGGGCGCGACGCTGGCGGGATGTCGCAACCGATTCCCGCCCACCTCGACGAGCGCAAGCTCGCGACGCTGGTCGACTGTTTCTACGACAAGGTGCGCGCCGACCCGTTGCTCGGTCCGGTGTTCAATCCGTTGGTGGACGATTGGGATGCGCACAAGGTGTTGATGACGTCGTTCTGGTCGACGGTGGTGTTGCGCACCGGCCACTACCGCGGCAATCCGCTGGCCAGGCACCAGCCGCTGCCGATCGGCGTCGCGCACTTCCAGCGCTGGCTGGCGTTGTGGCGCGAAACCGCGGGCGAGGTGCTGGATGCGGAATCGGCAGCGCTGGTGGCCGGTTACGCCGAGCGCATCGGCTACGGGATGCAGGTGGGCATGGGGTTGAGCCGGCACCTGCGCGGCCGCGAGTCCGGTATTCCCATCCGCGCACGCCAGACCGCCGCAACGACAGGCTGAACGCCAAATCCGCGCGCACCAGCGTGGCTCGCCCAGGACGACCCGCATCGCGATCCCGGCGATCTAATCGCCGGTGGGCGCGCCCGCCTGCTTCAGCAGATGGCCGACTTCCTGCGCGACCACGACCTGGTCGCGTCCGCGCGCCTTGGCCGCATACATCGCATCGTCGGCGGCACGCAGCCAACTGCCGACGTCGTGGCAACGCATGCCGTCGTACAACGCCATGCCGATGCTGATGGTGACTTCCAGATCATCGGGCGCATTCGGGAAGTCGAGTCCCGCGATCGCGGTACGCATCTCTTCGGCAAGCTGCAGCGCGCCGGCACCCCCGATGCGCGGACACAACACGATGAATTCCTCGCCGCCCAGCCGGGCGAGCCGTCCGCGCTTGCCGACCACTTCGCGCAGGCGCTGCAGCGAGACATTCAGCACGACGTCGCCGAAGGGGTGGCCGCAGCGGTCGTTGATGCGCTTGAAATAATCGAAATCGAACAACAGCAGCGCATGCAGCGGCGGCTTGTCGACATCGCGCTTGCCGAGCAACTTTTCGGCACGCCGGAAAAAGCCGCGCCGGTTGTCCACGCCGGTCAGCGGATCTTCCAGCGCCTGGCGTCGCAACTCCTGCGTGTACCGCCGCTGCGAGCGCAACAGCAGCAGCAGCGACACCATGCCTACCAGCAATCCGACGGCCGCGGCCAGTGCGGCAACGAGCGTCGTGCGCTGGCGGCGCATCTGCAACACGTTGCGGCCGGCGTCGGCCTCGGCGGCCTTCAACTTCAGGTTCTTGACCTGGTTGTTGCGCTCCAGTTCCCGGATGCGGATTTCCTTTTCGCGCGCCGCGTAACGGGCAGCGAGTTCCGCCTCCTGGGAATGCAGGCTGGCCGTCCAATGGCGACGCGCAGCGGCCATGGACTCGCGCGCGGCTGCCAGCGCAAGTTTCAGGTTGCCGTTGCGCTCGGCCATGCGCGATTGTTCCTGCAGCAGGTCCGGCAACTGGCCGTCCAGGTGCGCCTTGCGCGCCTCGTCCACCGTGGCGGCAATCAGCTCGAGCGCTTCGCGTCGCCGTCCCATCGCTTCCAGCGCCCTCGCGATGTCGTACTGGGAGTTCAGCGCATCCGGCTCACGGCCCGCGGCGCGCTCGTCCGTCAGCGAGGCTCGCGACAGCACGATCGCCTGCTTCGGCTTGCCCTGCTTCAGCAGCACTTGCGCGAGGTTGTCGCCGACCATCAACGCCTGGGAACGGTCGCCGGCCTTCTCGTACAGCGCACGTGCCTGTTCGTAGAAGCTTCCAGCCGCGCCGTACTGGCCCATGCCGTAGGCGTTGTTGCCCTCATCGTTCTTCGCCTGCGCCTGGTTCCAGTCGTCGTGGAGCGCGCCGAAGGCTGCATCGGCCTGCCTGCACAACGGCTGCGAACGATGATGCTGGCCGGCCATGCTGTAGGCATCGCACAACTGGAACCTGGCCAGTGCGCGGCGCGCGGGATCGGGGCTGTCCTGTTGCAGGGCGGCCGCCTGCAGCGCATCGCTGACGCCTCCGGCATCGCCGTGCGCGATGCGAAGGTCGGCACTCAGGAAACCGGCGTACGATTCGGCCAGCGTGTCATGTCCGACGCTGCCGAGGCTCTTGAGGCGCGCCACGGCTTCGGTAACGGCGGCGGCGTCGGAAACATTGATCGCGGCGTGGCCCATCCACCACAACGCTTCGCGCTCGCCCGCGAAATTGCCTGCGTAAACCCCGGCATCGAGCGCCGCGCGCAGCTTCACGATCAGACCCTGCGGATCGCTGGTGGAGAGGGTGCGCATTGCCGCTGGCGGCAGCGCGATCGCGGCCCACGCCACCGACAGCGCTCCCCACAGCAGCAATCCCGCCAGCAACTTCCGCATCAGCCTCTCCGCCAAGCCATGATCGGGCCCGCACCCTTCCGGTGCAAGGATCGGACCAGCGGAACGTTTAAACTTGCCTGATGCAGATCGGCACCCTCCGCATCGACCCGCCGGTGGCGCTCGCGCCCATGGCGGGCGTCACCGACAAACCGTTCCGCCAGCTTTGCAAGCGGCTGGGCGCAGGACTGGCCGTGTCGGAAATGACCACGTCCGACCCGCACCTCTGGCAAACCCGCAAATCGCTGCACCGGATGGACCATGCGGGCGAGCCCGACCCGGTGTCGGTCCAGATCGCGGGGTCCGATCCCGCACGGCTGGCCGAAGCTGCACGCTACAACGTTGCGCACGGCGCGCAGCTGATCGACATCAACATGGGTTGTCCCGCCAAGAAAGTTTGCAATGCCTGGGCCGGTTCCGCGCTATTGGCGGACGAACCGCTGGTGGCGCGCATCTGCAAGGCCGTGGTCGAAGCCGTCGAAGTACCGGTGACCCTGAAGATCCGCACCGGCCAGGCACCCGGGCAGCGCAATGCGCTGGCGATCGCCCGCATCGCCGAAAATGCCGGTATCGCTGCGCTGGCGGTGCACGGTCGCACCCGCTCGCAGAAATACGAAGGCTTCGCCGAGTACGACACCATTGCAGCGGTGAAGGCCGAAGTCGCGATTCCGGTATTCGCGAACGGTGACGTCGATTCGCCCGGCAAGGCGCGCGAAGTGCTCGGTTGCACGCACGCCGACGCGCTGATGATCGGCCGCGCGGCGCAGGGCCGGCCGTGGATCTTCCGCGAGGTCGCGCATTTCCTTGCGACCGGCGAGTCGCTGCCCGAACCCGGTGTCATCGAGGTGCGCGACATCCTCCTCGGACACCTCGAAGACCTGTACGCGTTCTACGGCGAAACGGCCGGCGTGCGGATCGCCCGCAAGCACCTCGGCTGGTACGCGAAGGACCGGCCCGCAAACGCCGCCTTCCGGGCCGTGGTGAATGCCGCCGAAAGCGCGCATGAACAACAGCGTCTGACCCGCGATTATTTCGACGCGCTGGCCACCGGCGTGCCGGGCGAATTCGCCGCGGCGGCGTGACCGGTCCGCCGCCGGACGCGGTACCCTCGGCGATGCACCGCGCGCCCGCTCCCTGTATCATGGCGGACTTGCTTCATCCTTCCATCCGTATCAAAGGATATACACCACGATGAGCCGTTACCTGTTCACCTCCGAATCGGTGTCCGAAGGCCACCCGGACAAGGTCGCCGACCAGATTTCCGACGCCGTGCTGGACGCGATCCTGGCGCAGGACAAGCGCGCCCACGTGGCCTGCGAGACGATGGTCAAGACGGGCGTCGCGATCGTGTCGGGTGAAGTGACCACCGACGCGTGGGTCGACATCGAGGCGCTGGCGCGCAAGGTGATCCTGGGCATCGGCTACGACTCGTCGGTGGTCGGTTTCGACGGCGCGACCTGCGGCGTGCTGAACCTGATCGGCAAGCAGTCGCCCGACATCAACCAGGGCGTCAGCCGCAAGAAACCCGAGGAACAAGGTGCCGGCGACCAGGGCCTGATGTTCGGCTACGCCTGCAACGAGGCGCCCGAATTCATGCCTGCGCCGATCTACTACTCGCACCGGCTGGTCGAACAGCAGGCCAAGGTGCGCAAGGCCGGCAAGTTGAAATGGCTGCGCCCGGACGCGAAGTCGCAAGTAACCCTGCTTTACAACGACGACCACACGGTCGCCGGCCTCGATGCAGTGGTGCTGTCGACCCAGCACGACCCGGAAGTGAAGTACGCCGACCTCGTGGAAGGCGTGCGCGAAACCATCCTGAAGCCCGTGCTGCCGAAGAAGTGGCTGGACGCGCTGCCGAAGAACAAGGTGCACATCAACCCGACCGGCAAGTTCGTCATCGGCGGCCCGGTGGGCGACTGCGGCTTGACCGGGCGCAAGATCATCGTCGACACCTACGGCGGCATGGCCCGCCACGGCGGCGGCGCGT
>JBDZUX010000008.1:0-8387 GCA_040255405.1 Lysobacteraceae bacterium
TCCGGGGATCGTTGCAAGGCCGTTCGGGGTGGCCTGCATGCCAGACGATGCGTCAGCAAGGGAGTACCACAGCGGCGACTGCGTGATCCTGCCGGCCACCCGGCGGTTGCTGCGCGAGGGCGCCGAGGTCGAGCTGGAAGCCAAGGTGTTCGACCTGATCCTGCTGCTGGTGCGCGACCATGCACGCGCGCTGGGCAAGCAGGAACTTATCGAAAAATTGTGGGGACGCCGCCCCATCACCGACGCGGCGCTCAGCCAGTTGATCTACAAGGCCCGGCGCGCGTGCGGCGACGACGGCGAACGCCAGTCCGTGATCCGCACCATCTACGGACGTGGCTTGCAGTGGGTGGCGCCGGTGCGCGAAGTTGTCGTCGAACCGCCAGTTCCGGATGCGTCACCGGACAGCGGCAATCCGCCCGTTCGAATGCCTGCGGCCGCTGCCGCGGCGCCGCGTGCACGCCGGCGACTCGCGCGGCCGATCGCGGCTGCAATCGCATTGTTCGCGATCTGCGTGGCGCTGGCGTGGTGGCTGGTGCCGCGCGGCGTGGCGCACGACGCGGCCGGGCCGCCTCGCATCGCGTTGCTGCCGATCGAGAACGCGACCGGTGATCCGTCCCTAGATTGGACCGAGCGGGGCGTGCCGGGACTGATCGGAAGCTTGCTCGATCCGTTGCGTGGCATCGACGTCGTCGATCCGCTGCAGGTCGCGCGTGTATGGAACTTCGCCGTGCCACCGGGAAGCAGCCGCGTCGAACACACCCGCAAAGTGATCGGCGCATCGATCCTCGTCACCGGCAAGTTGCGCAAGCTCGGCAGCGTGTACGAATTGTCGCTGCACGTCGCCGATGCACACCGCGACGCCGACGTCGTGCTGGCCGGTTCCGCACCGGGCGTCCTCGCGGTCTCGGCGGTACGGCGTATCCGCGACGCCCTGGACCTGGCGCCGCAATCGGCACCAGCGTTGGCAACGGCACCCGTCGATCCTTATCTCGCGCAAACCTTCGCGCGCGGCATGGATGCGGGGATGCACGGGCGCTGGTCGGACGCGAAACCGTATTTCGCGTTGTGCGCGAAGGAGGCGCCCCGCTTCCTGCCCTGCCGGCTGCGGCTCGGAGAGGCCCAAACGAACACCGACCAGCTCGGCGAAGCGGGAAAGACGCTGGAGTCCCTGCTGGCCGAAGCGCGTAGCCGCGACGATACCGGCATGGTCGCCAACGCCCTCTTCCAGCTTGCAGCCGTGTCGCTGACCCGGCACGAACACGCGACCGCGCTGCAACGCCTGCAGGAAGCCGCGCCCTTGGCCCGGAAACTGGGCGATCCGGCGGTCCAGGCCCGCATCGCGCTCAAATCGGTGGATGTCGCCTCGCGCCTGAAGCGCTTCGACGTTGCCGATCGCGACCTCCAGTTGGCGCGCCAACTGATCCAGCGCCATGCGCTGGAAGACACCAAACCCGATCTCCACAACAGCGAGTCCTTTCTAGCCTCGGCGCGCGGAGACTATCCGGCCGCGGAAAAGGCCGATCGCGATGCCCTGGCCGCCAGCACCGCGCTGGGCAACGAGACCAATGCGGCAGGTGATGCCTACAACCTCGGGCTGGACCTGTTGCGCCAGAAGAAAACCGCGGATGCGCTGCCACTGCTGGCGTACACCTATCGGATGGGGGGCAAGCTGCAGAACGCGCGGCTGGAGTTTTCCGGCGGCGACAACCTGGCGATCCTGCTCCTGAATGCGGGCGTCGACGAACGGGTAGGCCCGATCGCCGAGCGCATGCTGGACATCGGGCGGCAACAAAAGAATCCGGTGTGGCAGGCGCTGGCGCTGATCCTGCGCGGCGGCAGCGAATGGAACGCCGGCGATCGCAAGGCCGCGCTCGCCAGCGCGCGGCAATCGGCGGCGCTGGTCGATCCGGGCCAGGATCCGGACTTGTGGATCGCCCTGCAATACAACGTGGCGATGGCGATGGTCTTCGAGGACCCGGAGTCGCTGCCCGCGGTTTCGAAGCAGGTCGATGCGGTGATCGCGAAGCAACCCCGGCCGGCGGACTATCGCTATTCGCAAGCGCTGGTCCGGGCCATGGCCGCCGCGCCAGGCGACCAGGCCGCGGCGGTGCGCGACCTCGCGGCTGCCGCCGCTGCCGCGCACCCGGGTGACCCGACCCACGGTGACCTGCATCGCGCAGCGCTGGTCGTTGCCCTGGCCACGGGAGATGCGGACGCGGCACGCGCGGGCCTGCGCGACTTCGATCCATCCGCCAGCCATGACGCCGACATCCTGCTCCTGGCGTCGCAATGGGCGCAGCAGCAGGGCGACTCGACCCTGGCCGCGAAGGTGGCGCAGCGCCTGAAGGCGTTGCGCGAGACCGCCCTCGCCGCGTTGCGCAAATCCGGCCCCGATGCGATTGCCGACAGCGAGGGCGTACCAGGCAATTGAACGTTCCTGCATACGTGCGTCGCGGCTGCAGAACCCCTCGATGAAGAAACAACAGGTTCACCGCGCGGCATTGCCGCTCTCGACGCCGCAGAAATTCCGCGGACAAGTTGCTGATCCGAAAGCCGCGTGAGCTTTCATAACAACCTCGTCAGCGGTGCCTAAGCCCTTCCTCAAGATCCTTTTGCGCCGCTCGGGTGCAATGACCACCCTGTCGCGCCGCCGCTTCGACCGGGCGAAGGAGCTGCCAATGGAAGACAGACCAGGCCGTCCGGACAGCGGAACGGCGGCGCGACACCTTTGCATGATTTCCCGCCGGGGAAGGAGACGCAGACATCCATGACCGTCCTGCCACGAGCCGATATCGAGACTTTCCACCTGCCCGGCCTGACCCACCAGACGCTGGCCAGCCTCACCCGCGGCACCTACACCATGGAAGTGTGGCGACAGACGCTCGCTCCCGGCGCAGTGACCCCGTGGCACCGGCACGCGTGCGAGGGCGTCGTCGTGATCCTCTCCGGCCACGGCGAATATCGAATGCCGGGCCGGACCGAAGCATTCGGGCCGCACGCCACGCTGATCGTGGAATCCGACGCGGTGCACCAATTCGCCAACACCGGCGACGCACCTCTGGAATTGCTGGCCGCTTTGGGCATGACGCCGGTGACCGTGCTGGACGCCGCCGGACACCTGCTGGAACTGCCCTGGGATACGCCGCTGCCGGCGGACGCTCTCGACTGATCCGTGTCGCCGGCTACACGGACAACAGCGCATGACCAGCAAAGATGACTTGCTGCCGCCACGCAGCATGCCGACACGGGGTAAACACAGGTGAAAATCAAGCGGATCCTGGTCCTGGTGGCCGCGTGTGCATCGTGCTTTTGCAGCGCGCTTGCCGTTGCGGGCACCCATGAGACTGAACTGGCCGCGCAGTTCGAGGCTGCGACCCCGGCGGAGCGTGCCAAGCCCTCCAGCCTCCTCAACTACCGCAACAACACGTCCGCGACGGTGGCGGCACTGGTGCCGTTCCTCAAGAGCAGCGATGCCGATCTGCGCGCCGACACGGCCTACGTGTTCGGGCGTTTCCACAGCAGCGCACTGCAGCCGGCCATACCTGGGCTGGTCATCGCACTGACCGGCGATCCGGCATGGCGCGTGCGCGCCAATGCGGCGTATGCGCTGATGACCGTGCCGAAGAGCGCCGGCGCCCTCGCCGTCTTCGAGAAGTGCACCTCCGATCGCGACGAACGGGTCCGCGCGGCGTGCGCCAAGGGCCTCGGCATCATCGCGAAAGCGCAGCACGCCGGCGACGCCCGCGTGATGTCCTCGCTCGCCGCGAGTCTCGGCGACGCGTCGCGACTGGTCCGGTACGGCGCGGCCACGGCGTTCGCGGAACTGGAATCGACCGACACTTTCGTCATCCATGCACTGGCCGCGCGCCTCGATGTCGAGCCTGACCCGTGGGTCCGCGGCGCGATCGCGCAGGCCATTGCGATGTCGGGTGCGGCCGCCGAACCGGCGCTGCCGGCATTGACGCGCGCCGTGCTCGACCCGCTGCCGCTGTACACGGCGAACCAAGTGATCGCCGCGATGACCGCGATCGGCGCACCGGCCGTGCCCACGCTCGTCGCGACACTGGCATACCGCACACCGGGCGCACGGTATCCGGCCCGCGCGGCGATCGCCGCGAAGACCGCTTTGGTGCAACTGCAGGTTCCGATGACCGCGCCGCTGATCACCGCCGTTCAACGCGGCCCGGCTCAGCAGCGCATGCTCGCCGCCATGGTGCTCGGCAAGAAGGGCGCCGGAGCCGTTGAAGCGATCCCCGCCCTGGCCGCCGCACTCGATGATGAGGACGCCAGCGTTCGTCGGGCCGCGACCGAGACGCTCGGCGATTTGGCGGAGTACGACACCGGAGCGTTGCCCGCACTGCTCGGCGCGCTGGAGGATCCCGACGCGAACGTGCGCGAAGCCGCCGTCAACGCACTGGATGACGGCTTGGGGGGGACATTTGTCAGCAACGCTCGCGCGATGGCCGCCTCCCGCGCCGGCCAACCTGTACCCAAACCCGTGGCCATCTTGCCGCCCCCGCTTGTTGCGCGGATGGCCCGGGCGCTCGGTGCCCGTCTTGGCGATTCCGACATGGCCGTCGCCGGCCTTGCAGCGGAGGCCCTCGGGAAAATGGGCCCGCAAGCCGCGCCTGCACTCGCCGCATTGGAAACGGCATTGCTCGACCCGGACGGCGACAATGCGCGCGATGTCGCCGATGCGCTGGCCGCGATGGGCAGCATCGGCGCACCCCTCCTGATCGAAGCGGTTCGCACTGGTGCATCCTCCGCCGACCAGAACAACATCGGCATTCGCGGCCGCGCCGCGGCCGGTCTCGCGACCTTGGCCGGGAACAAACAACTCGGCGACTACAAGGACGCGGCCGTGGCCGCGCTGATCGATGGGCTTTCCGATCCGCGCAGCGATGTACGCGGCCAGGTCGCCGAAGCCCTCGGCGAGCTGGGCCCTGCGGGGGATCTCCCATCGATGCAGGGCACGGTCGTCGCGGCGCTCAAGAATGCGATGGGTCGGGAGCAGGACGACAACGCCAAACAGTCCATGCAACTGGCGATGCGGAACTGGGGAGCAGGTTCATGAGACGTTTCGGACGGGGTGCGACCGGCTGCGGCATCCTTGCGGCCGTCATGATGGCGGCGCTGGGGCTGGCGTCGTGTTCCGGCAACCACGCGGACGGCGCCAGCGACAATGGTCCCGGCGACGGCGCGGCGAAGGCCACGCTCGCCATCACCGCTTCGCTGGATGGCCGCGACGTGACGAGCGACAGCGGCGGCATGATCGCCGATTCGCACGGCCACTATGCCGGCGACCTGGAGAGCAGCTCCGACGGCCTCGAAGCCACGCTTGCGCCCGGCAAGTACAAGGTCCTCGTCACCTACCAGGGCGCTGGTTACGACGGCGCGCTGCCGATGCAGGTGCTCGATGTCGAAATAAAGCCCGGCCAGACCACCAGGAAGGCCGTCACGCTGGACGAGCATGTCTCGATGGCGATGCTGCAAGTGCTGCAGCAAATGTCGCAGGCGGCCTTGGCGGCCGCGGACCGGGGCGCGCGCGATGGTACGTCACCCGGAGATTCCCCCGGCGCACCCAGTCATGCGGACCCGGCACGCCTCGTGGCATTCGCGACCTGTGCGGGCCTGCCCCGGGATTACTTCGGCAAGGCCGACGACATCCCGTCGGAACAACTGGACACCAAACCCGCACTGGTACTGCCCACGGTGCAAGCCATCGCCATGCCCACACCGCCGCGTGCGACGCCGATGCAGGCGGCTTTCGATGCGATGTGGGCCGGCAACCTGGAAGCCGCGGCCATCGCCGACGCCGTCGAACAAACGATGGCGGGACTGCGCGTGGCGATTGTCTGGGGCGACATGGACAGCGCGGGCAAGCTTGCCGAACACCTTTCGACATTGCTGCCGCGGATGGCCGCTGCAGGCAAGGCCAGCCGGCTTGCCGAAGCGAAACTGCTGCGCCTGGCGGTTGCGCCCCTGCTGCAGCGCAATCCGCCGCCCATGTTCAACGTCGACGATCCCGTCGGCATGCAGCAGGCGTTCATCGCCTGGCAGCAAAAACTCGAGCAGGACGGTCTGCCGCCACAAGCCGTGGCGACGCTCAAGCGCGGTGGCTGGACCGACCATGACATCGCCGCGATGACCGCAAACGCAATCCGGGCGCCGGCAGGACAAGTCGTGCCGCAGACGATCGTCGGCGCGGCGCTGCTGGCCGCGACCATCCGGCGCGACGAACAAGGCAACGGCAAACAGGTTGCCGCCGCCACCGTCGAACTCGACAGGCTGCAAAAGGGGGTAACGCGCTGTGGCTCACTCTGAACGCACGCCCCACGCGCGTGTCGATGGATGCGGCGGCCGGCGCAAATGGGCGCTCGTCGCAGGCATGTGCATCGCCTTGCTGGCGATGCAACCGGCGCCTGCCCAGACCTCGAGTCAAATACAACAGGGCACCGCGGACGCCATCTACAAACTCAACTTCCTCACGGAGATGGCCGCGCTTGCCCGGGATCCGGCGCTGCAGCAACAGCTCAGGCAACAGATCGCCGAGGCACTGCAGGAACTCCAATCCCTGAACTGGCAAGCCTACCGCCACTGCGAAGCGATGCGACATCCGACCCAAGGCAACAGCGGCGACATCTACAAGTGGGCCGAAGAGGAAAAACACCGGAACGAAGCGATGCAAGGCCTTTCCGGCATTTCCAGGATTTTCGGCGGCGTGCCGAGCCAGGCAGGCGCGGCGCTTTCGGCGCCCAGTGACGAGGCAGTTGGCACCGCGAAGGGCATCGTGATCGACAGCGCCGAAAAGCTGGCCCAAGGCACCAATCTGTCGGGACTGGTCAACAAGCTCGGCCCCGCGCTTGCCATGCTGGAAGGCGGCACCCAGCTCTACAACGCATGGCAGGCAGTGAAGGCGGGCAGCGACGTGATCGACCAACGTAATGCTGCCGACGCGGCACTGACCGATTGCAGGAAGCCGCTGAATCCGGAACAGCTGGACCAGGGTACGCCCTATTTGCGCCCGTTCCCGCCGGGACCGCTGCCGGGGCCGCCGAAGAACCCGCCGCCACGGCAGTCACCCAATCCGAAACAGCCTCCGCAAAAACCGATCCCGCTGGGACAGTTCCTGCAGCAGATGCTGGGTGCAAGCGGGCATGGCGGGTGAACCGATCCAAGCCATCCCTGCGACATCGTTGCGTTCGAGGGGTGCGCTTGCCGGGCTGAACGCATGCGGCGTCCTGGTCGCGGCCATCGTGCTGGTCGTGCCGCTGGCGGTCGATCCGTTCGGGTTGCGGGCATTCCTGCCGGTCAAGCAAGCGGTACTGCTTTTCGGCAGTGCGCTCGCGGCGCTGGTCGCGACCGTGCGGTACGCCGAAAAAGCGTGGAGAGAGGACGCTGCACACGCGCGGCAACGGGCAGCCATGCGATCAGGCGCGTGGCTGACCGCCGCCGCGATCGCGCTGTGGTCGTGGTCGCTCATCGCGGTCACACCGCGTGCGCTCAACCCGACGCTGCACCTCGGCTTCGGCTGGGCATGCCTGTCGGCATGCCTCGTGGTCTTTTTCATGGCGCTGCTGTACGCGCAACAGGCGCGCATCGCCGGCGAGCGACAAAATTTCGAACTCCTGCTCGGCGCCGTCGCCGTCGCGGCCTTGGCGATGGCGTGTCATGCGTGCCTGCAGGCCGCGAACATGGATCCGCTGGCCTGGCTCGTCGGCAGGCCCGTCCAGGAATCCGGCCGCTGGCGGATCTTCACGACCACCGGCAATCCCGACTGGACCGCCGAATTCCTCGCGGCAGCCGCACCCATTGCGGTGTGGTGGGCGTCCCGTTTCACGCGCGGCGCGGTATGGCTTTGGCTGCTGTTCATCGCCGCCATCCTGCCGACCGGCTCTAGGCTCGGCTTGGCTGGACTGCTTCTCGGTGCCACGCTCCACACGTGGGTACGTCGGCGCGATAACGGTAAAAGCCGTACCCCGCTGAACCTGGCAAGCCTTTGCTTCGCAGGCCCGATCGCGCTTGCAGCGCTGGCTTTGCTCGTGCGCGACGATGGCTATGCGGCGGCGTTGCTGCGGTGGAACGACTTGCATTCCGTGCTCGGCCGTTTGCAGTTGTGGCAGGCGTCGCTGCATCTGATCGCGGCAAGACCGCTCCACGGCTACGGCCTCGACCATTTCTCCCTGGTGCTGCCCGACGGATTTCGCGCCGTGGCGGCGTCTCTGGATCCGGTCGCGCGCAGCCGGATGCCCGACTTGCTGACCGCGCATGCGCACAACGACTTTCTCGAGACAGCCGTGGAGACAGGCATCCCGGGTACGTTGCTGCTGCTGGCGCTGTTCGCACTGGCGTTGTCCGCGGTACGGCGTGCGCTCGATTCGATCCCC